>DDQN01000037.1 GCA_002342685.1 Vibrio sp. UBA2441
CGGTTCCAACGATGAACTTTTCACCAATATTAACCGTTATTTTATTAAAATACGAACAGAGGCAATGTGTTACGAGGCACTTTTGAATTTTATGCAACTGAGCAAGTACTTTTCATGAAATGCCTGTCCCAACAGTCACAACAGTCACAGTCACAACAGTCAAACAATAATTATTGACCACTCTAACTTACCTACACTAGCCAATGTAATAGTAGTGAATGAATGGATAATAAAAGGGAATGAACGGTTCAGGGGAAGCACGCCCATTTAGAAAAATTGAGCCAATACTAAAACAAGTCATTCAGTGTGACCCCAAGGCCAAAACGTGTCTGACTGTGGTTGTAATCAATTAAGCTGTCACCATAGCCGTGAAATACTTTGATGTATCCGCGCAACTTACCGTAAAGCGGCGTCGTAACGTTTAGCGTTGCTGAGCCCTTTCCAGTTTTTACATTCCCACGCCCCAAAACAGACACTTTATAATCGCCAAAATCGTAGCCTAAGCCAATTTCACCATGGCCAAGGTAGTCCACAATATCCGGGTTATCATCACCGTGAGCATCGTTGATGTCTGTTTTCTGTTCTTCCGGTAAGCGGTACCAAGGACGGACATAAACCACGGTTCTGTTGCGCTCATAGAGCAGATTCAGATAGGCTCGATTCCATGAGCGAGAATGCAAACCGGCACGACCATTTGATTGATGCTCCAGCCCTACAGTGAGACCTGTATTGCCATCCAGTGGGTGCCAATCAAGTGGCATTACATAGAATATCTCCGGTCGATAATTGGTTTCTCTAAACGGGCTGGAGATATCTTTGGCATAAACCTGCCACCAAGCTTCAAGAGTAAACGCCCCATAAATTTTATCACCTGGTACGAACAGTGAATCAAAGCTTAAAGGGAACTTCAGACTTATCTGGAACTGCGCCTCGACACTTTTAAGCCCCTGATAAACATCGCTAGGGCTCTGGTTTTCATAGGGGGTGATGCTCGAAGTCGTATAAACAGGCAACAAATAGTTCATTCTATGTGGCGTGAGAGCAAACGCTGAATCTTCGATTTCCCTCTCCTGACGCACACGTTTACTGATACGTCCTGAGTTGGGACTCTCAGTGACCGTTATCGGTCGCGTTTGTTGGGTGGCACTGCAATAGTCCCGGATTTCACCTAACGTTGTGGCATCATCTTGGACACTGATTTGGTCAATTTGACAGCTTAACGAATCTCCAGCATGAGCACTATTAAGAAGGAACAGCCCCAAAAGAGCCGTAAATGTGTATTTCAAAGGGAAGCGTCCTGTTGCTATTGCTTTATTACCAACATACCACTTCCCCCAATAGACTACTAGATGCTTACGTACCAATAGGCAGAAACCGGGGTTAAATGGTCCGATTGGCGTGATAACGGGACAGGCGCTGTAAAATATGAGCAAATACTTTTCATGAAATGCTTGTCCCAACAGTCATATCTGAAGAAGGAATGGGATTCGCTGCGCTAAAAATGGATGGTACAGCTGTCGCGTGGGGAGATGAACGCTTTAGTGGGATCACCGCAGATTTTAATGAAACTAACGCCAATGAGCTGAATAACATCAAAACCATTTTCACCAATAGATACACCTTTGCAGCACTAAAAAATGATGGCACGGTTTATACGTGGGGACGAAATGCTGACAGCTCCGGCACCTATGCTTCAGACTCCTCTGGCGTTCAAGATAAATTAAATGATGTGGTATCTATAACTGGCAATAGCGATTCAATGGCAGCGCTAAAAAGTGATGGTACTGTTGTCGCTTGGGGTGAGGAGCGCTCTGGTGGCGATACTAGCGTAGTTTGGGATTCTGGTTGGAGACAACCTATAGCACAAGATACACCTGTAAAAGATGTTAAAGCCCTATTTTCAACAGGATACGCGTATGCGGCATTAACAAATGATGACACCGTTATTACTTGGGGAAATAAGCGATACGGTGGTGATAGTAGTGTAATCTTTGAAAATAGCGGTTCATCGGGTGGTCCCGAAGCAGACACATTTACCGATAATTTAACCCCGGTAGTCAATATAAAAACCATCGTTGGTAGCGAAGGTGCCTTTGCAGCATTAACCCACGATGGAAAAGTGATTACATGGGGAGGTGGTTCTTATGGTGGCTATGTCACCTACAATAATGATCAATCCATCCCATTAACGGATATTGACGCTATCTACGCTACGGATCGTGCCTTCGCAGCAGTAAATGGTGATGGTGAAGTGATCACATGGGGCCAAGGTAGCTATGGCGGTGATAGTAATTTAAACAATAGTAAAACGCTGGATAGTGTAAAAACCATTGCTTCTGGTCAGGATGGATTTGCTGCCCTAAAAAATGATGGCAGTATTGCTGCATGGGGGGCGAGCCTAAATGACGAAAGTAACGCTACCGGTCCACTTACAAATATTATTGAGCTCTACTCAAGTTATCATATCGGTTTTGCTGGTATTAACCAAAATCGCGAAGCGGTTTATTGGGGCTATCAAGGTGACCAAGCTTGCAGTGAACAGCAACCGCTTGTCGATATTGATACTATAGTACCAAGTGAAGCTGCATACGCGGCTTTAACGTACAGCGGTAATGTTATCACTTGGGGAGTATGTGATCGCGGTGGTGACTCTTCGGCGGTACAGCAAGAACTCACCGACATTCAGGCTATTTATGCAACCGAACAGGCTTTGGCTGCGGTTAAGCTGGATGGAACAGGCGTTGTAACTTGGGGAACGGATAATTACGGCGGTGATTCTTCCGAAGTAAAAGATTTGCTCGTTGTAACTGAAGCTGAGTATAAAGTAGCCAAGTAGTATTTGAGCGGCCGTTTATTATGTTAGTCATTAATACAGTATTTTAAGCATAAAAAAACCACCTTACCGGTGGTTTTTTCATTAATACGCTGTCAGTGCCATTAACACAAAGCTAGGCTTGCTCTGTCTTTTCTGGCTCTGCTTTGGCTTCTTCTGCTCCAGCTTCTTCTGTTTCAGCTTCTTCTGTTTCAGCTTCTTCAACCATTGCAATCTCAGTAAATTCATACGTTGATCGGTTAGAAGACTCATAATAAGTACGGCTTACGACCTCGGCTAAAATACCGGTCGTAATAAACTGCATTGCCATCACAATTAACAGAACACTTACTGTCAGCATTGGTCGAGAACCAATCTCTTCACCCATTACGAACTTATCGAAGGCAAGCATTAGCATCATCAGTGTGCCAAGCGTTCCACATCCTAGACCAATAGGGCCAAAGAAATGAGAAGGACGGGTACGGAATCGCATAAAGAAGATAACAGAAATAAGATCTAAAATTACCCGATATACTCGAGAAATCGTATATTTAGACTCACCAAACTGTCTAGCGTGGTGGTTTACTTCCACTTCTTCGATACGGTCAACGGGCACATGAATGGCTACCCATGCAGGAATAAAGCGGTGCATTTCACCATACAGTTTCACATTACGAATAATGCTACCGCGATACACTTTTAAACTACAACCGTAATCATTAAGTTTAACGCCCGTCGCCTTACCAATTAACCAGTTAGCAATTTTCGAAGGCACTTTACGGATCAACATGTTGTCTTTGCGATCTTTACGCCAACCCACCAATAGATCGAGATCTCGGTCAATCAAGCGTTGGACCATATGAGGGATATCTGCAGGGTCATTTTGCAAATCACCATCCAGAGTCACAATATAATCACCATGAGATTGTTCAATACCGGCTTGCATTGCTGCCGTTTGACCGAAGTTTCTTTGTAGCGCAATAATGCGGATATGCGCACCATATTGCTTTTGAACTTCCATAGCGACATGCAGAGTCTTATCACTACTGCCATCGTTAACCAACAACAATTCCCACTCAAAATCGGCTGACTTAAGAGAATCGTCTATGGCTTCTACGAGGGGTCTTACACTTTCTTCTTCGTTATAGATAGGAACAACGACACTAACTTGATATTTTTCATTAGTTTCGGAAACTTTGTTGTCCGACATAATAGCTACTCTCACCGTGATTTTATGCTATTCTATTTAAGCTTTTCACTATAACTCAAATCGGAAGTCAAGCATAGTTATGAAACTCCGTTCGACCCTAATTTCTGTCTTGACTTTTCTCTCGGTAATCGTTGTTGTTCAATATGTTTGGGGATGGAATACACTTCTCTCATTCTGGAAAGCGATCCCGACGTCGGCATTAATTTCTTTCACTCTTCTTTACTGGTTTAGCTATTGCGTACGTAGTTACCGAATATCTGTTTATTTCAATAGCCCTACCATAAAACTGCCCACTAAGGTGGTTTTGCCCTTGGTTATTAAGCAGACTTTTTGGGCCAACCTGTTACCCGCAAAAGCAGGCGAGATATCTTTCCCTATTTTGATGAAAAAAGCGTTTGGTACCTCCTATTCACATTCCGTTCCTGCATTACTGGTACTCAGATTGTTCGATGCGTATGTGTTGGCATCAATCGCTGTCGCTATTTTTACCTATTCGGCTATTGAGCATTGGGTTTTTGTTTGGCTCACCGTCTCCTTTTTTATCCCGCTCGTTGGTATTACGTTAAGAAAACACTTTATCTGGCTTACCTATCGATACAGAAAGCACAAAAAATCTAAATTTATTTGGCAAATATTGACAAACATTCCCAGCACCCGACGTAAGCTACTCAATATGACCGCATTATCGTGGTTAAATTGGGCTGTTAAAATATTCCTGTTTGCTGCTTTGTTGGCCAGTATGACACCACTGGTTATTGAACAAACCGCATTTGCAGCACTATTTGGTGAGGTTTCTGGTATGCTGCCCGGATTACCAGGGGGCTTTGGTAGCTACGAAGCTGCGGTCTCCTTTGGATTGATGACAAATGGTGCGACAGCGGAGACGATCAACTCAAGTGACATCGTAGCAGCGGCACTAAATTCTCACTTTTTTATATTATTTAATTCTGTGCTTGGCGCAATGGTCGTATTTATGCTGCCAGGCAAATCAACTTTTGAAACCAGTTTATGACAATAAAACAGATGTCTAACCCAGACATAGCGGTTGGCTCTATGCTAAAACCGCTGCTTATCATTCTTCTTATAATCTCAATAGTAAGAGGTTATTTCCTTTCTATCAGTTCACTTGATCTCTATGTTGATGAAATTCAATACTGGTGGTGGTCGTTAGAAATGGATTGGGGTTACTACTCGAAACCCCCCATGGTTGCAGCTCTCATTTATTTGGTAACCAGTCTATTTGGTCACTCTGTTTTCACCATTAAATTGGGTGCGATTCTGATTTACCCGATTACGTCCTACATTATTTATCTGCTAGGAAGAAAACTCGTCTCTGAGCAAGTTGGCTTTTGGGCTTCCATCCTGTTTATCACGCTTCCCGGGGTGGCGCTTTCCTCAACAATTACTTCAACAGATGTACTGCTATTCCTTTTCTGGAGTAGCGCGATGCTGTTTTTTATTCGCAGCATCGAAACCAATACATGGTTTAACTGGATAATGTGTGCCGTTGTTTGTGGACTTGGTTTGCTCACTAAATACAACATGGCCATCTTTTCACTCTCCGCATTAGGGTATATGTTGTTTTTTGGCCACGCCAAGCAGCTAAAAAACCCTCGCCTCTGGGTAATGGCCGCCATTTCACTGATTATTCTGGCACCCAATTTTTACTGGAATTACCTAAATGATTTCCCGACCTTTTCTCACACGGCCGATTACGTCAATGAGCAAGGGTTATACCCAGGTAAAATGGTCAGTTTTTTGCTGGAACAAGCGGGCATCCTTGGCCCGGTTGGGTTTATTGTTATGTGTTGGTGGCTGATTAAAGGGGATAAACCCAAAAACCTGCTGATCACATTCAGTATGCCAATGCTGGTTATTATCTCTTTGGTAGCATTGCAGGGAAAATACAACGCAAACTGGGCCGCACCAACCTATGTTGCTGTCATTATCGGTATCGCACATTTTTTACAAAATCGACGCGGCTGGCTTATTGCCATGCTTGCAACTAACCTTGCTCTCAATTTTGTTGTTATGCTTGCTGATCCAGTCATTCAGGCCGCAGACATTGAATTAAAAGCCAGTCAGGATCCATTTAAACGAGTCAGAGGCTGGAAACAGTGGGGAGCGGACCTAAAACAGTACACTGATCAATTCCCGGAAGATAAATTAATCGTCGATGGCCGTACCGCCATTACTGAAGCCGCATTTTATACGTTTGGTAAGCCTAACGGCAGAATACTTGCTTGGTGGCCAAGGACCATTGTTAAGAGTCACTTTGAGCTAACCAGGCCTTATTTAGGCTCTGATGACTCTGCATTATTTCTTACTGATATGGGTGAAAAGAACGTACGTCGCTTTTTCTCTGAGGTAGAACTGTTATCACCAATAAACAGACGGTTGTCTAAAAATAAAACCAGTGACTATGACCTTTACCGTGTTGTCGGATTCAAAGGTTACAATAAATAATTTGTCCTCAAACAGGGAGACCCTTCTCCCTGTTTGAACTCTTAGCGCATTGATATACCATCATTGATACCATATTATTAGATAAACTATTACATCTCGTATTGTTATGACCCAAATTCTAAAATCCACATGGCAGCCAATTGTTGTTGCGACTGTCGTTATTGCGTTAATTACCATCGCTACCCGGCTATTTAATTTAGATATGCTGATAAGCGGTTTCTTTTACTCCGTTGAACACAAGTTCCCACTTAAAAATGATCTTTTAGTGCGTTTTTTTTATCGTTCTATTAACGTGTCCGTCGCTGTTAGCATCCTGTTTTTTATCGGCTTCGCCATCGCTGCGATGATCAAGAAGCCCGTCAGAAAGCACAACCGGTTAGTATTAGCGCTGTTTATTTCTATTGTTATCGGCCCTGGATTAATTGTTAACTCTGTATTCAAAGAGAACTTTGGCCGCCCTCGCCCTTCTCAGAGCATTGAATTTGGTGGAAAGCACGAGTCAAAGGCAGTTCTTGAAGCAAACTGGGGCAACTATGGAAAATCATTTGCCTCTGGACACGCTGCCGTTCCTTTAGCGTTTCTTGTTTTAGCCTTTGCGGCCTGTCGACGAGGAAAGGATAAGTTAGCAAAGCGGTTAGCTTTCGGAATCGTTGCCTGGTATCTGTTTGTCAGTTATGCGCGAGTTGCGGCAGGGGGGCACCACTTTACTGATGTCGCCTGGGGTGGTTATTTCTCTTTTGTCTGCGCTTGGCTTAGTTATATTCTGATAGAAAGCCGGGGCAAGACCCCCGACATCAAGTCATAAATTTTGAATAAAAAAAGGAGTAGTAAACTACTCCTTTTTTATTGATATCGTTTTGTCATTCTATTTATTGTAAAACTCTTTATACCACTCCACAAATGCAGCAACGCCTTGCTTGATTCCAACTTGTGGCTTGTAACCTGTCGCTGCAAACAAATCCTCGGTATCTGCAAACGTCTTATAAACATCACCAGCTTGCATTTCACGGAAGTTTTTCTTCGCTTCTATGCCTAAAGCGGATTCAATCTCAGAAATAAAGTCCATAAGATTAATCGGGCTACCGTGACCAATATTGTAAACCTTGTAAGGAGCCGAACTTGTTGCAGGACTACCGTTCTCAACGGTCCAGTTTTCGTCTCGCTGCGGAACGACATCAGCAACTCGTATAACACCTTCAACGATATCATCAACATAAGTAAAGTCGCGCCACATATCGCCATTATTATTAATATCGATAGTTTCGCCGTCTAAAATTCGTTTAGTGAAGATAAACGGTGCCATATCTGGGCGACCCCAAGGGCCATAAACAGTGAAGAATCTAAGCCCAGTGGTCGGAATATTATATAAATGAGAGTAGGAGTGAGACATAAGCTCATTCGATTTTTTGGTTGCCGCATAAAGAGATACGGGATGGTCTACCGTGTCTGATGTTTTAAATGGCGTGCTCGCATTTAGACCATAAACCGAGCTAGATGAAGCATAAACTAAATGCTCAACTTTTGTTGCTCTGCATCCTTCCAAGATGTTTAGATGCCCGGTAAGGTTACTTTGTGAATAAGCATGAGGATTATCCAACGAATAGCGCACACCAGCCTGAGCCGCCAAATGAATCACACGATCAAATTGCTGTTGTTCAAACAATTCTATCACTGATTCTGTATCCGCTATATCCAGCTGCAAGAAAGTAAAATTAGGATGCTCTATTCGGTTTAGTCTTGCCAGTTTTAGACCAACATCATAATAGGCATTATTGTTATCAACACCCAAGACTTCATGGCCTTTTTTACATAGCTCTTCAACAGTTTTAGAGCCAATAAAACCCGATGCGCCCGTAACCAAATATTTCATTCACTATCCTAATACATTAACCAATAACTTTTATACACAAATTGTACATTGTTCAAATGACTTTGGTAATTGTTTTATATCTGCATTATGCATGGTTTAGAAGTAAACAGTATAGGTTAGCAAACTAAAAGCGGCTACCAAAGTAGCCGCCAATTAGTTTAGTCCTCGATGAGACGATGCTCTATCTGGCTTTGCCGTTCTTGAGGTTTAAACTGGTTAAACCTTGGTAAGAACTTATCCCAGTCAATGATATGGCTGTTTATCTCAGGTCCGTCAATGCAAGCATGCTTACGAACGAGCTTACCATCTATCATCACCGGAACCATGCAGGCACCACACATTCCAGTGGCATCAACCATAATAGAGTTAAGGCTGGCAACGCACTCAACCTTGTATTCTAAGGTCAAATCACTGACTGCTCGCATCATCATTGGCGGACCAATGGTGACAACTTCCGCAATAGGCTCTCCAGTACCAGCCTGGTAATCAATTAACCGAGATTCTAAAGGTGTTGTTACAAAACCTTTAATTCCGAAACTTCCATCGTTGCTAGCGTAAATCACGTCCAACAAGTTTGGGTAGGCCCAGCGAAGCGTTTCTACCTTATCACCAGCTTCAGTCCAGAAGGTTTGTGCTTCTCCTCTAAAGCCCGAAATGAGCGTCACTTTGTTACCAATCTCTAAATGAGCACGCATAATCGGATGAACCGCTGGTAACCCAACACCACCCGCAACAAAGATGACACTATGGTTATCTTGATGCTTCACGACATGACTTGCTTGGCCTAATGGTCCCGCAATCGCTGCGAAGCTATCTCCTTCCTGCATCAGGTTAATCAGTTTAGAACTACTACCAAGTCCCTGTATGACCAGTTCGATGGTTCCAGCTTCAGCGTCCCAATCCGCCAATGTCAGAGGGATCAGTTCACCTTTCTCATCGGCAAGAACACGGACAAATTGCCCCGCTTTCGCGGAACGGGCAATGAGTGGTGCATTGATAGTGAATTCTACGATTTCGTCGGTTAATTGGCGACGTTTAATGATTTTCGGTGGCATTTGCCCCAAGTCAGTATAACGACTAGCCTGACTGACCAATCCTTCTACTTCCTTTAGGTTAAAATCAAGATTGCTCATGATTTCTCGGGCAGCAGCCTGACCATCACCTGCAGCTTTGATAGCGGTTGACCCCCCACGAGTTGCATCACCGCCACTGTATATGCCACTTAACGACGTTTCCTGAGACCCCTTATTAAGAAGAAGTGTTCCCCACTTTGAGGTGTTCAAATCAGGGTTCGCATCTTTTACTATTGGATTAGAGCTGTTACCAAGCGCCATAATAGCGAAATCTACTGGCATTAACTCTGTCTCTCCTGTTGATTGAGGACGTCGTCGACCCGATGCATCTGGCTCTCCAAGTGTCATCACTTCAAGATCAGCACTAACCAGTGTATGGTTTTTATCGCCATTAAACTGGCAAGGAGAACGTAACTCTTTGAGTACAATACCTTCCTCAAAGGCATGATGAAGTTCTTCCACACGTGCAGGCATCTCTTGCTCTGTGCGGCGATAAACAATAGTGACATTAGCACCGAGGCGAAGCGCTGTTCGAGCGGCATCCATAGCAGTATTGCCGCCGCCGATTATCATAACTTCCTTACCTTTGACTTCAGGCATAGGGGTTTCGTAATCGGCCTCATTGGCATGCATTAAGTTAATTCGAGTCAGGAACTCATTTGCAGACATGATATTTAACAGATGTTCGCCACTCACATTCATAAAGCGGGGTAGCCCTGCTCCGGTACCGACGAATATGCGAACAAAACCAGCCTGCTTTAAATCGCCTAGCGTCGCGGTTTTTCCAACGATATAGTTGGTAACAAATCGACCACCCAGAGCTTTGATTTTTTCAACGACATCATCCACCAGCTGATTAGGTAAGCGGAATTCAGGGATACCATAGCGAAGTACACCACCTAATACATGGAATGCCTCGAACACAGTGACAGGATAACCTTCTTTGGCGAGCAGGTAAGCATTGATCAGCCCTGATGGACCAGATCCTACAATGGCAACTGGCGGTTTACTCGCAGCCACCCACGGGTTGCATACCACAGCCTTCGGAGGCGCATTACCAGTAAGCTCTCGCTCGCGTTGTGGTAAAAACCATTCAAGCTGCCCGATCTCAATGGGTCTATCGTTGTGTGTGCACACCCCTTGGCATTGCAATTCTTGAGGACACACACGGCCTGTCACATTAGGCAATGGGTTAGCATCACGGATAAGTTCAAATGCAGCTTTGAAGCGACCTTCCCCCATCAGGTTCAGTACTTGAGGAATGTGGATTTTCACCGGACACCCACCATCTACATCCTCCGTTGGGTTACCATCACGGTCACACATCGGAACCCCGATTTCACAAGGCTTATCTTCACACTGTTTGTCTCTGATAACCTCAAGCCAGACAAACAGCTCAACTTCACGAAGAGAGTAGCCTAACCCCATATAACCAAGGTATCCTTGGCTGACTAGATCAAAATCCTTGCGCCTTTCTTCTGCTGGGCGAACATAGGGTGGTATGTTATTGCTACCGGGCCACCCTTCTGATAGCCCCTTGAACATTGGATAGCGTCCAGATAAATGAATGTCCAACGCTTGCACAAAAGCGCGTTTTTGCTTAAGTGGTATACGCCATAAATAACGCAGTAACGCCACACTAAGGTCGTCGCCAACAAGCAATAGATCCCAGAGTTTAGTGATAAATGCTTCTGACAGATTACCGCGTTTCAATGTATCTCGTATTAACTGTTGGCTCTCGTCGATCAACATCTTTTGAAAACGTTGCGGATTTTGCTCCATACGTTTTAATATCAGTTCTCGTTGAGATTGAGATAGTATTGCAGTCATAACTACACCTCCACTGACGTCGGAGCGTTGAAATATATAATCTCTGCATCACACTCATCCGCTATCCGAGATGCTCGCTGAACAAGCTCTTCACTTAACTCAACTTTCGCCAATGCCTCTGGAATAACTTGACTGATAATCTTCGCTTCACCATTGTCAACAATAGTCGTTTTCTCAAATAACTCGCTTAGCTGCTGATAACAAGTTTTGCAGTCTGTACACAGACCTTTTTCATCCTCATTAATAGACACCAAAGGTAATGCACTATCATTACGACTAACAACACTACTAGCACTGTCTTCTACCTGAGTGACCGGTATAATGTTCGCGTCAATGGGTGTTGTTACCATGGCTAATTCAGCCAAACCATTCGCTATTGACTCAATCGCCTGTTCATTACTATCGAGCGCTTGTTGATAATTAAGTTTCCACTCTTCTATCTGTTGTTGGTAGCCTTGCTCAAGCTTAGAAATATTCTGCCCACTCAAATACTGCAACATATGCCAGTTACGAAGACGCTCTTCAGTCAAATCAACAATAGAAGCAGAGACACTAAGTTGAATCAGTTTTTGCTGTTTATCCGTAGACCAGATAAATGGTGTTTTATCCGCTCGCTCACTGTGGGACATAGAAACATAATCAGCCAATTCAGTAGGTGTAGGCTCACTGCTGATGACTGAGAAGTGTTTCTTGAATCGTCCTTCGTACAGTGCAAAGTCAGCGGCGGTAAATGGCACCTGTTTCAGTTGTGTCATACCGTCATTATCAAGATAACTGATAGTATGTGTTGCCCAGTCTTGATCCAGTTCAGGGTTGCCTTCTATGGAGAAGCGCTCTGATAACGTTGCACCTTTACGAGGGTCGTGAACAAAAACAGGATTCATTCTACTTTCTACTGCCAAACGAGAATGGCGGGTACTCGCATCATCAGCAATTCCATGTTCTCCCATACATGGGGTATAAACATCAAAGAGAGCTGGAGCATCTTGATAATTTAAGTACTCCATCAGATTAGACATGAAGTGCCCCTGTAAAGCGGTTGAGGCTTGCACCACCATCACTTTAGGATGGAAAGTCGCGATGATCCCGAGCTCTTTCCGTGCTTCTTGTTTACCGCGGTGGACATTACCAAAGCGACTAAGGTCTGAGTCTTGTGCAGTGAAACTCGCCGTTGACGCTTGGCCGCCGGTATTAGAGTAGCTGCCCGTGTTGAGGACAAATACTTTAATCGGGGTACTCGTTGTTAACAAACGTGACAATGCGCCAAAGCCGATATCATAAGTCGCACCATCCCCACCAATACTGAAGACCGTTGGCAATAGAGCCAGTTCCTGATCCGACAAGTGACTCCACTCTAGATAACGAAGTTGATGGTCGTGAATCTCGGTATCATACATATCTTCAAGTTCGAGTTTCGCTGTACGCAGTGCTTTAAATTGCTCAAGTTGATTTGCAGCCTCACCTTCAAATAACCCTTTAGCAATAGCAGGTGTGTCCTGGAACAAACTATTCACCCACGGGTCATTGTATGGGTTAGCTGGGAACGTAGACGCATAAACGCTACTACAACCCGTAGCATTCGCTATTAAGGCATCAGATGGACCATTACCTGTTGGCCCATGTTCAAAGTTGAACAGGCGTTTTTCCAGTATTTGCATAATACGGGCAATTCGTTGTGTACGTGCTTTGTCCTCATTGCTATTTAGAGTCGATTGATATTTAGTGTCCAATTGCTCGAGCATAGTCTCAAGGCTTTGAATATGCGCTTGATAACGTTGCTGTTGTAATGCACGGTTGATTGAAGTCATAAGACGTAACGCTGTAACTTCTCCACAGCCGCGACAGGCACCATGACCTGAACTCATCGCATAATAGTTGCTGCGATCCAGCAATAGTCGTTTCGATTCACTGGCATCTTTCACACCGTGCTCCAAGAAGCGAACTGGTGTATTAGGCATTTGAGCCAATGTTGTAAACAGCTCTTGCATCTGCTGGTTCATTTCTGATGTTTGGCGAACTTTTTTCAGTGCATTAGGCCCACAAACATCCACACACTCCATACACCCACTACACTTGCTTGGATCAATGGAAACAGAGAATAACCCACCACTACCGGGGATTGTTTTTTCCATTGCATCAAAGAACGGTTTAGTTCGGCTAACAGGTAGCGATTCCAGTGCTACACAAACACCAGCCATTTGCTGTGCGATTCCGGGGTCTTCAAAATTAATGGTATCCACTACTTTCGCAACAACTTGGTAAAGTGGTAGAGACTCGTTCTTCGGTGCCGTTCGGAAATATTGACGTACAGCATCTAAAATAGGCGGCATCATCGCTTTCAATACATCACGCTGCGCTGGCGGAATATTTAGTTTATCTACCGCTACGTAAACTATATCGTGCAGCTCGTGCACCGCATTGGGAATTGCACCATCGGGACAAGCAATAGTACATTCCATACAACCAGTACATTTATCTGCATCGAACTTAGGTGCGTTAAGTCGGAACAGTCCTTTATCCTTGGTGATGGCACTTGCCGGTGGCATGAACATCCCAGATCCCGGAATCACCGGGGCTTCACCAATAGACCCATCGGTATAATGTTTGCCAGCAATATTGCTAAAATAGGAAGGATCGAACAATCCACAACTCGCCTGAGTTTGTTTCTGTGTTTCGCAAGTTACCGGGCGTTCGACTTTAATATTTTCATCGCTGAAATCTTGATAGCAGACCTGTTTTGTGGCGCGTATCCCTTCTCGAATAACCGCCATATTACTTTCCACAACCCTCTCACCCTTAGCACCAAATTTCTTTGCAATTTGCTGGGTGATGCGTTCTAGCATTAAGGCTTCGTCCGCACCCTGTGTTACTTGCGTAGCATGACCGCATAGAGCGCCGATAAAAGCGATACCCATCATACGTATTTCTAAATCAGCGGTTGGTGCTTGCTCTCTTGCCACTTTAAATGCATCAACAATGTAGAAGTTGATGTTATTGTCACGAATATATCGGCGAGCACTGGCCGGGATCTCTTGCCAAACCTGTTCGGCATCATGATGAGTTTGCAGGATAAATGTGCCATTTTTGCTTAATCCAGATAACGGATTGGTATGCATAAACACTTTATGATCAGGCGAAAGCACGGCTTCCACTTGCTGCAACTCTGCATTGGTGATCTTTATTGGCTCTGGAGACAAAGTGATGAAGAAGTTCGTTGGGGCACCACTTTTTTCCGAGCCGTATTTAGGCATAGATTTAGAGTGCAGATCTAAAGCACCAGACAGGATGTCAGTAAGCAGTTTACCGGTAGCGATCGTGCCGTAACCACCAACAGAGTGGAAACGTACTCTCAATGCCGATTCCGGAAGTAGATTGGGGTTCTCACCAGTTTCGAGTGCCATCAACTCAGTATCGGGATAAACCATACGCAAACGGTCCTGAATTTCCTTCAACTCACCAGTCGCTTTGTCATCGAAGAACTGACTGCCTAGGTAGAAGAATGGTTTACTGCTTTCAGAGCGCATATTGTCAAAAGCAGCTATGAGGTGCATAGGCTGGAGATCGTGACCGCCTAAGCCAAAAACCCCCGTGTTAATGGTCGGAATTTGTGCAAGTGCTTCAATGCCTTTATGCCTTAAGTTGTGCGTATTTTCTTGTGCTTTGATTAAGGCACGTGATACTCGAGCTGTTAGGCGAGTTTCATCGCAGCGTTCTAGAATAGTAACTACTTTTTTTCCCGCTAACTTCTCAACAATTTCTGCTTCTGGGAATGGGTGTAGTTGCTTAATCGAAATGACACCAACTTTCTGTCCCTTCTGGCGTAAGTGCGTGGCAACGGCCTCTGCGTCATCAGTGACAGATCCAAGTCCAACAATGACATAATCGGCATCGTCGCACATAAAATCCATCACTGGCTGGTAAAAACGACCGGTTAGTTCGCCATACTCGAGCATGGCTTGTTTGATAAACTGAGGAACATCACTCTGGAAGTGACTTCGGTGATCCACAATACCTGCCTGATAATCAGGTTGATTTTGTACCCCTCCAGTAAGCCCTGGGTTATGTGGGTCCATTAGCGCAGGAACACGTTGACGGGTGTCTTTCTCATAGGCGTTAAGCCATATTCTTTGCCATTTCTTTTGCAAAGCATCCGGAATATAAACTTGCAAGGATTCAATCAATTCGCCCGTACTATCACGTTCAATCTTCTCGCTATTCGCACTAATATAGCCTTTTAGATCTGTGAGTTTTTCAGGCCAAAATTGATTTTGATATTTTTCAATAAACTGTTCTAACTGCCAAGCTCGTCCTTTGGCACCGTATAGCATGCGCTGCGCTTCAGTTGGAGCAGGAATGCGGTCGGTTGGGTCACCAAGATACTGTTTAAGCAACTCTGGTTCAGGCAG
Organism: Vibrio sp. UBA2441; assembly: GCA_002342685.1. Classification (GTDB taxonomy): domain Bacteria; phylum Pseudomonadota; class Gammaproteobacteria; order Enterobacterales; family Vibrionaceae; genus Vibrio. The sequence goes on from DDQN01000037.1 coordinate 15,668, forward strand.
TTTAACTTCACTTTGAATATGACTAGTAGCAAAACCGTCCATTGTGTTGGCTACAGGAATAAGCGACAGAGAGCTGACTCGATACGAAATTGCTGCAAGATCAGCCGCTTCCTGAGCATTACTACCAAATAAAGTAGTGTAGCCCGCCGACAATATTGCATACACATCATCATGCCCCGCCATCACATTTAGTGAATGACGAGAGACAGAGCGCGCGGCAATATGGAGTACAAATCCAGCTGCTTTTTTACCCACGGTAACGTAATGAGACTCTAATGCATACAAGATACCTTGACTGGATGAAGCATTAGAAATGTATTTTCCACCTGTGAGTGCAGCGCCTAACGCGCCACTTTGTGCCGAATGCTCACCCTCAGGTTCGAAGAAAAATGGATGTTGTCCCCATACATTGCAGCCACCTTGAGCTCGAAATGCTTCATAAAGCTCGGAAATCTCCGTGGATGGGGTAATAGGGTATCCGATGACACCGCCGCATACATAATCCATGACATGCGCGACGGCACCGTTGCCATGAATAACTGTTTTAAGGCCTGGATATGAATAAGGGAATTGATGCGCGTTGCTCCCATGAGTCAGTGTAGACATAAGAGGTTGCTCCTTGGTAATTGGATTGTTATTAGGTCGACTTATTTAACGTGTCGATTCTTTACTCCTCACCAAAATTTTTCTTAGCTAGCTGCCAGCTTGCACCTTATCATTCAGAGTATTTTGGTGATAAACCACATAACTTAATGTTTGCTCTTGAGATGACCGTCTGATGCTTATTAGAAAAATATTACACGAGTTACCCGCTAAGTTTTGCCTGCACGTTCACAAAAGCAGCACATTTAGTGTGGTTAATGACCAAGCATCTATTATAAATCCCTGAATTCCAAACACATAAAATATGTAGCGGTATACGTACAAGTGCTCATATTTGAAATAAATACACCCTGTACGTGTAAACCACGCTGTTTTAGCCTAAACGAGACGAACTGTACTAACCTTGTAATACGACAAATAGTGAACCTAATAGAGGAAAAATAATGAAGATTTACGAAACCTCCCCTACCCCAAGCTCTAAACGTGTCAGTTTATTCCTTGCGGAAAAAGGTATTACAGTAGATCGAACACAGATAAATGTTCGTCAGGGTGACAATCTGACAGAGGCCTTTAAAGCCCTTAGTGTCAATGGCAGGGTGCCTGTACTCGAATTAGATAACGGCACAACTATTTGCGAATCCGTGGCAATCTGTCGCTACTTTGAAGAGTTATATCCGGATAAGGTACCACTGTTTGGAAACACAGCTATAGAAAAAGCTCAGGTGGAAATGTGGCAGCGAGTCGTTGAGTTGCAAGGCTTGTTAGTGGCATTTCAAGCGTTTAGAAATATCTCTGAAATCTACAGCGACAGAGAGCATTGCGTCGGAGCATGGGGGGATGAGTCCCGAAGCCGGCTCATCGCCTTTCTTCCTACATTAGATCTTCAGTTATCCAAACATAGTTTTGTGGCTGGTGAGCACTTTAGTATTGCCGATATTACGGCATTCATTTTAATCGGTTTCCTGAAAAATCTAGATATTGATCTCGCTGATGAGCTCACTCATATAACCGTTTGGCGAGATAAAATAGCCACTCGTCCTGCATTTCAATAGGGAGAAACAAAAAAATCCAGCATAAGCTCTAGCCTACACTGCAGGCTATGATGAAAATTGTCAGGATAATATTTAACTAGGCAGAATAATTTATTCTGCCAAAGTAGTGAGGTCAGATTTTCTTGGAACTATGGTACCTGTATACCAGTTTTTGATTACATAAGTTTTCTTTTCAAGCTTGTTCAGCATGAGCTTAGCCATCTCTTCACCAACATCAAAAGTATCATAGCTGACCGTCGTTACCGAAGGTTTGCTATACCTACCCTGTTCGTAATCACCATACCCTGAAATTGATATATTCTGACCCGGTAAAAAGCCTAACTCTTCACAGGCGGCGATAGTACCAATAGCCATATTATCATCAGCACAAAGGATTGCGGTTGGCCTTTTGGCTAACGACAATACTTCCTTGGCCAAACGAATAGCATCGTCTTCACTCAACTCACCATTTCGTACCCAGCGAGGGTCAACTTCCAGCCCAGCCTCCTCCATTGCCCGGTGATAGCCCCTAAAACGAGACACCGACAATGTCAGCTCACTCGGGCCATCCAAAAATGCAATTTGAGTATGACCATGTTGAATCTGTCTTTTTGTCAGCCTATAGAACACTTCGGCGTTATCTACATCGACAAAACTGTCCGGCTCAAAGCCCTCATCAAAACCATGGCAAATGAAAGGAAACTTTCTCTCCTTCAGCATCGTAATACGTTCATCGTTAATTCGCGTACGTACAACAAACAAGCCATCAATCATTCCGCTGTTTATAAAATCTTGATAGACCTTCTTCTCATCTTGAAAATCCGCGATGGTGGTTACCATTAGCTGATAGTCGTGCTTGGCCAAAAACGTTGACACACCCGCCAATACTTTAGAGAAGGCAGGAGAGACGAACATACGAGAGTTTGATGGAAGAACAATACCGACATTGCGAGATTTCCCAGAAGCCAATCTTTTAGCCGTCGCATTAGGCTTGTACCCCATGGCCTTCGCAGTATCGAACACTTTTTTTCGTGTCTCCGGATTAACATCGCTATAGCCATTAAGTGCTCTGGAAACGGTTGATTTTGACAGCCCAAGCGATTCAGCTAATTTTTTTATCGACATAACTTATTGGTTCCTAACAACAGCGCGCTCCTAACAACGGGGTCAACTATACTACTATCTGACAATCTAAGAAGATCTGGTGCAGATCTTTATTGAAGTAAGCCATATTGGCAAGCTTTTCATAATTTTCATTCCAAACAACGCAATTAAAAAATGGCTCATTTATTAACCCATAACCAGCACCATCGAAGTATTATCGTAATCCAAAGACTTCGATGGTTATCTATTCGTTTTTTTTCGCTGTAACGAATAAACCCCTTACAACTAAGTACAAGGGGTTAACATTATTACAGTCTTTCTTCTGTTTCTGTATCAAACAATAATATTCTGGACAAATCGACCAGTAATTCCATTTTATCACCCTTTTCCACTTCAGATCGTAAGTCTAAACGAGCCTTAACATTATGACCGTTTAATTGGAAAAGCACTTCTTTGTCAAAGCCCATCGGCTCGACTAAGTCAATCTCAATATTGTTGAAGTCAAATGTTCGTTCTGTTTCAGAAAAGTGAACTTTATCATTGAAAAAGTCTGGACGAATGCCTACTTTAACCTTCATACCTTGAACATCGATCTGATTTTTATAGTGCACGTTTATTAATTTGTCACGGTCAATGGTGTATCCACCAACATCCAGATACTGATCATAAAGCGTGCCTTCAATAATATTCATTGATGGTGAACCAATAAATGTCGCAACAAAGATATTAACGGGATCCAGGTATATCTCCATTGGTGTGCCTACTTGTTCTATGATGCCATCACGCATCACCACAACCCGATCCGCAAGTGTCATCGCTTCCACCTGATCGTGTGTAACATAAACGCTGGTACGGCCAAATTTGTTATGAATTTGACCAATCTCGGTGCGCATATGATTACGCAACTTTGCGTCTAGATTCGACAATGGTTCATCAAACAAGAAACAGTCAGCATCACGAATAATTGCCCGCCCCATCGCCACACGCTGCCGTTGTCCACCTGACAAGTCTGCTGGTTTACGTTTTAGGTACTCATCTAACTTCAACATCTTGGAGACTTCAACGAGTCGCGTTTGAATTTCAGCTTCATCCATTTTTAATCTACGCAGTGCAAACACGATATTTTCTTCAACGGTTTTATGCGGATAAAGTGCGTAGTTCTGGAACACCATAGCAATATTACGATTTTGTGGCTCAACATGAGTCATCACATTTTCGCCAATCTGAATATCGCCTGATGTTGGTTGTTCAAGACCTGCGATCATGCGTAACGTCGTCGATTTCCCGCAACCAGAAGGGCCAACCAATACAACAAACTCACCATCTTGTATTTCTAGGCTGATGTCTTTTACGACCTTAGTTTCGCCGTAATTTTTGATAATATTTTTTAATGAAATAGAAGCCATAATAATTAACCTTTTACACCGCCATCAGTTTTGCCGCTGTCCATATGACGCATAGCAAATAAGAAACAAACAATAATTGGAGCCAGAGTCAGCATGGAAGCCGCCATGATGCGATCCCATATTGCATTTTTCGACAAAAATAGTTCCTGAAGAGCAAGAGGCAATGTGTAGAACTCTTTAAATTGTTTTAAGAAGACGGATGCAAACAAATATTCATTCCATCCGATAATAAAGCAGTACATAAATACGGTCGCCAACATAGGTAACGACAACGGGATAACTACTTTGAGTATTGCTTCCCTACGAGAATAGCCGTCCATCATTGCCGCTTCTTCCAGTGCAAATGGGATTGTACGGAAATAGTTACCCAGCATATAAAGCGCCACAGGAAGGGTCTGGACAATATATATAGCAAATAAACTAACTACCGAGCCCCACATGCTAGTCGCCAACCCCACATTCACCGCCATCTGGTAGAGTGGAACCATCAATAAAACACCGCCCACCATATAAACAAATAACACCGAACGCTGAACAACTACCTGACCTCTAAAACGAAGCCGACTTATGGAGTAAGCGCCCATGACAGCAAATACTAGTGATATAAGCGCAGCACCTGCAGAAATAGCGAAGCTATTCAACATGTAGCGCCCAAAAGGAAATACATCATTTCCACCAATATATTTTGCCGCTATAGCCTCCTTTTTCGCCTTTGGTATTTTAGGGTTATCCAATATTTTCTTAATCGCTGGCGGAAGTTCGACTTCCTTCACCTCATTTAACCCAAGTAACTCCTTGTAAGCATCTAAATTAACCACTTGAGGGATCAATGAAGGATTACCCCAATCGAACTGATGTTTTAGTGAAGTCGATAATATCTGAGCAAAAGGCAATAGACAGAAGCTCACCAGCAACATTATCGCCATCCAGAATCCGATTCGTTTTTTTACTGTTTGTTTACCCAACATATTCACTTACCACTTCAAAATTTTCTTAACATAGAACCAGATAAGCACACACAAGAATCCGAACTGAATGACGGATGTTGCCGCGGCAAGCCCTTGGTCAATGATTCCGGTAAACGCCTGATAATAGGTAAATACCGGCAATGTTTGTACATTTGGTGCGAGTAGGTATACGTCTTCAAAACGGTTTAAGTTCCAGATTAAACGAAGAATAACCACAGTCGCTAACACGAAATATATCTCTGGCAATGTGACATGGAAAAAACGTCCTACAGGACCATATCCATCAATTGCGGCAGCCTCATACTGATCTTTAGGAATGGATTGCAGCTTTGATAAAATCAACAAATACGCGATTGGAAAGTGCTTCCAGATATCAAAAACTATCACCACCCAAACCGCAGATTCAGGGTTACCTATTAAATTGGTTCTGGTATCCGTTAGGTTAAGTACATCGACAATTAACCAGTTGAATACCCCATTAACAGGGTCAAACAAAAACTGCCAGCCAAAAACCACCGATATTACTGGAGCAAAATAGGGCATCAAAATAGCAGCGCTAACCAAGCCACGGCCTTTAAACGGTTCACGCATTAATAGTGCAACCAAAAGACCAAGAACGGTTGTACCTGCTACCGTGCCAAACAAATAAACGACCGTTGTACCGATGGACGAGTAGTAATCAGGATTGGATAACAGTTTCGAATAGTTATCTAATCCGACAAATAACTTGTCACCGTTCAACTTAACGTCAAAAAAACTTAAATAGACATTAAATACAATTGGATAGAGTATTAAAAGCGCGATGAAAACAATGGTTGGTGATACTAACTTCCAACCAAGCTTCGCCTCTGCTCTCTCTAATGGAGTCATGAGAATAATTCCTTTCAGGTGAGGCTACTGTCAAAGTAACCTCAAGTGATTACCTGCAACAATTACTTACCTAATTGTCACAGATAATATGTTTCCGTTACTTAGCAACGATTTCTTGCATCTGCTTCTCAGCCCACTCCAGCGACTGTTTCGCACTTTTGTCTTCTATAACAGCACTGTAGATCATGCGAGGGATAACTTGCTTGGAGAATATTTCGCCTGATTTAGGGAACGCTTTACCATCAACAACTGAGAAGTTTTTAATCGAATCAAATCCACCAACAATTTCTTTAATCGATTCTTTCCCGTAACGCTGAAAGATACCTTTAGGGTCATTCAAGAATTCATCAGTTTCAGCAATATCACGTAACATCGGCAAGTGACCACCTGGTGCCATGTGTGAGTAAGCAATCACTTGCTCTGGTTCATTCATATACTCAAGAAAAGCTTTGGTTGCATCCACTTCAGCTTTGTCTTTCGAATTCATGATAGAGAAGCCTACTAAAGTACCGAAGGTAGACGGTGACTTTTGAGTAATGGTTGCAGCTAAACGAGTATTTTTGGATAAGTTAGGATCGAACGTCGCCCCTTTCAGGTTTTGAAAGTTTTCTGTCCCCAGCGAGCTAGCCGCGGCCTCCGCTAATGCCAGATCATCCATGATGTAAGTCGAATAGAAAAACATCGCTAACTTACCTTGCAGGTAATAATCACGTGCTCGCCAGGTTTGGGGGCCTGGAGGGTTATACTGCGCAAGACGCTTATAGAAATCTAACGTTTCTTCCTGTGCTTTCGAATTGAATATAAGATTGCCATTTTTGTCGAATTGGCCGGCATCATTAGAGAGCGCAAATTGAGTATAAACCTGTTCCGCATACGCGTCTGACTTAGTTCCTATCAAGATACCGTATTGGTTTTCTGCAGGTTTGCTGAAATGTTTCGCCGCTTTTTCAATATTTTCCCACGTTGTTGGTGGCTCCAGACCCGCATCCTTAAACCAGTCCGCTCGATACCAGATACCTTGCACCCAACCTCGATATGGAACCGCCACGTACTTTTGTGTGTCCTGATTTTGGATAAGCTTTAACGCACCTTGGTAAAAGCGGGATTCGCCTAATGTTTTCACTACTTCGGTTGTTGCATCAACATCAACAATACCTTGGTCTGCGAAAGCTAAAGACAAATTCGATCCAACTTCAACAATGTTTGGTAATGTATTAGAAGCGGACGCCGCTGCGATTTGAGTTGGAATTTCATTTTCATCAACCGCAACGATTTCAACATTAATGCCGGGGTTTAATGCCTCAAAGACTTCCGCCATCACTTCAATGGTCTGAATACGATCTGATTGTGTCAGGGTCGTCCAGTATTCAATGGTTGTCGCTTGCGCCAGGCTAGACAGTGTCATCCCAGCGGCCGCTAATCCAAGAGTCAGAGTTTTCAGTTTCATACTATATCCTTATGGTTAGGATTTATTGTTCATTTTTCAACCACATCGTTTGATATGGTTGTAGGGTTACTGTGGTCATGACCACTTCATCTGTTAAAATGTCTCTATTGAGATCATCAAGTAAACAGCGAGTATCAAGTTCTACAGATTCGTTACTAATATTCACTACCACAGCAACACTTTCATTTCTCACCATGGTAACGAGTTTAGAGTTGGTTTGGATAATTCTTTGTGATGCGCTTGGCGCAAATGCTTTTTCACCTTTACGAGCAGATAACAAGGTCTTATAGCGTTCAAGGACTTTATGACGACGATGATTGGGATCATTCAGCTCACGCTCAATAATATCGCTTTGTAATTTCTCGCGGTTAATAGCGCGGTTATACCCCAGTTTTTCAAGACCGTATGTATCGTTGGTCGACCCAAGCAAGCTATGTACGTAAATACCCGGAACACCAGCCAGTGACAACAAAATAGATTGAGCAGTCATAAAGCGGTCAACGTTGACCTCTTCGCTTGCATCAATATCGCTCACTGCATCAAAATAGTTGATATTCAATTCATAAGGGCTTTGAGTCCCATCACCGTTATCTTTAAAAGAGACACGTCCACCGTTAGTCAACACGACATTTTTTAAATGATCCACTTGCTGTTTATTCAAGATACCTTCAACAGGACGAACACCGATCCCATCGTGTGAGGCGAGGAAATTGAAAAAAGTGGTTTTATCTGAACACGGTTCTAGCTCACTCATCCACTCAACAATTTTTTCACTGTTCCCTGTTTGCAGAGTATGCAAAGTCAGTGGTGGTAACGGAAATTGGTACACTAGGTGTGCTTCATTTTCGCCATTGCCAAAATAACTGATGTTATCTTTATGTGGCACATTCGTCTCTGTGATCAACTTGACATGTGGAGTGACGGATTCAACGATTGCACGCATTGCCTGAACCAAAGCGTGGCATTGTGGTTGATGGATACAAGGTGTATCCAGTTCTTTCCACATAAAACCTATTGCATCCAGGCGAATAAACGAAGCGCCCTGTTGAGCATAGAAAAGCAGTAGTTCTACAATCTTAGCGAATACTTCTGGGTGACGAAAATTGAGGTCTATCTGATCTTCACTAAACGTTGTCCAAATATGCTTTTGCCCATGAGCTGTCTCAAACGTCGTCAACAATGGCAGAGCTCTGGGGCGTGTCACCGAGCTGTAATCTCTGTCTGGTAGGGCTTCGACAAAGAAATTTTTATATTCTTCGTCTCCGGCAAGATAGCTTTTGAACCAATCACTCGATTTAGAGATATGATTAATCACACCATCAAACATCAAGTCAAAATCTTGTGACAACGCATTAACGTCATTCCAGTCACCCAATTCTGGATTAATTTTCCAATAATCTACTACCGAAAATCCATCATCAGACGTATATGGAAAACACGGTAAAATGTGTACTGCGGATATATAATCTTTTACGTTTCGGCTTAAGAAGTTGCGCAAAGTGCGCATAGGCACTTCATTTTCTTTCTGAATAGAATCACCATAGGTGATCAACATGATGTCATTTTGATCTACCCATAATTTCTTATTATTTACCGAATCAAATTTAGCAATTCTTTCAATCAACTCAGGAAGAAACTCATTCAATTGTGCTGGTGCATACACACCGGCCAATATCTGCTGTAAATTATTTTTAAGGTTTTTATGTTCAAGCTTCATCGCTCTGTTCCACTATTTCTGGATATTTAACTATCGTGTATTGCAAAAAACCTTCTTCCAAAAACGACCAAAACCGGTTTTGATAAAGGCTAAAAAAAATGAGAACCCATTCTCATATAACGACTCTTACCTTTCTTTATTTTATACTAGACAGGATTTAACTTGGTTAATTTGAAGCTCGTCACCTTTTCAGCAACAAACCAAAACCGGTTTTGATATTCAGTTTATTAATGTGAATTTGGTCACTTTTTAAAATCTGCCACTATCATTAAATGCAACTCTAATTAATAAGTAGCTATAGGCAATATTTAAATGAACATCTTACTCGCGCATTTTCGCGTCGGTGAAACCGATGGCGTATCATTAGAAATGGACAAATGGAAATGGGCATTAGAGGCGTTAGGTCATAAGGTTTATTATCTGGCCGGAAGCAGTGGGAATTGCGAGGCAGAGTGTATTGAGTCACTGCACTATCTGGATCCGCTTAACGACAAAATCATACAAAATGCCTATGTCGAACTTACCGATTACAGCAGTGATGAGCAACTCGTTGTGGCCATTGAACATCGGGCAGAGGTTATTTCTAAGCAAGTGATAGAGGTAATTAAACGCTTAAATATAGATATTATTGTTCCAAATAATATTTGGTCGTTAGGCTACCACCTTCCAGCTGCCATAGGCATTCACAGGGCGGTGGAGCAAACGGGGATTCAGGCTATTTGTCATCATCATGATTTTCATTGGGAGCGGGACAAATATTCCGCTCCTACATCAGAAAAAATCACCGACTTATTAAATCAATATTTTCCACCAAAACATGCTGGCATACAGCATTGCGTGATAAACCATATAGCTCAGAGAGAATTAAAATCTCGGCGAAACATCGACTCTCACGTGGTCCCCAATGTCTTTGACTTCCATGGCAGTGACTGGAAAATTGATGAATATAACCTAGATTTACGCCAGCGTTTTTCCATTCGCGACAATGACATTATCTTCCTGCAAGCTACTCGAATTGTAGCGAGAAAAGGAATAGAGCTCGCTATCGATCATATTGCTGAAATTGGCCGACAAAAAAGTACTCTCTTGGGGAGAACACTGTATAACGGGAAGGTATTTAATACAGATAGTCGCCTGATACTTGTTTTAGCCGGAATGTGTGAAGAAGAAAGTTACCAGGAAAAGCTGACAGCGAAAGCCGACAAACTCGGCGTAGAGTTACTTTTTATTAATGAATGGGTTGGTCATTCTCGCTCGGAAGTAAATGGTGAAAAAATATATTCTCTCTGGGATATATACGCTCATGCCGATATTATTACCTACCCCAGTTTATTAGAAGGTTGGGGAAACCAGTTTTTAGAAGGATTAATCGCTCAAATCCCCATGGTTGTTTATCGTTATCCTGTTTATGCTACCGACATTGAAGAATTCCATTTCGATATCATAGATTTGGGTGAGCAACACGAGCTCGATGATAATGGTCTTGCCTATATCGATCATGAGCTAAATACAAAGGCAACCAAAGAAACCATTCGTTTTTTATTAGAGGCAGAAAATAGAAATGAAAAGATGAAGCGGAATTATCAAATAGGAGAAAATAACTTTTCTTATCCCGTTCTCAGTAAAATACTCAATTCTATTTTTTCGCAATAAATTGAAGGCCTGTAATTTCGCTTACAGGCCTCTGATTTAATCAGCTTTTCTACGCTGAACCTTGCATTTTGAGATCATTTAGCTACATACACATCATAGAAATAGTAGCCAGTGATGGAAAAACTAATAACGATAACTATATTACGAATCCAGACTTGAGGCAGGGATCTGGAAATTTTTGCAGCAAAAAAACCACCAATCAATGAGCCTGATAACACAATTATACCGGAATACCAGTCTATGGCCCCTTCAATAATAAACAGACCAATGGCAACCATAGCGACACATGATGAGATCAGCAATTTAATACCATTCATTACATTAATGTTCTGATAGCCTGCAAGCGCCAAATAGCTTAAAGAGATAATGCCAAGCCCTGCATTAAAAAAACCACCATAAAGGCAAACTAACAACAAAAGTGCCGAAAGTAAGTGAACACCTAGTGCAGATGCATGCTTGTGGATGTGCGCCATCTTTTTTAAATAGTGGTTCAATTTACCACCAAAGACAAATAACAGGCTCGCGAACAATAACAGCCATGGAATTGTCTGTAAAAAAACCTGTTCAGGGGTTTGAAGCAATAACCATGCGCCGGCGCTGCCGCCAACGAAACTCAAGACGACAATCAGAGGTAATTTCTGCTTGTCATTAGCAATGTCTTTTCTGAAAGCATACGCGCCACTTAAATAACCCGCGCAGGAGGCGAAGGTATTGGTTGCATTCGCTATTATCGGTGGGATACCAACAAACATTAATGCCGGAAAGGTAATGAAACTTCCTCCACCAGCAATAGAGTTGAGAATTCCACCCAAAAAACCTGCGAGAAATAAAATGCTCCCCTCAAATAACATTGACCTCTCCTTGATGCATAATCAGTTGGTTTCCACTTATACTATCAAGTTACAGGTTAACGTCCCCTCATCCAACCAAATACTGAAATCATCACTCATTTCTAATGCATCTTCCACTAGTAACGGACTAGACATTAAATATCCCTGCAACGTATTGACTTCCATTTGCTTAAAGCTTTCGAGCATACTCACCGTTTCTATCCCCTCAACGGTAATTGATACATTTTTGTCCGAGCAAATTTTAGTCAGAAACTGCATATAATGAAGCGGTTCGCTGGCACGCATCACCTCTTTCGCCAACTCTTTATCTATTTTTACCTGATCAAATGGGAGTTTAAAGAAGCTAGTCAATGAACTATAACCTGCCCCGAAATCGTCCATTGCCAGGCTGAATCCTATCGCTTTTAATTGCTCCATTTGGCTATTTGCCTGAAGTTGGTTGTCAATCAGCACAGATTCGGTCAGTTCTAACACCACCATCTGAGGGTCAACACCTGTCTGCTTTACAATTCTCTTCGCTGTATGCGGGAAACGCCCATCAAGTAACTGAAGTGCCGATACATTAACGTTGATACGTACATTACTATTCCATTTCTGGTTATACATTGATATAAATTGGCAAGCTTGTCGTAGGATACTTTCCCCCAGTTGCGATATAAGACCTTGTCTTTCGGCCACTGGAATAAATTCATCCGGATATATCTTACCGATAGAAGACTTTTCCCAACGGGCCAGAGCCTCAAAGCTATGAAGTTTACTTGTCTTTGCATTCACTATGGGTTGCATGCGTGCTGTAATATCCTGATTTTCTATCGCTTTTTTTAACTGACTTTCAATATAAAAGAAGTGTTCTACTTTTTGTTTATTACTTGAATTACAAATAGCCCAACGACAAGGTTCATGACGATAGGCGTATTCACATGTTTTCGAGGCCCAGCTAAAAACCTCTTCAGCGGATTTTTTGTTGGATAGGTACTGATAAGCACCAATATAAACATCCCCTGCATATAGCTGATTAGATTGGCTTGACAGCGATCGGAAAAGAGACATAAATGACTGGCAGCTCTCAGCCAGATCATTATCAGCTAAGGCACTGGTTATCAAAACAGAAAAAGAGTCGGTACTATTTCGGTAACAGACACTTTGATACTTATCGAAAATGGTTAAGCATTGAACCATTCGTGTAACAATTTCTTCGATAACGGTTACACCATATCGATTAATGTATGATTTTATTTTATCAAGATGGATATGAACAAGCGTAGCATTGCAAGATATTGAGTTCATATCAACGAGTAACTTGTCACTGTTGGGTAAACCGCTCACCTTGTCAAAATAGGCCAATTTGTGTACGTAGGATTCCATATTTCTTTGTTCAGTGATATCACGGTGGTTACCGACCATATATGAGCTATCACCATCTTTTTTGACGATCCCAGTCGCTTCTATCCAACAAAAACTACCGTCTTTTTTGAACACTCTATAGTGATTCACTAGTTGTTGATTTAAAACGCTTCCACTTCGATGAGATTCGATCAAGAGTGAGAGGCTTTCCTGATCCGAGGGATGGACAATATCAATCCAGTCGGCAAGCGTAGAGTCTTGCGTAGAGATGGCAAACTGTTGATAAAATGTTTGATTGTAGAACACCACATTTCCTGTGGTATCCATTATCCACAAACCTTCATTAGCATTATTAAACATACTAATAAACATGGATATTTTATTTTGCGAGAGTTCCAACAAGCCACCACAACGGAATTTTAATTAATAGTCATTCTTAAACTTCATGCACTGATATTCAGGGTGACACAATTTTTTTTGTAATAATGTGTTGCAAATCAATTGTTTTTATTTCAGCACACTCTAAATGAATAATAATGTTCCTTTAAATTAAAAACCGCGCATCAGCTTATCAATATACACATGAAAATTAATTAATTCCGCTCGTTTTTTTAAACTCAAATTCAAACTCTTCTAGCATCACCATAATCTTCTCTGCACTTACTGGTCGCGAATAATAATACCCTTGAATAAGCTCACAGCCATACATACGCAAACAATCCGCTTGCTCTTTTGTTTCTACGCCTTCAGCAACAACCTGCAATCCGAGATTTCTGGCAAAACTCACTATAGACTTAATAATAGCGACGTCTTTTTGTTCATGCGGGATATGGTCCACAAATGTTTTATCTATCTTCAGTGTTGTAATAGGAAGATTTTTGAGTTGTGAAAACGATGAATATCCAGTACCAAAATCGTCAATGGCCATTTTTATGCCCTGATTACTCAATGTCCTCAACGTATCCTGACTATGCCCGCTATCAGAACTATTCTCTATCAAATAATCTTCTGTTATCTCAAGTTCAAACAGCTCTGCACTAACCTGTGCTTTCTTCAATTCATTTTCTATAAAATAACTTAGTTCCTGACTATGCAATTGCCTACCGGACACGTTTACCGCAATGGACAGCTCATGACACGCAGTGCCCTGCCACTGCTTTAATTGTTCTATGGCCTTCACAATTACCCACTTACCTAACGGGATAATTAAACCAGTCTCTTCAGCCACAGGAATAAAGTCGGCAGGCGAAACGGCAGGTAAAGCCCCCCTATTCCAGCGTAACAAAGCCTCTACACCAACTATTTTTCCTGATTCAGGTAACACTTTGGGCTGATAGACCAAATTGAAGCGTTCCTTCTCCAGAGCTTCCCGTAGGTCATTTTCCAAAGTCCACTGCTTAAGAGTTTCAATAGTCAGTTCATCAGAATAAAAGGCCAGCCTCTGTGCGTCCGACCGTTTCGCCTGATACATTGCCGTATCCGCATTTCTAAGCAGTTCTTCTTGAGTTGACCCGTTATCTGGATAAAGACTAATACCAATACTAGCTTCAATATAAACCGGTTTCTCCTGCAAATTAAACGGCTGTTGAAACAAATTCAGTACTCTCTGAGTTAGATGAATAACATCTTGTTCATGCTCTACGGCATCCAATGTAATGGCAAATTCGTCCCCTCCCAATCTGGCAACAGCATCATAACTTCGGATCACCCCACTTAGTCTGTTCGCCACTTCAATCAGCAAGGTATCACCCACATCATGACCCAGAGAATCATTAATGTTTTTGAACCTGTCCAGATCGATATAAAGCAGTGCCACCTTTCGCTTGTAACGCTCAGCCCGCAAAATTGCCCGATCTAATAACTGCTGAAATAACAACCGGTTGGGAAGATCCGTTAAGGTATCGTGATTGGCAATATGTGAGAGACGGGCCTGAGATTTTTTCAGTTCAGAAATATCCTGAATAGTACCAACAACCGTAGTAGTACTATCGTTCAACTTTTGTCCTTGCATATGCACGTAGATAAAATCTTGCTCGGACAACATCACCTTAATGTCCAAGTTGAATTTTTGCCCTTCGGCTAAAGCGCGCTGGAGCAAAACTCGAAGATTTAGTTGTTCCGATGGATGGGCCATTCGGACCAAAACCTCCAGCCCTTGGTCATGCTGAGAGTGAGTTAAAGAGAGCATTTTCACTATCTGTCGTGATAACTTCAATTGGTCAATATCACCGTCTAACTCCCAATAGCCTAGTCGCGCGATCTTCTGAGCATGCTCTAACTTACGTTCGCTATTTCTTAAAGCAATAACGTTTCTATTTGCTCTTAAAACATAACGAATATGGTGACCAATTAATGACCAGTTAATTGGTTTAACAATAAAATCGGTCGCGCCTAATTCATAGGCTTTTTCAATAGACTCTTTGTCGTCCATGCCAGTGATCATAACCACAGGAACATCTTGCCCACGGCTGGAGTCACGAATGAACTGACACACGTCGAAACCACTGAGTTTAGGTAAATCAACATCCAGAAGCACTAGCGAGAAGTTATACTCACTATATAAATCTAACGCTTGTGCACCATCAACAGCTTCATAAATGGTATACAGTTCAAGCGAGGACAATGCTTCCCTTAATAATAAACGGGTCATTTCATCATCATCGACTATCAATATTAATTTTCTGTCCATATCTCGATTACCCTATCTCTGAAACTGTTAATCCCTGTTGCGCAAAATACAACTGAACCCGTTCTGATTCTTTATCAATCATAACGATCGTTTCTGGTATTTTGCTGGTAGCGTTGTTTGTAGCTGCCTCTTCCAGTTGTTTGCACAACAGAGATAGCCGAACAGCCCCCACATTGGCACTACTCGATTTCAAACTATGCGCCAGACTTCTGACTTTTTCGATATCAGTAAGCGGCGTATCTTCTAAAAGTGTTTCTACCGTATGATTTAGTGTCAGCAAGAAAAGGCTTACAACTTTATCAACCAAAACATGTGCCGCTTCGGGCTTCAGTGCCACTATATTTTGTAACGCCTGAGGATCTACAGGAGATTCATTATTGGCATTGTTGGAAACACCCTTCTCAAGCCCCGTACCCTTATCAGAAAGCCATGGTGAAAGGACATCAAACATTTGTTCAACCGTGAATGGTTTACTAAGATAACCATCCATCCCAGCTTGCAAACACGTTTCCATATCTCCTTCCATCGCATTTGCAGTCAGTGCAATGATAGGAAGCTTCTCTTGTTTTCCTATCGAGTGTTCCCAGCCCCGTATCTGTTTAGTCGCTTTTAATCCATCCAACTCTGGCATTTGAACATCCATCAAAATGAGGTCATAGCTTTTAGTTGTTGCCATAGCTACCGCTTCTAATCCATTCTCTGCCAGTTCTACCTGTAAGCCACAAGACTCCAACATAATCATGGCCACCTCTTGATTAACTAAATTATCCTCAGCCAGCAAAATACGGTGCACTGTTTCAAACCGAGTATTAGTCACCAAGCGTGGGGCAGCCACGCGCTTATGTTGAACATCTAATCCGAATGCATCGACTAAGCATTGGTATAGCTCTTTTTGCAGTACAGGCTTATGCAGCACATAAATATTTTCTTTTTTCAGCTGCTCAGCCGATTCATCATTTGTGGCACTAAACATAACCAGGTTAGGTGTATGTGCAGAAAAAGACTGGCGAATTTCATTGGCTAACAACACACCGTTGATGCCAGCCATTTGTTTGGATATAAATACTAAATCGTATTGAGCTAGGTTCTGTTCACATTGCTCCATCATTTTTAACGCTTGTGCACCACTTGTAGCATGGTCACATAACAACCCAAATGTGCTCAGTTGTTGTTGAAATACGTGAACACCTACTTGATTGTCATCCACAATCAACAACTGCTTATTTTTAAGCTGTTGAAGATCCATCATTTCATCAATTTCACCGCTTTTTACCTGAGGCAGCGCGACATCAAATGAAAAACAGCTTCCAACATTGAGCTTTGAAGTCACCGTTAAGTCGCCGCCCATCATGCGGATCATCTTACGTGCAATAGACAATCCCAGCCCAGTTCCTCCAAATTTGCGTGTGGTTGTGCCATCAGCCTGAGAAAATGATGTGAATATATGATCTAACTTCTCTTCTGCTATGCCGATTCCCGTGTCTTCTACATCGAAACAAATAGATTTACTCATATTGCATTCATAGACGCGTAAAATAACTTGACCTGAATTAGTAAATTTCAGCGCGTTATTTAACAGGTTACCTATTACTTGCCTTAAACGAACAGGATCGCCTAAATAATACCTATGTAACGTGGGCGGCACGGATAATACCAACTCGAGCTGTTTTTTATAGGCCGGCTCAGAATACAAACTACCAAGCCCTTCGATTAACTCCCGCAAATCAAACTTAACCGCTTCTAATTCCATTTTGCCCGCTTCAATTTTTGAGAAGTCTAATATGTCATTGATGATTGAAAGCAGGTTTTTCCCTGATTGATAAACTGTTTCGGTGTAGTGTTTTTGCCGTGGGTCGAGCGAACTTTTCAATAGTAGTTCCGCCATGCCCAAAACTCCGTTCATGGGTGTGCGTATTTCATGACTCATTGTTGCCAAAAATTCACTTTTGGCTTTATTAATCTCTTCTGCATGTTCTTTTGCTGATACCAACTCCAAGGTTCGCTTAGCAACCTCATTTTCAAGAATGTCTCTGTGATTAGCCAGTACTTTATCTCGCTCTTCAACCTGCTCTAGCATCATGTTAAATCCATCGATTAGCGCACCAATTTCATCCACTCTGTTACTAGGAATTCGTATATGGTAATCCTTCTCTCTCGAAACTTGCTGCATAACTTCAGTTAGCTGAATGATAGGGCTAGAAATCGAACGCTGCATTCGATCGGCAAAAAGAAAAGCAGCAATAGTCCCAACAAAAATACAAAATGGTGCAAACATAAATTGCACTACCAGTTGTTGCCTTAATTGACTGAGGTCATCAATTAAAGCGACATAACCAACCAGTTGGTTGTCTAAGATAATGGGCTCCAGATGGAACAAAAGTCCATTTTTTTTTCCTGCCCTGAAGCTCTGAAGGTGGATATTTAACCTGTCATCTTCCATCTTAGCCAGAAACTCCGGCTTAACGTATTCTGCTAATAGGTTCTCTTGAAAATCATAGATTCTGCCCATGACAATTTCTGGTTTTGCTCGCAGGCTTTCTAATGTTTCGTTTGCGTCAACCTCATCCATAAAGCTAATAGCAGCAGTACTTTGGGAAGCAAGCAAACGGCCAAGTGTGGACAGCTCACCTTTGGTATTATCGTAGCTATATTGATATTGAATAAAACCCATCATGCTGGTGATAATTAGTGCAACCAGAGAACCAGACAGCAGTCCTATTGAGGTAAGGCGGCTTCTTAGTGAAAAATGACGGAATAGGTTTCTTATCATTTCCGACCTCCTTCACTCATTAAAGCAAGCTTAAGCAACTTGGAACTCATCTTAAGATCAATTTCAGATAGTAATGGACGACTTATCTCGAACCTGAGCTTATGTTGTTTCTCGAGCAAGTTAACTAACCCGCCTTGACGGAGAAATCTCTCATCATCACTAATGGTTAAAACTGAATCTACATTGACCAAGGAGAGTACATATCGATAACGACGTCTTTCAGATGAACTGACATAAAGGGCATGGCACTGAATAAAATCACTTTCTTTTTCGAGATCTATGATGGAAATTGAATGGACAGATAATGGCCGACCATTGAGCTTTTTCAGCTCCTCAATAACTTCGCCCTTTCCATACAGGCATAGTTTAAACAACCTCATATTTTTACCCAGAGAATACTCCGGCCAGCGGGTAAATTTGGCGATGTTATAAACATAAGCCGCTTTTAAACCAGCTAGAGTCTGAACTTCAGCCGTCACTGGAAAACAAACTGTTATTGAAAAAATAAACAGGATGGCTTTTCGTTTATACCTTAAAAAATCAGCCACTAATTTCATCAATAATTATCACCACATCACTTCCGCTTTTAAGAAATAACTTCGTTCAATAGCAGACGAAGATGGCCAAAGTTCGGTAATAAATTCCTGTTGGGCATCCTCAAGAATATTGCGCCCCATGAGTGATAACTCTAATGAATCATTGGCTTGCCAGGCAAATCGTACATCGGCATTATATCTTTCTCCAACCCCTCCGGGCTGATTAACAGTCCAGGGTCTTTCATCCACATAAAACACCCTTATATCTAACCAAAACTCAGGTGTGATGTCATAACTCCCCCATATAGACGCCTGATGCAGAGGTGCACGATCTTCTATCAACGTAATCATATCTTCGCTATAAGAATTGGGTTCTGCGTCTTCAAATCGGGAATCAATAAAACTGTAGGTAAATCGATACCGGCTGTTATTGGTAGCCTGCCACGTCCCAAGTAGTTCTATGCCTTGTGTATAACCGTGAATGTTATTCTCCAAAATAAATGGTAGAACAATAAATGGTTGTCCTTCGAAAGTTTCTATCGACATCGTGCCCGGCACATAACTTCTAAGGTTT
The DNA here is from genome assembly GCA_002342685.1 of Vibrio sp. UBA2441. Lineage (GTDB taxonomy): Bacteria > Pseudomonadota > Gammaproteobacteria > Enterobacterales > Vibrionaceae > Vibrio. The sequence goes on from DDQN01000037.1 coordinate 35,231, forward strand.
TCATAATCATTGTAGAAATAGGCCAAATCCCACGCTAGTTTGTCTGTAGGCATCCAGCGTATACCTAACTCATAGGCGTCTACCTTTTCCGCATCATAGTCCTCACTACCTTGAATACTTACCAAAACAGGTAATGGATTATTTAGTTCAGGGTATCCCGGGGCAAAAGTTAATAAATCGAAACGAATGTCTGTTTCACCTCTGGATGGGATACGTTTGGCTCGTGAAATAGCACTCCATAAGGTGAAATCGTTATTGGGAAACCAGCTGGCACGGATATTAGGTTGAACTTCCATATCACTGTAATTGTTACCTTCAAACTTAGTGCCTAAGGTCACCGCGGCATTATGTTCTGGAAAATAAATTTTGTCCTGCACATACAGATTCCAAATATCCATGTCTTGATTGGCTTCTTCTACCGATCCTAACTGTCCATCTGTTAATTTATTTCGGCTGTACCGATACCCGGCCCCCCAAATAAATTCGTGATCTTTAATAGGAGAAAACTGATGCTGGATTTCTACATCTATGGTGTCTCTCCTATCATCATATTTCAATTCTTTACGGTCATAGTAATCATAACGAAGATTTGCGGTTATCTCTGACTCAAGCCCTATATGTTTATTCCATTGTGCCGATAGATTACCTCCATCAATATCAACATCTCCCTCTAGCCGTTTTTCCCCATGCGGAGGTTGATAATCTGCGGCAGAGTGTTCCTGTTGCAAGCGATTCTGGAATAAGGCCCCCTGAAACGAAGACGACTGGCCATTTTCTCCTTGCCAATCCAAACGAAAGCCCGTTGATAAATAATTCCCGCCATTGTTTTGTTCTCTTCCAGAAATGTGCTGGCCTTTATCAAGACTCTTTCCTTTCGCATACACTCTCAATTGTGTATTTTTGCTTAACTCTCCCCCTTGTCGTATCCCAACGAGTCCATTAAGCTCATTTCCTGTTGCGACATTGAAGGTTCCTCCAATCGTCTCACTCGCCTCTCGGGTAATAATATTGATGACACCATTTACCGCATTAGTTCCCCACAACGTCGCTCCTGGCCCGCGTATCACCTCGATACGTTCAATATCAGTCATCAAATAATCGAGATTCTCCCAATATACGCCCGAGTAGGTTGGGGTATAGACGCTGCGGCCATCGATCATAACCAATAATTTATTGGCTAACCGGCCATTAAAACCTCGCATCCCTATCGCCCATTTGTTGGGGTCAATCTGAGCAACATCAACACCGGGAACCAAACGTAATGCTTCTGGAATAGACGTTGCCCCGGAGCGATTAATTTCGTTCCGAGTCACTACATAAACCGCCGCTGCTGCTTGAGAGAGTTTCTCACTTTTTTTACTGACCGAAGTCACCTCTATCTGCATTAACTCATCAATGTTTAATGCAGTAAGATCTTGCATTGCGGTATTTGCAAGAACACTGATTGGCAGCAAATAGACAAAGCTAACCAAATATTTCATAACACACTTTCCGTGTAGTTTTAATTTTTATACAAAGTAAAGTATTGATGAATGCTCAGATATTGCTCAACATTTCACTATGACACAGGTTGATTATGTGAAGACCAACTCAAATCTGAAATTCCTAGCATGATAAAACTTGTAGATCTCTCATATTAGTACTATGACTCTATCGCATCCAACGAATATCAAACGATTATTTACACCCATAGCATTGAACACTCCATCACTCTACCGCTTTAAAATCATAACCCTTCTCGCCTAGCTATCCGATGAGCCGTTCGGCCAATTCAATTAACATTATTGGTTTAATAATGTGATCTATAACAAAAGCTCACGATATTTAGCGTGAAATTTAGAATACACCCGCTACTATACAAACAATTGTTTGGTAAGCGGACAAATGTTTATGACTGAGAAAGAACAGGAAATTCTTGCCCTACTAAGGCAAGACCCGATGATTCCGCAGCAAGACTTGGCGGATAAACTTGGATGCAGCCGCAGTGCTGTAGCTGGCCACATAATGAACTTAACCCGAAAAGGCATTATTCAGGGCAAAGGCTATATTATCGCACCAGAGCAATTTGCAATGGTTATTGGTGGTGCAAACATGGATCTATGTGGGCGCTCTATTTCAGATCTAGTCGTCGGAGACTCTAATCCCGGCAGCTTAACCAGCAGCGCTGGCGGCGTCGGTCGAAATATTGCTGACAACTTAGGTCGTTTAGGTAGCTCTGTACAATTTGTTGGAGCTCTTGGTGATGACTTGTGGGGTGAACAGTTAAAACAAGCATGCCGAGATGCAGGGGTTAATGTTGAGCATTGCCTGACAATGACCGGAGCAACAACCAGCAGCTACCTCTCCATACACGGTCCTGATGGAGAAATGCAACTTGCACTCAACGATATGGCACTCATTGAGTCACTCAACGCTGCTCAACTTGCTTTGCGCGACAGCATCATCAGTCGATCCACGGCCATTGTCCTAGACGCCAATCTGAGCCTGAATGCTCTGGAGTACTTATTTCATGTACATGGCGACAAACCAATCCTTGTCGATCCTGTCTCATCAGTAAAAGCATCAAAGCTGATACCATTTCTGAATAAAATCCACACCTTGAAGCCCAACCGGCTTGAAGCAGAGTTACTGTCTGGAGAAAAAATCAACCAACTGGATGACCTACCAAAAGTGGCTTCGGCCCTACACAAAAAAGGGGTCACTAGAGTGCTGATAAGCTTAGGCAGTGAAGGTGCTTATTCAAGTGAGAATAATAAAGGCCGCTTTATCCCAGCCTCAGCCATACAGGTCAACAATGTCACCGGAGCCGGTGATGCATTAATGGCGGGGCTTGCTCATGGTCACCTAAATCACTGGCAATGGGACGATACTGTCGACTTTGCCATTGGCGCAGCGCGGTTAGCACTGATCGCCGACAATACTATTAATTCAACTATGTCAGAACAAGCCGTACTACGGTTATTAGAGGAAACTATCGCATGTTAGAGAACTATCTTGATATCCAACCTGAAGTAGCAGAAGCATTGGCAAATAATCAAGCCGTGGTTGCACTTGAATCCACTATCATCTCACATGGTATGCCTTATCCGCGAAATGTAGAGACGGCACTGTTAGTTGAAAAAACCATCCGTGATCAAGGCGCCGTACCAGCCACTATCGCTATCATTGGAGGCAGATTAAAAGTAGGCTTGGATGAAGAACAAATCCGTCACCTAGGCAAAGCTGGTACTGCCGTTGCCAAAGTAAGCCGTCGTGATATTCCATTCATCGTTGCAGGTAAAAAAGATGGCGCGACTACAGTAGCCGCAACAATGATTCTTGCTGCGATGGCAGACATCAAAGTCTTTGCAACAGGCGGAATTGGTGGTGTTCACCGCGGTGCACAAGAGACCTTTGATATCTCTGCTGACCTGCAAGAGTTGGCCAATACTAACGTAGCCGTTATCTGTGCTGGGGCTAAGTCTATACTGGATCTAGCACTAACACGTGAATATCTGGAAACCCAAGGTGTGCCAGTCATCGGCTACCAGACGGATTCTTTGCCAGCATTTTATACTCGCGAAAGTGAGCACAGTATTGACTACCGTTTAGATAGTGCCCAAGAGATTGCTCAAGCACTTAAAGCAAAGTGGGAATTGAAACTGAATGGAGGCGCAGTGATTGCGAACCCTATCCCTGAAGAATTCGCAATGGCACCAGAAACCATTACTAATGCTATCGAAACAGCACTAAGAGAAGCCGACGAACAAGGTATTTCAGGAAAAGCATCGACACCATTCTTACTTGCCCGTGTGTGTGAATTGACCGGAGGAAACAGCCTGGATTCTAATATTCAACTTGTACTTAACAATGCCCGCCTTGGCGCTCAAATCGCTCAAGAGTATTGTAAATAAACAGGTAGGAATAAACTTAAGTTCACCTTGATATCATTTTAAGGTATATGCCTCTTTTAAATAGCCAATCATTTGATTGGCTATTTTCATATGCCAACACTAAAATAACCTTATCATCAATTACTTATCTTATAAAACTATGACCGCGAATCAATTCCTGAATGACCTTAATCAGAGCTATTTGTCTGTCCATCGTAAAAAAGAAGACTTCTTTTGGCAAACCTACATGGGTATTAGCGATGACCACCAAGGCTCAACCGAAGCTGAAACAAACTGGACAAACTTTCTAAGTGACTCAACGTTTATTGAGCAGATAAGAAAGCAACTCCAACAGGCTGAATTGCAACCTGACAGCAAAGATAAACAATCCACCATTATTGGCCTAAATGGCTGGTTAGCCACCTTTCAAGCTCACGCACTGGAGTCTGACGAGGCAAAACAACTCAAGGCTGAATTAATACAATTCGAAGCTGAGTTGTTTGAGAAGAAACAAAACCATGTGATGACCTATATTGACGAAGCAGGAAACTCCGCTGAGGGTTCGCTACCGGTCATGGGGGCTAATATCCGCGCCAGTGCCAACGAGAACACCCGCAATTCATCCCATCAGGCACTGCTCGATCTGGAACAATGGTTACTAAGCAATGGGTTCATAGAACTTGTTAAACTGCGAAATAAATTTGCTCGCTCTCTGGGGTATAACACCTTTTTTGACTATTCCATCGAAAAGACAGAGCAAATGTCCACCAGTCAGCTATTTGCTATTCTGGATGACTTCGAAGCTCAAACACGAACAAATCATTTAACCAGCATTGCACAGCTAGCTAAAAATAAAGGTGCTGATGCAATAAAAGGCCATAATTTCGTCTTCTCTTTTTCTGGAGATGCCATGCGGGACTTGGACCCATACGTTCCGTTTTCTCAATCCTTAAGGCGCTGGGTAGAGTCTTTTGGCCGACTCAACATTAGCTATTCTGCTGCAGAACTAACATTGGATCTATTAGATAGAAAAGGAAAATACCCGAATGGATTCTGCCACGGTCCTGTGCCTTCTTTTTATGATCAAAACAATTGGATTGCTGCAAAAGTTAATTTTACCAGCAATGCGAAACCCGATCAGGTAGGCAGCGGTTACGATGGCATAAATACGCTTTTCCATGAAGGTGGCCATGCTGCCCATTTTTCTAATGTGAAAATGAACGCACCTTGTTTCTCTCAGGAGTTCGCACCTACCTCGATGGCCTACGCAGAAACTCAATCTATGTTCTGTGATAGCCTACTTAACGATGCCGACTGGCTAAAGCAATACGCAAAAGATGCGCACAACCAACCTGTTCCGGACAACATTATTAAATCTATGGTAGACGCAAGACAGCCTTTCAGAGCTTATGCGGAGAGAAGTATTCTTGTCGTTCCTTACTTTGAGCGAGCACTCTACTTATTAGCTGAAGAAGCACTCACCATTGAGTCCATAACCAAACTCGCCCGAGACACGGAAAAGCGAATTCTTGGTTTAGAAGCAAGTCCGCGACCGTTAATGGCCGTTCCGCACCTTCTGTCTGATGAATCTGCCTGCTCATATCAGGGCTACTTGTTGGCCAATATGGCGGTCTATCAGACCCGAGCGTACTTCACAGAAAAATTTGGCTACCTAACCGACAATCCAGAAATTGGCCCACTATTAGCGAAACATTACTGGCACGATGGCAATCACGTTAATCACAACACCACGATTCAACGATTAACAGGGGAAGGCTTCAATGCCAAATTTTTGGCCGACGAGTGCAATTTAACCGCAGAACAAGCGTGGAAACTGGAAGAACAAAAAATGCGTGCATTAGCAAGTAGAGAAAGGGCTGATATATCCTCTTTAGATGCTGACATCCGTATAGTTGACGGTGAAAAAGAGTTGGCAAATAACAGTCAATCTGATGAAAGCATGTGTCAACAATTTGAGCAATACATCTTAGAAAACTACGGACGATAAACGATTAATGGCGACCAGAAAGTAATCCGGTCGCCATTATTATTTTGAATACTAAAGACTGGGGGGATGCTTGTACTTTAACAAGACGAAAAATAACCCTAACTTAGTTCAAAGCCTTGAGATTTCGCCATAGAACAAAGGCGTGATTTGGCACTGCGAATATTCTCTTCCCAGTTATCATCTTGAGCCCACATTTCAATAACCAGTGGTGCGGTGTAATTAATTTGCGCCAGTACGCCAAAAATAGCATTAAAGTCCACTTCACCTTCACCAATAATAAGGTCTCTAAACTGCCCTTTGCAGCTCCCGCTGACTCTCAGCGTATCCTTCAAGTGGATTTGAATAATATGGTCCTGACTAAGCTTTAACTCAGTGCATACATCATAGTTCCAGCCAGAAATATTACCCACATCCGGGTAGGCCATAAAGTAAGGCGAAGGAATTTCACGTTTCAACACTTCAAACTTGCTCAACGAATTAAGATACGGTGTATCCATGATCTCTACACCCAACATTATTCCGGCATGTTCAGCCATTTTTGCCGAGTCTTTCATGCCCTGAATAAAGCGCGCGTGAGTTGCTTCACTTTGTGGTTCATAGTAGACGTCGTAGCCTGCCAGCTGAATACAACGAATGCCTAGTTTAAATGCCAGAGAAATAGCTTTCTCCATTATAATGTACGCATTAGCCCTTATTTCTTGATCCTCAGAGCCAAAGGGAAACTTTCTATGAGCACTTAAACACATAGACTGCAATGGCATACCATGAGTTTCACATAGCTCTCTCAGTTGATAAATTTCTTCATCTGACCAATCCAGGCGAGCACGGCGCTCATCAGATTCATCGACTGATATCTCGACGAAATCGAAACCTAGGCTTTTAGCTTTAATCAGTTTTTCTTCCCATGACAGATCATTAGGCATGGCTTTTTCATAAAGACCAATACGTCTTTGTTTATCAAAATTGTGCATCGCTGGATTTCCTATTGCTTGAACAAACTTTGCTCGAGCTGTCCGGTTGTTTGTTTAATTTTTGTAGCTAGAACTTCGTAACCTATTGCTCTTAATCTTGGTGTCAGTGTGGAAATACTAACCACATAGGCAGGAATACCTGAGGAATCGAAGACCGGAACTGCTGTACACGAAATACCCACTTCGTTTTCTTCATCATCAATGGCATAGCCTCGTTGTTTTACCTTTGCCAGCTCTTGAAGAAAAAGAGCTTTGTCCACAATAGTATTTTCAGTTAATTTCTTAACCATAGATTGATTTCGAAGCCAGTAATTTTCTTGTTCTTCAGGCGTTGAAAATGCGAGAAAACATTTGCCCGCAGCACTGCAGTACATCGGTGAATACATGCCTACAAAAGTGCGAGTCCTAAATGAGGAGCTCTGCGGTTCAAATTTGTCCCGAAATACAATTTGATCACCTTCACGAGAAATGAAATTAATAGTTTCATTTAGCGCTTCCATTAACAGGTTCAGAATTGGCTTAATGACACCAATAACTTCCGAACTCATTGCTGAGTGTCCAATATGTAATAGTTTCAGGGTTAAACGGTATTCTTTATTCGAAGCAGGCTGGGATATATATCCCAGATCTTCAAATGTAGCGAGCATTCTATGAACTGAAGTCTTATTGATGCCCGTCGCTTCAGCAATATCCTGAAGTGGTGCTCCATTTGGATATCCACTAAGATATTCAAGCACGGACATTGCCTTAACTAAGGATTTAACTTGCTCACTCATATTATGCCTTACCAATATTTTTCAAATTCTCTATGAAATGCATTCGCAATACTTAGACCATCTTTACTCGCTAATGCTCGTCCAGCGATGAACGCTTTTGCATTGATACTCTTAAACAAATGAATATCTGCAGGCACGATACCACCTGTTATTGATAGTTCAATACCAATATCGGATAACTGTTGCATTATTTTGAGATCTTCGTCGCTCCAGCTCACTCCAGCGGCCTGCGCATCGCGTGAACGATGATAAATTGCTTGAGTAATTCCTGATTCCACCCAAAGGCGCGCATCATCTAAGTCCCATTTACCAAAGAGTTCTATTTGAACTTCACCGCCATGAGCTTGGGCAATACGATTTGCCGATCGAATCGTTTCTATATGTGCAGCAGCGCCAACCGTAATCCAATTAGCACCAGCGTCAAACGCCATCTTCGCCAGAATATCGCCAGCATCTAAAATCTTCATATCACAAACGACGATATGTTTCGGGTACTCTGCTCTTAATACTTCGACCGCTTTTATGCCTTCAGCAAACGCGAGTATCGTACCTACTTCCAAAATATCAACGTGATCAGCAATATTTCGAGCCGCAGTTAATGCCGTGCTTAAGTCAGTTGCATCTAAAGCAATTTGTAGTAACGGTTTACTCATTTTTCAGCCTCAAACTGTTTAATCAAATTAACCAACGTTAGATAACGCTGATATTTTTTTTCATATCTTTCAAAAAGATGCTCGTTAGGCTTCACTTGCTTGATAGCAATATCTAAATTGGAGAAAGCATCTTCAATAGAGTCATATTTCCCTACACCAACCATAGATACTAAAGCGGCACCAAGGGCTCCGGTTTCTTCCACCTGTGGTATTTCTATCTCCATACCGGAGATATCAGCAAGCATCTGCATCCAAGTCTCTGATTGTGTTGTGCCGCCAGTAACACGTAATACTTTCGCTTTTGGAAAACGCTTCTTCATTCTTTGCAAATGAACATTGTGACAAAACAATATCCCTTCCCAAATCGCCTGAACAATGTGCCCTTTAGTATGATGGGCCTGCAATCCGTACAATCCAGACTTCAAACCTAGCCCTGCATTAGAGCCATATAAAAATGGAACAAAGAACAACTCGCTTGCTGCAGGTTCAAGCGCTTTAACTAAGGATTCATTTTGAACATGATCGAGCTTACCATTGTCGCCCAAATATGGCGCAAACCACTCATAGTTACTCGCCGATGTAGGGCTGGCTTCATGGATAATGTATTGATCAGCCACTGCATAGTGGCCATAAACAAAATTATGATCTTCAGTATGAGTTACTTGTCTGGTAATACCCGATGTCACAGACCAAGTTCCCATCACTGCATTCAACTGATGTTCAGAATCACTAATACCAGAACAAATCGCTGTTGAAACAACGTCAAATAAACCACCAAATACAGGAGTGCCTGCCGCAAGACCCGTCATAGCCGCAATATCTTCTGATATCGTACCTGCCCTGTCTGTAGGATAAATCAGCTGTGGAAGCGAAGTATAAACCTCTTCAATTCCAAATAATTTCAATAACTCAATGTCATAATTTCCTGACTGAGCACTGAATAAGTTACTTTCAGACATATTAGTAATCTCAGCTGAGACCTCACCTGTCAGGCGATACCTTAGATAATCGTGAGACATTAATACGGCGCCAATATTACTGTAATTATCCGGTTCGTTTTCTTTTAACCAACGAAGGATCGAAACAGGGTGTCCGGTCCATAGTGTTTGTAACGTTTTAGGATAGATTTCTTCAGGAACACCCAAAGCCTGCCAAGCTTTCACAATTTGAAGTGACCTTGCATCTGATGACAGTATTCCATTTCGCAAGTCATCTCCGTTCTTATCCAGAAGATAAAGGCCTTTCCCCTGAGCAGAAATACTCACTCCTTGAATAAGCTTTGCATCTACTCCGCTGGTTTTTATTACGCCATCAATGACGCTACACATTTCCAGCCATAAGTTTTCCAGATTTCTTTCTACCCAACCTTCTTTAGCACTGACAACGTCTGCGTTCTTACGAAAAATGGCAATCTCTTGACCATGATTGTCAAACAGGCACGCCTTTATAAAAGTTCCACCCGAATCTATACCTAGGAAATAGCTCATGCAGCCCCCATTAAAATCGTGTTGTTAATCTTCACTACCAGCTTTCTTACATGACTCGCATTTGATGTTTTAATGTTTGTAAAATGAACCACTGATGGGGTAAACAGATAAAAAAAGCCTTCTTTAGCCGTGAAATAATTTAGATCCATATTTTCACGTGTGTAGAAAAGAATATCTCTCGACTGAATATAATCGCCATCTTGCTTAAACGTTCCTGAATCCATGCACCAAGCCATTCTTTCACTACCTGACAATACTATTTGCAGATCAGAATGATTTTTGTGCACTTCAGGTTGAAAATTAACTTCATCTTCTGTTTTATATTCTAAAATGACAAACCAAGCTTCATCACTTTTATAAAGAGGAATTTCATGACGACCTAACTCTAAAGAATTTAATGGCAGACCAGAAAGGTAATCAATTATATTATTGATGCAATCTGGATAATAACCATTTTCAACCGCTTTATTCAACTTACCTACAAGCATAACCATAACTCGACTCAATTAGTAACCACGCCCAATAAGATATTAATTGAGCAGATATAGATAATAGTTTTATTTTGTTATTTATTACTTTATATATTTATTACTTTTGACCGTAATAAGCATCCTTTCCATGCTTACGGTTATAATGCTTATCTGATAATTCTTTCTGAATGTTTATTCCGGCGTTTAGCACTCTCGTACCCAATGCCATAGTCGCTACCTCTTCAAGAACCACCGCATTATGTACGGCATCATCTGCGTTTTTGCCCCATGAAAACGGCGCATGACCCGAGATAATAACACTTGGCACAGCACTAGGTTCAATAGCGCGTCTTTTGAACTCTTCTATTATCACTAACCCGGTATTTTTTTCGTACTCTCCTTCAATTTCAGCTGGCGTTAACTGGCGAGTACAAGGAATGTTTCCATAAAAGTAATCAGCGTGTGTGGTACCCAGCGCAGGAATATCTAAACCTGCTTGCGCCCATATTGTGGCATTTCTAGAGTGGGTATGAACAATTCCATTGACATTATTAAATGCCTTATATATTTCTATATGAGTTAGTGTATCACTCGATGGGTTCAGCTTGCCTTCAATTGTATTTCCATCTAAATCTATTACGACGATATCATCAATATTCATATCATCATATTCAACACCAGAAGGTTTTATAGCTATAACATTTCTTTCGCGATCTATTTCGGAAACATTGCCCCAGGTAAATGTAACCAAACCATATTTAGGAAGCTTTAAATTTGCTTTAAGAACTCTTTCTTTCAATTCATTATACATATAATACGCCTTGCTCAACGGAGGGCAATAAAATAGAACAGTAACTCTGGATTTCATTAAATAGTCTAGGGTCATTTTCAACCCCAGACTATTAACGATATTTACTAATAATTATTTAGATGCTGCTGCAATCTTCTTAATCATTTCGTCGCCATTTTGCTTGATAAATGCACTCCATACAGGTTTTACTGATTCTTGGAACGCAGCACCATCAACATCACGGTTTACTTTCATGCCTTGAGATTCTAAATCCGCAATCATTTTGTCTTCTTTAGCAATACTAAGTTTACGTTGCATTGCTACTGCTTCAGCAGCTACATCCGTAATAACTTTTTGATTTTCTACACTTAGTTTGTTGAACTTTTTAAGGTTCATAGTAAGAACAAGAGGAGAGTACGCATGCTGAGTCATGCTAAGGTACTTTTGAACTTCAAAGAATTTGAATGACAGCGTTACACCAATTGGATGGTCTTGTGCGTCTACCACACCAGTTTCTAACGCAGTATAAAGTTCAGCAACTGGGATTTGCAGAGGGTTAGCATCTAGGTCATTAAACATATCATTCAACGCTTTTGAACCGTTTACACGCATTCTCAAACCTTCAACATCAGCAGGAACACGAATAGGGGCACGGTTATTAGTCATATTACGGTAACCGTTTTCAGGATAACCCAGACCTTTCACACCATGTTGCTCCATGCTTTTCAGAACTTCATCGCCCACAGCGCCATCAAGTACTTTATATGCAGTATCACGATTCGGGAACATGAAAGGCAGTGTAAATGCAGCAGATTCTGGCAATAAACCTGAATAGTTGTTTAACCCAACCATAGACAATTCCAAGATCCCTGAACGAGTTCCGTCGATCATCTGCTTATCGTTACCAAGTTGCCCTTGAGGATAAACATTAACTTTAATGTCTCCGTTAGTTCGTTTTTCAACTTCTTTTTTGAAAAACAGCGACATGTCTTGCTGCAAATCAGATTCTGGTGCTGCATGTGCAAGCTTGAGGGTAGTAGCAGCAGAAGCGGTAGAACAAAAAGCTATAGTCGAGGCAAGTCCTACAATTTTTAATAATGTTTTCATTTTGTTTCTCCTAGGATTAACCAATGATAAGGGACATTGGAATGGTAATAATGCTTGGGAACGCTACAAATAGAGTCAAAAGCATTAAATATGCAGCAATAAAAGGTAATACACCTTTCACTGATGTAGACATAGGTACGCGTGCAACACCACATACCACATTTAGTACGGTACCTACTGGCGGTGTAATCAAACCAATAGAACAGTTAATAACAAACATAAGTCCAAAGTAAGTCGGGTCTATTCCTGCCATTTTGATAACAGGCATAAGCAGAGGCACTAAAATGAGTATGGTTGGACTCAGGTCCATAACCATTCCTACACATAGAACCAATAACATGATGACAGCCATAAGTAATCGAGGACTATCGACCAAAGGACCAAGCATTTCTGCCAGCTGTTGAGGTAACTGAGCAACAGTAATTAGCCAAGCAGCAACCATTGCACAGCCAACGAGGAACATTACCATCGACGTAGAACGACCAGCAGTTAGCAATATGTGATAAAAGCTTTTAAGCGTGATCTCACGGTAAATTACACTAGACACAAAGATGGCATAAACTGCTGCAACAACCGCCGCTTCTGTTGGTGTAAAGATTCCAAGTCGGATACCGCCAATGATAATAATTGGTAATAGCAGCGCCCAAACACCTTCTTTTAGAGCAGCGCGTTTTTCAGCTCGGCTCGCTTTTTCAGCAACAGCCAGATCTTCTTTTCGCACCAAGAAAGTCCACATAGCCATGAGCGTTAGGCCCATCAACAAACCCGGAACAATACCGCCTAAAAACAGGTTTTTTATTGAAATACCACCAGCAACACCAACCAGTATCAGGGGAAGTGAAGGTGGTATGACTGGAGCGATGATCCCGCCAGAAGCAAGTAAGCCCATTGAGGCACCTTCTGGGTACTTTGCGGCTTTCATCATAGGATACAAGATACTTACCAGCGCAGCAGCATCTGCAACCGCTGAGCCAGAAAGACCTGCCAGCAATACCGATGTCATAATTGCAACGTAGCCTAACCCGCCTTTTCTATGGCCCACATAGGTTGTTGCCAGATTAACGATGCGGGTCGACAGCCCGCCCGAAGACATAACCTCACCAGCAACCAAAAAGAACGGAATAGCTAATAGAGGAAAACTATCCACACCATTAATAAGTGATTGGGCTAGAATATCAGCACTAAACATATCCATATGCAACATTAGTGCTAATGAAGAAAGTAGTAGTGCAAACGCTACTGGAAGTCCTAATAAAATAGAAACGATTAGAACCGAAAGAAAAATTGCTAACGTCATTATTTATCCTCCTGGTCAAAGTCATTCAAAAGCCATTCAGGATTAAAAACTCTAACGAAAGCAACAATTGCCATCAGTGCTCCAGAAATGGTACCAGCAAGATAAAACAATGCAGACGGAAGACCGGTTAATTGAGAAATATCTCCCCAGTTATCCATCATTTGATTAAACGAACCTACAAAGAGCATGCTGACCGTGAACAAAATTATAAACCAGCATATTCTTCTCAGAAATGGCACCGCTCGTGGCAATAACTTCTCTGAAAACTCTGAAACGGCTAAATGTTCACCGCGGCGCAATACAACGACTGAACCTAGCATAACCACCCAAACTAAACCTAATCGAGACAATTCAACCGACGGACGTAAACCTGATGAAAAACCATAACGTAATACCACATTGGCAAAAACGAGAACGATCATACAAGTCAGAATCACGGCCATCAGGATATCAATGACGTCCCAGATTTTTTTAAAAAAACTTCGCATAAAGCCCTCCTAAGGCTTACCGCAGGTTAAGTTATAGCGCTTTAATCTGATTCCAGATTTCATCATGAACTTCAATTCCGCCTTGCTCTTCATGTTTGTCTAAGAAGGCTTGAATTTCAGAACCAGCTATCATCACCGAACCTGTTTCCGCAGGCTCTGAATTTAAAACGTAATCTCTTATGCGTTTCATTTCTTGGGCGTATTGGCTGCTTTCCATCGTTTTGCTTAAATCGATAGCAATCAAGAACTGAGAAACACCAAATTCACCACCCATATCTTCTGTCAGCGCAGGTACCGAGTTACCACCCGTGATCGCCGTAAGCATCATATCGAGAATAATGGCCATAGAAGAGCCTTTCCAGAATCCCATTGGTAATAAACGTTTGTTTTCCCAAAGAACATGTGGGTCCTTGGTTAGTTCTCCATCATTATCAAATCCACCGACAACAGGAAGCTCTTTATCTGCTAACACAAAATTCTGCAATTGACCGTAGGAGTACTGACTCATAGAACAGTCAACAAGGACAGGTGGATCACCCGCAACCGCCATAATCAATGGATTTGACCCGACACGGTGGTCTTTACCACCCCAGGCAGGCATTACGGCAATTGAGTTTGTAGACGCTATACCCGCAAACCCTTGTCGTGCCATTTTTAAAACATAGGCTCCGCCACGCATCCAGTGGTTTGAATTTCGCATACCCACCATGCCAATACCATATTCTCTGGCTAGTTCCATCGCTCTATCAGCGCATATCAAACCATTAAGTACACCAGGGCCAAAATTACAATCCCATTGTTCTAGTGCTCCCATACTATTTACACATTCAGGCACACTATTTAATTTGATTTGCCCTTTATCGACTTGATCAATAAAAACAGGGAATCGATTAATACCATGAGAATACGTTCCTTCATTTGCCATCTCAACAAATCCAGCAGCAAGCTTAGCCGCCATCTCCGGTTTCATATCTCGTGCATTAAGGACACGTTCGTATTCACTTTGAAGCTCTTCAATTTTAATTAGCGGCATCTTCATCTCTTACTTATGTTTCACAATATGAAATCAATAATAATGAAAATTTCATAAATGGGTATTTCTTAATGATAGAACTGTGAACCAAAGACATAAAAGTGAAATATGACTCCGCACAGTTTCACAATACGGAATAACGAGCGATGTGGTCAATAAGCATATAAATTTTAAAATATTTGGGGAGTTGTTATAAATACGAGGGAAAACAACAGGTTAAAAGATTCTCGTGCACACAAAAGGATGTATATTATGAAAAGAAGAGAGTATTTATTTGATGAGAGTCTCAAAATGATGCATTATTGCGATGAAAATCACATAAATCAGAGAAGATAATGAACACAATTACTGCCACTTCACCTATAACTGAAATCACAAGCACCAAACAAGAAAACGCCATCGACCAAATTTTATTTTTCGGCAAAATGGCGCTTATTATGGCAGCAATGATCTTATTTCTTGTATCTGCATACGTTTAGTATGTTGTTATTTAGAAATCACAACAACGAAAAAATGAATACTGAAGCACGACCGTCTAATACAACGAGGTGAGTTGGCTTCAGCACTGCCTTACTTTGACTGAGTCCTGACAACCGCTTCTTTCCACCCATGATATAAAGCTTCTCTATCTGCTTTTTCCATTTTAGGTGAAAAAATGTGATCAATTTCCTTTCTGTTTGCTAGCTCTTCTTTATTTTGCCAAAATCCAACAGCCAAACCAGCCAAAAGTGCAGCACCCAAAGCAGTCGATTCAGTCACTTCTGGCCTCACCACATTTTTGCCTAATATATCCGACTGAAATTGCATCAAGAAATTGTTTACCACCGCTCCGCCATCCACACAAATATGATTCAGTTTTAGGCCCGCGTCCTCTTCCATGGCCTGCAGCACATCTCGACTTTGAAAAGCGATAGATTCCAACGCAGCACGGATAATATGGTTTCGATTAGTACCACGAGTCAGCCCTGAGATAGTACCTCTTGCTTCCGGATCCCAATAAGGTGCGCCTAACCCAACAAATGCAGGCACAACATAAACACCATTGCTGTCATCGACTTTGCGTGCAAAGTACTCCGTATCAGAGGCGTCACGTATCAGACCTATTTCATCACGTAGCCACTGAATAACAGCTCCGCCCATAAAAACACTGCCTTCGAGCGCGTAAGCGACCTCATCACCAATTTTATACGCGATAGTAGTAAGCAACCCATGGCTGGAGTCGATCGCTTTGTCACCCGTATTCATTAGCAAAAAGCAGCCTGTTCCATAAGTGTTTTTTGCCATGCCTCTTCTAAGACATTGCTGGCCTATTAATGCGGCTTGTTGATCACCTGCTATTCCGCTGATTGGAATCTTAGTTCCACCGCCAATATTCGCGTATCCAAATACTTCACTGCAGGATTTCACTTCGGGCAACATACTTTCCGGGATATTAAAAATCTCTAATAGTTTCTTGTCCCACTGCAGCGTATGAATGTTAAACAACATTGTCCGAGACGCATTACTCACGTCAGTAACGTGCGCTTTGCCATTAGTCAGCTTCCAGATTAACCAAGTATCGACCGTTCCAAATAATAAGTCCCCTTGCTCGGCTCTTTCACGGACACCCTCAACATTATCTAATATCCACGCCACCTTAGATCCAGAAAAATAAGAATCAATCACTAATCCAGTGGTTTCACGAACATAAGATTCAAGCCCCTGCAGCTTAAGCTCATTACAACGTTCAGCGGTACGCCGGCACTGCCAAACAATGGCGTTATACACTGGAATTCCCGTATTTTTGTCCCAAACAATTGTGGTCTCTCGCTGGTTGGTTATACCAATAGCGGCAACTTCCTGGCCATGAACATCAGATTGTGCAAGCACTTCAGTAAGAGAAGAACGCTGTGTGGCCCATATTTCCATCGGATCATGTTCTACCCAGCCTGGTTTAGGATAAATCTGGCTAAACTCACGCTGTGCTTTACTCACGATATTGGAATCGTGATTAAAAATGATCGCACGAGAACTTGTCGTTCCCTGATCAAGAGCAACAATTACTTGATTACTGTTTTCCATGCTGCTTTCAAATCTCCTGGTTAAATAAGACAATGTTCGCTTTTGCTCGACCCATTACAATCGAAACAAAAATTTATCATAAATGCAACATTAATATTATTAATCATACGTACCAAGGGGTAAATAGCCTTAAAATACAATGAATAGCGTTTAATTATAGCAAAAATTCATTAATTGTTCTTTGATAATGTAATTAAAAATTAACATTTACAGCAAAAATAATGTTCGATTTTTATCTTGTGCTATGTTTATATAGTGATCGAAACATTCGAACGAGCATACATTCCACAAAGCGAACATGGGTAATTAGAAATGCGACAAGAAGAGAATAAATACGACCTAGTGGTCATTGGTGGAGGTATCAATGGTGTTGCTGTGGCCAGCGATGCTGCAGGCCGTGGACTGAAAGTTGCGCTGTTTGAAATGAACGATTTAGCTTCTGCAACCTCTTCTGCCAGTAGCAAACTTATTCATGGCGGATTACGTTATCTTGAACATTATGAATTTCGTTTAGTGAGTGAAGCGCTTGCAGAACGTGAAGTCTTGTTAAAAAATGCCCCACACTTGGTTTCTCCTCTCAGGTTCAGGCTTCCACACCGCCCTCACCTGCGTCCCGCATGGATGATACGTATTGGGTTGTTTTTATACGACAATATTGGCAAGCGCGTCTCTCTTCCCGCGAGCCACGGTTTAAAGTTCAACCAATCTGGCCCACTACTTCCTGAAATGCGCATCGGTTTCGAATACTCAGACTGCGCAGTAGATGACTCTCGATTAGTCGTTGCAAATGCGAAGCTAGCACAACAAAAAGGTGCACACATTCATACACGATCTCGCTGTACCAAAGCGGTTCGTAGTGAAGATGGTTGGCTAGTCGATATTCTGGATAGCCAAAGTGGAGAGACCAGACAAATTAAAACTAAAGCTCTGGTTAATGCGGCGGGGCCATGGGTAGATCGCTTTTTCGATACACAACTTCATATGCCCTCACCCAGAGGAATTCGATTGGTAAAAGGCAGCCACGTTATTGTGCCTAAGATGTACGAAGGCAACCACGCCTTTATATTACAAAACGAAGACAAACGTATCGTTTTCGTCATACCTTACCTAGATAACTATTCTGTGATTGGTACTACGGACGTCGAATTTAATGGCGACCCTTCTAACGTCAAAATCGATAACGACGAGATCAGTTACCTTTGCGACATCGTCAATCAACACTTTATCAATAAAGTATCTCCTGATGATGTTATTTCAACCTGGTCTGGTGTACGCCCGCTATGTGAAGACGAATCCTCTGACGCACAAGCAGTCACTCGTGATTACACCATTGAACTCGACAATGAGTTGGATAATGCGCCACTACTTTCTATATTTGGCGGCAAACTCACTACCTATCGAAAGCTGGGTCAAGCAGCGGTCGATCAACTGGCTCCTTATTTTCCGGCAATGAAACAGGCATGGACGAAAGAAGCTACTTTACCCGGTGGAGATTTCAATAGTCGTGACGAATTGCAGCAGAGACTTACTGTCCAGTATCCATGGATGAGTACCAGCACACTTCGACGCTGGGTTCGTGCGTACGGTACGCACTGCCAGTTAATTCTTGAAGGAAAATCGTCTATCAATGATCTGGGCATTCACTTTGGACACGATTTATATCAGGCCGAAGTGGACTATTTAGTCGATCAGGAATGGGCCATATCCAGTGACGATATATTATGGCGAAGAAGCAAACTTGGGCTGGAGTTAAGCCAACAAGAAGTGAAACAGCTAGACCAATATCTTAACAAAGAAACCTCGCTTGAAAAGACACCAGAAAAACAGGCCGTTATTGCTTAACTGCATACTACTAAGTTGAAAAAAAGAGATGAGTAGTCATCTCTTTTTTTCTCATTTCAAACCCTGCTCCCTCAATCTTCGGTACAGTGTATTCCGGCTAATATTCAGTGCTTTAGCGGTTGCAGATATATTGCCTTTCTCTCGTTCATAAACTGACAACCAGTCTTGATCCGCTGTATCGATTTCGTTGACATAACTCAACTGGATAATAGGTTCCGCATGTCGATTTCGTTCTTGTTCTTGTTCTTGTTCTAAGTCGTTTAAAAAATCATCCGGCAAGTGCTCAACCTTAATCGCATCAGGTTCAGCCATCGCTAATGCAATTTGGATGACATTGACCATTTGACGAATATTACCCGGCCAAGGATGCATAAGAAACAGTGACAACACATCTATACTCATGTTCGCCTGCTCGGGCTCAGAGGCATATTTCTTCAATAAGTAACGAATCAGTACTTCTTTATCTGTTCGTTCTCTTAACGATGGTAATGTGATATTTAACCCGGATACCCGATAGAAGAGATCTTGCCTAAAATGCCCACTTTCCACATCTTGTTTTAGTTGCCTATTCGTCGCTGACACTAATTTAAAATTCACAGGATAAGAGCTCGTCGAACCAAGGGGAGTTACCTTTCTTTCCTGCAATACCCGCAGTAATCTGGCTTGCACTTTTAACGGCATATCTCCCAACTCATCTAAAAAGAGCGTTCCTTTGTCCGCCTTTCTGATGAGTCCGACATACCCTTTGGTATGAGCCCCAGTGAAAGCACCTTTTTCATAGCCAAACAGTTCGGATTCAACCAATTCAGAAGGAATTGCGGCACAGTTCACCGCAATTAGCGGTGCCTCACTTCGTTCACTGGCCAAGTGCAATGCTTTGACAAAAACTTCTTTACCTACACCTGTTTCTCCGTGGATTAAAATAGGGATATCAGTGTCCAAAATTTTGCTGGATTGAGCAATGGCTTTCGATAGGCGCTCATCTCCCATATTCAGACGCGAAAGATCCAACACATCATCTTTGGATACCGTTTTACTCGTTTTAGCTACTTTTCTAAAATCTAAAAGTCGCCCTTTAGGTACAGAGGGAGGTATAACGATACCGTGAAAGTTAAATTTATTGCGCGACATTAATGTCAGCGGTGTATAAGCAGGATGAGAAAGCAACTGATCAAGATTGACGTCAAAAAGTTGATTAATGTTCTGTAGCCCTAAATCGCTACCTAGCACTACCTCTGCTCTACGGTTCGCTGACACAACGATGCCACTTTCATCAAAAACCAGAAGTGAAGACCACTGACTATCGATTGTGTCAGCACTGGTATTAAACCAAAACAGATAATGATCTGTGTGAAACTTCGAAACAATTAACTGATTCTCTATAGCTTGAGACATCAGTTTTACCATACCTAAAGTGTGTGCCGTTGGTATATAAGCATCACTGGATATAGATAGCACCCCAGTCATTCGCCGCTCAGCATCAAATAAAGGTGAAGCCGACCCTGCCATAAAACGGTTTGAAGAGAGAAAGTGTTCATCATGGAACACTTGAACAATTGAACCAGTTTCCAACGCAGTGCCAATAGCATTGGTACCTAACAAGGGTTCTTTCCAATGAACACCATGGCGAAAAACTTGATTTCGTTTCTGTTCAGCACTCCACTGTTCACCCCAAGTGTTCAGAACCTGGCCGTTTGTATCTGCCAACATCACAATACAATTACTGTTCGACAATAGATTGTCATAAAAGGGCAAAACTTTTTGCTGAGTGGTGTTAATAAGCCCGTGGTTCTCTTCAAGTACATGATTGAATTGATGCATTTCATGCATCTCTATTACAGGATCACTACTGTGAGTAAGCCCCGCTTCCCTGCACCGTTGCCAAGACTTTCGGATTATTGACTGATGTTCTGGTTTCATCATCGCTGTTAATCTCTATTATATCTTAATGTTCGTTCGCTAATCACATGTTCAAACCCTGCTCAAAGACCGTAACACCAAATGAACACATTGAACACATTTATGTAACATCGGACCTCTCACAATTAACTAATTTTGCTATCACAACGGTAAATAAAACTCACCAATAGAAAATAAATACCTAAATTACAATAGATTAGCAATCATTGTTAATTTTTTGTTATCACTTCAGCATTTATGGCATGAGATTAGCAATAACGAACATTAGCGAAATTAAATATGTTCGAAACAAGGAGAGTTAAGTGTCATTAGCACTAGAGCAGGTATGTAAAACCTTTGATGGTGAGGATCATATCATCGATGCGAATCTCACATTCGAGCCCGGGTCTTTTAACGTGTTGTTGGGACGTACTTTGGCGGGTAAAACTTCTTTGATGCGCCTAATTGCAGGGCTAGACCGGCCAACCTCAGGGCGAATTCTGGTCAATGGGCTGGACGTTACCAATACACCAGTAAGTAAACGTAATATATCTATGGTTTATCAGCAATTTATTAACTATCCCAACTTAAGTGTTTTCGAGAATATTGCCTCCCCACTTAGATTGGCAGGAATGTCTGATAGTGAAATAAAAGATCGCGTTCATTCCACTGCCGAGATGCTGAGAATTACTGAGTACCTACAGCGTAATCCGTTAGAACTTTCAGGTGGTCAGCAGCAACGAACTGCAATGGCCCGAGCATTGGTAAAAGACGCAGAGATCATTTTATTTGACGAACCACTGGTAAACCTTGACTACAAACTTCGTGAAGAGCTGCGCCAAGAGATGCGGGAGTTATTTAAAACTCGTCACACTATCGCAATTTATGCCACAACTGAGCCAAACGAAGCTCTAGCTCTGGGTGGAACAACCACCATATTGCATGAAGGAAAAGTTATTCAGTCAGGTGAAACGACCGCGGTTTACCACAAACCTAATACCGTGGTTTCAGCCACGTTGTTCAGCGAACCCCCCATCAACATGATAAAAGGTGATGTGACTGACTCTGAAGTGACATTCGACCAAGATGCTCACTTCCCGTTAAATCATTCTCTGAAACATTTAGACAAAGGCAGTTACATGTTCGGGATCCGACCAAGCCACTTAAGTCTACTACCAAAAAATGATGACGATGTAGAGCTTACCGTCACTGTTGAAGTCGCCGAGATCAGTGGCTCAGAAACCTTTTTACATTTAAGAAACCGACACTTTGAATTAGTACTGCACATTCCTGGTGTTCATAGCTATGAAGTGGATGAAGTCATCAAGATATATATCCCAATTCATAAATTTTACGTTTTTGGTATGGATGAAAAATTAATTCATGCTCCTAGTCCAAACTTAAGGGGGTAACGCATCATGGTTCAAATTACCCTGAACTCGCTCGCACATACTTACGATAAAGTGCCTAATTCTGAATCTCTATATGCCATCGAGGAAATGACACACACTTGGCATCAAGGAGGCGCTTTTGCCCTATTAGGGCCATCAGGTTGTGGCAAATCGACCCTGCTCAATATCATTTCAGGCTTAATGAGCCCTTCAAATGGTGAAGTTCTGTTTGACGGAAAAAAAGTAAATCATCTAAGGCCTCAAGATCGCAATATCGCACAGGTTTTCCAGTTTCCAGTAATCTATGACACGATGACGGTTTACGACAATCTTGCCTTTCCGCTAAGAAATATGAAAGTGAACAAAGACAAGATTCATACTAAAGTAACTGAAATTGCTGAAATTCTGGAGCTTACTCCAGTATTATCGAAGAAAGCACAATATCTGACAGCTGACGAAAAACAAAAAGTGTCCATGGGCCGAGGATTGGTCCGTGATGATGTTTCCGCCATTTTATTTGATGAACCTTTAACAGTTATTGACCCCCAACTGAAGTGGAAACTGAGAAGAAAGCTCAAACAGATCCACCAGCAGTTCAATATCACCATGATCTACGTAACCCACGATCAATTGGAAGCCTCAACATTCGCTGACAAGATAGCGGTGATGTATAACGGACAGATTGTTCAGTTTGGTACTCCAAGAGAGCTTTTTGAACAACCAAATCATACCTTTGTTGGTTACTTCATTGGCAGTCCGGGAATGAACCTCATCGAAGTTATCCCAAGCGAAAACGGTATCAAATTCGATGATTTTGAACTTCCTTTATCTGACCCGCTAAAGCGAGCACTTGCTAGTTCAAAAAGTCATAACATCAAAATAGGAATCCGTCCTGAATTTGTTCACGTATGGGAACAAGAAAATACATCTGCCATGAAAGCCAGCGTTGTCCATGTTGAAGACTTGGGCACCTATAAAATTCTGACACTTAAACTTGGCAATCAATTATTAAAAGTTCGTCTGCAAGAAGACCAACAAGTCCCTCAGCACGAAGCTTACATCAGTTTCCCTGAGCAGTGGACCATGCTTTATCTGGATGAGTATTTAATCACTGCGGGAGAAGAAAATGAATAAGGTCGAAAATAACAAAGCGTGGTTCCTTGTACTTCCTGTTTTCCTCTTAGTTGCCTTTAGTGCCATCGTTCCATTAATGACCGTGGTTAACTATTCGATACAAGATATTTTTGACGCAAATACTGCTTACTTTGTTGGTACCGAATGGTATCGGGAAATGCTCAATGATGAGCGATTGCAAGGGGCACTTTTTCGACAGTTCGGCTTCTCATTCGCCGTTCTATTGATCGAAGTCCCACTAGGTATTGCTGTCGCACTAACCATGCCAACCAAGGGAAAATGGTCATCATTTTGTCTTATTATTCTTGCCGTGCCATTGTTAATCCCACTTAACGTTGTTGGCACTATATGGCAGATATTCGGTCGTGCGGATATTGGTTTATTTGGCTGGGCATTAAACTCAATGGGCTTCGACTATAACTACGCTGGCGACCCACTTGACGCTTGGTTAACCGTATTGTTGGTTGATATCTGGCACTGGACTTCGCTAATAGCGCTGCTTTGTTACTCTGGTTTGAGAGCGATACCTGACGCCTACTATCAGGCAGCAAATATCGACCGCGCTTCAACTTGGTCAATTATTCGGTACATCCAATTACCTAAGCTAAAAAATGTATTGCTGATAGGAGTACTTATCCGCTTTATGGACAGCTTTATGATCTATACCGAACCCTTTGTCCTCACAGGTGGGGGGCCGGGGAACTCGACCACATTTTTGAGTCAGGCATTAACAAAAATGGCGATTGGTCAGTTTGATATAGGCCCCGCTGCTGCCTTCTCCATAATCTATTTTCTCATCATTCTCTTAGTCAGTTGGGTGTTCTATACCGCAATGACTCATAGCGAAAATAAATAAGGGAGCAGATCATGACTAAATCAAAATACACTCGCCATATGCAAATCTTTGGCTTAGCACTCTACATCGTCTGTTTAATGTTGCCTATTTATTGGCTACTGAACATGTCATTTAAAGAGAACCAAGAGATACTAGGCGGCTTAAGTTTCTTTCCAAACAATTGGACTCTGGGTAACTACAAGGTCATATTTTCTGATCCTTCATGGTACATGGGCTATGTGAATTCAATTATCTACGTAGTGATGAATATGTGTATTACTTTATTAGTGGCACTACCTGCTGCATACGCATTTTCTCGCTATCGATTTGTTGGTGACAAGCACCTTTTCTTCTGGCTATTAACCAACAGAATGGCACCACCTGCGGTATTTTTATTGCCATTTTTCCAGCTCTATTCCTCCGTCGGGCTATTCGATACACACATTGCCGTCGCACTGGCTCATTGCTTATTTAATGTTCCACTCGCTGTATGGATATTGGAAGGATTCATGTCTGGTGTTCCTCGTGAAATTGATGAAACCGCATACATCGATGGCTATAGCTTTCCTAAGTTTTTCCTCAAAATATTCTTACCCATGATTCGTTCTGGCATCGGAGTATCAGCCTTTTTCTGTTTCATGTTCAGCTGGGTAGAACTCTTACTAGCAAGAACGCTGACATCGGTAAACGCTAAACCTATTTCAGCGGTAATGACCCGAACGGTGAGTGCCTCAGGCATAGACTGGGGCGTGCTTGCCGCCGCCGGTGTACTCACCATAATTCCAGGAATACTGGTTATCTGGTTTGTTCGAAATCACGTAGCTAAAGGATTCGCGCTCGGTCGCGTATAAGGAGAAAACAATGAATTGGATGGCGTGGACGACACCGTCGGCACTATTTTTTACCGGTATTGGTTTGATTCTTATCACCATGACCGTATTAGAAGTTAAATTTCCATGCGTAGAACGAAAGGGATTTCTCCCTATTACCACTACGCGAGGAGACCGCTTGTTTGTTGGTTTGCTTAGCTCAGCTTTCATACATTTAGGTTTTATTGGGTTAAGCGAGATGAGCATTTGGGTGCCATTTACAGTCTCTGTAATTTGGTTGTGTACCGTATTGAAATGGGGATAGGAAACAAAACAAAAAATTATACTCAAACTGCCTCATAAGTTGGGTATATCAATAACGTAGAAATAAATACTCATAACAGGAGTTAAAAATACAATGCAAATGGATATGAAAAAGTCTTACCTTGGTCGCTGCTTATCAATCGCTATTGCGATGGCTGCACTTTCACCAAACGCGTACGCCGATATGGCCGCTGCGAATAAGTGGTTAGATTCTGAGTTTACACCCTCTACTTTATCTAACTCAGAGCAGAAAAAAGAGATGCAATGGTTTATTGATGCGGCCAAGCCCTACCAAGGTATGGAAATCAATGTTGCTTCCGAAACCATAACAACGCATGAGTATGAAGCAAAAACTCTGGCTAAAGCGTTTTATGAAATTACAGGTATCAAGGTCAATCATGACCTTATTCAAGAAGGTGATGTGGTTGAAAAACTACAAACCCAAATGCAAACAGGTCGAAATATCTATGATGCATACATCAATGACTCCGACCTGATTGGTACTCACTTCCGTTACGGAAAAGTCGTGCCAATCAGCGACTTTATTAAAGGTGAAGGTAAAGAAGTCACTAACCCAATGTTAGATTTACCCGACTTCATCGGCTTAGATTTCACCACAGGTCCTGATGGCAAGATTTACCAGCTACCTGATCAGCAGTTTGCTAACCTTTACTGGTTCCGTGCAGACTGGTTCGAACGTGACGACCTCAAAGCAAAGTTTAAACAAGCTTATGGTTACGAATTAGGTGTTCCGCTTAACTGGTCTGCCTATGAAGACATTGCTGAATTCTTTACTGATAAAGTGAAAATGATCGACGGAAAACCAGTGTACGGCCATATGGATTACGGGAAGAAAGATCCATCACTTGGATGGCGTTTCACTGATTCATGGTTCTCTATGGCAGGGGCTGGTGATAAGGGTATTCCAAATGGACTTCCCGTTGATGAGTGGGGGATCCGTATTGAAGGTTGTAGTCCTGTAGGTTCTAGTGTTTCACGTGGCGGAGCAACCAATGGCCCAGCTGCGGTATACGCAACAACTAAATATGTAGACTGGCTCAAGCAGTATGCGCCACCAGAAGCACAAGGCATGACATTTGGTGAAGCAGGCCCAGTGCCGGCTCAAGGGTCAATCGCACAACAAATCTTCTGGTATACCGCATTTACTGCCGATATGACCAAGCCGGGACTTCCAGTCGTAAATGAAGATGGCACGCCTAAATGGCGCATGGCTCCATCACCTCGTGGGCCATACTGGGAAGACGGTATGAAGTTAGGCTATCAAGATGCTGGTTCCTGGACATTCCTGGACAGTACTCCACTTGATCGTCGCCAAGCGGCTTGGCTATATGCACAATTTGTCGTTTCAAAATCAGTCAGCCTGAAAAAAACACTGGTTGGTCTAACACCAATTCGTGAATCTGATATTAACTCTCAGGCGATGACCGACATTGCACCGAAACTAGGTGGGCTGGTTGAGTTCTACCGCAGCGATGCTCGTAAACAGTGGACACCAACAGGAACCAACGTACCTGATTATCCAAAACTAGCTCAGCTTTGGTGGCAATATGTTTCTGAAGCAGCAAGTGGTGAAAAGACACCTCAACAAGCCTTAGATGGCTTAGCAAAAGCCCAAGACAAAGTACTACGCCGTCTTGAGCGAAGTGGAGCCCAAGGAGACTGTGGCCCTAAACTTAACCCGGAGAAAGGGGCTGAGCATTGGTTATCACAACCTGGCTCTCCAAAAGCAAAACTGGCTAACGAAAAACCTCAAGGCCGAACCATTGCTTATAAAGACCTGATTGCTCAATAAATAGAGCTAATCAAACAAAGCCAGTGATTCAATCACTGGCTTTTCACGTGCTAGCGTTTAACCCAATCAGGCGCTAAGGAAGCTTTATTGAGTGGCTTAAGTTATCCCTAGTTGATGTGATGTAAATATGCCTTCATCTCTTCCTCAGGAACCATGCCTCCGCCCGTGGCCCAAACCAAATGCGTGGCGTTTTCAAGCGTTTCACTGTCCAACGTAAATCGCTTTGCGTATTCTGCGTTATTTGATACAAATACCGGGCCAGACATCCCTGCAAGCGCTGACGGCTCCAGTTGAATATCCTCTAACTGGCTCAACAGACTTAAGTGGCTATACATGCGCTCATCAGTCACGGTAAAAAAACCATCTAATAATCGTTCCATCGCCCTGCCAACAAAACCTGAAGCCCGGCCAACAGCTAGTCCGTCGGCAGCAGTAATATTATCAATACCAATATCCTGCACTGATATACCATCATGTAAGCCCGTATGTACACCAAGCAGCATACAAGGAGAGTGTGTTGGTTCCGCAAAAAAACAATGTACGTTGTCGCCAAAGGCCATTTTCAAACCAAATGCAACACCGCCGGGGCCTCCGCCAACGCCACAAGGTAGATATACAAATAACGGATGCTGCTTATCAACAACAATACCCATTTCATCAAGTTGTTTCTTTACTCGTTCACCAGCAACCGAATAACCTAAAAAAAGCGTTTGAGAATTTTCATCATCAATAAAGAAGCAATGACCATCGCCTTCCGCCTCCTTACGTCCCTGAGTAACCGCAACACCGTAGTCTTCCTGATACTCCACCACAGTTACACCATGAGAACGAAGTTTGTTCTTTTTCCATTCACGGGCATCCGCCGACATATGAACTGAGACTGAAAAACCAAGTTTGGCACTCATGATACCGATAGACATTCCTAAATTGCCAGTGGATCCCACAGCAATGCTGTACTGACTAAAGAACGATTTAAATTCGTCAGAAGCCAGTTGTCGGTAATCATCCGTTTCGGAGAGTAAACCAGCGTTTATCGCCAGCTTTTCAGCATGGGTCAATACTTCATAAATTCCACCGCGAGCTTTTATTGACCCTGAAATCGGCAAGTGACTGTCTTTCTTAAGCAAGACAGTTCCTTTAATTTTCTGCTCAAATTCAGCTTCCAGTTTTTTTTCCATCTCAGGAATGGCAACAATATCTGATTCTATAATCCCGTTAGACATCACTGTTTCTGGAAAAGCCGTCATTATATATGGAGCAAAACGTGCTAGCCGATCACTGGCATCATTAATATTGGATGCTTCCAAGCCCACATAAGGGAGTGCTTCATCCAAAGTGGTGATATTTGGATTAAACCAGCATATTTCGTCCAGTGCGATCAGTTTCTTTAACAGGGGGAAATCTGAAATAAGTTGATGCGTATCCATCGATTTTTGCTCAAGCTCAAATGATAGACAGAAGTATGTAATGAATGAAATAGAGACGCAATACCCCATTATGGATGAACCGCAGGCTTCAAAACGCCTTCAAAGCCTGCAAACATCGATGGGTTCCGTCCTTACTACTGCCAAAATGACTTGGCAGACTCTTGGCGCGCTTGTTCCTGGCTAATTCCAATATCATCTAATAGATGACTCGGTAAATCATGAAGTTGTCTTCGACTCCCACTTTTTCTGTACCATCCTTGAATTAGAGAAAAGATATTCTTAACCCAACCGGATAAGTCGGAGGTCTGAGTTTTGTTTTTTTGTATAGTGATACTGTTCATAACCATCTCCAAATATTTACTTAACACGGGTAATATTCGTCTATACTCAGGAAAGCTTCAAACGATACAAATTGACATTGAGTTAAGGAAAACTTAAGTGAAGAAGGGACTACCCCCACTACAGGGCTTATACTATTTTTATACCGCTGCAGAAAAAGGCAGTTTCAAGCTCGCCGCTGAATCGCTTTTCGTCACTCCGGCTGCGGTTAGTCAGCAAATCCGGCAATTGGAAGAGTGGTTAGAGTGTGACCTCTTTATCCGTCAGCATCGAAATGTGAAGCTCACCAACGAAGGTGACATTCTGTTTCAGTCTGCAAGTAAAGGATTCTCTGAGATCCAAAATGGCGTTAGACGGCTGAATCAAGACCCTGACCCGACCCGGCTTTCTTTGTCTACTCATCCTTCTTTTTCACAACATTGGTTACTTCCGAGAATCAACGAGTTCCGCCAACTTCATCCAAAGATTGCCCTATTAATGGACCCAAGAAATGAGTTGGTTGATTTTCAGGATGGGTCGATAGACCTCTGTATTCGCTATGGGAAGGGAGATTATCCTGATATTGAAAGTCAGTGGTTGATGGATGAAGTGCTCTATCCTGCCTGTCATCCACGCTATCAACAAGAACACAAATTAGACTCTATTCAGGATCTAAGCCATGCGGACTTAATAGAAGATGTTTGGCCAGATATGGACTGGAGACGATGGCTTGAAAATATGGATGTTATAAACACAAAACCCCCTCTTAAGTACAACG
This sequence comes from Vibrio sp. UBA2441, assembly GCA_002342685.1. Classification (GTDB taxonomy): domain Bacteria; phylum Pseudomonadota; class Gammaproteobacteria; order Enterobacterales; family Vibrionaceae; genus Vibrio. The sequence continues at coordinate 64,814 of DDQN01000037.1, forward strand.
GCTCAAACTACGTATTAGAGGGCGCCCTTGCAGCTCAAGGCGTTGCTCTAGTCAAACATAGCTTGGCATATAGATACCTTCAGGAAGGTAAGTTGGTTCGAATAGGCAACATTGCCATCCAGTCTACATATAGTTACTACCTTTGTGCTCCTCACAATTACTTTAATAGAGACAAAGTTCGTGTATTTTCAGATTGGATAAAAACTCAGGTAAAGGCATCGGAAAAACAAGGATTGGAAAGCACGGATATCCAGATAATGCCTGCGAATATGGAAACCATGACATCTGGAAAGTTATAATTTATACCTGTATAAATAAATCAAGGGTAGTTATTTTCGATAAAATATCTACCCTGTTCAAAGTCTTTAAAATATTGATTGTACTTCCCAGTTTCTTTCAATTTATTTAGACCTTGGTTAAAAAGCTTCATTCGATAAATGTTTCTTTCATCCTTTTTTGACAGAAGCAGGTGAAGAGAACGTTTATTTTTCGGCGTAATTATTTTAGAGTGATGAGTAATTGATGCAGATTCTTTATTTTTAAAATCGGACTGTAATAAATAATAGCCCACTTCTTTTGTTATCGGAAATATATCAATTCTGCCCTCTAGTAACATTCTAAGATTTTTTTTATCCGAGGAGGTTCGGTCTATACGATATTCTAACGATTTTTCGGCGTTATCAAACTCTTCACTGTATGAATAGCCTATTGTTCCACCTATTTTAATTCCCTTGAGGTCCTCAAAATTATTCCAGTCAAATGAAAAGCTCTTCAGGTGGAAGAAGACCGCACCACTTTCCACTACTGGTTCACTATAATAAAAGTTGTCTTCCAAATCAGCTCTATGCCGCCAAACACCGGTCCCATCCAGCTTTCCAGTTTGAGCCATAACCATACCTCGTTTCCAAGGAGCAAATCGATAATCAACCTGCATGTCTTGAATCGCAAAAGCCTCGGTGATAATTCGAGATGCAATTCCATAATGCATGAGTTGCTTTGAATTGTAGGGGGGCCACTCCCCATTAGCCAAGCGTATAACTTCGCTGGCATAACTGCCTGCTGAAAATATCAATAGCAATAAAGAACTCACTGTCCACCGAATTAAACACTTCATCGATATGTACTCACCACTCCCTCGTATTGCTTATTTGATTTCAACTGACAAGTATAAATATAGCCTTATTTTAGAGAAAGTTAAGATCAATGAAAAAAACAATTTGTTTTGTTCTTTCTTTATGCATTAGATTGTATAAGTAATTGCTAATATTACTCAATAATACACACACAATAACCTTACTTTGGTTGTGTGTATATTTATCATAATATTATATTGGTTTAATACTATTTTGAGCTAATAATCAAATTTTCATTGCGTTCATTGATGCATTCATAAGACCCCATTTCAAACTCTCGGCAAATCCAAGGCCGTTTTTCGTAAATGGTACACATCATGGTATCTCGGTCCAAAGCGGAGCACCAGCCATCATCCAGACGTAACATAGTTTCCCCCCCCCATTCATCAACGGAGATATGGTTCTCTGGCACACCAGTATCAGAAATAATCATAACTTCTAAGCGGCAACAACACGCTTGACAGTTAGAACAGGAGATTTCAGGCTTTAGCAAACTGTTACTTTATTAGTCATAAGGGAATTCGATAACTTCAGTGAATGTGACATGATACGCTATATTTCGATAATGTGTTCGTATATCTAAATAAAGCAACCTGAATCTCGGCGTGTAATTCGTCTAGTTAATACCTTACATGTCCAACATTTTTCGTCGAACATTGTTAAATAAGTAAAACGCTTTAGCCAAATTGTAGCCTATGCTCATCCAGTTGATCGCCAATAACAGTCCAATCATGACCGTAATCTCCGGCACTAAAAAAGATAATACGATGCTAGCTAATACAGCCAGATAAAGGCGAAATTGAACCTTACCCTGCTGGCGAGTGATTAAGCTATAGTGGTCGGGAAGTAGCATCATCGCTGTTGGCTTTTGCATAGCGATTGGTTGTAAATGCAAACTGATAAGGAAAGGAACTATCTTTAAAAGCATTCCCTGCATCACTCCGATAATAAAACCAAAACCAATAATTAAAGCGAGTAATACTTCTACTTTAACCTGAATTCCAAGAGGTAAAAAAGGTATAGTAATGATCAGAATACAGCCAGAGATCAAGCAGGCGAAACCAAACTGCCAATAACTTATCACTACATCAGGCAACTTTCTTTTGCGCTGCTTTAATCGATTCAGGCTAATCGAAGCATATAAGATCCCCACAAGCGCATTAAAAACAGCCACATAGTAGAGAGTGCTTCCAGAAAATGTAGCAATTATCATTGCAATTAACCCAGACACAGATGCAGTAACAAGGCCAATTCGCCAATAATGAGGAAATACCGGCGTAACATGAAACATAGGGATAACCTGAAAACTCACTGCCATCATGAGCAGTAGTACCCAGCCAAATACCCCAATGCTTGCATGAAAGTTAGTTAGGCTTTTACCCGACGCTGGCTGAATACCCCAAAGGTAACCAGACAGAAGCAATAAACCCGCTATTAGCAGAGCAGCCAGAGACAAAACAGCCAGCAACATAGGGGTTCGCGTTTGTTGGCCACCCGCTTTACGAAATAAAATACTAAGAAGTGAAATTATAAAATACCCTAAGCTCAACGCCAGCAGTACAAAGCTAGCAGTGAATGGTATCCACCCCAGAAAGCCAGCACATAATGTTAGGGTTCCAACAACCAAACCTGTCTGCATCAACAGCAGAGGCACTTTTCCAATATTTATCGGTGCCCCACAAAGAACAGGCATGACTTGAAACAGAGAACCTATCATTATCATACCCATCACTCCAATCGCCAACAGATGAGTAATAGCTAATGAAGCAGGAAGCCAGCGGCTTAACCAGATATCACTTCCCTGGCCGACGAGTAGAATCGAAGCTAATATGGCAAATACTGGTGCAGTAAGATAAAACCGTAAAGGTACGTTCAGTTCAGGAATGGCCTCAAAATTAAGCCCCGTCATTCTCATCGTTTTTTGTCCTTACGTATTTTCCGGTTTGTATATCATCTTTATACCAAATATAAATAACGTGCTGGGTTTCATCTATTTCTCTATGCAGGTAGACAAACTTGGGGTCCAACATATCAAATAACGGGACAGGCTTACGCCTGTGACTAACCTGTAATAATTCACCTTGCGATAGATCTGCCAGCGCCTGACAAATCTCCCGCAAGGGTTCTGGTGGTTCTAAAGTACTTACATCAAGAGTAACAATCGTAGTCATAGTTAAAGTCTTTAAGAAAGAGGCTTATCTTCCATTTTGGAGACCAACTCCTTAACATTTGTTAAGTGATTATCGGTCATTGGATAGAGCATCTGCTCTTCTTTCATATTGTGCTGCTGGATAAGTAACATCGTGCTCTCAATAATACCCATGGCTCTTTCAGTCAATTTTTCTTGGCTAATTTGTTGCATCTGCTCAAACAATGCTCTTACCTGACTATGCTCATGACGCATTACCATGGTTGGCCCACTCGTCATACCCGTTTGCCGTTCAAACTCTGGAAATAAAATCTCTTCTTCCAAAGTAAAATGGTGCAGAGTTTCCTGAACAAATTTATTCCACGCTTCACCAAATGCAGTCCAGTCTGCGTTCGCTAAAGCGCCTTCTGCATCGACAAGTAAATCATCGCAATTTTTGTGATGCTGAGTCATGTATTCTTGGATAGTAGACATAGGTATCTCTTGGAGTATGTTGAAAGAAAAGTAAATATAGAGAGAATTAGAATAAAAATATATACCTTATATTAGGTAACCCACCAAACTAGAAGAGATTTATCCGTCAATTTTGTCCTAGATCATTTCGCTTTTACATTGCCTACCACAACCAATACTGCATAATTACGTCTAATGGCGATATAATAAAAGAATATATCTATATTCAAGTAACTTCATACGCTATTTTTAGAGGTTACTCATTACAAGGAAAAAGAAATGAAAAAAATTACGGTTGCATTGGCTATTCTTCTTGCACTCACCGGGTGTCAGGCAACTCAGCGTCAAAACGCTACTACAGGTGAAATGGAGACCAACTCCGCAACACAGGGTGCTTTGATTGGTGCTGTAGCGGGAGCTGTCGCTGGTTTAGCTTCCGGAGAAAGTGCTAAAGACCGTCGAGAACGTGCACTTATTGGAGCTGCAGGAGGCGCGGCGGTTGGCGCAGGCGTCGGTTATTATTTCGACCAACAAGAAGCGGCACTTCGTAAAGAATTGGTAAACTCAGGTGTTCAGGTCAAGCGTGTTGGTGAAAATCAATTAGTTCTGGTAATGGAAAATGGTATCGGCTTCCAGTCAGGAGCATATAATCTGGATTCGAGTATTTATAATACTCTCAACGGTGTTGCACGAGTTTTGGTTGAGTATCCGGACACAAAACTTCTCATTGAAGGCCACACCGATAGCACTGGCAGTGACAGCCTTAATCAAAAACTTTCCGAACAACGCGCAGGTTCTGTACAAACCTATCTTAGTGGTCAAAAAGTTGCCGCGAATAGAATATCGACTCGTGGTATGGGTGAACGTTACCCGATCTGCAATAATAACTCATCAGAAGGCCGTCGATGTAACCGTCGTGTAGAAATTAGTATTCTTCCTCTGAACTAATTTTTGTAAGTCAAAAAAATCTAGTGTTTAATTCCGCTCATAGCGAAAATTAGTTTTCGCTATGAGCTACTTATTTTCTGTTAAGATTAATATGTCGCGAATAAGCATTATGTTTTTACCCACCTATAGAGCAGAATCATAAAACACGAAATATTGACTATCAACACATGAAAATATACAAGCACATCTAAACATATAATATATAATAACTTTTAAGCACACGATCAAAATAAACATTAATTTAGCTTATTTACTCTATTTTTATACAGTTTATAACTAGTACTATCAACGACAACAATCACTATCTAACTCATAAACATTCTAAGCGAAATAAATTCACGATCAGAGTAAATTAGAAAATACTTATTTAACCTCCACTAGAACTCACTCCGGTTAAAATCCAATAAAGCCCATTCCTTACTCACTATAAACACCAACTTAAAATCTATATTATCAATAATTTAAAATAACTAATAATCTATATTTAAACTGTCTTAATTACAAGACATCATTCGTATGAGTTCTATACTATAAATAATATTATCAATAACTTGTTTAGATAATATGACAATGATTTTCATTTAAATATTTTTCATTTTGATAAACAATAGATATTGATAGTTAGTATCAAAAATGGAATTTCCATATCGCAAACAAAGGTGTTAGTTCTATATCTTTGCAATTTCGAGTGGAAAAAAGAAAGAATGACATACGTCGAATCAGGCAATATTTTTAACTGTTAATACAATGATAACTGTTAGTTGGTCAATGAACTCTCTAAAATAAAGCATCTAGGCTTAAGAGTAGTTATAGAGATAATTTGAATGTTTGGTTTGATGTGTCGGAATAATTACTCGGTTGTACCACCGAGTACACTAAGGAAAATAGCTATGGCTATTCTAGAACTAAAGTCAAATCAAGGAAAAAGAACGCTTTACCAGCATTCTTTGTCTGCCATCACTCTTGGCCTTCTCTTATGCACTTCCGCTAATGCAGCTCCCATTGTCCATTCCATGACGCTACCAAATGTGGACTGGACTTCAGGAGGCATATCTGGTGTCGGGGATACTGGTAGTGGAACGATAAATATCTCAGGTGTTGGTGCTAACCCTGTCGGAAAGGCATTCCTCTATTGGCAAGGCATTGACGTAGGTGGTGATGGTGTATACGACAACGCTAATGTCACAATAGATGGAAATCCAGTGGTTGGCGTCAATATTGGTGACTCCAGCACTAACTGTTGGGGCAGTGGCAGCAGTTCGGCTTTCAGGGCTGATGTGACCGCGTACGTTACCAGTGACGGAAATTACTTAATAGCAGGAATGGCGGCACTAGCCGGACACGATGCCAATGGCGCTTCTCTTATCGTTACATTTGATGACGGCAATGCAGCTAACGACAGAGACTTGGCTATTTTTGACGGTAACGACTCTAACTATCCTGACGGATTCCCCGGGGAAGACGACGGCTGGCACGCATCATTGAGTCCGATTCAATATAGCGGTGGTTCCGTTTTTGCTGAAGTTCACTTAGGTGATGGGCAGACCTATAGTGATGGCGCTTTAACTTATCAGACAAATAACGGGGTTTTGGTTATTGCTGATGCAGTAGGTCGGTATGATGGTTCATCACTACCATCAGCAGGAGATAGCCGGGCAACTAACGGCGGGCTTTGGGATAAACATAACTTTGATATTACCACCGCATTTGGGGGAGTTTTTCCTGATGATGTAACCCTGAATATAGATGGTATGTCCCCAACAAGCGATTGCTTAGCGTTAGTGACATTAGTGTTAGATTTAGAGGCCGGCAGCGCACCATTTCCTCCTGGCACATTGTCATTCACCAAAGAAATTATTGACGGTCCTGATAACGACCAAGACGGAAACATAGACTTAGCCGTCGAAGTCGGACAACTGTTTACTAAAGAATATGACTTCACAATTACTTACGCGAATCCAGACGGTCCTGCCGTGTTAATTGAAGACACCGTTCCTGCCGAATGGGATGCTTCATTTGCACTTGATGGAGATGAGTTACCACTTGATGACGGTGGTAAAGCCACCCTTGCCTCTGCCAACAAAAAAGGCAATGGTAAGAGTGCAACGAAACTTGACTGGATGCCGGATGAAACACAAGACATGTCTATGGTGACCATTCACGCTGAAACCCGTCAACACAATAGTCGAAATAACAGTAAATTTGCACCTACGTCCTGTGGCGCATTGATGCTCAATGACGGAGCTAAAGCCTTTGAAATCGATCTAGCAACTGGTGAGCCTATGACTGACCAGGAAGGAAATCGATTACCACCGATCCTAGAATCCAACAACCTATGCCTCGTTGCGGTTAGAGATCTTGACCAAACCCCTGGTCTCGTAGGAGATGGCAGTGGAGATGAAGATGGCGATGGCCTCTCGGATTATGCCGAAGCATGTGGCCCAATAGTATCTAACCCTTGTCTCATGGATAGTGACGGTGACGGACTGAACGACTCTGACGAAATCAATGCCGGAACCGATCCACTCAACCCTGACACCGATGGTGATGGCTTCAACGACGGAAACGATGTTGATCCTCTTGACCCATGTAATCCAGATGCAGAAGCAGAGGCCTGTGTAATACAGCCTGTCGCAGTATCTTCTTTGTCAGTCAGTAGTGAAGCGGTCAGCAATGGCGCGGGAGGCGTTGAGTAAAATAGATCTAATATATAGTAAAAAGCCCCCAGTAATTGGTTATTCAACTATTGGGGGTCAGTTCATAGTCGGGCTTTTTAATACCGTATTTTATGATTTCGCCGCAGAATGCATGACGTAAACGACGGATACAACCCGAAGCCCTTGCACATTCTCATCCGACCAGATAGTCTTTTAACAAACAATTAACAAGAAGCTCATCTTGATGCATATTGATAATTTACTTGGTCAGGCAAGGCAGTTCTCTCATAGTCCAACAACGATGTCTTTTCCTGAAAGCTGGGCTCAAGGCCGCACCGCTTTTGGGGGATTATCTGCTGCACTGCTTTATAGCGCGATGCAAAGCAAAGTTGCCCAAGGGCGTGCATTACGCTCGTTAACAACGAACTTTGTCGGACCACTGCTCGCAGATGATCCCTTCACTTTCGAAGTTGAATTATTGCGTGAGGGCAAAAGTGCCTCTCAGGTAACAGGGCGGATTATTCAGAATAGTCAGGTTGTTGTCATTCAGCAAGGGTGCTTTGGTAACGAGCGTATTTCTGACATTAAGGTATCGAACTCCGATAAACATCAAATGCCCACCTCGGACCAACTGCCCAAGCTTCCTTTTATTCCGGACATAACACCCAACTTCTTACAGAACTTCGACCTCGCCGTCGCTGGTGGTGAGCTCCCCTATAGCAATGGTGCTTTGTCACACATAGACGGCTGGATGCGTTTTAAACACGCTCCCTCAGAGTTGACCGACGCTCATCTGATTTGCCTGATAGATACATGGCCACCTTGTGTCTTGCAAATGATGAAAAAGCCCGCACCCGTAAGCACCATGATGTGGAATCTGGAGTTTATCCACCCCCACCGCCCCATTGCTCCGGAGGAATGGTTCGCCTATCAGTCCAATACCCGACAGGCTGCGGGCGGGTACGCCCATACCGAAGCAAACATCTGGGATTGCACTGGAGAATTGGTGGCGATAAGCCGACAAAGCATCGCGGTATTTGACTAAATATACGGCTTGAATTTCAAAAAACCTAGAGCCTTAAATCCTAAAAAAGCACAAGCGAATGCTTACGCTTGTGCTTTAAAAATAGGTAATGTCAGATTTATCGTTTATACGGGTGAGTCGAGGTAGTAATAAGTAAACTCGCTCACTGTACTTCCTGTCTTAAAAGTTTTCGTTGATATGCGCTTCAAATTGTTTGAAGCTATTTTCGATATCTGCATTTTTCATAACGTCGTAGCTTGCAAAGGTTGGCAGCGCTTCCATACCGAAGAAACGGAAGTTAGCGTGCATATGAAACATCAGGTCGTCGACACTCTTACCCTGGAAAAGATATTCGTTTTCATCGTTAAATGACTCTTCTGGCGCATTGAAAGTCAGAGATAACATATATTTGGTGTTTGTTCTGGTGCCGCCAGTTCCGTAGTTTTTCTTTGGCTCTTCAGGAGTACGACCATCAAACGCACAAAGTGCACCGCCCATTCCTGCCGTGAACACTTCATCCATGTATTTTTTAAATGACCAAGGGATAGTCATCCAATTAACAGGTGATTGCAGAATCACGCGGTCTGCCCACTCAAAGTTTGCTAATTGCTCATCAACGACAATTTCGTCTTGCATCGTCACGATACGTACATCGTGACTTTTTGCTTCTAACAAAGTTACAGCTTTGTCTACCAGTGAAGCGTTAAGTTTACCTTCTGAAAACGGTGATGGCTCATGTGTGTTGATAATTAGAACATTGCTCATTTTCTGATCCTATATAACTGTATTTGAATAACCAGAGCGCTAGGCCTCTTGTTAGGTGCATTATGAACCCCAGACAACCATAGTTAACCAGTTAACCAGTTAACTTTTGGTAACCTAAATAAATAATCTAAATACATGTTAAAAAATCATAAATAAATCAGATAAGTGAGTAAGAAAGTTTATTTACAAATATACTTTACTCATTAAAAGCAACGCACATTACTGCCTAGTTAGAAATACATACCGAGAAAGTACCGCTTCAATACCTCTTGAAACTTCATCAAAGACTTGGTTATTTATTGAAGGCAATAAAACACAAATAGAGTAACTCTGTGCTTTGGATAGAATATGCCTAGTTTAAATAAGGCTACATTGGTTCACTGTAGCCTCCAAACATCTCACCTCGTGTGACATCGGCTTATTTTGAAGCCACCGCGATAGCTTCTTTAGTTAACTCAGTAATACGTTTCCAATCTTTATCAGCAATAGCATCTGCCGGAATCATCCAAGTACCACCGACGGTTTTCACGCATGAAAGCGCCTGATATTCGGCTAAGTTACTTGCATTGACACCGCCTGTTGGACAAAAACTCACCTGTGGCAGAGGCGCTGAGATAGCTTTTAATGCTTTCGCTCCTCCATTCGCTTCTGCAGGGAAGAATTTCAGGTGATCGTAACCAAGGCCCATCGCTTCCATGATTTCTGTCGGCGTTGATACTCCGGGGATCAGCGGTGCAGACTTATTTGCTGCGTGTTGTAATAAACCTAACGGGGCTCCCGGTGAGATAACAAATTTCGCACCGGCGTCGACAACGGCATCGTATTGCTCGGGAGTCAGCACCGTACCCGCGCCGACCATAGACTCTGGCATCGCTTTTGCAATTGCGCGAATCGCGTCGATTGCCGCATCCGTACGCAGAGTAATTTCAAAAACATGAATTCCCCCTTCCGACAAAGCCTTAGCCAGTGGAATCGCATCTTCAACATGGTTAATGACCATGACAGGTACGATAGGTGAGGTTGCAAATACTTGTTGTGGAGAATATGACCAATTCATTATAAATCCTGATTCAATTTGTGTTTCAGTTAGAGGTAAAAGGAAAGCTGTTTAGAAAATCGTAGCACCTTGTTCGGCGCTGGAAATTGCCTGACGAAAGACGTTAAACAGTTCTCTGCCACTACCCATATGACTCTCTGTAAGTTGAGGTAAAGCCGGGGCTCTGTGCCCTACAGGTTCTAGGACATTAACCGAACCTGATATACCATCTAGCTCGATCATGTCGCCATCCTGCACCTTAGCCAACAGCCCGCCACGTTTTGCTTCTGGCGTCATATGGATGACCGCTGGCACTTTGCCTGATGCGCCTGAAAGCCTGCCGTCAGTGAGCAGAGCAACCTTTAATCCTTGCTTCATAAGGTTGCCCATAATCGGCATTAGTTTGTGCAGTTCCGGCATGCCATTCGCTGCTGGCCCATTAAAACGAACAATAATGACAGCGTCCTGATTAATTTGACCGTTGTTATAGGCCTCTTCAACATCGTGTTGAGAATCAAATACCAAAGCAGGTGCGACCACCTTTTGACACTCTTTTGCTACCGCGCTAATTTTCATTACACCACGACCTAAGTTACCACTCAGAAGCTTTATGCCTCCCACCTCACTAAAACAACTATGGTGATCCGCCAATACATTGGTATCTGAACTTTCACAAGCCGATACAAAGTGAACTTCACCGTTTTCATCCAGGTACGGAGTGGTTAAATAGTCATTCATCGTACCGTAAACAGGGTTTGCATCCATAAATATCAAACCACGCTGACTGAGGTTTTTCATTAACGCAGGCACGCCGCCAGCCTTCTGGAAGGCATTAATATCTGCATCCCCATTTGGATACATTTTCACTAACAGTGGAACAACTTGCGACAACCTATCGAGGTCATCCCAGGTAATTATCCAGCCAGCCGCTTTCGCTACGGCCACCAAATGAATAGTATGATTAGTACTGCCTCCTGCCGCGAGAAGAGCCACCAGCCCATTGACCACTGACTTCTCATCGAGCACATAACCTAGTAACTTGTTACTGTGTTTGTTGACACTGACTGACGCAATATACTGAGCCGCTTTTGCGGTGAGTTTGTCTCGCAATGGCTCATTTGGCGGAACAAAAGCAGAACCTGGCAGCATGAGCCCCATCGCTTCAAAAACGAGTTGATTGGTGTTTGCAGTACCAAAGAAAGTACATGTACCTGCTGAGTGGTAAGCTTTGCACTCTACCGCTAACAAAGCAGATTTATCCACTTCACCTGCGACATATTTTTGCCGGGTCGAGACCTTCTCGTCATTACTGATGCCCGTTGCCATGGGCCCTGACGGCATGAACAATGTTGGCAGGTGGCCAAATGCCAGTGCTCCCATAAGTTGTCCCGGTGCAATTTTGTCACAGACACTAAGCAGTAATGTACCATCGAACGTATTATGGCTAAGCGAAAGTGCCGTTGACTGCGCAATAAGATCACGAGAAAACAGAGATAACTCCATTCCATCATTGCCTTGAGTAATGCCATCACACATAGCAGGTACGCCACCTGCAACTTGCGCGGTATTACCGAGTTCTGCCAGAGCGCTTTTTATCAGCTCAGGGTAATCACGATAGGGTTGGTGTGCGCTCACCATATCATTGTATGAACTCACAATAGCCAGGTTGGCTTTGGTGAAATCGAGAATGGAAACCTTTTCTTGTTCAGAAGACGCGGCGACAGTATGCGCCAAATTTCCACAGGCAAGCCCAGCGCGGACCTTCCCCTTACTAGCCGACTGTTCTAAATTGTCTAAATAAGTTTTGCGACTCAACGCGCTTCTTTGAACAATATTGTGTGCTACATCGGCAATTACTGAGTTGATAGTCATCATCTTTACCTATGGGCTGTTTGCACAGCCCAATACCTGTTAAATCTTAGAAAGAATGTCTTGAGTAATCTGAGCTGGCGTCTGTTTGATATCAACATACAGCGCTTCACTCACCGAAGGCTCCACCAGAGTTTCAAACTGGCTTTCTAGCATCGAGAAGCCTCGGAAATAGTGACCTTCTCGCTCTTGATGTCTTGACCAGATGGTTTCGAAATCCCCTTTGAGGTAGAAAAACAGTAGTTCTTCGCAACCCATGCGTAAGATATCCCGATACTCTGGTTTTAATGCTGAACAAGCAACAACAAGCTCGCTGTTGTCCTTTAACAGCTGATTAAGTCGAATTAACCACGACTCTCGGTCATCATCAGTTAATGGAATACCACTTTGCATTTTTTCCACGTTTGTTGCCGAATGGTAATCATCTCCGTCAAAAAATGGGATGTTAAGCTCATCTGCAACCGCTTGACCTATTGAGGATTTTCCGCAACCAGAAACCCCCATCACAACATATTTTCTCTTCATTTTGTTATCTCATTCTTAGGCTGTTCGACAAGGCTTATTGCCACCAAAGTGCAAGCTGAGGGAACAAGATTACTAAGGCGAGAACCGAAACCTGAAGGCAGATAAACGGTAATAGCGAAGTAAAAATTTCACCAAGGCTAATATCTTTAGGTGCTACCGATTTAAGGTAGAAAGCTGCTGGACCAAATGGTGGTGATAAGAAGGCGACCTGCATATTCAAACAGAACACCACACCAAACCAAACTGGGTCCATACCCAAGCTGGTAATGATTGGGACGAAGATTGGCATGGTGAGTAGCGCTACACCAACCCAATCAAGGAACATACCCAAAACGAACAAGATAGCCATCATGATGAGTAAGGTCGTCATCGCGTTGCCACCGCTTAATGTCAGGATGGTCTGCTCAACAAAATCGATACCACCCATCAGGTTGTATACGCCAACCAGAGCAGATGCACCGATACCAATCCACATGATCATGCCACACGTACGCATTGTCGCTATTGCAGACTCTTTTATCATGGTCAGGTTAAGCTCTTTACGAATCGCTGCGCTGACGGCAATACCTACGACACCCAGTGCAGAAGCTTCCGTAACTGAAGCAACACCTGTGTAAATACTACCGAGCACCGTTGCCACAGACAGCAACGGGAAAAAGAGCGCTTTGAAGTAACTTGGGTTTTCTTTTGCGTCTTCCGCCAACTCTTCTTCCGATGGTAACGGCGCCAGACTTGGGTTCAATTTACAGCGAATCAGTACATAGGCGATGTAGAAAAGCGCCAGGATAAAAGCTGGTAAGAAAGAGGCTTTAAACAGGTCACCTATCGAAACCGATGCAGACAAACCGTAAATGATTAACACGATACTTGGTGGTAGCATGGTGCCGAGTGCACCACCAGCACAGGTTGTACCGATAGCCAATTTACGGTCATAACCAAGGCGAAGCATCTGAGGTAACGCCAGAATACCAAGCAGTACAGTTTCACCACCGATAACACCAGACATTGATGCGAGTATGACAGCAACAATCAAGGTTTGTACGGCAACACCACCACGAACCCGGCGGCCAACGCTCTTCATCGCGTCAAACAGATCTCTTGCAATACCGGAACGGTCCAGAAGTGCTGCCATCAAAACAAACATGGGTACGGCCAGGAATACATAACCGTTTACAAAACTAAAGATTCGGCTTGTAACCAGAGGTAGTGCATCAACACCAAACCAACCAAGGGTAAAAATGACTGCCACCAAACCGGTAACGAAGGCGAGCTGCATACCAGTCAATAGTAAGCCAATCATTAATGCTAGCATCAACAAACTACCGGAGGCGATACCAATGGATGAAAGCTCAGCAGATACAACATATGTTGCCAACCAGCCCAAAGCCGCCAAAGTAACTGCCGATCCCGCGATTGCAATAAAACGCAGACGATGATCAAATCCGATTTTTACAGAAGATATATTAGTCATTGCTCTGTTCCTTAATTTCTTTAAATTCACTAATCAGATGCAATACAAACTGTATAAACATTAAGCTCACTGTGAAAAGAATGAGCCCCTTTAGCAGAGCCGGGAATGCTGGATCCCAGGCGGTACCCGACGTTTCCAACCTGAGTTCTCCCCAAGGTGAAAACCATGAATTACTGACCATTTGCCAGGCGGCATAAATCAGTAATCCGCTAAACAACAAGCCAGCTAAATGATGAAAAATATTAAGGTAGTGTTTAGTTTTCTGGGAGACCGAATCATAAATTAGCACTACACGAACATGCTTATCCGTTGCAAGTGCGTAAGCACCGCCAATTACAAAAAGGGATCCACCGATAAATGAAGCCGTTTCATGAACCCATATGGTTGGCGCATCAAAAACGTAGCGGCTGACTACTTCATAAAAAGAGATGATTACCGTGAAAGCAAACAACAGGCTAAGTACTTCACTAACCTCTGCAATCACTTTATCCAGGGTGTTTTTGGGCATTTCAGCCACTTGAGTGTCTGAGTTTTTCATGTCGTCATATCCGGAGTGAAGGGAGGTGGGAATCACCTCCCTATATTGTGTTGCTTATAGAAGACCTGAGTCTTTCAGGTAAGTCGTAATAGAGTCATACACTTTTTGTGCGTTCGGTGAACGCTTAGCGTATTTCTCCCACTCTCCCATAGCGATTTGGCGGAACTTCTTACGCTCTTCCTGTGACCAGTCGTGAATGGTGATTTCAGGATTTGCTTCTGCGTCTTTTACTGCTTTTTGGTCGGCAATTCGAAGCTGAGTCGTTATGTCCTGAGCAAAATCACGCACCGTCACGGTCATGATTTCTTTTAGGTCTGCGGGCAGTTTATCCCACTTTTTCTGGCTCATTGAGATATCAATCGTCGGTAAAGAGTGGAAGCCTGGCTGCACAGGGTGCGCGGCGATATCGTTCATACCCGCTTTATGGTTGGTTGAGAAAACAGTGTAATCCGCAGCATCAATAACGCCTTTACTTAACCCGGTAAATACTTCAGAACCTGGCAGGTTTACAGGGGTTGCACCCGCAGCGGCGAAGACTTGCTGAACCAGCCCTTCGGGCGCACGAAGCTTAAGGCCTTTAAGATCATCAACACTGTTTAATGGAACTTTAGAAACGAAGGCTTCAACACCCGTTGTAGAGCCGCCGATATACTTAATACCATATGGTGCATATAGTTCAGTCATTAACTCATAACCACCACCATAATTGATGTACTGAAGCAATTGACGTGTATCTGACCATGCACCAACCATGTTACCAATTAGGCCAAAGGCAGGATCTTTACCAGAGAAGTAACCAGTAGCAGTGATGTGGCCATCGATAACGCCCATCTTGATTGAATCCAGAGTTTCAGTGTGTTTTACGACCGCCCCAACAGGTAGTAAGTCGATTTCAATTCGTCCAGCAGACATTTTTTCTACTGTCTCAGCCCACTCTTTTTGTACTTGGAAGTTTTTATCACCTGATGGGTCACTAGATTGGAATTTAAAGTTAAAATCTGCGGCAAAAGCAGAGGTTGAAAGTAAGGCCGCTGTTACAGCTGCTGATAGTGTTTTTAGGGTATTGTTCATTAGTAGGTCCTTTATTTCCTTTTATTTGAAGTTACGATGTTCCCGGTAACATAGGCAATGTTATCGGTAACATGGCGTAACATCTAGGATATTGATCACATTTCCCCTAAAAAGTTAATTATATCATTAGGCGTTCTTTAAACTTCAAAAGCTTAGCTAGCCAAATAATTTTGGCACAAGACGGTCTTGGAAGGTGTCGAAGGATCACTCGATTACAGATTATTCCACTATACTCATTGTTATTGAGCCTAAAGATGCTCTATTACCTGGAAAAGCTGCTTGTTCGCATTTGTCTTCACCTTATGTAGAGGGATCGGAGGTAAGTATATGGTGTTAGTGAAACGTTTAGTGCTGGATATCCTTAAACCCCAC
>DDQN01000031.1:0-57430 GCA_002342685.1 Vibrio sp. UBA2441
GATTGCTCCGGAATATGCACCCAGTCACCCATTTTGCCTCCTCTTTAGCATAAACTACACGTAAATGCCTTACGCCTTACGGACGTAACTCTTCCGTATCTACGTTTTTATTATGTTGCTGTCGTCAATTATGAAACTCAACTAATATAATACTATTGTGTGAATCGAAAGAGATATTTGTGAGAAAACTACGGAACATATCTGCATAGATGCCGTGTAAATGTATGATATTAATTTGGTCACTTATAGAACGTTCGAAGGGCTCCGTTCTGTGGAGCTAAGAAGCAATGGGGCAAAAATAAGATAGCACAATCTGTCAAATCTGTGTGAACACCAAGCGATTCTGTCGTACCTTAACTACCAAGCGACTTTGTCGTAATGATAATTACCAAGGGAAATTGACGGTCTCCATTTTTCAGTAATTCTCTAACTATTGAATTGAAATAGTTAGGGGTTACTTAGGATGATTGTTATGAATTCCCAATCTCAGCTTACCGTTGATGTCATTGCTAAAGTTGCTCAAGGTAAAATCAGCATTCTTAATGCCTCAAAACTACTCAATAAGTCTCGTCGAACCATTGAACGTTATCTAAGTCGGTACAAAAAAGACGGCATACGTTTTGTTATTCATGGTAACACTGGTAAAGCACCTACTAATAAAATTCCAGATACGTTGAAACGACAAGTTCAATCGCTCATCAAAGCTAAATACTACGACTTCAACCTGCTTCATCTAGCCGATATGCTAGAGGTGTTTAAAACCTCAACATTAAGCGTGAAACCCTTCGTAAGTGGGCGCATGAAATTCATCATGTGAAACGCGCAAAGCACCGACGTTCAAAGGTTCGAAGACGACGTGAACGTATGGAAGCGGAAGGCTTAATGCTGCAAATGGACGGTAGCCCACACCTCTGGTTTGGCGAGCGAAAATCCTGTCTGATAGCAATGATTGATGATGCAACCAGTCACATTCACGCTGAGTTTTTCCCCTCAGAAACCACGGAAGGATGCCTCAAAGTAATGAAATGCTACATTGAGAAAAAGGGCCTATTTAAAACACTTTATGTCGATAGAGCGGGAATCTTTGGTGGCTCAAAACGAAGCAACTTCTCACAAATGCAGAGGGCTTGTGAAGAGCTTGGAATAGAGATTATCTTCGCCAACTCTCCACAAGGAAAGGGCCGTATTGAGAGAGCGTTTGATACTTTCCAAGATCGCCTTGTCCCAGAACTTCGCCTGCAAGGAATAACCGACATCGAAAGTGCAAACCATTACCTTCAAAACGTCTTTATTCCCGATTATTGGCTTAAAAAACTCACCGTCAATGCAAAAAATGTCCGTTCAGAATTTAAACCTGTTCCTGCTCACATCAATCTTGATGCGGTCTGTATACAAAAGGAATACCGCAAAATCCGAAGAGACCACACCTTCAGCTATAGCAATGCGATGTATCAAATTACGTCACCTTTACGTTACTCCATTGTGAGCCAACAGGTTGAGCTTCGTAAAAGCCTAGATGGTGGCTTTACCGCATATTTTGCCGACCGTAAACTCTCCGTAAAAGAACTGGTAGAGCCAAGTTCAAGAAAAGAATATGGTGAGGAGGTACAGAAAAAACTGGATGCAATCGAGCGGGCAAATGAACTTGGTAATGTACGGGAAGCCGCTCGACAAAGCGGTTGCTCGGTGAAAAGCATTCACAACAATCATCAACTGCTTGAGGCTCACGCCCCATTAGCACTAAAGCGCATGTATGGGCTGCCACGTCACAACAACCGCATTGATGAGACGACGAGAAACATCGTGATATCACTAACACTAACGCTTCCTCACCTGACATCCATAAGAATAAGTGGTGAGATGATGAAGCGTTACAGCATCTCTATTAGCCACTCTACTGTTAGGAATATCTGGGTGGACGAAAAACTAAATACCAGAGAACTACGGGAAGCACGAGCCGAATCTTTAGTTATTGATTAGGCTTGAATGGGTTGATAGTAAGCTATCCTAAAAGGGAACAACGACAGAATCCCTCGGTAATTAGACCGTCAATATCCCTCGGTAATCACAACAATCTGCCAAATCTGATTATATCGCTGTTTTAGCCCTGATAGATTCAGTTCAGACTAATCCATTTCATCGATTGAGAGTAGCTCATCAAAATCAATCATATGCATATTTCGGTCAGCAATTTTAAGGTCTTGATATGCCCAGATTTTTTTTGCTATCCGCAGAGGAGAACTTGTATCCAAGGTATTCTCCCTTATCTGCTCATCGGTGTGTTCAACATGACAGAATTCGATAAAACCGAAATCTGTTACGTACTCTCCGGATTTACCTGTTGTTGCCACAATTAACCGCATAGGAACTTGGGATATCACCCCCCATTTTGATAGAGCGTCTTCAAAGGAAATGTATACCGGATGATCTTCTCGTAACCGAACTGCCAATTGCTCAATAAGATCTATGTGTCCCCTACCAGATTTATAGACAAATAACTCACCAGAGATGTTTGAGATATAAGGGCTACGAGATGTTATGAACTCAAGGTCATCAGTTCCATACAGTTCACATATTTCATCTTTAGAGTAGATTAGTCGCTGTTCTCTGCGGTAATTCATCTCAAAAATCATTTTCATTTTACTGTTGTTTGCCTATTAGATTGACATCAATATCAAAACGGTGCGTTTTATTTAGTCATATAACCTGAACTGTCAGGATGTACATGTGTTAATAGTAATGTTGTATACCCATACTCACGCAAGTAATTCACTGTTTTAGCATAATCATTTTTTTATAAATCGGCGCATTGCAAACTTGTAATGATGGCAACTACGAACATGGCAGCAGCATAATTGGTTATATCTTCGCAAATAATTTAATTACCATTACCAAGGTGCACAATAATGACACCGTCAGTTTTAAGGCAAATCGTCGCCATGGAGTCTTTGACATACTTTTGTACCGTCTTAGCGATTATCTGTCGATCATCATTGCTTGCTACTTTACGTTTCATTGTTCTTCAAATTATACGATTTTAGCGTTGGCTTGCTGTTGAATATGCTTTGGAATCTTACCTCTGTCCTTGAATGGAACCGTAAAGGGTTCATTTATATTTCCCGCTCCCTTCGCCGGAAGTCGATTGCCATCTTCGTCCTTTGTATATTTTGCTACTCTTCGAACCGAAATTTTATTCCCGTAAATAGGCAGTGATAAATATTGGTTCCACCCCTTAAAAATTGCAGACAACCTGCAAATGAGAGAATAGGACGTTGACTCGCCAACCAATGTTTGCAAATAGTTTCTAACTTGATATTCGATGTCGTTTTCAGACTGTAATCCTATGCCTGATATAACACGTGTTAGATAAAGCTCCGGAGATATAGAGAGACTCTCGTTGTACTCTTGCATAAATGCCTTAATTAAATAATGAGCAAATGCGTATGTAGGTTGTGATGCTTGTATCTCTTGTCTGTGCTTTTTCGCTAATTTGGAAACAAAATCTACAGAAAGTGCTAGTTCTTGGTTTTCTTCAACATAATGAAGAATTTCAGCTTGCTGAAATGAAGTCCCTTGGGTTCCTCGAAAAGCGAACGGATTAAAAGTCTTTTCAAATGCTTTTGCTAACATTGCTACTTTAGATAAGATATTAGCGTCAACCTTTACCCCAGACATTTCTAAAACTTGTGCCCTAGAACGAATGTTACCGACATCGATATGTGCGAAGGACAAAGAATCGCTCACACCCCAGATCAAAACAGCTATGAATCCAACATTTGATCGAGAGGCTGCTTCAAGGCGGGTGTGTCCATCTTGAACCTCCCCATCATCCCCCATTATTATTGGTTCACCAGTCAAACACCATTTACGGTTGTTTAGGGAACTGACATATCTTTTAACAGCTGCGCTATTTATTTTTCTGTTTTTTAGTTCGGGGTTAATAGCGCCGCGTCTTGAAAACCTCAACATATCTCGAGCAAATTCGGGTGTAATAATAACAACCTTATGCCGGATTGATGTCTCAACTTCTTTTAGTTGCGGGTAGTACTTAGATTTTTCCTTAAAAATCTCATCCATCTCTTCTCTGCTTAACTTTTTTGAGGAAGAGTCCATCAGCTTCTGTGAGCTGGCAAGGTAAGTTGTTGGCTCTGCTTCATATTTGTTTACTAATCCCTCAACAATAGAGTTTTCAACATTTTCATTTTCAATGTCTGAATCTTTCATGTATACAACACATATCTGACCATTTATGTGTTTAATTATTGATCGGGGCGGCGCCCCGATCAAGTCTAAATTATAAATAAATTGTAAAATTGAACGATTAGATTCAGAAACTCTTGAGTAAATATAATGTTAAAAGAGACGGTTACGATTTCAGGGATAAGTTCAAATCAACTATATGGTGGAAGTTTCAGCTTACAGAGTCTGATATCTGCGATTGAGTTGCCGACTTATTGCCCGATGTATGATGTTTCTGAGACTCTGAAGTGCGCCTTTGAAGAAGTGACGAACAAAACAAATCAAAAAAAAATAGATAAACTAGTCGATGAAATAAAGGCTGGCCTTCAAAACACCATAATTGCAGCGCCGTTGTCATTAGTAGTTGCTATTCGTGGTAAGGTTGATTTTTGTTCAAAAAAAACTTCAGATCATTCAACAATGACATTTTCGCTGAAAAATGCGTTTGTTGTTGATAGCCCTTTACTTCTCTCTGCAATTTATCAATTACTTGGTGTCGACAATCCCTATATCGGTGGTACAAAGTTAAAAGAGCAAAGCCAAAGTGAAAGCGAACTTAGACAGCAGCTCAGTACAACCATTGTTTCTGTTACGTTTCTTTTCGAACCAGAATTTGGTTTTTCAGATAATGATATAAAAGATATTTTTCATTACTTTAGCCAACGTGATGTCAATTTTCATTCTGTTCCGCTTAACCTGAGTTCCGAAATGCCTGATCTTTCTGCTTTCGTAAAAAGCTTGGCTAAAGACTTATCGCTAGACCAATTGGGCGGAATGTCTATGGCTCGAAGTCGAGTAACAAAAAGTGAAAGTTACATTACTACAGAAGCCACTATGATAAGTTTGGTTCTGTCAGCTATCGGGGGGCCAAAGATGAGAATAGGTCGCCATATTCCAAAAACATTACCAGACAATACACCGATCACGCTTCCCCTACTGCAACACCGAAAGCCTGAGATACAAAGTTTCTTGAAAGGTTGGCTAAAACCTGTTGAGAAACAATTGAGAAATGACAAAGATGGGTTTCATTACTCTACGCAGTTCTGGCAAGCTCTAGGACTGGTCATATATACGATCAGCCAAAACCATGAATCTGACGAAAGTTACTTTTTTCAATCTGGTTTTAAACTAGGTGAGATAGACTATCGACGAGATGCAGAACATTGGTCAAACTGTGAAGCAATGCAACTAGATGCGACAGGTCGTTATTATAAAAATGCTACTAATGGGGGGAGAACTTTCCGGGAAGGAGTGGCTAAATATCTTACCTCTCTACTTTAACTGTAACCCCCTGAATGAAGACCGTTTACTAACAGTGGCATCTTTGCAAATTTCTGGATGAAAAGAGGTATATCAGCATTATCGGATATGGAAAGAGAGGTTCCAAGAGCAGAATTACAAGCTCGACCTTCGGCTAAGAAAGTTGAAACCATCTCTATGAATCACACAGTTAATAAACGTAATGGGGCTAACATGTTACCAATTATAATTTAAAACTGTATAATCACGGGACCTCCAGTTACGTATCTCCCAAAAGCGTTCACTTCTTAACATTTCCCGTTTAGTCTCAGATTTGCATACCTATTCCTGAGCAGTTGAGATAAAATCCTGCCGAATTTATTAAGTTTGTGGCGATTCATAAGGCCACTAGAGTATTAACTAGTTGTTCAGAAGTAACGGAGTATAGTTTGACTCACGCTTGGCAAGTAGCTGCAATTATTGCGACTAATGATCTGCTCCAGTCAGACTGGACACCGCATTAAGCGACATATTGTTTTTCAAAGTTAACTGGGCTTAGATACCCAAGGGCATTAGAGCACATTAAGGGATACTAGACTGCAAAATATCGACTAATAACGCGAAGGCTAATTTGTCAATTCAATCGGATAAGTTTGACTAGGGGTAAACTCAGGTTAACAAGATCTGAATGATTAAAAGGTCTAACGCATAAAGGGGCATTTTCGCGTTTAAAAATGCCAACTGTTGCAGTTCAATAAGAATTTGTTATCAAGCATCAATCTGGCTCATTTCTGGACAATAACTGTACCAGTGACCTTGCTAATATAGAAAATAACGAATTAACTTAAGTATGGGAAAGTAGCCGCGTTAAGTTGTGAACAACGCTACCACCTGAATTAAATCAATGCACCGTAAGCACGAAACCCACCCTTGAACTGAAAACGCTAAGCGTTGGGATGTCACTCTTAAATTTATTGTTAGTAGTGAGTTCTGACACCTAATGGATGTTTACTGGCCCTTACTTTAGCTATAGCACTTGCCGAGCCTTTAACCTTCCAAGTTTTCCCCTTAGTATCTTCAAATGCTAGAGATTTGAGCTCACTATCATTGTCGTTATCTTCATCCTGAAACTTTGCCATCGGACCATCATCTGGCTAACCTCTGATTTGCATTTTTATCATGAGAATGTTTTAAAATTTCAATCTTCAACCAGACCATTTAAGTCCGTTGAAGATATGAATGACGCCATAATTGAGCATTGGAATTCAGTAGTCTCGATTGAGGACATTGTCATTGATCTGGGTGATATGTTCTTCTCACCAAAAGATAAATGTGAGGCAATTCTTAGTGAATTAAAAGGAACCATTATTCATCTTGCTGGTAATCATTCTAAAGTGCTTAGAAATCAGCTTTCAGAAAATCAATGCCACGATTATTTTGAGTTCTCATTCGATGGGAATTTGATAGTCTTGAATCATTATCCTATGAGGGTTTGGAATCGTTCGCACTACTCAAATTCATATCATTTTTTTGGGCATTGTCATGGGCATTTAGAACCGTATAGAAATAGCCTTGATGTAGGCTGGGATGTACATCAGAGACTTCTATCTCTTCAAGAGGCGATTGAATTAGCGAAAAAGTCGACACTAGAAGATAAGTATGCTTTTTACGTTGATGCTTAAATCATTTCGGAGCAAACGTGACTTTACATAGGTCTACCGACTATTTGTGGACATTTTACTGTTACGAATGACTCTAGTTTATAAGAAAGAAGACCCGAATCAGGTTAATTGTAATAATGAATCCCGAGTTAAATGGTAACCAGTTTACGTTTGAACAATGTTAGTCGGAATGAATTAGTGATGAGCGTCACATTTTTCAAAGATAAACTTCATGAACCTAAAATCAAAAATCGTTCTTTTATTGAGCAGTAAAATCTACTTTCATGAACCAAATTTCGGTTCATGAATAAGTCCTTCATACCTTTAAACTCAATAAATTCCGTAAATACAAAGGGTTACATCGCTGTGTGTTAACTCATTCATTCATGAACCTCTGTGTAACCCAGAATAGTTAAATAGGGTTTTAGTTAGCGGTCTATCGCAATATCTTTTACCTCATACTTAAATCAACCTAACGCATAAATGGCCTATTGCGATAACTATGAACAACTATCACTTATTGGCTATATTAGAGCCTGATGCTCATGAGTCGGCGAGAAGAACGACTTTCATCGGACAATTTTCTGATTTAGCAGAGAAGTTTCGAGAAGACAATTAAAGCCCTTATCGTTAATACAGGGCTTCTCCGTTATTACTATAACTAGCTATAACCTGCTGACTACGATTTGATTTTTTCCGTTAACTTTTGCGTTATACATCGCCGAATCTGCTTCCTTAACAACATCAGTAAAAGCTATTGCACTTGAGCCTTCAGCCACTCCAAAACTTGCGGTAACTCCGGAGTCTTCAGAGGCTCTAAGAGCCTGCATAAGTGAATTGGCAAAGTCTTTTGCATCAGCGCGTGACCATAGTGGTAACAGAACCAGAAACTCTTCACCTCCCCAACGAGAAACGTGGCCTTTGTCCTTCAATATGTTCTGGGTAAGCTCAGCAACATCAACCAAAACCTTATCTCCCGTATGATGTCCGTATTTATCGTTTATTTGTTTGAAATTATCGATATCAAACAAGACAACAAAATAGGAACTCATTTGACTTTCAGCTAACTCTCCCATTTTTCTACGGTTCAAAAGACCGGTTAACGCATCAGTTTCAGCAAGCTTTTTTAGTTCTTTATTTCTTGCAATCAACTTGCGTTGCAACGATACAATCTGAGTATGATTTTTTACTCGCGCGATAACCTCCATCGTTTCGAAAGGCTTCTCAATATAGTCAACACCGCCAACCTGAAAAGCCCGTACTTTATCCTGAACGTTATCTAACGCACTAAGGAATATAATTGGGATATCTTTAGTACTGGGATCAGATTTGAGTTCGGAACAGACTTCGTAACCATCCATTCCTGGCATCATAATATCCAATAGAATAAGATCCGGTTGATTTCTTTTGCAGATCCTCAAAGCAGCATTACCGCTTGCTGCTCCTTTTACTTTATAACCTTCAGAACTTAACAATTGAGTCAGTAATTTGATGTTTTCAACCGTATCATCAACGGTTAATATTTCTGTTTGTGAATTATCTAGTGGCATAAATCGAATTACTGCCAGGCTGTCTGGCAAATACTCCTGTAAACTAACTCTGAAACAACTCATACAAATCATCAAATTGATAACTCTCAACCAACTCAATTAATTGAGCTCGCAACTCTCTATTTTCGAAAAAGTGTTCAAAAAGGCAAATTAGCTCTTGTTGATAACCCTCTTCTATTGCACTTAAAATTTTATCTATTTGTTCTAGTGATAATGTAGCGATGAGGCCTTCTTTATCCAGTGTTAGCATTTTACTGTTGACACTATCTTCTGGTTGAGTGCTTTGGTAGTCATATTCTATATCCAGGTGTTTCGCCATTATCTTAAACAGATCTTGTGTCAAAAATGGTTTTCTAGCGAAGTCATCCATTCCAGCTTGAAGCATTTCTTGAACTTCGTCATTAAATACACTGGCGGTCAGTGCCACTATCTTTAATTCGCCATTACCCGATGTTCTGCGAATCTCTTGTGTGGCTTGTAGGCCATCTATCTTGGGCATTCGCCGATCCATCCAAATAAAGTCTGGATTCCAACTGTTATTCAGCGAAATGGCTTCTTCTCCATCTCTGGCAAGTTTCACAGTAAAACCAGCATCAGACAGAACAGTCATTATCAGTTTTTGGTTATCAGCCTGGTCTTCTGCAACCAGTATCTTTGGACTGATGCTGCCTGACTTTAGTCCGATAACTTGAGGGGTATTAGTACATACTTTATCTGTATCTCCGATACTATCAGAGATGTCCATATCTAATGTAAAGGTGAAAGTAGATCCCTCGCCTTTTACACTCTGGACCTCCAAACGCCCTCCCATTAACTCGACAAACTGTTTACTGATACTCAATCCGAGTCCAGTTCCTTTTTGTATTGTCTCTGAGCCCACTTGTTCAAAAGGTATGAAAATTCGCTCCAGATCAACAGAGTCTATACCCTCACCAGTATCACTCACTATGAAATAGAATTTGTTCGATTTTTCGCCAATGCTATGAGTATCAATTGTCAGGTTAACGCTACCTTTGTGCGTAAACTTAATGGCATTTCCGATTAGGTTGATCAAGATCTGTCGCGTTTTAACTGCATCTCCTAAGACATAATGTGGTGTTAACTCACTCATAGCACACTGAAATGAAAGCTGCTTTTGCGTTGCCTTCATCTGCATTAAGTCTTTAACTTCTTCTACGACATCCTTGAAATTAAACCATTTACGTTCAACTATGTTGTGCCCCGCATCAATTTTAGACATATCTAAAACATCATTAATCAATGAGAGCAAGTGTTCTCCTGAACGGTTGATGATGTCGATATACTCCTGATATTGAGGAAATAAACGTACATCATTTTTCATGAGCTGCGAATAGCCTAGTATTGCGTTCAAGGGGGTTCTAAGTTCATGGCTCATATTAGTAAGGAAGGTGGATTTTGCCCGGTTTGCCACTTCAGCTTTGTCTTTAGTCTCTGTCAACTTCTGCTGTAGTTCCTTTAGCTTATCCACATCAACGTGGATGCCATTCATACGCGTTACAATACCGTTGTCATCTCGTTCAAATACTTTTCCCTGATCAAGTATCCATTTCCAGCTTCCATCGCCACACTTAATTCGAAACTCTGCATGATAAAGGTCTGTTTTTCCGTCTAAATGATCTTGAATTTTCTGTGTAGCCGCAAAAAGATCATCTGGGTGAACCAAAGAACCCCATTTCTCTATTCCATTTACAACTTCCGAAAACAGTGAATCATCAGCAAAAACTTCCTCTGGTGACAGTTTTTTTTGGGTTGCCCATGTTCGGTTACCAATTATCTGCCCCATAGAAGGATTAAAATCCCAGATCCCCAGATTCGCTCCCTGTATCGCTAAATCGAGACGTTCGATATTTCGCTCCAACCCTATTACTTTTTTTCTTAACTGATTTAGCTCAGTTTCATTCTTTAAAAAAAGCTGTTTATTATCACCATCAAAAGAGAAGGTTATCTGCCAGTTTTCACCTTTTTCTGTCACCAATGTATAAGGTATATCAGATATTTCCGGAAGAGTTATCAAGCCTATAAGTTCTGGCGAAGCGATACAGTCAGAAAGTCGAGTACCAGTGAGCGGAGTGGTAGTCCAGATATCTGCTTTTCTGGCTATAAGATTAGTTTCTCGAATGATTTCATCTGAATCGATAAGAATGAAACCAATAGGTAGATCATTTACAGTGAGAGTAGTCATTAATATTAATCAGCCAACCTGTTGATTAGATTAAAAATAAGTTAACAAACATTCGCCTTTGGTTTGAGGGGGAAAGCACTTCTTAAGATCTAATATGTTTATTTCTAAGAAGTATGATTCGGGCAATACGACATATGAGTGTCGTTTGGCTTTAGAACATGGGATGTTGCCACAGAGCAGCTTGGAAGTAAGTGATCAAACCATAATAAATTCAAATTGCCTGGGAACCAGAACTAAGGAAGAATATTGAGCTCACCTTCATTTAACTCAACGCATAAGGTATGTTTGTTGGGGAGTGTCACTTTGGCTCGGAGCAAAAACTCAGCTCTGAGCCAGTTCATAAGGTATCGTTATTAAACTTTAAAATACCTGAGGTGATCACTCAAATCACTTGAGGTATCTACAAGTATTTGGCTTTGTTCCGCTAAACTTGTTGCGGCGGCGCTCATCTCATTCGCTGAAGTGTTTATAATCGTTACGTTTTCATTAATCTCATTTGATACAGCACCCTGCTCTTCTGCTGAAGATGCTATTTGAGTCACCATATCGTTAGCTAGATTGAGCTGCTCAACCATACTTTCGAGTTCAGCTCGAGTCTCTTCTGAGGTTTTCACACAAGTTTGAACTTTTTCACGGCCAAGCAAGACAGATTCAGAAGCTTTCACGGCGCTATCAGTTAAATTATTAATTGATGTTTGTATTTGTTCTGTTGATTTACTGGTACTGGAGGCCAAATTTCTTACCTCATCGGCCACAACCGCAAATCCTCTTCCTTGTTCGCCTGCTCGCGCTGCTTCAATCGCCGCATTCAAAGCAAGTAAATTGGTTTGTTCTGATATATTCTGAATGACATTAATAACCTCAGCGATACTTATAACACCACTTTTAAGTTGCTCTACTAAAATGGATGTTTGTGCCATTTGTTGGTCCGCATCTTCAATATTGCGAACGGTCTTTGTCATATCCTGGCTACTATCTTGAGCCTGACTGGCGACGTTATTAGTTGTATTTGATGCTTGCACTGCATTGCGTGAAACTTCAATTGTCGTTGAGTTCATTTCATTCATTGCCGTTGCTAGTAGATCAAGTTGGGCATATTGAGATTGGACACTAACGGCGCTTTGCTCACTTGAAGATGCGATGCTACTTACTAAGTCTACCGATTGATTCGCCGAGTTACTGGCCAACAGAAAAGCATCTTGGAGTTTCTCTAACATAACGTTCATATCTCGACAAATATCACCTATTTCATCTTTTCGGCTCGTATTTAGCCGAATAGTTAGGTCTCCATCTGATATGTTGTGAACTTTGTTTAATAGTTTCTCAATTGAGAAAACTATATTTCGGCCTATTAAAAAGCTAAATAAAGCGAGCGAGATAAGTGCAACGGCTATGGCAAAGCCAACAACGATAATATCGTCCAAAAAAGCCTTATTTATATCACTGATTAATGTTCCTGAGCCTATAATCCATCCCCAATCAGGCATAAATGCAACGTAGGATATTTTGTCCAACAACTCTCCACTTGGGGATTTCCAAGTGTAATCGAGAAAACCCTGCCCTTGCGTTTTTGATATTCTAGCCATCTCCTGCCAATGATATTTTCCAGAACCATCTCTAAAATTTGATGCGTCCTTTCCATTCAATGCCGGTTTAGTAGGATGCATTACTACTGACATTTGAGGATTTGTAATCCAAAAATAATTGTTATTGTCATACCTAAGCGTTTTTATCGCATCGACAGCCAACGCTTTTGCCTGCGTTTCACCAAATGTTGTACTGTTGTTGTAATAATACTGAGCTAAGTTTAAAGCCAACTCTACCTGCGATTGTAGCTTGGCTTTACGTTCAATTAGCGAAGACTGTTTTTGTTTTAACAGCTGAAATAAGCTAAGTGAAATTATTATAATTACAGAAATGACAACTAATACGTGTAGTTTTTTCCTAATTGAAATGTTACCTAACCAGCCCATGATTTAACCCCGACGATTTCATTATTTTATTTTTATATTTATTGGAATTATCAGCGTAGTTCAAAAAATAATGGTGGGCATTAAAATGGACGTATAGATTGAATTAGATCAAACTTTAACTTATCAACTTAAATATCAATAATTCATCGTCTGATTGTTAAATAATGGTTAGATTGTTTGCTTTCTAGCTGCAATGTTAGCTCAGTACTTTGTGAAGTTATGTTCCATTGCTCAGAAGCTCGGGTAATAATGCCTTTTCCCTTAACTATGCTTATATCAATGATCTCATGGGATTTTAGATCGTACGTGAATAATTCATCGTCAGAATTTATGAAAACAACATCAATTATTGCACTGCTTGCAGAAACCGTACAATTATTCGGCACAGTACAAACATTCTCTTGTTTATCGTAAGTTAGAGTCCGCCAGATAAAGGCAGTGACTAGAACTAACATCATGATAAATATCTGGATCAGTCGTAGTTTTGTGAGTTTTTCTGCTGCCATTTTCCACTCCTCCTGCAACTAACTTCAAACTTTTTGCAATAAATGTTCTAACATTGCAAAAAGTGAGGTTAATTCGTTGTCATTAAAATGTTAAATCAATTATCATGTCGGGTGAAAATACCAATCCAAACAGTGTTTTTATAAAACCTCTAAAACACGGAGGTTATATTTTAACCAGAACCTGATTGGTATTACGACATAAAGTCAAACAAAAAGTAAAGTAGTCATTTATAAAATTGGAAGCATAAAAAATGAGCCAAGTACAACAGCTTGAGCACAACTATAACTATACTGTCGTACGTCAGTTTACCTTAGTAACCATACTTTGGGGAATCGTCGGAATGTCAGTTGGTGTGTTGATAGCCGCTCAGTTAGTTTGGCCACAGCTAAACTTTGATACGCCGTGGTTAACCTACAGTCGTTTACGCCCGCTACACACAAACGCCGTCATTTTCGCGTTTGGTACCAGCGCCCTCTTTGCAACATCTTATTATATTGTTCAGCGTACCTGTCAAACACGATTGTTTGGTGGCGCCCTAGTACCTTTTACCTTCTGGGGATGGCAAGCAATTATCTTATCTGCTGCAATCTCATTACCTTTGGGGTATACAACGAGTAAAGAATACGCCGAGCTAGAATGGCCTATTGATATTGCTATTGCTGTTGTGTGGGTCGCGTATGCCATCGTTTTCTTCGGAACACTGGTTAAACGTAAGACATCACACATTTACGTAGCTAACTGGTTTTTCGGGGCATTTATCTTAACGGTAGCCGTTCTCCATATCGTTAATAGCCTAGCTATACCTGTTTCGATGACTAAATCGTACTCGGTCTATGCTGGTGCCATCGACGCAATGGTTCAATGGTGGTATGGACATAACGCCGTAGGCTTCCTATTAACCGCTGGTTTCCTTGGTATGATGTACTATTTCGTACCAAAACAAGCAGAGCGTCCAGTCTACTCTTATCGTTTATCTATCGTGCACTTCTGGGCTTTGGTTGCATTATATATTTGGGCTGGTCCTCACCACCTTCTATATACCGCATTACCTGACTGGACTCAGTCTGTCGGAATGGTGATGTCGCTGGTTTTATTTGCTCCATCTTGGGGCGGAATGATCAACGGTATTATGACGCTTTCAGGCGCTTGGCATAAGTTGCGTACTGACCCTATTCTACGTTTCCTAGTGGTTTCACTATCTTTCTACGGCATGTCTACGTTCGAAGGGCCTATGATGGCTATTAAGACAGTTAACGCCCTATCTCACTACACTGATTGGACTGTTGGTCACGTACACTCAGGTGCTTTAGGTTGGGTTGCAATGGTCTCAATCGGTTCTATTTATCATTTGATTCCTAAGCTGTTTGGTCAAGAGAGAATGTATTCAATTCGTTTGATTAATGTTCACTTTTGGTTAGCGACAATTGGTACGGTTCTGTATATCGTAGCAATGTGGATCTCTGGTGTTATGCAAGGGTTGATGTGGCGCGCTGTTAATGCTGACGGTACATTAACTTATAGTTTTGTAGAGTCAGTACAAGCATCGTATCCATTCTATACAGTGCGTTTCATAGGAGGGTTGATCTTCCTATCGGGTATGTTCTTGTTAGCTTACAACACATACAAGACCATTAACGCACCTAAAGATAGTTTAAAAACTATCGAACAATCGACATAAGGAGATTGATGAATGAGTTCTAATTCAAATAATCGCCACGAACTGGTCGAACGAAATGTCGGTTTATTGGCAATATTAATCGTCGTTGTTATTAGCTTTGGTGCATTAGTAGAGATACTACCTTTAATGTTCCAGAAGCAGACAACTGAGCCTGTTGATAATTTGCGTCCATATACTGCCCTTCAGATGGAAGGCCGTGATATATACATCCGTGAAGGTTGTCATGTTTGCCATAGTCAAATGATCCGTCCTTTCCGTGCTGAAACTGAGCGTTACGGCGCGTATTCTGTTGCGGGTGAGAGCGTTTGGGAACATCCGTTCCTATGGGGTTCAAAACGAACTGGTCCAGACTTGGCTCGCGTAGGAGGCCGTTATTCTGATGAGTGGCATCGTGTTCACCTTATCGACCCTCGAGCTTTGGTTCCTGAATCCAATATGCCAGGTTTCCCTTGGTTAGCCGAGAACGTGCTTGACGGTGAATTGATTCAAAGCAAACTCACAGTATTTCGTGACCAATTTGGTGTTCCATATACTGATGAGCAGATAGAGAACGCGAAAAGTGATGTTGTTGGTAAAACAGAGATGGAAGCGCTTATCGCGTACCTTCAATCTCTCGGCCACGCGATGAAATAAGGGGATAGAAAATGAATATAGGTACTTTTCATTCCATTTGGACCGTTGCGATATTTATCAGCTTTTTTGGCGTGGTTTGGTGGGCTTACGGTAAAAAACGTAAGGATCGTTTTGAAGAAGATGCAAACTTGGTATTTGCTGATGAACGCACTTCTACCAAAACTGATAAAGGAGTAAGCAGCTAATGACATCATTTTGGAGTTTATGGATAACGGTAATTACAATAGGTACGCTGATTGGTTGTGCTGTAATTCTTAGGTGGTGCATAAAAGATAAGATGGGCGTTGAAGAAGGCGCTGATATGGGGCACGAGTATGATGGTATTCGTGAATTGAATAACCCTCTACCTAAATGGTGGACTTATCTATTCGTCAGTACTTTTATATTTGCAGCCGTTTATTTTGCACTTTTTCCTGGATTAGGAAACTTTAAAGGCCTATTAGGCTGGACGAGTTCTGACCAAACAGTGATGAACATAACAGAGCTTAAACAGTCTATTACTCATTCTCAAAAGAATAAGATTTTAGACGAATATGCAAAAGAGTTGGATGATGCTGACACCTACTTTGGTGAAGCATTTAACCGTTTAGCTTATAACAGTGACGGTGAATTACGTTCAATTCCTGAAATTGCAAAGGACTCTGATGCACTAAAAGTAGGACAGCGTTTATTCTTGCAGAACTGTTCTCAATGCCACGGTTCAGATGCACGAGGTCAGATAGGCTTCCCTAACTTAGCAGATGACGCATGGTTATATGGTGGTGAGCCTCAAGCTATCGTGACGACAATAATGAACGGTCGTATCGGTGCTATGCCAGCGTGGAAAGAAGTATTAGGCGCTGAGGGAGTAGAAGAAGTAGTAACCTACACGCTAAGCCTCTCAGGTCGTAAAGTTAATGCTCGAGAAGCTGCTGCCGGTAAAAAGCGCTTTGTTGTATGTGCTGCTTGTCACGGTACAGATGGTAAAGGTAACCCTGCTCTAGGTGCTCCCGACTTAACCGATCACAATTGGTTATTTGGTGATACTCGTGCGGATGTTACAGCGACTGTTGAGAACGGACGTCAAGGTGTTATGCCTCCATGGAAAGACATTCTTGGTGAAGAAAAAGTTCAACTAGTGGCGTCATATGTCTGGAGTCTAAGCAACTCTGACAAGTAATCTATAACACTATATAGCCCCGCTTAGGGGCTATTTTTTTTAATTTTTGCACTACATCATGTAGTAGAGATGTCTTATGATTAAACCTTGGTATAAACAATTTTGGCCGTGGTTTCTTATTGCCCTTCCTTTGTGTGTTGTAATAGCGAGTTTTACAACATTAGTAATATTTTCAAACAACTCTGTGTCTTTAGTCGCTAAAGATTATTATAAGAAAGGCAAAGGGATTAATATTGATTTATCAAGGATTAAAGTTGCCAATAGTTTAGAACTGTCAGCCTCGGTTTCAACTATTGGAAAAACGGTCCAAATCAATTTCGATAAAGGCCAACTAGAGCTGTATCCAGCACTTTCCATTGCATTTACACATCGTACATTGGCCGGTAAAGATTTCCAGAAAATCATAAGTTCCGATGCTCATGGTCATTATCGTATTAATCTTGACTCTGAGATTTCCGGCCCTTGGTTTTTACAGATCCAGCCACATACAAAAGAGTGGTTGATTCAAGGTAAAGTGACCTTCCCTTCCAATACCCCTACTCTCCTGAATGAGTAATTAGGAAAGCTCCATGACAAAAACGTGTTATCACTGCGGTGAAGTTGTACCAGAAAACACGAACTTTAACGTTGATATCCTGGATGAAAATCGCTCAATGTGTTGCCCTGGATGTATGGCCGTGGCACAAACGATCGTTGATAGTGGTTTGGTTACATACTATCAATATCGTACCGAGTTGGCTGAAAAAGCTGAGTTAGTCCCAGAGCAACTTCAGGCTCTTATAAACTACGACGATGAAGAAGTTCAATCGGAATTTGTTCGGAAGAATCAGAGCAGTTCTGAAGTAACGCTTTCCCTCGAAGGCGTTACCTGTGCTGCATGTGCCTGGTTAATTGAAAAACAAGTCAATGACAAAGAAGGCGTCAATAGCATTCGGGTTAACACAACGACTAACAGAGCCATCCTAAATTGGGATAATAGGAAAGCAAAGTTAAGTGATCTGTTATCTGCCATTCATAACTTGGGGTATAAAGCCGCCCCATTTGAAGCAGATGCGCATGAAGCAACCTATCATCAATCGATGAAACAATATCTGTATCGATTAGGCATTGCTGGTATCGCCACTATGCAGGTAATGATGCTTGCGGTAGCTTTATATTTCGAAGTATTTGGTGACTTAGAAGCCGAGTATAAACAATACCTACGAATAGTTAGCCTAATATTCGCCACACCAGTTTTAGTATACTCAGCATTACCATTTTATATTAATGCATGGCGAAGCCTCCGGGGCAAAACCTTAGGTATGGACGTTCCTGTATCTATTGCTTTGATATTTGCATACGCCGCTAGTGTCGTTGCGACTGTTCAGCAAAATGGAGAAGTGTTTTTCGAATCCGTTTCCATGTTCACATTCTTCTTGTTGCTAGGTCGATTTCTAGAAATGCGAGCAAGGAGAAAAGCAGCGGCTGCCAGTGCTAATTTACTTAAGCTAATCCCTACAATGGCAACTAAATTAGATGGTAGCCAAGTACCCGTTCGTACATTAAAGAAAGGTGACCAAGTAAGGGTGCTTCCGGGTGAACATATTCCCGCTGATGGTAAAGTTAGCTCCGGTCGCATACATGTTGATGAGTCTATGTTGACTGGTGAGTCAATCCCCGTGGTTAAAAGCGTTGGTGACTCTGTGTTTGCGGGTAGTATCAATACAGACGAGTCATTTGAGCTAGAAGTTACCACGAGTAAAGCAGATTCCATGCTCGCCAGCATTGTTCGGTTACAAGATGAAGCTCAGATGACTAAACCCAAAATAGCGGAGGTTGCCGATATTGTTGCTCGCTATTTTGTCGGGATTATCTTATTTATTTCATTATGTACTTGGATTTACTGGCATCAGTATAATCCTGAGGATGCATTTTGGATTATGCTCTCTGTTTTAGTCGCAACTTGCCCTTGTGCTTTATCTCTAGCGACTCCGACGGCTATCACCTGTTCGACGTCAAGAATGGGAGATTTAGGTCTATTGCTTAAGAAGTCTCATGTGTTTGAAACACTTTGTAAAATCAACCACCTGATCATTGATAAAACGGGAACATTAACTAAAGGGCAAATTGAAATAAACGCTATTGATTTGTTTGGTGAAATGGATGAAGAAAGTTGTTTTTCGTTAGCTGCTTCACTAGAGCGACATGCTAATCATCCAATTGCCAAAGCATTTTCAGGAAAAGCACATTCTGGATTTGAAGTGAGCCAAGTAAAAAATAGGATTGGCTCAGGTATTGAAGGAAAGTGGAATTCAAAAATCTGCCGTATAGGTAATGCCTCTTTTGCCGGCGGGTCCAAACAAACACAGGAGCTTTCTTCTGTTTATCTTTCGGTTGATGGTGTTCACGTTGCAACCTTTAGGTACAGCGACCCTATTCGTGACGAAAGCGAACCATTTATTCAGTCGCTAAAAAATCTAGGTATCAAAACTACATTATTGACCGGTGATAATGCGACTTCTGCGGAAATTGTTGGTCATAAAGTCGGTGTAGACTCTGTAGTATCAAATGCTTCACCAAAAGAGAAGCTTGCTTATCTCCACGCTCTAGAGCAGGATGATATAACGTTAATGATTGGTGATGGCATTAATGATGCCCCAACCTTGTCAGGAGCCCATCTTTCGGTCGCGATGGGAGGTGGCACTGATGTAGCAAAAGCATCAGCCGATATGGTTTTGTTAGGGGACAAACTTGATAAAATTATTATGGCTCGAGAGCTTGCATTAAAAACTCGACGTATTATAAGACAAAATCTAAGCTGGGCTTTAGGCTATAACTTATTAATATTGCCATTAGCTGTTTCTGGCTATGTTGCTCCTTACATAGCGGTAGTCGGAATGTCGGCAAGCTCTATCATAGTGGTTACAAATTCATTAAGGTTACTTAAAAAAGATGGCTAGTCTCTATATCTTAATTCCTATTGCCATACTTTTAGTATGTGTTGCCGTGTCGGTTTTTATCTGGGCGGTCAAAAGTGAACAGTTTGAAGACCTTGAAAGACAAGGTCATAATATTTTATTTGACGAAGATGAATTAGATAGACGTAAACGCAAATGAACTTAGACCTCCTTGGCGCACTAATGATCGGTTTTTTTGGGTCCGCACATTGCGTAGGAATGTGCGGCGGCATTGCGTCAGCAATGAGTATTACTTCAGTTTCACCATCAAATCGCTTGTTAACAACCTTTTTTTATAACTGTGGTCGGTTAAGCAGCTACATTGTCGCTGGGGCAATTGTTGGTGGCGCGATCTCTAGCGCATCTGGCTTAGTTAGCAACTATCAAATATTGAACTGGTTAAGACTTTTATCCGCTATCGTCATGGTCATTCTTGCTTTATATATAGGTAAATGGTGGCAGGGAATCGTCCATATTGAAAAAATTGGTAAATACGTTTGGCGATTAATTGCACCTTTGGCAAATAGGATGCTTCCATTGCGTAGCAGCTTTCATGCACTCCCCTTAGGTTTTTTATGGGGTTGGTTACCATGTGGTTTAGTTTATTCGACATTAACATGGGCAGCTGTATCAGGAAATGCATTAAATGGCAGTTTAATCATGCTAGCTTTCGGCGCAGGAACCCTACCCTCAATGCTACTAATTGGTATAGGTGCTAACTACGCTAACAAGCTAAAGAATTCAATTGCATTTAGACAAATAGGCGCACTGCTCCTTATTGCTTATGGGGCCTATATTGGCGCTTCTACATTTTCTCTTTTAACCTAACAGTTTTTAACTTTATGATTTATTACTTATTTATTTAACTACCCTTTAGGGTATAGCAGTGTTAAAATATTGATGTATATCAATTAGTGACTTGGAAGTTATGATTTCAGAAAAGCCAGCAACTAAAAGAGTTCAGTCAGGCGGGTGTGCGATTCACTGCCAAGACTGTAGTATTTCTCAACTCTGCATCCCCTTTACGCTAAGTGAGTCTGAACTTGACCAACTAGATCAGATCATCGAACGTAAAAAGCCGATTCAGAAAGGTCAGGAGCTATTTAAAGCAGGAGACGAATTAAAATCTCTCTACGCTATTCGCTCTGGGACGATCAAGAGTTATACAATTACCGAACAAGGCGATGAGCAAATTACCGCTTTCCATCTAGCGGGCGACTTAGTCGGTTTTGATGCCATTAACGGTAATGCTCATCCATCTTTTGCTCAGGCATTAGAAACCTCTATGGTTTGTGAAATACCATACGAAATTCTAGATGACCTTTCTGGCAAAATGCCTAAACTTCGCCAACAAATCATGCGATTAATGAGTAGCGAAATTAAGGGTGACCAAGACATGATTCTTCTTTTATCTAAGAAGAATGCAGAAGAGCGTTTAGCCGCCTTTTTATATAATCTTTCTACCCGCTTTTCACAACGTGGATTTAGCCCTCGCGAATTTCGATTAACTATGACGCGTGGCGATATTGGTAACTACCTTGGTTTGACTGTAGAGACAATCAGTCGTTTATTGGGGCGTTTTCAAAAGTCTGAAATTTTAAGTGTTAAAGGAAAGTACATTACTATCCTAGATCACGAAGAGCTTAAAATTTTAGCGGGCATCTCTACCGAAGAATAATCTGCTCAAAAAGTGGCTCTTTACTGAGCCACTTCATGTTTCTACCTTCCTAAATTTTCTTTTCCTAAAATTATTGCTTCAAATAAGCTACATTTAGAGTGTCATTTAATTAACTCTTTGGTTCTACTCCATAAATAAGGAGTGTTTATGAGTATTTATAACAAGATTTTGGTCGTAGCTGATGTAAACAACGAATCTCAGCCTGCACTCTCCAGAGCAATTCAACTAGCCAGAAAAAGCGTTTCAAAAAGTCGAGTAACCCTTTTTTTGTCTATTTATGATTTCTCTTACGAAATGACCTCTATGCTTTCTCTGGATGAAAGAGATGCTATGAGGAAAGGAGTGATACAGCAAAGAGAAGTTTGGATGAAGGAGGTGTCAAAGCCCTACATTGACGATAGTATCGATTTTGAAGTCAAAGTGGTTTGGCACAATAGGCCATATGAAGCCATCATAGCTGAAGTATTTAGTGGTGAGCACGAGATACTAATAAAAGCGACTCGCAAACACGACATCTTAGAGTCGGTTATTTTTACACCAACAGACTGGCATTTATTAAGAAAGTCCCCTTCTCCTGTATTACTGGTTAAAAACCATGAGTGGCCTGAAAACGGCAATGTCGTTGCATCGGTGCACGTTGGTTCTGAAAATCCTACTCACATTGAGCTTAATGATAGTATTGTTGAACAAACAAAGAACTTATCTGCTCGATTAGATGCTACGCCGTACTTGGTCAATTGCTATCCTGTTACGCCAGCAAATATCACGATTGAATTACCTGAATTTGATCCCACTACCTATACCGATGCAGTTAGAGGTCATCATCTTAAAGAAATGAAAGCACTCAGACAAAAGCATGGAATGGATGAAGAGCATACGCGTGTAGAGCAAGGTTTGCCTGAAGACATCATCCCGGCAGTGGCTAATGAGTTAGAGGCAGGATTAGTAATACTTGGTACAACGGGCAGAACTGGTATGTCTGCGGTATTTATTGGTAATACTGCTGAACACGTTATAGATAAAATTAATTGTGATATTCTCGCACTAAAACCAGCTGGTTTTGTCAGCCCACTAGACCCAAACCAAGGCGTTTAAGACGAGTAAAATTAAAAAAACCTCTCAGCGAAAACTAGGAGGTTTTTTTTACTTCTGGAATCCTGAAAAATTATCCGTATCATACGCAGTCAATCTTCTAGTAGTTAACAGATAAGCCCTTTATGACTGAGCAAACCCAAGAGCCTACTAAAGCTCAACAACATACCTTAAACAAGTTGCAAAAACGCTTACGCCGAAATACCGGACAAGCTATTGCTGATTACAATATGATCGAAGATGGTGACCGAATTATGGTGTGCCTATCTGGTGGTAAAGATAGCTTTACCATGCTCGAAATATTAATGGGTCTGCAAAAAAGTGCACCTATTTCATTTGAGCTTGTAGCAGTAAACCTAGATCAGAAGCAGCCAGGCTTTCCGAGCCATATATTGCCTGAATACTTAGAAAAACTTGGCGTTGAGTATAAAATCGTTGAAGAAGATACCTACTCCATCGTTCAGGATAAAATCCCTGAAGGTAAAACAACTTGCTCGCTTTGTTCAAGGTTAAGACGTGGAATCCTATATCGAACGGCAACCGAGTTAGGAGTGACTAAGATTGCATTAGGCCATCATAGAGATGATATTTTAGAAACGTTATTCTTAAATATGTTCCATGGTGGAAAGATGAAAGCGATGCCACCGAAATTAGTTTCAGATGATGGCAAACATGTCGTTATTCGCCCATTAGCGTATTGCCGCGAAAAAGATATCATCAAATACTCAAGTTTAAGAGACTACCCAATTATTCCTTGTAACCTTTGTGGTTCCCAGCCCAATCTTCAGAGGCAAACTATTAAACAAATGCTTAACGGCTGGGACAAACAGTTTCCAGGTCGCATTGAGACAATGTTTAGTGCCATGCAAAATGTTGTTCCTAGCCATTTAGCTGATTTTGAGGTTTTTGATTTTAAAGCAATCAACCGAGATTCCGGCGTAATAAATGGTGGTGATATCGGTTTCGATAAAGAAGAGATGCAACAAACCGTTGAGTCAACTGAAGTGGTTGAGTTTGATCCTTCTCTTCAACTCGACGTAACCAACTTATAATTCAAAATGGCTGTGGTATTGTTTGAACATTACCGCAGCCATATACTCAAGTAACCTCAAAATGCAGGACTCAGAGTTTCATCAACGAATTCAGTTTAAGTAAGTTATATTACTTTTTGGCGGAAGGTAACCAAGGTAATACACGTGATGTCTTGCTTGGAAGTTGAATGTAACCATCGTCATTCAGGTCAGCAAGCAGCACTCTCGCCTTTCCATTTTCAATAGGGACTGACTTTCCATTTGAAAAGAAGATATTCCCCGTTGCTTCCTCATTAAACTCCAACGTCAACCCCTCTACATTCGGCGTAAACCAACTTGCAAACATGCCACCAAGGTCTTCAAGCATGCTCTGCATTTGCGGTAAAAGCTTTTCAATATCTGCATAAGAAACCTTACCCTCTAAAGGTACCTTGGTCATTACAACCATTGAATAATCACATCGTTTATCCATCGGTGTCTGTACGAAGACTAAAGGGTTAGCATTCTTCAAATTAGCATCGAGCGGAACAATCAACTCTTTAGTCTTAGATACCGACAGTTCTTCATAATGTTCTTCTTTTTCCATCCACGCTTTTTCGATGTTACACAGTGTTTTAGTGTCGGCATTTACAAAAAAGAAACCAACTTTTACATCTTCATGGCCTTCTTTTATGTTATTTTTCAACTGTGAATACATTTTTGAATAGGTAAACATGTACTCTTGTGCAACCACTGAAGATGGAACTGCCATCATTGTTAGGCCGGCTAACAGACCTGATAGTATTTTTTTCATAGGGTTAACTGGTTTTCCAATATTTTTTATTTATTCGAATCATAGTTTGCAAATCGTTCACATAAGCTTGACCACGTTCTGAGTATTTAAGCAGACCATTTGTCAGTTCGGTAGCAGTAGCTGCATCAAGCAAGTCCTTCCCATTGGCTTCTTGTTTAGCTCTGATCAAGCGTAATTTTGCGTAAGCAGAGTTTCGATTCACGTTCATAAAGTAGCCGTAAATCGACGCAGACACTGTAGAGAACTTCGCCACTTCATGAGCCGCGCCTTCGCTACGTTGTAATGGAACAAGACCACAGCCTTTTTTATAACACCACTGACCAAAGTAATTATTTGCTTCTTTTGCAAATCTAGACGTCCCCCAAGCTGATTCATTTGCCGCCTGAGTCAGCACCAAAGCTTCTGGAAGCACATTCACTTTTAACAGCATTTCATCAAGCCATTGTTCAGTAACACCATTGGCAGGTAGTGTCGTGAAGTACAACTCCCCTATACGCTTCGCGTATGCTTTGTTCTCTGCATCTACTGAACTAGATTGAAATTGCATTTTTATATTCACTAAACGCTGACGTTCTTTGATGATACGTGCATTTTCGGCCTCAATACCGGGCCGCATATAATCAAAAAAGGTCTCTTTCTTTAAACTGACGGGCTTAATCGAAGAAAAATCCGGCTTAACCATTGTGATTGGATCAACAGGTTTTACAGGTTCAATGACAGGTTGTTTTTCAGTCACAAACGGCGCAACCAGCATTGCAATGAGGGCTGCTACGCCACCGATTTTTAATAACTTATGCATCGAATGTATTTGAGCCTTTGTTATCATCAGAACTGTTCTTGCCTTTAGAGCCATTATTACTTTCGGAGTCATTATTGTCTTCGGCGCTATTGTTATCGTTGGAAGCATTCGCATCTTCGAAAGTTTCGCCGTCGTTCGAGTCCTCATCTCTTCTGTTTTGCTCATCACTTGCAATGATGCGTAATGTTACGCCGAACATATTTCGGTAGATGATCCCTTTAACATGGAATATAAAAGGTAAAACAATAATTAGCAGAAAACCGTAGAATATAGCGGCAAAAAACAGCATCAACATTAATACAATGTAGATGCCAATGATTGGTATCAGTTTTTTGTTAACTGCTCTCAATGAAAGCCATAAAGACTTAATGGGTGAGACTCGCTTTTCACAGATAAGTAGTGTTGAATTGCTAAATGCGACCGTTAAATACATTGAAACAAGAGGGAAAAGCATGCCACCAACCCCTTGAATAATTAGACTAAACAAGGTGGCAATTATGACAGGAACAGTAAACTGCAGTCCTTTTAGAATATGATGCGGTTTAGTCAATAGCCCTGCAGTATGACTCATCGCCATTAGAGCCACTCCCGCATAAATAGGGGCAGAGATAACCTCATAGCTAAAATTCGCAATAAATATAGCTTCAAAAATCCCCTGATTGATCAGTTCTGGGTTTTGAAACATATCAAGAACCAGCAGTGGGTCGCCAATCTGGAGCTGCATAGCAATATAAAAAATGACCAATTGCACTATAAGAAGCACAATAATTGATGGCGTAAATGATATGAAGTTTTTGATCGTGTATTTCCATGCCTCTAGTAGAACGGCAACAACGCTCATTTCATAATTTCCCGATAATGCTTTTTCTATCGAGCCACCTAAAACAAAATCTTTCTCTATCTTCTTATTCATACTTAGTTCCGAGCTTGATTCGATGCACAAGTTCATTAGGAATCATAATCAACTCTAAATTCCAAAATTTGCCATAGTATACTGAATTAACAAACGATCTTGAAACCTTATCACCCATTTGAGCCAATGTTGGTAACATCTTTGTCTAATCCTTCTCTTAAATAGTCTAACACTTTACCGATGTTAGAAATAAATCGTCTAATCTACTTAAAACACTTTAATTTAGCTACATCTCAGATTATTATTCGGTTCGTTTAATAATTAGTCTAATTATGGTGTGGATCTGGAGGTTTGCATAAGTTGAGTCAGATATCTTCAATTGAAAAACCAGTCGTTACATTGTCAGGTATTTCAAAAAGTTTTGATGGAAAAGAGATAATACGTAATCTTGATTTAACGGTTAATCATGGTGAATTTCTCACCATACTCGGCCCTTCAGGCTGTGGCAAAACTACCGTACTCAGGATGATTGCAGGTTTTGAACAAGTAGAAACCGGTACTATTTTAATTGCAAGTGACAATGTCACATCTACGCCACCGGAAAATAGACCTGTAAATACTGTCTTCCAAAGTTATGCTCTGTTTCCCCATATGACTGTGTTCGAGAATGTCGCATTTGGTTTAAAAATGCAAAAAGTTCACGCTGATGACATTGAACCTCGTGTTTTAGAAGCACTTCGCATGGTTCGGTTGGAAGATATGGCGCAACGTAAACCACATCAATTATCTGGTGGTCAGCAACAGCGAATTGCTATAGCCCGGGCTGTCGTTAACAAGCCTAAAGTTCT
This sequence comes from Vibrio sp. UBA2441, assembly GCA_002342685.1. Taxonomy (GTDB): domain Bacteria; phylum Pseudomonadota; class Gammaproteobacteria; order Enterobacterales; family Vibrionaceae; genus Vibrio. The sequence continues at coordinate 26,873 of DDQN01000031.1, forward strand.
TTTACTCGATGAATCTCTTTCAGCATTAGATTATAAATTACGTAAACAGATGCAAATTGAGTTAAAGCAACTCCAGAGGAAATTAGGTATCACCTTTGTTTTCGTTACTCATGATCAGGAAGAAGCGCTTTCGATGTCCGACCGAATAATTGTCATGAAAGACGGCGTAATTGAGCAAGACGGAACTCCAAAAGAAATTTACGAAGAACCAAAAAACCTATTTGTTGCTCGATTTATCGGAGAGATAAACGTGTTTAAAGCGCTTACAATAAAGCGACTGGATAAGCAGCGAATAGTAGCAACTATTGAAGGTGTTGAGTCAGTGGTTTATTACTCTAAACCAATTGTACCCGGAGAGCTTTTACAAGTACTGCTTAGGCCCGAGGACTTAAGGCTGGAAGAAATAAAAGAGAGCGTCTCCAAAGGTATTGTCGGACATGTTATAGACCGAACGTATAAAGGCATGACATTGGATTCCGTAGTAGAGCTAGAATCAGGTGACAACGTAATGATTAGTGAATTTTTTAACGAAGATGATCCTGATGTTGACCATTCTTTAGGCCAGAAAGTAACAGTGACATGGGTTGAAAGCTGGGAAGTGGTGTTAAAAGATGAACAGCAAGTTTAATCTGCAAAAAGCGATTATCAGTATAATTATTGGATGGTTAACCTTATTTGTTTTCCTTCCTAACCTAATGATCATTGCAACCAGCTTTTTAACCCGTAGTGAAGCTGACCTTATCGAATTTACGTTCACGCTAGACAATTATGTTCGGCTAGTTGACCCATTATACGCCACGGTCCTTTTACATTCGTTATATATGGCGTTGATGGCTACGGCAATCTGTTTATTACTTGGATATCCATTTGCTTATATTGTGGCCAAAATGCCAAAAAAATGGCGTCCATTTATGCTTTTTCTGGTCATCGTACCATTTTGGACTAATTCGCTAATCCGTACTTATGGTTTAAAAATTGTACTCGGCACTCAGGGGATTCTGAATAAGAGCTTGATAGCACTTGACCTCATCGATAAGCCAATTCGTTTGATGTATACAGAGTCAGCCGTCATGATTGGCTTAGTTTATATACTTTTGCCTTTTATGATTTTACCGCTCTATTCAGCAATCGAAAAGTTGGACTCAACCTTCTTAGAAGCAGCCCGTGATCTAGGCGCCAATAAGTTTCAGACGTTTATAAAGGTAGTACTCCCGTTGACCATGCCGGGTATTGTTGGTGGTTGTTTATTAGTGTTGTTACCCGCACTTGGTATGTTCTATGTTTCTGACTTACTCGGAGGAGCAAAAAACCTATTAATCGGCAACGTCATAAAAAGCCAGGTATTGAACGCAAGAGACTGGCCATTTGGTGCAGCAACCAGTATCGGTTTGACCATGACAATGGCTATATTACTTTATGCATATTATCGAGCAGGTAAACTCTTAAACAATAAAGTGGAGTTCAATTCATGAAGCGAATAATTAATATCAGCTTCATTAGCTTGATCTACGCTTTTTTATACCTACCGATTATTGTTCTGATTGCAAACTCGTTTAATCAAAGTAAGTTTGGTATGAAATGGGGGGGCTTTACGACAAAGTGGTACGAAGCTTTAGTCAGTAATGACAGTTTGCTGCAAGCTGCGTGGCATTCATTAAATATAGCGGTTTTTTCTGCCACAGCTGCGACCTTGATTGGTAGCTTAACTGCCGTTGCCCTCTTCCGTTATTCATTCAAGGGAAAGCGGATGGTAAATGGACTATTGTTTATTGTCATGATGTCTCCGGATATTGTCATGGCAATCTCTCTGTTGGCACTGTTTCTCGTTGTTGGCCTACAACTCGGATTTTTTACTCTGTTAGCATCACACATTACATTTTGCCTGCCGTTTGTCGTAGTAACTGTTTTTAGTCGTTTAAATGGGTTTGATGTAAAAATGCTCGAAGCGGCAAAGGATCTTGGTGCCAGTGAGTGGATAATACTAAAACAAATAATTTTACCACTAGCAAAACCCGCAGTTGCAGCAGGCTGGGTGTTGAGTTTTACCTTGTCGCTAGACGACGTGATAATAAGCTCATTTGTTACTGGTCCAGGCTACGAGATTTTGCCTTTAAAAATATACTCAATGGTCAAAGTGGGAATTTCACCCGAAGTTAACGCATTGGCAACGGTAATGCTTATTGCCTCGCTAGTATTGGTCATATTGTCTCAATTAATGGCCAGAGACAAATCAATTAAATAGCATTTCAATAGTAAACCGTGTTTACTGGAATAGAATCCTAAATACTCTATATCGACCCAGCTTGTCTGGGCTAGAAATTAATAAACTCGATGGAATAGTAATGAAAAACTGGTCTGTATTTATATCTACCGCGTTATGCGCAGTAACCCTTTCAGCGCCTTCTTTAGCAGAAGACGAGCAACTCTATTTTTATAATTGGTCCGAGTATATACCCAACTCTGTGCTAGCAGACTTCACCAAAGAAACGGGTATCAAAGTCATTTACTCAACTTATGAGTCGAATGAAACTATGTACGCAAAACTTAAAACTCAAGGTACAGGCTATGACTTGGTAGTTCCTTCTACCTATTTTGTTTCAAAGATGCGTAAGGAAGGCATGCTAGAAAAAATGGATAAAACAAAGCTTGCCCACTTTAAAGATCTTGACCCGAACTATTTGAATAAGTCATTTGATCCAGATAACAGTTACTCAATTCCATATATTTGGGGGGCTACAGGCATTGGCGTCAATTCAGATATGCTTGATATAAATACCGTTAGTCGCTGGAGCGACTTCTGGGACCCTAAGTGGGAAGGCCAGCTAATGATGATGGATGACTCTAGGGAGTTATTCCATATCGCACTAACTAAATTAGGCTATTCGCCTAATACAGTTAACCCAGACGAAATAAAAGCAGCCTATGAAGAGCTGAAAAAACTAATGCCGAACGTATTAGTGTTCAATTCTGACTACCCAGCGAACCCTTATTTAGCAGGTGAAACCGCATTGGGTATGCTCTGGAATGGCTCGGCTTATACCGCTCGCCAAGAAGGAGCGAACATTGACATTATTTGGCCAGAAAAAGGAACTATTTTTTGGATGGATAGTTTGGCAATTCCAACTGGTGCAAAAAACATCGACGCAGCACATAAAATGATCGACTTTTTGCTTCGTCCAGAAAACGCAGCAAAAATTGCATTAGAAATCGGCTATCCAACGCCAGTGAAATCGGCCTATCCCTTATTGCCTGAAGCTTTTGCACAAGATCCTAGTATCTTCCCTCCTCAAGAAGTGATGGACTCCGGTTTCTGGCAGGATGAAGTGGGAGAAGCCAGTGTATTATACGAAGAGTACTTCCAAAGACTGAAAATAGAATAATAAAAAAAGCGGCTTGAAAAGCCGCTTTTTTTTATACCGTCAATTCCATGAAAGTCTTTGTCTTGTCAATATTCATTCAAACTAACCGTAAAATGCTCTATCTGGTATTTTAAATGCGCATCAAGCCGTTTTTGCATCTAAGTGAGCCAATAATTCATCGACTAATTCAGGTACGATAATACTCGCCTTACCGTAGCGCTTTTCTTCAAATTCACTTTCAACTGCGCTTGGTTCTAAATTAATTTCAATGGTATGCGCACCGTGCATTCTTGCATCGTGAACAAATCCAGCAGCTGGGTAAACAACACCAGAGGTACCGATTGATACAAACAAATCCGCCTCTTCTAACGCTGAATAAATATCACCCATACGTAATGGCATTTCGCCAAACCAGACAATATGAGGCCTCATTTGCGAAGGGATTTGGCAACAGTGGCAAAGCTCGCCTGTCAAAAGATCTATTTTATGTTCAACAACTTGACCAGACTCTGAACAACGTGCCTTTAATAGCTCTCCATGCATATGGATAATGCTAGCCGTTCCACCGCGTTCATGGAGGTTATCAATATTTTGTGTGATAACGGTTACTTTTCCATCCAATCCAGCCTCTAATCGGCCAAGAGCCTCGTGAGCAGCATTAGGACGAATATTTTCATTCTGTAAACTTCGTCTTCGTTGGTTATAAAACGCCTGAACCAAATCGGGGTTTTCATGAAAGCCTTCGGGCGTAGCCACTTCTTCAATTCTATGGTTTTCCCAGAGACCGTCTTGAGCACGAAAAGTTTGTATACCCGATTCAGCAGAAATGCCAGCGCCAGTTAAAATAACGATATTTCGGTATGGAAATGACATGAAAAATCCTTTTTCCTTAACTTTACTCGTTATAGCAAAGTGTATACTCAAACTGCCTCAAATTGCACAATTCAGCGTTAAAAAGTGAGGTAGATTGGCTTCATTTATACATGATTAACTCATTGTTAATATGCTCAAAAATAACAATATGAGTTATAACGTTGTTTGATTGTAGCATTTCCCTAATATCACTAGTAGTTTTAGGGGGTTAGACCATAGTCGAAAAAAAACGGCATAAATGCCGTTTTTTATTATTGCTGAAGTTTAATTATTCTTCATTTACTGAACTAATTTTATGGATGGCTAAGTCTGCACCACTAAATTCATCTTCTTGCGACAAGCGCAATCCTGTAATTTTATGCAGTACACCGTAAACGATGGTCGCACCTAATAACGCAACGAATATACCAAGTAAGGTTCCTAGAATTTGTACAGTAAAACTAACACCACCTAGACCTCCAAGCGCGGATTGACCAAAAATACCGGCAGCAATACCACCCCATGCTCCACATACGCCATGCAGCGGCCATACACCTAAAACATCATCAATTTTGGTTTTATTTTGTAATAAGGTAAACAACCATACAAACATAGCACCAGCAATTGCACCAGTAACAAGCGCACCAATAGGATGCATAAGATCAGAGCCAGCACAGACGGCAACCAAACCAGCCAAAGGACCATTATGAATAAAACCAGGGTCATTTTTACCAACAATCAAAGAGGCGATAATACCGCCAACCATGGCCATCAGAGAGTTCATAGCAACTAAGCCGCTTATCCCTTCTAAAGTCTGAGCGGACATAACATTAAAACCGAACCAACCTACGCACAAAATCCATGCACCAAGTGCGAGAAAGGGAATATTAGATGGGGCAAAGTTCGTGTGCTTGCCTGCACGAATACGTCCTCTACGCATGCCAAGGAAAATTACAGCAACTAGCGCGATCCATCCCCCAACACCATGCACAACAACGGATCCGGCAAAATCATGGAAACCAGCTCCAAAAGTTGCTTCAAACCAACTTTGAACTCCATAATTTCCGTTCCAGATAATTCCCTCAAAAAATGGATAAACAAAACCTACGGTAAAAAACGTCGCTATCAATATTGGATAAAAACGAGCACGTTCTGCAATACCACCAGAAACTATTGCAGGAATAGCGGCAGCAAACGTAAGTAAGAAAAAGAATTTTACTAGCTCATAGCCATTTCCCGCAGACAGCGTTTCTGCACTGGAGAAAAAGTTGGCATCGTAAGCAACCCAATAACCAATAAAAAAGTAAGCCATCGCAGAAATACCGAAATCGGCCAAAATCTTAACCAGTGCATTGACTTGGTTCTTTTTACGTACAGTCCCAACTTCTAAAAATGCAAACCCAGCGTGCATGAGGAAGACCATGATGGCCCCTAACAATAAAAATAATGTATCTGAACTTTGAGTCAGCGTTTGTACGGCGCCTTGTACTTGACCGATGGAATTACTCATTCTTAATACTACTCCATGTATTTCTGCACTATCATTGTGCGTAATTTACTTTTACTAACCAATTTGGTTAGTTAAATTTTCTTACGGATGAATTAGCAAATACCATTCCATAATTATGGAAAATTAAACATAAGAGTAAAGCAACGTATCTAACTGAAATATATGGATTAAGCTTAAATGAATTTTTCTTAATTTAATGAAATAGTTAATGGGCATGCTAGACATGCACCACCAAAGGGTAAAGCGCACCACTTTGGTGCTACTAGGATTTATCTCTGTGATTAAAATTATAAATGGCTGTCTTGCTTGGGTGCTGTATCTGCGCTCGTTTTGAGATAGATACTAAATGTACTACCAGAACCCAGAATAGATTTTACCTTGATAGACCCACCAATATTGCTTATTAAGTTCTGTGACACCGCAAGGCCTAGGCCAGTGCCGTCGTCTTTTGTAGTAAAAAAAGGCTCAAAAATAGAAGAAAGGTTCTCTGGAGCAATACCACACCCTTTATCTTGAATATTGATAATAACTCCGACAGGTTGGCTATCAGTTAACCAGTCTTCAGTAAAGATATTAACAACGCCTTTTGAGCTCATCGCATGTACAGCATTTATTATCAGATTTACAATAATCTGTAACAATTGGTTTCGATTGCACTCTACAGAGTTCGAGGCCGAAAGGTAGGTAACAAAATGAATATTATTGGAGTTGGAACCCGTTTTAACAAGAGTAATACCCTCTTTTACAATATCATTTATGTTCTGAAATGAAAGTGCATCTTGAGTAGCTCCATTGCGACTGTACTGAAGTAGGCTTGAGGTAATGCTTCTTACCCTGTCCACCTGTTCACAAATGCTCTGGATTTCTTCGTCTAAATCCAAATCATTTTCTTGAAGATCCATCTTCATAAGCTCAACATTTCCCAAAATTACCGCTATTGGATTATTTATTTCATGAGCAATACCAGCAGTCAATCGACCTAAAGCGGCTAACTTATCACTGGTAACGAGTTTGTCTCGAGTTTTATGTAGTAGGTCAATATGCAGTTCGAGCTGTTCCGTTTTTTCCTGAAGTTTAGCTGTCCTTGATATTACTTTTCCTTCTAACTGGTGGGCAGCATTTAATATTTCTTGTTTCTTTTCTGATAATAGGTCCAGCATCAAGTCGAACTGGTTAGCTAATATAGAAAGCTCATGTTCTTGAACCAACCCAAGCTGCCCAATTCTGTTGTCGTCATTCCCTTCTCGTATTTGGCCAACGACGGTAGATATTTTTTCGATAGGATGAAATAAGTCTCTTGTATTTCTAAAAACCAAAATACCCGTAATAAAAAGGATGGAAATGATAACCAAACTCATTTCCACAACATTAATAAGATGATTCTTGATCAATGGCCACATTTCTTGCCCGGTATATAGCATACCCACTACATTTTGATGTTGGTCAAAAAGAGGTTCATAGGCCGAGATGTACCAATCATTATAAACAAAAGCGTAATCAAGATAGTTTTCTTTATCGCCTAATACTTTCTCTTTTACTACAGCCGAAACCATTGAACCGATGGCGCGTTCTCCAATAATGTCGGTTGGAACATTAGTACTGATGCGTATATCATCCAAAAAAATGGTAACAGTACCTTTAGTCGAAGATTGGCTGTTTTTGTTCGGGTAAATCAGATCACGAATATTATCAACAATGACATTACTATTATTTAGCAGAATCCCACTTTCCAGATAACCTATTATTATCTGTTTTTTATTTTTGATCGGATAAATTGCTCTGCTGATCATGCCCCGAGTCTCGACATCACCTGTTTGTAACGTAACTCTTGCCCTTTCCTGAAAGGTCGAGCTAACTTCTGCTAAATCTGTTTCAGACAGAATGTCAAAAAAGGCCGTTTTTTTAGATAACTGTTCAAAGTCAATTTTATCCTGCGCTGATTTTAGGCTATGCCAATGGATATAATCCACGTCAACGTCGGGATAATGTCTTTTAATCCAGTTGTTTATACTTGTATCGGAAACCTGAAGGTTTGGATCTCGATTAAAGTGATAAGCATGTGCGAATAATCTTAGATAAGATATCTGATTACGCTGAAGCATATCTACGCTGTTTCCTGCGACGTTCAGTTTTTCTTCAACATCGTTTAACGTATGAGACCATGTATAGTTAACTGTCCAATACAACGTCATTACAAAGAGAGATAGCATTGTAATTAAAATGGGGGCAGAAATCAGAAACAGCAGCCTATAACGCACTTTGGTTCGAATTCTTGCTATCAATTTTGATAGCGGATTACTCGGTTTTTTAAAACGAAGCGTTTTCATCTGTTTAGACTAATCCCATTCTTTATATTTTCGGTCAATGGTTTTTCGAGCTACACCTAACGCTTTAGATGCAGATGATTTGTTATAGTCCCAATGCTTAACTACCTGTTGTATATGTGCTCTTTCAACATCTTTTAGTGACCAATTGCTTGGGTAGCCAATATTACTTTCACCACTAAAAATAGGTAATGAAGAAGTAATACCTTCATGTGACATTGTCACTGATGATTGATTTCTATGATTAAGTTTTTGATTTATCGACTCTTGCCAATATTCTCCAGGTGATTTTCCAAGTAAAATGCACCTCTCTATTAAATTCTTTAACTCTCTAATGTTTCCAGGCCAGTTATAAATGAGCAAATCACCTATATCATTTAAGTTCCAATCAGGGTTATTTATTCCTTGTTCTGTACATAATTGATTTGCAAAATGCATGATTAATTCATTGAGGTCTGTCGTTCGCTCTCTCAGAGGCGGGACAATAATTTCTAGTACGTTCAAGCGATAGAATAGATCTTGCCTAAAACTGCCTTCAGCGACACGTTGCTTAATGTTCTTGTTGGTCGCAACAATGACTCGCACATCAATATTAATTGCCTTATTCGATCCTAAAGGCCGTACTGTACGTTCTTCAAGAACACGCAACAATGCTGTTTGAATATGCTCAGGCATCTCAACCACTTCATCGAGAAATAAAGTGCCGCCATTAGCAACCTGAAATAAGCTCTCCCGTTTGCTACTACCATTCAGTATTGACGTTCCAAAAAGCTCAATGGCCAATGCATTATCGCTCATAGAACCACAGTTTAATGGTACGAAAGGCCCTGTTCGTCCGCTACATTCATGAAGCCCTCTAGCAACTAGCTCCTTTCCAGTCCCGGATTCTCCTTGCACTAAAACGGTTGCTCTAGAGGGAGCAAATTGCTGTATTTGACGAATTAATAACTTTGTTTTATCTGAACTGCCCACAATTTTAATAGGGACATGACGCCTGACATCCCTTAGTAAAGCGTAGTTGACTCTTCTTTCCAGTCTCTTATCGACACACTTTTTAACTGACAGAAAAATATGCTCAAGATTAAAGGGTTTCAAAATGAAATCACTAGCGCCTAACTTCAATGCTGTAATCGTTGTTTGAAGATCGGCATACCCAGTTATAAATATTACATCTGCATGATTTTCTTGGTCTTCAAAAATTTCATGCCACTCTATTCCTGTGCGACCTGGAAGGTTTATGTCCAAAATAACAAGGTCGAAATGATGACGCTGCCTTAGTAATTCAGCTTGGTCAACATTCTCAGCCGTCATTATATTGCTGAATATCTTACCGAGTGCTTTTTTAAGTACGTTTCGCATAGCTTCTTCGTTGTCAACGATGAGAACCGAAATACCTTGATATTGGGTATCAGAATTGAGTTTTTTTGAAGTCTTAGCTGCTAAAAAATGGGACATAGTCATTTAGGAACAAACTGCTGTGAGAGCGTTTATTTTATCTGTTAATTATTTATCAAAGTATCATTTATTATATATAATAGAAATTTATTGCTCTAGAAATTATTCAATTTTATCTGTCCAAAATAGGTGTTGGTCATTTTTCAGCAATAAATGATAACATGAACCTCTTTTGTACGACTCAAATCACTTTACACAGTAACTATAACAATGCATAACAAAAATATAAGCTGGGCGATCTTAGCCGGTGGTCAAGCAAGCCGGATGGGTGGCACAGACAAAGGTTTGATTGAGCTGAACGGAAGGCCATTAATAGAGATAGTTTATACGGCATTACAAAAACAGGTAGATAACATCTGTATCAACGCAAACCGTAATCAGGGCACTTATCAGGTTCTCGCTCCTGTCATTGAGGACAAAATTACTGGATTTCAAGGACCTTTAGCTGGAATACACTCATGTTTGGCTGAAGCCAATAGTGGTTGGGTCGGTTTTACGCCTTGCGATAGCCCGAATATCCCACACGATTTGGTGTCACGCTTAGTCGCTGGTATCGCTCAGGATATAGATATTGTTGTGGCTCATGATGGACAACATGCACAACCGGTATTTAGCCTTTGGAATACAGAGGTATTACCAAAATTAACTCGTTTTCTTGAACAGGGTGACCGAAAAATAAAACTACTACTTGCCCAGTGCAGAGTAGAATTTATCGATTTTTCTGACATTCCAAATACGTTTGTAAATCTTAACACTCCTGAAGAACTCAAAGAATTTGGATCTTTAAATGACTGAACTTCCCAAATTGCCCCTGTTGGGGTTTGCAGCTTATAGTGGAACCGGAAAAACGACACTACTTGAAGCGCTGTTACCTATATTAAAAAATGATGGATTACGTATTGCGGTATTAAAACATGCGCATCATGATTTTGACTTGGATACTCCAGGAAAAGACAGCTATCGGCTACGTAAAGCCGGAGCAGACCAAATGTTAGTAGCATCAGGTCAGCGCCATGTATTGTTTACTGAAACACCGGAACAAGAAGAAAGCTTTGAATATTTATTAAGTATGTTTGATCATTCAAAGTTGGATCTTATCTTAGTTGAAGGTTGTAAAACGCTCTCTTTTCCTAAAATTGAATTACATCGCGACGAAGTGGGTAAACCTTGGTTACATCAGGATGACGACAACATTATCGCAATTGCGGCAGACTGCTCCGTTGAATCAGATCTACCTAAAATGAACATTAATGACATACAATCCATAGCCAATTTTGTAATTGACTATGTAAATACTTATAAAGAGGTTAGCTAGCTTTATGGCTCGCACTATTATTTACGTTTATAAAAAACAACAAAAAACGCTGCTGTTTTCTTATGAGAAATATCGAAACATTCATGAAGCGGTTGCCGCAGAAGAAAGTATTGATATTTCAGGTTATCTTAAGATGGAGCAACAAATTGAAGCCATCTCAGATACTAAAGCGGTCAGAGATTACCGAGACGCTCATTTTAAAAAATTAGGTTTTGGAAAAATAACCTTGGCACAAAAAGAAAACCGCGGTGTCGGTAAAAAGTAACAGCTTATCTTCAGTTACCTTTCTTGAACTGAACTCATTGATGAAGCTCTGAGTCCAGCACCTTGAGGTCACTTGGGTATAATTAAAATCTAAAATAAAAAAAGGGTTTATGGCTGAAACGGTCACCATAAACCCTCTTTTATATTCAAATTACTTCAGACTGTATAGATCAGAAATCATTGTTTTATGTTCAAGAATGCGGCGCCACGAACACCACCTGAGTCGCCATGCTTAGCTTTGATTATCTTAGGCGCTTTGGCTACAGACATTAAATATTTTGGAATACGTTTAGGCATCTCTTCGTAAATAAGGTCATAGTTAGATAGGCCACCGCCCAACGCAACCACGTGCGGGTCGAAAGCGGTAAACAAATTAGCAAAACAGATAGCAAGAAGCTCCATAAAATGGTCAACAAATGCGACAGCTTTTTCTTCACCTTCTGCTTGAGCTTTAATGATATCGATAGCTTTTTTCTTCTCACCATAATAGTGCGCATATAGCTGCTCAAAACCACGACCAGAAAGGTAATTGTCTAGACAACCTTTTTTATCACATCCACAGTCAAACAACGGTGCGTTTTCGCCTAAATGGAACCAGGCATCAATCGGTAAACGCATATGCCCTACTTCACCGGCAACATTGTTGCGGCCAGAGAAAATCTTGCCTTCAAATACAAAACCGCCACCAAAACCAGTTCCCAGAATGAGTCCCACAACCGATTTCTCGTTTTGCAGTTCTTCATCCCAAGCTTCTGAAAGTGCGAAACAGTTTGCGTCATTTTCAATGCGTACTGTACGGCCTATTGCTTGCTCAAGATCCACTCGCAGAGGCATGCCTTTAGCTGCAGGAACATTCACTGTTAATACTGTTCCATCATCGGCATCTTCCATACCAGGAAGGCCAAGGCCAATAGTACCTTCAACACCTAATTCAAGGTCATATTTTTTTACCATTCCAGCAATTGTATCTACCAGCTTTTGATAATCATCACCTGGTGTCGGAACGCGTTCTGTGGCAACTCGCTCTAATTTCTCGTTAAATGCACCAAACTCAATTTTAGTGCCACCAACATCAAAGCCGTAATACATAATTCTCTCCTAAAAAGAGTCCCAACTCCGGGACTTAAAATTCAAACTTATGCATTATCCATATAGACTCCTATACAGTCCGTGACCCAGAGCATATTTGTTTTTAGTCAACTGTATATGTTGTGCCGAATGGCTATTTTTAATCCACTTTGTTATCGATAATGTAGGCTTGCAGAACTGGTCGGGATAAATCGTGTTTTATCCGTGTTTTACTCAACATATAGCTTTCACGAAACACCTTGAACCACGAGTCCAATATGATTGAGGCGTGCTCTTGTCTGGCATTTTTTAATACCAGACTGGCGACTTCAGCTGTAGATAAATGATTTTCTTTTTCCGATTTACGCATCATGTATTCGGATATAGAATCCGGAGTGATAGACAATACAGGCAGGTGATCCAGATAAGGCGATTTACGAAAAATTTTTCTAGCCTCACGCCAATTGCTATCAATAAAGACCAAAAGCAACTTTTTGTCTGGCTCTTGCACGGTAGTTACATCATCAATAACACGAGATTGGCACTCTACGTATTCCTCAGGGAAAATAAGTACCGGACAGTACTTATCGCTAGACAAAAGTTCAATAAGGGCGGATTCTGGCACGGTTCTATCCCATTTGAACGCATAAGTCTCTTTCACTACATCGGCTATCAACCGCCCAGTATTACTTGGTTTGAGAATTTCAGCGTCAGACATCAAGATGATTGCTGCAACATCGCAATTAATATCAGGTTGAAGATGGCAAATGCAATATTTGATGGCAATTTGGCAATACTGACACCGCTTTACCTTTGCCCCACGGGATTTAAAAGGTTTCGTAGCTTCGTTTCGACGTTTTTCTATTAGTTGGTGTATAGAATGAATTCGCATTAGGCCTGAATAACTGTTCGGTTTACTGGAAAATTTTTTCGATTGTACTTAGAGTGGGGCTAATATCAATTGTTACATGGATTACCGTATGGAAGACCCTTCATTAATCCGGTTGCTGTTTTTCCTTGGTGGATTTAGTCTTTTTGCTCTATGGGAGTTAATTTCGCCACGCAAGCAGCTGACGCAGAATAAAAAAATTCGTTGGTTCAATAATTTAGGCCTAGTAGGCTTAAATAGCCTCTGCATCGCTATTGTTATGCCTATACTTGCTTTCCAAGCTGCGCAGATAGCATCGAACAATGGCGTAGGTATATTAAACCTTATTGAGCTCCCCTTGTGGCTTAAGATCGTTTTATCTGTATTACTTTTAGACTTAGCAATCTATGTTCAGCACGTTACCTTTCACCACTTTCCTCTATTATGGAAGTTACATCGTGTACACCATGCCGATCAAGATATCGACGTAACAACGGGGTCAAGATTCCACCCCATAGAGATAATACTTTCTTTGTGGATAAAGATAATTTGTGTTGTTTTACTTGGTGCCCCAGCTATTGCCGTTCTTGTATTTGAAATTTTATTAAACGTAAGTGCAATGTTTAATCACAGCAATGCCAGAATGCCGCTAACTTTGGATAAGATTATTAGAAAGGTCATTGTCACGCCAGATATGCACCGTGTCCATCATTCGATTATCTTACGCGAGACACACTCTAACTTCGGTTTTTTTCTATCCATTTGGGATCAAATATTTAGAACATATCGTGCTCAGCCAAAACTTGGTCATGATAACTGCGTAATTGGTATCAAAGAATTCAGGGAGCCAAGAGAACAGGTTTTAGATAAGATGTTAACTCAACCGTTTAGACATTAACGGTTCAAATAACACTAGATACAGAATAAATAACTACTAAATAGTACTGAAAGTGGTACTCTTGTGCAAAATTTATATAGAGATAAAAACAATGACTAATCTTACATCCGATATTCAGGAAAACCTTGAGTTATTTATCAAAGAGACCAAAGAAACTCAGGTAATCTGGGGGTTGCGTAACAGTGAAGAAGACTGGTTGGCGTGCGACTCTTCTGAGTTTGAAAATAGTGAAGTAATGCCATTTTGGTCAAATAAAAAAGACGCTGAAATTCACAATGTTGAAGAGTGGGCTGAATTTGAAGTTTGTGAGATCCCGCTAGATGTTTTTGTTGAAGACTGGTTAATTACTCTATCTGAAGACGGTGTTTTGGTTGGAATAAACTGGAATGCAGAGTTAGAAGGCAAAGAACTAGAGCCTTCAGATCTCGTTAAGTTGTATCTATAAAATAAAGTACCGTTCAGTAGTTGAACGAGATTAACTAAGGTGATTATCAAAATGGCTCTGCATGTCAAATGGATGAGCACCTTAGTTATAATTTACACTTCCCCTTAAATACTCCATACAATTGCTCGAAATACATCTGCCAATAATACTGCTGTACTTTTCTCTTTGTTTCCAGAATCTCATCAAAAGTTCAAGCCGTTTATAAAAACTTTGAAGATTCACAGCTACAATTACTCTATATACATTACAGCATGCTCTGAAAAACGGCTTACCTGCGAACGATATAACCACACAAATTAATTATCACAGCAATTAAGGTGAGGCCCTGACTCTCCCACCTTAGTATCGTAAATATCGTAAATCATGCCGTAATGGTGAGGTTGTTAACCCAGGTTCGTTGCATATAACGGTGGAAACATAGTGCAAACTTCACCACCTCTTCGACCAGCATCAAGCCAAACACCCAAGCAAATGGCAGGTTAAATACAAAAGCACCAATAGACGTTAACGGAACTCCAACCATCCACATAGCGATAAAGTCCATTCTCAAACAGAACTGGTTCTCTCCACCAGCCCTTAGTATTCCATTAATGATGACCATGTTAAGCATTCTCAGCCAGATAACCATGGCGAATAAGCTCAATGCAGGGGAAGCTAATACACGCAGTGCCGGAGTATCTAGGTTCAGCCATAAAATCACCTGATCTTTACCCAAAACAATGGCGACACTTACAACAACGCCAGTGGTCAATACAAACTTGATGAAAAAGCGGGTCATTGCGATGGCTTCTATAAAATCATCACGACCAAGGCTTTGGCCTAGTAATACCGAACAAGCGGTTGATATCCCGAAAAATGCGGAGTAACAAAGTAGCTCAAATGGGCCTAACATACTAAATACAGCAAGCTCAGTCGTCCCCATATGACCGAATATCATTTGGTAACTTAACGTACCCATTGCCCACAACACCGCGCTATACATAGTTGGGATGGCTAGAGTTCTAAATGAACTCATAAGTTTTGCGCTGTAATCTAATTTAGGCGCAGAAAATAACCAATGTCGGCGACGATACAAAATGAAGACAAACATGGCGACTTGCAGGGCTCTGGAGATACTTGTGGCCAAAGCTGCACCAGCAACGCCCATTGCAGGAATGCCAAAACCGCCATTAATGAATAAGTAATTGAGTGCAATATTGATAGCTATTGTAATGGCCGCCAACATCATTGGCAGCAAGGCATTACCACTTGAGCGCAAGCTAGACTCAATGACAATAATAAAATGGGTCAGCAATAACACAGGCAAAGCGTGCCACAAATACTGTGATCCTAGATCTATAACGTTAACATCTGTCGTTTGCAATAACATTATCGTACTAGAGAAAAACGTAATAAATATCGTAGCGGGAACAATAAGCTTGGCACCATATTTAAGTGCCATGATGGTAACTGACCTAGCCGATGCACGGTCATTTTTTCCCCAGTATTGTGCTACTAAAATACCATTAGCAGAACCGACACCCGCCGTTATCATGATAGCCACAAACAGCCATTTTGAGGCAATTCCCACAGCAGCAGTTGCTTCCATACCAATATTACTCACCATTAAAACATCAGCAAGTGATAAAACAGCGACCAATGCGCTTTGAATTGCTACCGGGAACGCAAGCTTAGCCATTGTAGACATCATGTTGCTTGGTAATGAAGTAGCGTGGGTTTGGGGTGTCATGGTATGGTTCATAATTATTCCTCGTTCTAGGAAAGGAATATACCGTTCTATAGGAAAATAAAACATGTTAGAAAGAAGCCAAAACCTGTTTGAATCCGTCATTGATCATGATCACACTAAAAATACTTGGAAGGACAAAGTTTTTCTCTCTGATCAATGTAGAGAACGATTTTTAGGCATATCTGAGATACCAGAATTTAAGTCAATGGACTTTTTTTTGGGAGGTATGGCAGACCTTGTTGATGGATATATTGTTGAAAGGGAATCTGTCACCGTTCACACTCTATTATTTACCCTCAAAGGTGAAGGTTTACTCACTCTCGCCCATCAACGGCAAAGCATACCTGCTAACTCTTTAGTTATATTACCCGCAGACATGCCGTTTCGCTTTGAACTGGGTGAAAATAACAACAAATGGAAAATGGTGTGGTTGCTGCTTTCTCCACATAAAAAATGGGACTCTGTGATAGAAAGCGGCCAACGTGTAATTCCCTTCCATGAATGTGAGCAAGTTTGGTCTTTGATGAGCCTACTGCACCATGAAATTGGGGGACGATCAAGTTACCGTAAATTGCTTAGTAGCGAAATTTCAAGATTAATCAATCAAGTAGATGCATCCCCCTCTAACTCATCAATGCGAGTGCAGAGTGTATGGAATTTGATCGAATCACAATTGCATTTGTCCTGGACCGTTAATCAGATAGCCAAGCAGTGTTTTTTAAGCGAGGAACAACTGAATAGGCTGTCAAAAGCGCTGTATGAACAGACACCTCAAGAACGCTTAATCCACCTGCGCATGGAAAAAGCGAGTGAATTACTACACCATCAGGAATGGAGTATCGGCATGATAGCCCAACGCCTCGGTTACAAAGACCCCTACGCCTTCAGCCATCGTTTCAAACGCCACTTTGGCGTATCCCCAAGGGCGTATCGAAAACAATTTATGAACAGGTAATTCGGAAAAATAACACTTACTAAATCAAAATGTTATTTGTTATATCATCATCCATAAATCATATATAGAGAAACTCCATGTCAAAAAAAGTCGTCCAGTTTGAATACGAAAAAGAAACAAAAAACAGTGTCCGTTATAAGGAAGTTCCTGATGAAGGAACTGCGCCAATAATCGGCTCATTGTATGTTCAAAAATGGTTTGCTGGTAACAGTAAATCTATTGAGATTACCATTGAGAAAAAAGACTAGCTTCCGCTAACAGAGCACTTGTCTCTGTTAGCGATTCATTCAAGTATCAGCTTATTATACGGTTGTGGGCTAAAAACGCATTTACTGGCTTTTTTCTAGCAATGACAGCGTAATACTCTCTTTATTATCCAGATATTCGTCTAAACCTTCTTTACGAAGAAGACATGACGGACAGTCACCACACCCATCACCGATAATACCGTTATAACAGGTGAGCGTATTTTCTCTCACTAACGTTAGCGCGTCGTATTTGTCCGCAAGGGCCCATGTTTCTGCTTTGTTTAACCACATCAGCGGCGTTTGGATATCCAGCTCTTTATCCATCCCCTTCACTAAGGCGTCATTCATAGATTTAACAAACTCATCGCGGCAATCTGGATAGCCGGAAAAATCGGTTTCACAAACACCGGTAATCAGCGTATTCGCACCAATTTGATACGCATAGATACCCGCAAGGGTTAAAAACAGAATGTTTCTTCCCGGAACAAAAGAGTTCGGAAGGCCCTTTTCGTTCAGCTCATGGGATACAGGGATATCGTCGCGAGTTAACGAACTGATCGCCAGTTCATTAAGTAAGCCTACATCCAATACTTTGTGATTGGTAATACCCAGATCCTTGGCAAGTTTCTGAGCTACTTCAATTTCTAGTTTATGCCTCTGCCCATAATCGAAGGTGATGGCATGAACCTCATCGAACTCACCTAATGCCTTCACCAGACACGTGGTGGAATCTTGTCCCCCACTAAAGACTACAACTGCTTTATTCATAATGACTACCTCTACCCGTTTGGCGAGACATTAATTCACATTCAATTATTGGTCAATCGGAAGTTTTGCTGGTTATCCGGCAAAAAACAACATACTCTAAACTTCTTTATTTGTTTCAGTCAGTTAGGTTTACAGTATGTATAAGTTGGTTGCGCTTGATATGGATGGTACTTTGCTTACCAATAACAAAGAGGTTAGCGAAAGAAATAGACAAGCTATTGCGAAGGCTCAGTCGATGGGCGTCACTATTGTTCTTGCGTCAGGCAGACCCCTGCAAGGAATGAAACCGATAGCTGACTCACTAAATATAACCTCCAGCAATGACTTTATTGTGTGCTTCAATGGTTCGCGAGTTCATCGTGCTTCGGATGATAAAATTGTACGCCAGCATATTATGACAGGTAAAGATGCCAAACGAATCGCGGGCCTGGCACGCGAACTGAATGTACATCACCATGCGTTTAGTACCGACAAAGGCTTGATTACACCTAAAAACAACCCGTTTACAGGCCGTGAGGCCATTGTTAATGGGGTTAAAATTAATGAATTCGACTTCGATATGCTTGAAGATGACGAAGGCATAATTAAAACCATGTTTGCGGATGCTGAAGAGGTTATCGACGATATTATATTGAAAGTACCAAAAGCCTACTTTGACGATTTCACCCTGGTAAGAAGCGCCTCCATTTTCTATGAGTTCCTAAATAAGCAAAGTAACAAAGGCTTAGCGGTAGAAAGCGTAGCAAACCAACTTGGTATAAAAGCCAACGAAGTGATCTGCATGGGTGATGCGCAAAACGATCACCATATGATTAAATACGCGGGTTTAGGTGTTGCGATGGGCAATGCAACCGAGGACACCAAGGCCATTGCAGATTACATTACCGATAGCAATAATGACTCTGGTGTGGCCAAGGTTATCGAAGAATTTATTCTGAGTTAACTTTTCAGATTAGTTTGCGTTAATATCCCGCTCACTTGGTGGGATATTAGCAAAATGCAAATGCAGTGTACCAATCACCATAACCAAGGGAATATAAACAAGGTCCACCAGCAGGCTATACACTGGGCTAAATGAAACAATATCCGCCATAAAGTTAAATACTACACCCAGTATTACCACCAACAACATGTTCACTGACAATACCCGTTTTGAGGGTATTCTCGTCTTATCGTTTTTAATAAATGAAATCATCATTGCCAATGAGAAAAATGACACCGTTAAATTATTAATATAACTTGAATAAGAAACATAAGTGACCAAACTGGTGCATAAAGCGAGTACAAACCAGAATATAGGCTTATCTAACAAGTTTCGAACTCTGTTTGGTGCATTCCTATCTATTCGGATGAAGTTCCAGCCCAGAAGTCCCCCTAAGGCCCCACCGACAAACATGCTGATTAAATACTGACTTCCTAGATATAATTCAGAAAATAAAAATACAATACCAATAACTGTTACAAAATAGACTAACCAGGTTACTGAATATCCTTGATTTTTTGTCTGGCGAATAACAATGGTAGATAAACAAGCCATCAATACCGCCGGAATATCGGGAAATGAAAAACCATACGCCTCACCAAGCCTTATCTGAGGCAAGTATTCAAAGGGACGAGGCAGAGCAAACCCAATTTGAATGATGTAAGCCACTAAACCAGAAACTCCAGCCAGCAAAAAGGCTTTTAAAGCAAAACGACCACCAAAAATCAAAACCAAATAGGTAAATACTAAAGTGATAAACAGTTTGCTGGAGATTTGTTCGCCTACCTTGGCAATACTGTTAACCACAACTCGACTATTTTCAGACAATGCATTAACCCAACTCTGTAACGACGTTATCAGGGATATTTCAATTCTTTGCAGTGATGAAGCTAAATTGAGCATATTAGACACATTCTGAACAGGCTGGTCTTTAGCTAACGTATAAAGGCCTCTAATTAAGGGCCACTGTAATGGATATCGGTACTCCTTGTCAGAAACATGAGATGGATAGATAAGATGAGCGCGTTTTACTTCTATTGAATAATGCGGGGCAAACCAAACTGGAATCGGTTTTCTTTGTTTGGCGTCTTGAAAGTCAAAAGCAATGATCGTTGAATCAACGATGCAGTCATAAATATAAGCAGTATGTGTTTTACCGAGTTTATTTCTAACGGATACAGAAAGTCCGGTTTCTTCCCAGGTTTCTCTTTGAGCGGTTAGTCTGGGATCTTCTCCGGTTTCAATCGCGCCCCCGGGCAGGGATAATTTTCCCGTAATAACCTCTTCAACCAGCAACAGTTGGTTATCTACACGAATAAGACACAACGCACCATTAATGAAGTCACTCTCTTTACTGTGAACCGAAGCAGAGAACAAGGCAACAATTACAAAGCTAATAAGCGCTCGAATCACCCTCATAGCTCTTTACAAAGCCAATGAATATGATGGTTGAAACCCGCATTTTGATAAAACGAAATGGCGGATTGATTGAAATTCCAAACCTCTACAAATATTCGTTTAACGCCAAAATCTTCAAACATATCTTCTAGCTTACTCATTAGCTCAGAAGCAACTTTGGTTTTTCTTTTTTCTGGCAGAATGTAAAGCTCATCCACACTTCCCATTAATACCGGTTTACTTATTATCGATACAAGCTCACAAAAATGACCTGTTATAAAACCGATAATCCGCTCGTCTTCAACAGCAACATAAACAAGACACTCTGGGTTGTCTAAATAGCTGGCAATGCTCTTTACTTGCTCTATCTCAAGGGCGGATTTAATGTGCTTCGGTTGCTCTACGTGATGGTAATCGTGGAGTTTAAACATTAATTGGTTTAATGATTCCAAGTCATCGATGTGAGCTAAACGTATTTTAATAGACAAAGCCTGAGCCTAAATAGTTAATTTATGGCGTAATTATAGGCGCTAACTTACTTAAGTTAAATTAAATGATGAAACAATAACGCCAGATATGCTGGCGTTATTGTTGCTGATTAAACGTAACCGTTAAAGGTGTAATACTCTTTCGATTTCGTTCAGACTGGACGGGTCATCAATGGTCGACGGAACGGTATAAGCCTCTCCATCGGCGATCTGACGAATAATACGGCGCAAAATTTTACCCGAACGGGTTTTAGGTAAACGATCCACGACCAATGCGTGCTTAAAGCAGGCTACCGCACCAATTTCGGTTCTCACCTTTCCGACAAGTTCCCCCTCAAGGGCTAACTCATCGACTTTCACACCATCTTTTAATACCACTAACCCTAACGGTAACTGGCCTTTAAGTTCATCATGAATTCCGACTACCGCACATTCAGCGACTGCTGGGTGCCCACCGACAATCTCTTCCATCTCGCCCGTTGACAAACGATGCCCCGCTACATTGATGACATCATCAATTCGTCCCATAATGAACAGATAACCGTCTTCATCAAAGTATCCACCATCCCCCGATACATAATATCCGGGGAACTGGCTAAGATAACCTGATTCAAACCTGTCATGATTACGCCACACGGTCGGTAACGTACCCGGAGGCAATGGCCGTTTCAGCGCCACAAAACCTTGCTGATTTGCTTCTACCGTCTCGCCAATCTCGTTCAAAACCGAGACTTGATAACCGGGGATCGGTTTAGTTGAAGACCCTGCTTTGACTTTCATCATTTCAACGCCGGTTGGATTACCTGCAATCGCCCAACCGGTTTCTGTTTGCCACCAGTGATCAATGACTGGCTTATCTGTTTTTTCTTCAACCCAGTCTAACGTCGGTGGATCTAAACGCTCTCCTGCCATAAAGATGGTTTTCAGTTTAGATAAGTCATATTTATTGAGCAGTTCACCATTAGGGTCTTCTTTCTTGATTGCTCTAAATGCGGTGGGGGCAGAAAACAGTGCTGTCACATTATATTCATCACAGACCCGCCAAAAGGCACCGGGATCCGGAGTTCTTACCGGCTTGCCCTCATACAATATTGACGTACAGCCATGAATTAATGGCGCATAAACAATATAAGAGTGACCGACAACCCAACCCACATCAGAAGCAGCCCAAAAAATATCATCTTGCTCGATATTGTAGATAGTTTTCATGCTGTACTTCATTGCTACCGCATGTCCGCCGTTATCGCGAACCACCCCTTTAGGCTTTCCAGTGGTTCCTGATGTATACAATATATACAGAGGATCCGTTGATTTAACCGCAACACAATCATGTGGCTTCGCGGTTTCCATCCCTTTTATCCAATCAATATCGCGCTCTTGGTTTAGCTCAGCTGGCAACTGTTTCCTTTGAAAAACGAGGACTTTTTCCGGCTTCCAACGGCTATCCATAATAGCTTTATCAACCAACGGTTTGTATGGGATCACTTTGCTTATCTCAACGCCGCAGGATGCAGTCATAATTACTTTTGGCTCTGCATCTTCTATACGCACTGCTAATTCATTTGGCGCAAAGCCACCAAAAACCACCGAGTGTATGGCGCCAAGCCGAGCGCAAGCAAGCATCGCCATCGCGGCCTCTGGAATCATGGGCATGTAAATGACGACACGGTCTCCCTTCACTACGCCCTGCTGAGCAAGCATACCAGCCACTTTTGCAACTTGGTCACGTAATTGCTCGTAGGTATATTGACGCTTAGTTAGCGTCACTGGTGAATCATAAATAAGTGCAATTTGGGAACCACGGCCTTGTTTTACATGATAGTCCAATGCCAACCAGCAGGTGTTTAGTTCTCCATCGGCAAACCAACGTTCTATACCATGCTCATCATTTTCTAGTATGGTCTGCGGAAACTTGAACCATGATATTTGTTCAGCCTGTTGTCGCCAAAACTGTTCAGGTTGTTCTTTTGCAAATTGATATTCTTTTTCATAGGCAGACATTGTGCGCCCTCCAGTATGATTTATTAATCTTGTATTGTTTCGAGCGGGACTCTTACCCACCCTTCCATTAATACTCGGGCGCTACGACTCATTACTGCTTTTTCAACGACCCAACCTTGCTGACTCTCCGACGCTTGTGCTCCTACCGTTAACGTGCCGGACGGATGACCAAATGTGATAGATTCCTTTTCCCCTCCTCCCGCAGCCAAATTCACTACGGTACCCGGAACGCACGCCGCTGATGCAATAGCTACCGCTGCTGTCCCCATCATGGCATGATGTAGTTTGCCCATTGAAAGTGCCCGGACCAGAATATCAATATCATTTGCTGCCACGATCTTACCGCTGGATGACTGGTAATCTTTGGGCTGGGCAACAAACGCAACCTTGGGTGTATGTTGACGAGTCGCGGCATCTTCCAGTTTATCTACCAGGCCCATTTTAAGCGCTCCATAAGCCCGTATGGTTTCAAATCGGGTTAAGGCATCAACATCGTTATTAATGTCGTCTTGCAACTCCGTTCCACGATAGACGATGGATTCTGCATCCAGAAAAATAGTAGGAATACCCGCGTTAATTAACGTTACGTTAAAGGTACCAACACCGGGAACGTCCAAAACATCGACCACGTTCCCAGTAGGAAACATATTCCCCTCCCCATCTGCTGGGTCCATAAAGTCGACTTGGATCTCTGCCGCAGGAAAGGTCACACCATCAAGTTCGAACTCACCCGTCTCCTGTACTTCACCGTTAGTTATAGGCACATGAATTAGGATGGTTTTACCAATATTGACCTGCCAAACACGTACTGTAGCAATGCCATTTGCTGGTATACGATCTTCTGGCAACAAACCACTATGAATAGCAAAAGGACCTACTGCCGCAGAAAGGTTCCCACAATTACCACTCCAGTCTAAAAAAGGTTTATCAATGGACACCTGACCAAAAAGGTAATCAACGTCGTGATCTGAACGGAGACTCTTGGACACAATCACCGTTTTACTGGTGCTGGAAGTAGCTCCGCCCATGCCATCGATCTGTTTGCCATAAGGATCAGGACTACCAATAACTCTAAGTAGTAGTTTGTCACGAATAGTTCCGGGTTGTTGAGCCGCCTTAGGTAGGTCGTCTAGTTTAAAGAAAACCCCTTTGCTGGTACCGCCTCTCATATAAGTGGCGGCGACTCTCATCTGCGATTGAGCAGAGTTTTTTTTCATTGTCATGTTCTCTACTCCTTCCACTAGGCCAAGAAATCTTGAGCAAATCGTTGCAAGACGCCACCAGCGGCGTACACATCAACTTCTTCAGCCGTATCAAGTCGACACGTTACAGCCACATCCAGCTTTTCACCATTAGCTCTAGTAATGACTAAAGCCAAATCGACGCCGGGTTGAATATCACCAGTCACATCGAAAATTTCGGTACCATCAAGGTTAAGTGAATGACGATTTTGACCCTGCTTGAACTGCAAAGGTAATACGCCCATACCTACAAGATTGGTACGATGAATCCGCTCAAAACCTTCCGCGACTATGGTTTCAACGCCAGCAAGCCTGACACCTTTCGCTGCCCAGTCACGCGACGAGCCTTGCCCGTAATCGCCACCAGCGATAATAATAAGTGGTTGTTTACGATTCATGTAGGTTTCAATAGCTTCCCACATACGCATTACCTTTCCTTCTGGCTCAACACGGGCTAAGGATCCCTGAACCACCTTGCCATCTTCTTTGACCATTTCATTGAACAGTTTCGGATTGGCAAAGGTCGCTCGCTGTGCAGTAAGGTGATCCCCTCTATGAGTCGCATAGGAGTTAAAATCCTCTTCCGGCACCTTCATTTTTGTCAGGTATTCACCCGCAGCACTTGAGGCGAGAATAGCGTTAGATGGCGATAGGTGATCTGTTGTGATGTTGTCTGGTAATATCGCCAAAGGACGCATACCTGAGAGTGTTCGCTCTCCTGCTAATGCCCCTTCCCAATACGGAGGGCGACGAATATAAGTACTGGTGGGACGCCAGTCATAAAGCGGATTACTTTTTTCAGCTGACTCATCAAGCTTAAACATCTTGATATACACCTGATTAAACTGTTCCGGTTTAACGCATTTATTAACCACAGCATCAATCTCATCATCACTCGGCCACAAATCATTCAGATAGATAAGATTCCCTTTACTATCTGCGCCTAATGGATCCCGTTCAATATCAAACCGGATCGTACCAGCCAATGCATATGCCAGAACCAATGGCGGTGATGCTAAGAAAGCTTGCTTAGCATAAGGATGGATACGCCCGTCGAAATTTCGGTTTCCTGAAAGCACGGCTGTGGTATATAGATCTCGTTGTATCACTTCTTGTTGAATGTCTGGATCCAACGCACCACTCATACCATTACAGGTTGTGCATGCGTAACCGACAATGCCAAAGCCAAGCTTTTCCAGCTCTGGTAGTAATCCCGATTCCTCTAGATAAAGTTTTGCGACTTTTGAGCCCGGTGCGAATGAACTTTTAACCCACGGTTTTCTGCTAAGGCCAAGTTCATTGGCTTTCTTTGCCAATAAGCCTGCCGCCACTACATTTCTGGGGTTACTGGTATTAGTGCAGGATGTAATGGCCGCAATAATTACCGCACCATCGGGTAGCAAACCATCTGGTTGTTGCCACTCTCCAGCAATGCCTCTTTCTGCCAATTCGGAAGTCGGCAACCGGCGATGAGGATTTGAAGGCCCTGCCATGTTTCGCTGTACCTGAGACAAATCAAATTCCAATACTCTCTCATAAACCGCACTTTCAAGATCGTCAGCCCATAATCCTGTGTGTTTGGCGTATTGCTCAACCAGTTCAACTTGTTTGTCGTCACGCCCGGTTAATTTAAGGTAATTAATCGTCTGCTCATCGATATAAAACATACCTGCGCTAGCACCATATTCCGGGGTCATATTTGAGATTGTCGCCCGGTCTCCTACGGTAAGTGCTTTTACTCCCTCACCAAAAAACTCCAGATAAGCGGATACAACCCGTTGTTCTCTCAAGAACTCGGTTATTGCCAATACAATATCAGTAGCAGTGATGCCAGGTTGACGTTGACCAGTCAGCTTTACTCCAACAATATCCGGCAGTCGCATCATAGAAGGCCTGCCAAGCATGACCGTTTCGGCTTCAAGACCACCAACACCTATCGCTATAACACCCAATGCATCCACATGAGGCGTGTGGCTATCGGTGCCTACACAAGTATCTGGAAAAGCAACGCCCTCTTTAACTTGAATAACCGGTGACATTTTTTCCAGATTGATCTGATGCATAATGCCGTTACCCGCAGGGATAACATTAACGTTCTCAAATGCCGTTTTACACCACTCAATAAAGTGGAATCTATCTTCATTACGGCGATCTTCTATTGCTCTGTTTTTATCAAATGAACCTTGCTCAAAGCCTGCATGTTCAACAGCTAATGAATGATCGACGATCAACTGTGTTTCCACTACCGGATTCACCTTTGCAGGGTCTCCTCCTTTTTCAGCAATCGCATCTCGCAAACCCGCTAAGTCAACAAAAGCCGTCTGACCTAAAATATCGTGACAGACAACGCGAGCAGGATACCAAGGAAAATCAAGGTCGCGTTTTTTGTTAATGATCTGCCCGAGCGACTCAGTCAAAGCGTCGGGGTCGCAGCGGCGAACTAGATTTTCAGCCAACACGCGAGCGGTATAAGGCAAATGTTGGTAGGCACCTTCCGAGAGATTATTAACGGCTTCGCGAGTATCAAAATACTCCACTTGAGTGCCTGGCAGCATTTTTCGATATTGGGTATTCATATGTTCCATCCATGATAATTATGACTGGCAATGGTTACTTAAATGATTGCCAGCCTATTTGCATTTACGCCGCCAGACTATTTACGTTTTTCTATTGGCAACCATTCTTGATGCTCTGGTCCATCATAATCAGCACTAGGCCTGATGATTCGGTTGTTGGCACGCTGTTCGTAAACGTGTGCAGCCCAACCGGTCAAACGGCTCATTACAAAAATAGGCGTAAATAATTTGGTAGGAATATCGAGGAAGTGATATGCCGACGCATGGAAAAAATCCGCATTACAGAACAGGCCTTTTTCGCGTTTCATCACAGATTCAACGCGTTCAGAAACGGCGTAAAGGTGCGTATCACCTACTGCCAAAGAAAGGTCTTTGGACCATTTTTTTATCAACGCATTGCGCGGGTCCGACTCTCGATAGATGGCATGGCCAAAACCCATAATTTTTTCTTTGGCTTCTAGCATGCGTAATATTTCACGTTCCGCTTCTTCCGGAGTTTGCCAATCTTTTATCATTGCCATGGCTGCTTCATTTGCTCCGCCGTGTAATGGCCCACGAAGGGTGCCAATAGCGGCAGTAACACAAGAATGAATATCGGAAAGTGTGGAAGCACAAACTCGAGCCGCAAATGTAGAAGCATTAAATTCATGCTCAGCATAAAGAATAAGTGAACAATGCATCACTTTTTTATGCAACTCTGTAGGTGCTTTGTCGGTTAACAATTTTAAGAAGTAACCACCAATGCTCTCTTCTGTTTTGTCCTCTGTATCAATTCGTATACCGTCATGACTGTATCGGTACCAGTAACAGATAATTGCCGGAAAAAGCGATAACATTCTTTCTGTTGCTTGTTGCTGTCCGGAAAAGTCTGTCTCTTGTTCAAGGTTACCTAATACTGAACAACCTGTTCTCATCACGTCCATAGGGTGTGCATCTTTAGGGATGAGTTCCAGTGCACTTTTTAACGCTGCTGGTAGGCCTCGCAAACTCACCAACATCGTCTTATATTCATCAAGTTCTTTTTGATTGGGCAAGTGACCACGTAACAATAAATGTGCCACTTCTTCAAATTCTGCGTGATTAGCTAAGTCAGTAATATCGTAACCGCGATAAGTTAACCCTGTTCCCGATTGACCAACAGTGCATAAAGATGTTGTACCTGCGCTTTGTCCTCTAAGCCCTGCACCACTCAATTTTTTGTCCGACATGACGAACTCCTTTCCTGTGTTCGAAGCATCCCTACTGCGTGTTTTACAACAAAGCTTCGACCGTTTTACGTTATTGGATTAATGTTTATATTTATGTTTTAAACTATTCTAAAAATACTATTTACCCGAAAACAGTTGATCTAATTTATCTTCGTAATCGTGATAATTAAGATGCGCGTATAACTCTTTTCTGGTTTGCATTTGGTCTACAACGGCTTCTTGATTTCCAACCTGCAATAGGTGCTCATACACCATTTCAGCGGCTTTATTCATTGCTCGGAAAGCGCTTAATGGATATAACACCATATCAACAGAGTGCTCAGCCAGTTCGCTTCCACCATAAAGTGGTGTCTGTCCAAACTCAGTAATATTGGCAAGTATCGGTACGTGTTTACCTGTAGCAGAGCGCAATGCATAAGAGAATGTCTGATACTGATCGAGTTCGGTCATTGCTTCCGGGAAAATCATATCGGCACCTGCTTCCACACAAGCAATCGCACGTTCAATCGCTGAGTCTATCCCTTCAACTGCAAGCGCATCCGTGCGGGCCATAATGACAAACTCATCATTAACTCTGGCGTCCACCGCGGCTTTTACTCGGTCAACCATCTCCTCTTTACTCACAATGGCTTTATTTGGTCTATGCCCACAACGTTTTTGCGCCACCTGATCTTCCATATGGATTGCACCGGCACCTGCTTTTTCCATCGCTTTAATCGTTCTGGCAATATTAAATGCCCCACCAAAGCCGGTATCAATATCGACCATCAAAGGCAAATCACATGCATTGGTGATTCTTTCCACATCGACCAGAACGTCGTTAAGTGTTGTGATCCCCAAATCAGGTAAACCGTAAGAGGCATTTGCAATCCCTCCACCTGAAAGGTAGATCGCCTGATGACCAACGTTTTTTGCCATCATGGCGCAGTACGGATTAACAGTACCAACAATTTGCAATGGGTTGTTTTCTTTAACGGCGAGACGAAATTTCGCGCCTTGGCTTAAGCTCATGAGAGGTTCTCCTTTCCTGACTTCATCTGTTGTTCAATAAGAATTCGACTTCCTGATATATGCCTGCGCATTAATATTTCGGCTAGCTCTTCATCGCGATTAGCAATCGCTTGTAAAATAAATTTGTGCTCTTCCAATGCCTGTTCAGGCCGGGAATGAGATCGCGGAGATTGATATCGATACATTCTAAGAAGGTGATATAACTCGTCGCACAGCAGTGAAACCAACTTTTTGTTTCTGCTGGCTTTAATGATTCGATAGTGAAAATCGAAGTCACCCTGCTGATGAAAATAAGACTTACCCTCCACCTGATCGATATGGTTAGAATGTGTAGACAATAACTGTTTTAGCGCATTCAGCTCTTCTTGGTTGATGTTGCGAGCAGCAAGGCGTGCAGCCATACCTTCTAATGATTCACGTACAGCATACAATTCAGAAAGGTGCTCTGATGAAAAGGTAATAACTCGTGCCCCCACATGAGGGATTCGTTCAATGAGCCCTAAACCTTCTAAACGCATAATGGCCTCTCGTAACGGACCACGGCTAACTCCCAACTGTTTTGATAATTCTGGCTCTGAGATTTTTTCACCCGGTGTTATGTCACCAGCAACAATCGCTTCTATAAGATATTCCGTCAGGTTCTCAGATTTAGTTGTTTCTTTTTCTGAGAAGATTGTCTTTTGACCGTCAATTTTACTGTCTACTAAGCTCATATAAACTTCTCTAAAATGTTAACAATGTGTATCTGTGGTATAAAAAATAGACTATCCACCAGCCTAATTACAAGAACATTGTCGACAATTACGACTAATGTCTAACGAATATATGCCTCGAAGTCATCCACAAAAGTGACACCGTGAACAATATGAACAAAATGCCAAATATGGAATCAATTCTCTTTATAGCCCCTTTACATACATATTTTTAACAATCATCTAACTTGTAGGTAGCTTAAATCCAAAAGGTTACGCCTTTTGACAGCTCAACGGTCACCCTCATACAAAAGGACAATGATTATGTTTAAACCTCTATTAGCTGCGGCTTTAATTTCTTCTACGCTTTCATGGAACGCTCTGGCAGCAGACATCGAAAAGATACACTTTTTAATTCCTGGTGGTGCTGGTGGCGGCTGGGATATGACCGCACGAGGAACAGGTGATGCACTTGTAAAGGCAGATATTGTCGACAAAGTTTCTTTCCAAAACTTATCTGGCGGCGGTGGTGGTAAAGCTATCGCTCACCTGATTGAAACAGCGGAAAGACAACCAGATACATTGATGGTTAACTCAACTCCTATTGTGGTTCGATCGCTTACCGGCATTTTTCCTCAATCTTTTAGAGATTTAACTCCAGTAGCAGCCACCATTGCTGACTACGGTGCAATCGTTGCTCCGGCTGACTCAAAATACAATACATGGCAAGACGTTGTCGCCGACTTTAAAGAAAACCCACGTAAGGTAAAAATTGCTGGCGGCTCGGCAAGAGGCAGCATGGACCATCTTGTTGTTGCGGCGGCATTTCAGGGTGAAGGGTTCGACGCAAAATCGGTTCGTTATGTCGCCTACGACGCTGGCGGTAAAGCGTTAGCCGCTATT
>DDQN01000031.1:57538-131285 GCA_002342685.1 Vibrio sp. UBA2441
AGCCGCTATTCTGTCCGGAGAAACACAACTGTTATCAACGGGTTTAGGCGAAGTACTGGAAATGTCTAAGTCAGGACAAGTTAAAGTTATTGCTGTTACTGCACCGAGTCGTTTAAAAGCAGCACCAAACATTCCTACTTTAAAAGAGTATGGCAACCCTACCATATTTGCTAACTGGCGTGGTTTCTTTGCCGCACCAAATACCAGTAAAGAGAAGGTAGCTGAATACACTCAAGCACTATCCAAAATGTACAGTACGCAAGAGTGGGAAGTGGTTAGAGATCGTAATGGTTGGATTGACAACTACAAGCCTGATCAAGAGTTCTATACCTTCCTTGAGCAGCAAGAGAAGCAAATGGGATCACTTATGCGTGAACTTGGCTTCTTAAAATAGATTTTAGTTTCACCACATAAAGCCAGCACTGTTTGATCTCCTTTGTTTTAGTCATTCAAATTAATATGACAGGTTTTATGTGGTTTTTTTTAATACAACATTAGAGGAGCATCAAATGCTTACTCAAAAAAAGACAATATTTTGTCGTGACCGTGTCGGTGCATTCATTTTCTTACTTGCCAGCCTTTTGTATGGTTATCAAACCACACTTATCCCTTCATTTCCCGGCGACGAATATGAACCCTTCACGGCTAAAACACTGCCTACCCTACTATCCATTGCTGGTGTTCTGCTTTCATTAATATTGCTTGTCTCAGCTAAATCGGACCAAGAAAGTGGCGCAATTATCGGTTTTAACTGGAAGTTGTTGGTCGCCTTTTTAGTATTGATGGCTCTTTATGGCGTTGGACTGACTTACTTAGGATTCGTTCTAGCTACTGGATTATTCCTTATGTCCGGTTTCTTTTTATTAGGTGAGAGAAGGATGTCCATCCTATTGGGTGCCTCTTTCCCATTCGTTATCGCTTTTTATCTTTTACTTACCCAGGTTCTGGAAATATATCTTGAGCCCGGTTATCTGTTTACGATGTTTTAGGAGCAAATCATGTTAGAAGGTATTTTTGCAGGGCTGTCCACTGCCCTAATCCCTATGAACATCATGATGGTTATTGTCGGATGTTTTGTTGGCACATTTGTTGGAATGTTGCCCGGTTTAGGTCCAATTTCAGCGATTGCGCTGATGATCCCTATCACCTATGGTCTTGAACCTTCATCTGGTCTAATCCTTATGGCGGGTGTTTATTATGGCGCTGTTTTCGGTGGCTCAACCTCATCAATACTGATTAATGCACCGGGTTGTTCGTCAACCGTTGTTACCGCTTTTGATGGCTACCCAATGGCACAGAGAGGGCAAGCAGGTAAAGCTCTCGCTCTTGCTGCCTACTCTTCTTTTGTTGGCGGTACCCTGTCCGCGATCATGCTACTTGTTGCCGCTCCTGCGCTGGCTTCTGTTTCTCTCAGTTTTCAGTCTTCTGACTATTTCGCTTTAATGCTCGTCGGGCTCTCTGCTGTGGCGGCCTTCGCAGGCAAAGGACAAGTGGTGAAAGCGTGGATGATGACCATTCTTGGATTAATGCTTTCTACCGTAGGAATTGACAAAGGTGTTGGTGTTGAACGTTTCACGTTTGGACTGACTGATTTAATGGATGGATTTAGTTTTCTCTTATTGGCCATGGCGACGTTTGCTCTTGGAGAAACGTTAATGGGAATACTAAAGCCTGAAGCTGATACACGTGCTCAAGAGAGCAGCACACTAAACAATATCGGCAGTATGAAAGTGACCAAAGAAGAACTTAAAGAAGTCGCACCCGTATCTATCCGTTCATCAATTCTTGGTTTCTTCACTGGTGTCCTGCCCGGAGCAGGAGCCACAATAGCGGCATTCCTCAGCTACGGGATGGAAAGAAATTTAGCCCCTAAAGATAAGCGAGAACAGTTCGGTAAAGGGAGCATTCGTGGATTAGTCGCACCAGAATCAGCGAACAATGCGGCCTCTAGCGGGTCATTCGTACCACTACTTACACTAGGTATCCCGGGTTCAGGAACCACCGCAATTATGTTAGGTGCCTTAATTTCATACGGCATCCAACCCGGACCAAGGTTATTTGTAGATAATCCAGAAGTCTTTTGGTCAGTCATTATCTCTATGTATTTTGGTAACATTGTCTTGGTTATATTGAACCTACCCTTGATACCTTACATATCTAAATTATTAGCGGTACCAAGAACCGTATTACTGCCAATGATTTTGTTTTTCTCAATTACTGGTGTTTATCTGGTTTCCTTTAACACCGTAGACATATTTATTATGTTGTTGGTTGCTATGGCCGCTATTGCGCTCCGGCTGGCAAACTTTCCGCTGGCCCCTTTACTGCTGGGTTTTATACTGGGTGGATTGATGGAAGAAAACCTTCGCAGAGCATTAATGATTTCGGATGGAGAGTTAAGCTTTTTATGGGAAAGACCGATAACATTAGTATTCACTGTGTTGGCGGTAATCGTACTATTAGCACCCGTTCTTGTTACTGCGATTAAAAAGTTGAAAACGGCTCCCCTTTCACGTGAAACTAATCAAGCTGACTAAGCCGCTATAGCAAATAAAATAACGGCCTATATAAAAACCCGCCTTTTATTATACCCATATATAGAAAAAGGCGGTTTTTCATTTACCGCTTTAACAATAAATAGCTACGCTCTGGCCTACCGACACTACCGTAATTAACATCTGCCTCGACCTCTCCGGTACTGATTAAAAACTCTAGGTATCGCCTTGCCGTCGTACGACTAGCCCCAATTTGTTCTCCGGCTTCTTCAGCCGTTATCCGGGTTAGCGTTTGAATTAAGTACCTAATTTTTTCCAACGTGACCTTATCGATTCCTTTGGGCAAGCGTTGCTCCCCAGCTTGGATGGTCGCTGTGGGTTTAAGCATTTTGTCGACCATAGACTGGTCTATATTATCCGTTAACTGAAGCTCGCGTTTTTTTTGATGGTAGTTTCCTAACGCTTCTTTTAGACGTCCGAATATTACGGGTTTTAGCAGGTAATCAACAACACCACCACGCATCGCTTCCTGTAGCGTGGTAACATCACGTGCAGCAGTAATTAGTATCACGTCACACTGTTTTTGCTCTAGCCGTAATGTTCGTAATATATCTAAACCATTTCCATCCGGCAGGTAAACATCCAGCAGAATCAATTCGGGGTCAAGAGCAGTTAGCTGTAGCTCAACTTCTTGCTTACTCGTTGCGATTCCAATCACTTCAAACCCATCTATTTGACTTAGGTATTTTCTGTGTAACTCTGCTATCGCTATGTCGTCTTCAATGATCATAACTTTGGTATTAATCATTAAGTCGTTCCTTAGGTAAATAAATAGTCACTCTTGCTCCATGAGATTCATTATTGATCATTTCAAAGGTTCCCTTATAACCGTCTAAAAGCTGGCTAATCAAATAGAGTCCGACTCCTCGATTATTATTTGCTTTTGTCGAAACCCCTCTTTCTAACAGAGTTACTGTTTCTATATTTTCAGGAAAACCTATCCCTGAATCTTCTACTTCCAATATTATCTCATTGCCATAATCAGATAATGAAACCGTCACCACTCGCTCTGTCTCGAGCGTTATAGGAATATTAAGTATAGAGTCAAATGCGTTATCGATGAGATTGCCTAAGATCGTTACAATATCGTCAGCGATCATGTGTGCGGGCAACTGATGCAATCTTGAGCCTTCTTCGATTCGAAGTTCGACCCCTAATTCTCTGGCACGCTCTATTTTCCCTAGCAGTAAGCCTGCAATTAAAGGGTCGTCTATCGCTTCTCGCAAAAATTCAATAATGCTCTGATAGTGTTCACTTTCTTGACCTATCAACTGCTGAACAGTTTCTGTTTCCCCTAGCTGAACTAAGCCACTAATTGTATTTAGTTTATTCCGATGTTCGTGGGTTTGTGAGCGCAACAGATCAGCGTATTCCCGTACTTGGGAAAGCTGCTTTGTCAGCTCAGTGATCTCATCTTTTCGCCTAAAACTGGATACCGCGCCAATCACTTCCCCCTGTACAACTATTGGATTTCGATTGGCCACGATTCGCTGCTCGTTAACGTATAGCTCGATGTCATGTTCAGACTCTTGAGTGACCAATAACATATCAAGATCACTTCCGGGTAGTACTTGGTTTACTGGCTGATTTATGGCTGTTTGTTTGTCTATTAACAAGATCTCACAGGCACTTTTGTTAATAGAGCGAATCACACCCAATTTGTCTATGCTAATCACGCCTTCCTTTATGGTGCTCAGCGTAACGTCTAATTCGACATATAAACGACCAATTTCTTCAGGTTCAAACCCAAGAATCGCTCGTTGAAATTTTTTGGAAATGTAATTGGCCAGAATGGCGTTAACCGCAACAACAAATAGCGCCAGTGACACAAGAAAAATTAGAAATGGTTCTATTCTTTCTTGCAATGATTCAAGCAAATAACCGACAGACACAACGCCAATAATATTGCCTTTTGAATCAAAAACGGCAGATTTCCCTCTCACTGATTTGCCTAATGACCCTTCAGCAAAAGAAACATAGGCTTCACCTTTTACCAAAGCGCGATAGTTATCGCCGCCCTTCATTTTTTTCCCTATACGAGCGGTTACAGGGTGGACAAGCCTAATACCGTCTTTATCGCCAATAACAATAAAGGTAGCACCAATTAATTCGGTGAAATGATTGATTTTTTGCTGGACACCGGGCTCATTACCCGACTGAATAAAAGTAACTATGGAAGGAGAACGCGCCAAGAACTGTGCAATACCAAGGGCTTTTAGGCCCATTTCTTCTTGTTGGTTATAACGTATATAAGAGAAACCAGCCCATGATAAGATCATAAGTTCAATGACTCCAGATAGAGTCATTATGGCAATAAGACGTTTTCGAAAACTAAGTCTTCTCCATCGGAACATCGCTTCTAACTCTCCCTACGCACTCATTTAATTAACATTTATTTTACATGCTTTTAGATGGCGAGTTAATAGCCGATTGATAATCATTGTTCATTAATTAAATAGAGTTTATACTCTATTTTTTTGTAAACTGTGTTCATATAATGATGACTTTTGTGAATAAAAAGCACCGTTATGCCTTCAGAATCCCATTGTCTGCATTACTCGCTTCCTTTATATCCGTACAACCAGTAATGGCTGGTGAAATCAGCTTCGATCAAGCGTGGTTACTCTTACAAAATGAAAACAATGCCATTGCCGCGCAAAGAGCTAATGTCGAACGTTACCGACAATTAGAGCAATCAAAACAAGCCTTAAACTTACCTTCTGTATCATTTGGTGCAAATTATACCCGTCTTGATGATGATGTGACGGTATCAGGCGACCAGCTATTAGATAGTCTGGACTCCGGAAGTAAAGCTGCTATTGGTCAGCTTGTAACGAGCCCCGCATTAGCAGGATTAGCCAGTGCCTTGAGCGGGGTAAATCCAACCTCTACCATTGCAGAAAAGGATATTTTTACTTCTTCCATTCGGGCCGTCTGGCCCATTTTCACTGGTGGCAGAATTACGTCAGCTCAAGCAATCGCATCAGGCCAAACCGATGAAGCCATCGCACAATTAAAAATGGAAAGCCAAGCACAATATGACGATCTGACAAAATATTATTTTAGTGTCGTGCTGGCAAAAGAGGTTTTACTAACTCGCCAATCTGTAGAAGAAGGGCTGACTAAACATCGTGATTTTGCATTGAAACTGGAGAACCAGGGACAAATTGCTAAGGTCGAACGACTGCAAGCCGAGGCGTCTCTGGCCAAAGCCATAGTTGACCGGAAAAAATCTCAAAAAGATGTTGAGATAGCTGTTTCTGCATTAACTCAAATCCTGAACCAAAGTGACAAAGTTCATCCCGACACACAATTGTTCATTAATCGCTCACTTCCGCCACTATCAGCGTTCACAGAACAAACTCTGAATAGTTACCCTGGTCTTGCCCTGCTTGACGCAAAAAATAAACAAGCGTCAAACCTGATAAAAGCCGAACGTGGCCGTTATTACCCTGAAGTCTTCGCCTACGGTAATTACACTTTATATGAAGGCGACACCTTAGCAAGTGAAATGGCACCCGATTGGTTGGTCGGTGTGGGCGTAAGTATCCCTCTGATCGATACGTCCGGTCGTTCAGAAAACATGCGTGCAGCGCAAAATTCCGTATTGCAAGTTAATCACCTTCGCCAGCAAGCCAAACAAGATCTTACCGTTTTGGTAGAAAAAACTTACTTTGAAGCTGAGCAAGCGATAGAAGAGGTTGAAGGGCTGAAGGCGAGTCTAAATTTGGCGCAAGAAAACCTTAAACTAAGAACAAAAGCATTTACTCAAGGGATATCCACTTCTCTGGAAGTGGTTGACGCAGAGTTATATCTCGCCAGCATTAAGACTCAACAACAACTTGCTAGGTTTAATTATGTCATTGCACTAAATCGACTGCTCGCCTTAGCAAGCGAAATGAATTCATTTAATCATTATCAAAGCAACGCTTACCAATCAGTAACATCAAAGGATGCATCATGAAATTAGTTAAACCTGTTCTATTAACCGTTCTTGGTGTGGGTACAGCCTCATGGATTGGATACAGTTTCTATCAGGCTTATCAGCCAAAACCTATTCGACTACAAGGCCAAATAGAAGCGCAGCGATATAGTATTTCGTCTAAAGTCGCGGGACGTATTGATCAGGTTATGGTAAGTAAGGGAGATCAAATTAAACAGGGCGACCCAATATTCAGCATTTATAGCCCAGAAATTGATGCGAAACTGGCACAGGCTAAAGCTGGTCAAAAAGCAGCAGGTGCTCTCGCTCAGGAAGCACAAAATGGCGCAAGAGCACAGCAAATCAATGCGGCAAAGGATCAATGGAATAAGGCAAAAGCCGCGGCTCAGTTAGCCGAGAAAACGTTTAATCGTGTTGATAATCTATTTAAAGATGGTGTCGTTGCAGAGCAAAAACGAGATGAAGCATCAACTCAATGGCAAGCCGCAAAGTACACCCAGAGCGCCGCTTATCAAATGTATCAAATGGCCAAAGAAGGTGCTCGTGACGAGACAAAACGCGCTGCACAAGAGAAAGTAAGAATGGCTGCAGGTGCTGTCGCTGAAGTTGAAGCCTATGCGCAAGATACCAATATAACCAGTTGGTTTAATGGCGAAGTTTCTCAGGTTCTTTTAAGCAGTGGCGAATTAGCACCTCAGGGCTTTCCCGTTGTTACCGTGATCGACATGCAAGATGCCTGGGCCGTATTAAATGTTAGAGAAGACCTGCTGAAAAACTTCAAACAAGGTAGCCAGTTTAACGGTTATCTTCCCGCGTTAGGTAAATCGGTTGAGTTCAAAGTAACCCACATTTCAGTTATGGGCGATTTTGCTACATGGCGTTCCACTGACGCATCTCAAGGTTTTGATTTGAGAACATTCGAAGTTGAAGCGAAACCAGTTAATCTTACTGACGACTTACGCGTCGGTATGAGCGTTTCTGTAGAGCTGTAGATATGTATAGTCAGGAAAAAATATCTCAATGGCATATTATTCGCAGCGATAAATGGCTACTTTCTTGCCTTACATGGATACCCGTATTGTTAGCTGTTTCTATCTGGTGGATTTTTTCACAGGGCATCGCTCGTGATTTACCCATTGGCATCGTTAATTTTGAACAGAGCACATTGTCCCGTACATTTGTGCGAGAACTTAATGCGACGTCGTCACTCAATGTTTCACATTCATTTTCAAGTATTTCGGAAGCAAAAAACCACCTTGTCAACAACGATATCTATGCGTATGTCGTCATTCCTAATAATTTTGACCGAGATTTATATCTGAACCTAGCTCCTCAGATTTCAGTTTTCTACAACAGCCAATATATCTTGGTAGGTAAGCTGATCAAGTCGGCGGTCCT
The DNA here is from genome assembly GCA_002342685.1 of Vibrio sp. UBA2441. Lineage (GTDB taxonomy): Bacteria > Pseudomonadota > Gammaproteobacteria > Enterobacterales > Vibrionaceae > Vibrio. The sequence continues at coordinate 65,435 of DDQN01000031.1, forward strand.
ACAAGCACATGGTACATTTAACGCTCAAGTTGGGTCAGTAAAACAATTAGCTAAAGGGAATACGACAACACAAACAGCGACGGGCAAGACAGTTATAATACGTAACCAGATAACCCCGCTATTTAATCGAAATGCCAACTATGCGCAGTTTCTAATTACTGCAATAATCCCCGCGTTATGGCAAATATGTATTGTTGTTACTACCATTTTGGTTCTTACAGCAAACCATCGAATTTATGGGTTAGAGAATATGGTTGGCGCTCGCCCTGTCCGTTCACTTCTTTCTATTGGTTTGTTTTATCTGCCTTGGTTCATTTTTCTTGGCTACTGCTTCTTGGTTTGGTTTTATCAAGGTCTGGGCTTCCCAATTGAAGGCGGTTTGCTTCCATTAATATATTCCCAGGTTCTGACAGCCATGGCATGTATGATAATGGCAGCATTTTTCTTCTTTTTAACCCTAGACCCTGCCAGAGCAATGAGTTTTGCAGGGGCATTTACCGCACCCAGCTTTGCGTTTATGGGAGTTACTTTCCCGGTGACAGACATGAACAGCATAGCGGCTTTCTGGCGCAATCTAATGCCAGTCAGTCATTATATCGAGGCGCAAATTGGCACTGTTAGTTACAATGTAACCTCATGGGAAACCATACGTAATATCACGCCAAGCATGATGTGGTATCTGCTCCCATTTATACTGTGCTTATTTTTAGTTAAAAAGCACCTGACAAAAATGGTAGTTAGCGTATGACAATCTTGGAACTGATCAAACATGAAATTAGGGCTATTTTCACCAACCCAGTGATCTTGCTAACCGTTTTTGCAGGGGTTGTCTTTTATTCGTTTTTGTACCCGTTACCCTATTCGCATCAAACGCCAACAGAACAAGAAATTACGGTGGTTAATCTGGACAATAGTCTGACCAGTATTCAATTAGAGCGTATGGTCGATGCGACACCACAAGTAAGAATAGTTAAAAAAAGCTACAGTATAGAACAAGCAAAGCATCAATTTTTAGCAGGCGACGTTCGGGGAATACTGGTTATTCCGAAACATTTCTATCGTGATTTGCTGCTAGGAAAAAGTCCTACCCTTGCCTTCGCAGGAGATGCCTCTTACTTTTTAGTTTATGGGACTGTCGTTGAAGGTTTAGCACAAGCCTCCGGGACACTTGCAGCAAAGACGAAGATAAAAAGGTTAATGCTCGAAGGACAACCAATTTCCGCGGCCAAAAACCAATTCGCCGCCAGCAAACTTAACCTCAAGCCAACCTTCAATCCGGAAATAGGATACGTCAATTACGTTGTTCCCGCCGTGTTTGTTTTAATACTTCAACAGACATTAATAATGAGTATCGGATTGCTAGGCGCAACTCAAAAGTTTGGCAAAGGCTATTGGAAGAGACCAGACAGCGTCACTTTAATCTTTGTACGCAGCTCAATTTTTGTCGCCATATATTGCTTTTTATCCATGTACTATTTCGGCTTTAGTTTCGACTATTATCAAATAAGCCGTCTTGCCTCACCTACGGTTATATTTACTCTGCTCATACCATTTCTCTATGCCAGTAGTTTTATTGGCATTGTGCTTGGAGCTATCCTACCCAGACGTGAGTTGGTTACGGTAGTTGTTTTGCTCAGTTCTATGCCGCTGATATTTAGTACCGGGTTTATCTGGCCACTAGAAAGTGTTCCTCAACCTATGATTTGGCTTTCACAACTGGTCCCTTCTACACCTGCAATTCAAAGCTTTTTAAAAGTAAACCAAATGGCGGCTGATTTTGAACAAGTCATAGACAAATGGACGTTACTTTGGGGTCAATGTGCAGGCTGGGTATTGGTTGCATTTATCGTAGATAAACGTTTTCGGGTGAACAGCATATAAGCGCGAACTATATGCCATTCAATTAACATTAAAAATGCTTTCCCTGCTTCTGGTAAGGAGGACCTACTAGAAACAGGGATAAGTTTAGTTAGCTTAAAATTGAACTTTGAATGTTTTCGCCTAACACTGTGCCAAGTTTTCCCACTAGCCATCATTAAACTCGACCTTTATCGTATCGAGTTGGTCTGGCATCGCTGAAATTTTTTCAAAAAACTCTTTTTTACGGCTCATATGGAACTCGCGATCCGGCTAGATTTCACGTAGCTAATCAATCACATCAAAATATAATTTTGAATCGGCATTTGGTCATGGCCATTGTTAAAGTGATTATGAGACAGTTATTAGGACAAAATATTGAGTTTAGCTTTTGTAAAAAGCAATAATCTAAGTGGAAGAGCCAGTGATTGTATTTATTGTTGATAAGTGTTGTTGATAACAGTAACTCCTCCACAACCTCAGTTTCATGAGTAGCTCAAACCAAACAGCCATAGACTCTCTTTAAATGAACTCTTATTAGTTTACCACAAAAGGCAATCGTTTATATGAAGAAAGTAAATTTTCACCGTGTGGTCATACCAATAAAATAAATCCAACAATACAGATGGATACAATAAAATCTGTCATTTATTGCAATAACAAATGACAGTTAATATATATTATAAATCATAAATACATTACTATGCCGCTCAAGGCGTTAATAGGCCCATTTAATTTTTTATTCAGCTCAACGACTGAGCCGATTTTTGTTATTTGTTCATTTTGTTCGACCGTTATTGTGAGATTGTATCGCGTGAAAATTAAGCATAAGTTATTCGGCCTTTGTGGCTTATCTGTTCTTTCAATGTTAGTTGTATTTATGATAATAAATATAGCCAATAACCATTTATCCAAATTAAATCAATCTGTCACAGATATTCAGTCATTAGAAATTTCATTACTTACTTTACGTCGTAATGAGAAAGATTTTTTGGCGCGTTTAGATAAAAAATACAACGAAAAATTCCTGAAAAATTACACGGATTTCGAGAATAAACTCACGCAGTTGGAAGTTAACTTAAGTGATCTATCTCTAAACGTTTCGCACATTAATGAATTAACACCTAACATGATGATTTATAAAACCATATTCTCAGAGCTAGTCAATGGTTATCAGCATATTGGATTATCTACGGATGAAGGGTTACGCCAAGAGATCGCCCAGTACTCGTCGTTTCTCCTTCAATACGCAGGCAATATGGATCAATTTAGATTTGATACTGTACAATTGGTTTTAATCAGTGAGCTATACTCATTGTCTCTCAAACCAGAGTTTCTTGAACAATATAACGATTTATTTAATCGTTTGAAAATAGTTAAAAATAACGAATTTAATTTAAAACTAACTCAGTTCAATCAGTTATTTATACAATTGATCACTCAAAAGAAAGCTATTGGGCTGTCACATAACCAAGGAATACGAGGCAAAGTAAGAACCTCGTCTCATAAAGTCGAGGATATCTTTTCAGGCCTGAAAAGCGAATTACTAAAAGAGCTTAAAAAAGAAAAGAGTACTATTTCATTTATCATTTTAATATCCCTTATTACCGTGGTTATTTTGATGGTTTTATTATCATTACTTATTAACAAGGGAATTCAAAACAGCATTAACTCCTTGAATCAGTTAATGTCACACATATCGCAAAGCCATGATCTCACTAAAGTGGCTGCCGTTAACGGTAAAGATGAGCTATCAGAAACGGCTGTTAATTTTAATACCCTTATGGCTAGCATTCGTCAGCTTGTTAGCAACGTACAACTTACCATTACAGAGTTAGGTACCGCTTCTGACCAGCTGCAAAAAGGTAGTCAAGCCACCGAACTGGCGTTGACAAACCAGCAGACTGAAACGGATTTGGTCGCAACAGCAATAATCGAGATGGGTGAAACCATCCGCGAAGTGGCCTCTACGACCGAGGGTGCAGCGTCAAATGCACATAAATGTCATCAGGGGGCCGTAGAAGGATTAACTGAAATTAACTCTACTAAAGATCGTATTAGTTTGCTTTCCGATAAATTAGGTAAAACTAACCAAGAAATTATCAGCTTATCTGACCTTACCTCTCGCATTGGCACTGTATTGGATGTTATCCGTGAAATTGCAGACCAAACTAATCTATTAGCACTAAACGCGGCCATAGAAGCCGCACGTGCTGGCGAGTACGGCCGTGGATTTGCGGTTGTTGCCGATGAAGTAAGAACTCTTGCCAGTCGGACACAACAATCTACACAAGAGATTTCACAAATGATTAACTCTGTACAAGCACAGACTAAAATTGTTGTTGAACAAGTGTCACACTGCCGTGCGCAAGGAGAACAGAGTGTTGAGCAAGCCAATAATGCGGAAAGTAAAATCGAAGAAATAATGCAAGAAATGCAATCTATTTTGGAAAACAGTACCCAGATAGCAGCCGCGGTTGAACAGCAGAGTATTGTGACTGGCGAAATTAGCCAAAACGTAACCGCCATTCGAGATATAACCGCAGATAATACACTAGCCGTCAATAAGAATGTGCAATCGTCAAAAGGTGTCGCAGAACAGGCCAGAACACTTGGTGGAGCTATCGCAAGTTTTTCCGTTTAAGACTCGCTCAAAATATTAGGGCTGAGAGATATACACCGATCTTAAAGCCCCATCCAAGGTCATTGATACGACTGGTACAACTTTCTGAACCAGTCAGTTTGGCGGTTTTCAGCAGACTTATCCCAAATACACTCGACCAACCCGGGATGAGCAGCATAGAACGTTTTTGAAAACATCATATAACCGAATTTAAGTTGAATTGGCGTTTTCACTTTCATAATAATCGATGAAAGCCCAGGTGTATTAGCAAGCAATGTGTCAAAAGTTTTATCTATTCCAATGGCTGCATCTGCACGATGATAGGCCACCATTTTAAGCATCGATAAATAATTCACGTTTTCCTGAATATTTGCCCCCCGCTTTTCAAGCTCTGGAATGATTGAAGAAGCCCTTTCTACTACTACATTTCTATTGGTCAATATAGCTTGTTCCACTAACTCTCTGTCCAGAGAGTCTCTTAATACATAAGCAAAGTATCCGTACTCCATTGACGCACGCTTTACGTCTAACCGTCCGTCAATTTTAGGATAAACTCCATAAGTTGCCCTCTTGGCCGTATAGTTACTGTTAAATATTGCGTCTATTTTGCTTTGTTCAACGAATGAAAGTGCTCTTACCCAAGGGATAAATTCAAAATGAAGTTTAGCACCGCACTCTCGCGCTGAGCGGCGGGAGAGTTCAATAAACCATCCCGGTTTCCCTGTATTAGATTGAATGTTTTCAGTATTGACTCTGTCATTAGATTTTACAACTGTGGCGACTTTAACTACCGTTAAACGGTCTGATGATGCCTTCGCCGGAATCAACATACTCATACCGATAACCGCTACAATGCAATAAAAAATATTTCTAGTCACAGATGCATCCTAGTATTATTAATACAAATTGAGCATGTCGGCTATAGACCAATCCGATCAGCTATTTGTTGAATCTCTCTAAGGTCCAACTTATGCACTTCAATCATCTGGTCCATCTGACTGAGTTCAGAGTTAATCTCATCTTGTTTATCGCAGGATTTTGAAGACGCCTCCCATGATTTACCCTCTAGGTAAATATCGCACTCTTTTTTGTATCGTCGAACCTTAGGCGTCAATGCTTCACGCTCTTGCAGCAGCACTTCCAGCCGTTGCTTAATAGTCAGCTCTCTTTGAAATAGCTCTCTGGAACGTTCTAGCACAGCCGCCTGCATATCAGTTTGTCGACTCAACTCACTTAATTCTTTTAAATCCGCTTTTATCTGGGTTTCTTGCGCTGTAATTCGCTGTTCTAATTCAATGTTGATTTTTTCTAACTCTGTCACTAATGTTTGAGATTGACGTAATTCTTGTTGAAATTTGTGTTTCAAAACATCAAGTTCCTCAGTAACTCTTTCGTTTACCGCTTTATCAATGCTGGCAGACTGCTGCTCCTGTACCAGAACTTGTTCTACTACAACTTGTTGCTTCTGGTTTTCAATCTCTCGATATCGTGAACTAAGCTCGCTATACGCGTTTTGCCATTTCCCTTTTGTAACTATTGAACCTGCTAGTCCACCGATAGCTAAGCCCAACACTGCGGCAATAGCGATATATACAATGGTTCGCTTATCTCTTTCTTCAATAATGACAACATCATCTTGAGATAGAGGATCATTCTCTTTTTCCACGTTAGTAGCACTCCTATCTAGTGCATCAATTCACTAATGACAACGGCAATCGTATAAACAGCTAACCCACTTAAGAATGCGACTACTACTCCGTGCTGGATATTCTTGTTCGTGCGATAACGGAATAAAAATACGGATAATGCAATAAATGCAGCAATGGCGACAAATCTGGTCATACACCCTCCTGTTATGTTTTATTTATAGCATTTAATCAGCATTTTTTCGTTAGTTTCTCGCTAGTTATTTTACTTTACCGAGATAAATCATCGTAGCTCCACGGTATTAGTGTTTTTTATCATTCGCGGTATTCTATTTTTTCTGGCCTATTTCGGCGACACAATTATGGGTTACATACAGAGCTTGATCTTGCTTAACAGGCTCATTACAACCAGGCAACCTGCGCAACAAAAGAACATACAATACAAAACACTACTTAGAGCACATTTTACTTGTCATATATTCTAACTTATGTACCATGTGCGTCCTTGGTTAACATTGTATGTGTTGACCAGTTCCGATGAAGACTATAGGAGAACGACAAAACTTTGTATTTCAATGTTTTGTCTGCCGAAGAAGCAAAGCTCAATATCAAATCGAAATTGAGTTAAATCTTTCAGGTGCTGATGCGTAAGCTAAGCGAGGACTGTAGTTGGAGGAACCTCTGGAGAGAACCGTTAAATCGGTCGCCGAAGGAGCAAGCCCAACATTTTATGCTGGGTCAAACTCTCAGGCAAAAGGACAGAGGAGTGGAAAGTTACAACTTATTTAAGCCCAATTTAGATAGATTCCGGTGATTTGATCACTGGCCTTTCCCTCTTCTCCTTAAATTTTTGTTTTATTAAGGGGAACCCATGAATAATTTACAATCTTTACTTCAAACACTGGATAGCCTTGTTTGGGGGCCACCACTTTTAATTTTACTTGTTGGAACAGGTGTTTATTTTACCTTCCGTTTAGGTCTGCTTCAATTTAGGCATTTGCCCACCGCACTGTCTTTGGTTTTTTCACGCAAGCATAAATCACAAGGCGAAGGTGACGTTTCAAGTTTTGCCGCTTTATGTACCGCGTTATCAGCGACTATAGGTACGGGTAATATCGTCGGTGTCGCAACCGCGATTAAACTCGGCGGCCCGGGTGCTCTGTTCTGGATGTGGCTTGCGGCTCTATTTGGTATGGCAACAAAATACGCCGAGTGTCTTTTAGCTGTTAAATATCGTAAAACCGATGACAATGGTCAGATGGTTGGCGGTCCAATGTATTACCTTCAATACGGTGTCGGTTCAAAGCTTCTGGCCAAGCTATTTGCTGTATTTGCTTTGGGTGTTGCCTGTCTTGGCATTGGTACTTTCCCGCAAGTTAACGCCATTTTAGATGCATCTCAACTTTCTTTTGGTATGTCACGCAATACATCAGCTATCGTACTAACGGTAATGGTTGCATTTGTGACTATTGGTGGCATTCAATCAATAGCAAAAGTAGCTGGTCGAGTTGTTCCAGCAATGGCCGTGTTTTATGTGCTTGCCTGCTTAGGTGTTTTGATCTCTAACGCCGATCAGCTCTTGGCTGCTATCGAATTAGTTATTACCTCTGCGTTTACTTCAACTGCGGCTTCAGGTGGATTTCTTGGCGCAAGTATTATGCTTGCTATTCAATCTGGTATCGCTCGCGGTGTATTCTCAAATGAATCTGGCCTTGGTAGCGCACCAATGGCTGCGGCTGCAGCGAAAACTGATTCGTGTGTACGTCAGGGGTTGATATCGATGACAGGAACATTCTTCGATACCATCATCATCTGCACAATGACAGGCCTTGCACTAATAATGACTGGTGCCTGGCAGAGTGATTACGCAGGTGCAGAAATGACGACGCATGCTTTCGCTGTTGGACTAAACTCCGAAACCTTTGGTCCAATGATGGTTTCAATTGGCTTAATGTTCTTCGCCTTCACAACTATCTTGGGATGGAATTACTACGGTGAACGATGCGTGGTATTTTTGATGGGTACAAAAGCCGTACTGCCATATAAAGTCATTTTCCTTGTACTAGTTGGCTCTGGCGCTTTCTTAAAACTGGATATGATATGGTTGATAGCCGATATCGTTAACGGATTGATGGCAGTGCCTAACCTTATCGGGCTTATTGCACTTCGTCACATTGTTATAGAAGAAACAAAGCGCTATTTCGATATCGAAAGAAAAAACCAGACGATACTAACTGAAGAATATTAATAAGAAAGCCCGCTTAAAGCGGGCTTTTTCTATCCATCGGTTGAAATTGGGGGATCTTCCAGTATCAATTTAATACCTAAAGCAATCAGAACGGTTCCTGTAATCCCCTCCATCCACCCCATCACTGAACTGTTTTTTACAAACTTTTGTGCTGAATTTATAGTCCCGGCGAGAATGCACTGCCATACCATGGAAATCAAAAAGTGAATACCCGCCATAGTGATAGACTGAATAAATGGTGAGTAATTGGGATCAATAAACTGAGGCAAAAAAGCCAGATAAAAAACCGCGGTCTTCGGATTTAGTACATTCGAAAGAAATCCTTCTCTTAACGACCTTATAGCATTAAAACTCTTATGCTCTGCCTCTGTAACTTCTAACCCTTTAACGCCCTTAATTGTAGACCTGATCCCTGTTATTCCAAGCCATATGAGATACGCAGCCCCTACCCATTTCATCACCTGAAATGCTTGTGCTGACTGTAATAAAATGGCTGAAACTCCAATTGCTGAAAATGTGGCGTGAACAAAAAGGCCTGAACAAATGCCCAAACTGGTTGTATAACCATCTTTGATGCCTGAGCGGCTAGTATTACGTATAACTACAGCGGTATCTAACCCCGGAGTTAAAGTAAGAATAGTGATGGCTATCAGAAAAGCCTCAAAGTTTACAATGTGCATCCGTAACACCTTTCAATATGATATTTACTAACTAAATCCAAATCACATTAAGAGCCATATTAAAACAAGCATCTCAAATGTGACTAAACTTATAACAATAATCCGAACACAAACCAAGGTTATTCAGAGCTAAATGAAATAATAGCAATTAACTCTGTCTAACTCGCGCCTCAAATTTTATGTAAGATACTGTTTTGAAAATGGAGTTACCTAAGTGGTAGAATCATTTTTTTGGCTAATGGAAAATCATCATGAGCTCGTTTAATAAGCTAATAGCACATTCAAAAAAAATCGCCCACTTTAATCACTTGGCTGCAATATGTGGCTGGGACCAAGCGGCTGTTATGCCTGCTGGCGGTAATCAAGCTCGTTCAGAAGCGATGGCTGAACTTTCAGTTCACATCCACAAACTGATGACCGAACCACAGCTGGGTGAATGGTTCGATAAAGCAGAGTCGGAAACATTGTCTAATGAAGACAATGCAAGCCTAAGAGAACTGAAACGAAACTGGCAGCAGGCAAATGTATTGCCAGAAAAACTAGTACAAAAAAAATCACTTGCAGGCTCAAAATGCGAACATGCATGGCGAACTCAACGTGGAGAAAATAATTGGGCGGGATTTGAAAAAAACTGGCAGGAAGTTGTAGCTTTGTCGCAAGAAGAAGCACAAATTAGAGCAGAATCCTCCGGTATGTCACCATACGATGCGATGTTGGACTTATACGAAGCAGGAACCACCAGTGACTCCCTCGATACTTTATTTGCGGATGTAAAAACATGGTTGCCTAACCTCATCGATAAAGTCATCGAAAAACAAAGTGGAGAAAGTATCATATTGCCGAATGGTACTTACCCGGCGACGCAACAAAAAAATCTTGGTCTGGAAGTGATGAAGTTATTACATTTCGACTTCAATCATGGCCGTCTTGATGAGAGTGTTCATCCGTTTTGTGGTGGCGTACCGCAAGATGTAAGAATTACTACTCGATATGACGAAAGTGATTTCATTCAATCACTGATGGGCACCGTTCACGAAACTGGTCACGCTAGATACGAACAAGGCTTACCCACGGCACTCTCTGGGCTACCGGTAGGAGAAGCACGATCCATGGGGATCCATGAGTCACAATCCTTGTTTTTTGAAATGCAGGTAGGCCGTAATGATGCGTTTATCCAACACCTTTCAAGCATGGCCTCTAATCAGTTTGGCTTAAACAATAACCCAGTCTTTGCTGCAGATAATTTCAAAAAACTTTATACCCGTGTAGAAAAAGGCTTTATCCGCGTAGATGCTGATGAGCTGACTTACCCGGCCCACGTCATCATTCGCTACGAGATTGAACGGGACCTAATGAATGGAAACATTAAACACACTGATGTTCCCGAACTTTGGGATCAAAAGATGCAATCTTATTTAGGGTTATCAACAACGAATAATTTCAAGAACGGCTGTATGCAGGATATTCACTGGACAGATGGAGCTTTCGGATATTTCCCTAGTTATACGCTAGGCGCAATGTACGCAGCTCAATTTATGGCTTCGATGAAGAAAACTGTAGATGTGGATACGGCGATAGGATCTAAAGATCTTTCACCGATCTTCAACTGGTTGTCTGAAAAAATCTGGAGCAAGGGTAGTTTGTTGACTACAGATGAGTTAGTTAAATCAGCCACTGGTGAGACATTGAATGCTGATCATTTTCAGGCGCATTTAAGAAGTCGTTACTTATAACTAAGTAAATCAAAAAAGGCTGGTTAGATTTCTGATTCAGCCTTTTTAACCTTTTTTTTGGATAACGTTTAAATTCATTTCAGAGCAATTTAGTATTCTAATGTCTCACCATCTGCGGGAATCGCTACTTTATTAGCAAGGTTGTGATGCTCTATCGATTTCTGTAATGTGTTGCGGTCAATTAAACAGTGATTTAACGCTTCCATATGATTGGCAATCACCTTATTTGGTGATAGGCGAATAAACTCCATCACTTCATTCTTTGACATTAATAAAGGCTGTCCAACATCCATCTGCGCTTGACCTGCCGCTACCACTGTAATATCTGGGTTAAGTTTATCTAGCGCACGTTTTACATTATCAGTCAGTACAGTATCACCACTAATATAGATCGATGGTTCGTTTGGTAACTCTAAAAAGAAGCCAACTCCATTTGCCATTACCTTATGGATCCAACCGTGGCCGTGCTGCGCAGGTATCGCAGTCAGCTTACCACCTAAATAATCGATGCTCTGCCAATCATCAACACCAAATTCAACATTTAAACCGTACTTTTTCAGATATACCTTGTCCTTGTTTGGCGTAGTGACTGGAATATTACGACTAATTAGAAAATCTTCACCTGCAATGTCAAGATGGTCTCCATGCTGCAACGCTTTAATACCAAAAGTCTGGCTATGAGTAATAAGGCTGTTGGTTACCATGCTTAGCAGCTCATTAGCATTTTCTGGCAACTCTACCGTTGGGTTTTTCTTCGCCTTAGCACGAATCACAGAGAATGGAGGTAAAGAACCTTTTGCACCTAACATCGGATCAATCAGAATAAATTTATCGTCCGATTCGATAATAAATGTTGCGCTTCTCAGGTGGTGAATTTTCATATGCTTTCTCCGTCATCTCTAGATTTTTTATTCGCTTTGATGACGTAAATATACACTGAGCTTAAAAACTGCAATACGGGCCTTAAAGTCAATATTCGCTCAATTATGGCCATGCTGTGTCTTCACCTATAAAAACCACCAATGTAGTGTTGTTAGCCTTTGAGGGCATAAGTGCCTTCCACTTATCAGTTCCTTGTATGGTGTTTCAGGATGTCTTCATAGAGCAAGTACCGCCGTTTAGCTTAAAAATTTGTGCCGAAAGGCCTCAAGAGCTCGCGTCAGGCTCGGGGTTTGGCATTACTGTGCAGGAAAACCTCTCTGTTATGGATCAAGCTGATATCATCGTGATTCCGAGCTGGCCTAATGCTCTTCCTAATCCCAGTAAAGAACTTGTCGATACTTTAAAGCGTCAAAGCAATAGAGGGGCTTTGCTTGTGGGCTTATGTCTCGGTAGTTACGTCCTTGCTCATACTGGCGTTTTAAATGGCAAACGGACAACGACGCATTGGGCATTTGCAAACACATTTCAAGAACGCTTTCCTTTAATCGAATTGGATCCCAATCCCTTGTTTATTGAGCATGATGAGGTGATTACTTCCGCTGGTACTGCTGCTTCTCTCGATTGTTGCCTTCATATCGTTCGTCGTTATTGTGGAGGTCAGGTTGCGAACAATATAGCCCGCATGATGGTCACGGCGCCGTTTCGCTCGGGCGGGCAACAGCAATATATCCCAGTACCAATTGGTACGAAAACGCCCAAAAAAACCAGTTTAGGCCTAGTAATAGAAAACGTTGGAGAGAACCTAAGCCATGCTTATTCTCTTGATGAGATTGCCGAGCGGTGTGCAATGAGCAAACGAACCTTTACCCGACAATTCAAGTCGGCTTATGGCTGTACCTTTGGACACTGGCTATTGAATCAACGTTTAATACTCAGTCAGCGATTGCTAGAAACAACCCAAAGCTCAATTCCTCAGATCGCTGAATTATCGGGCTATAGATCAGAAAGTGTGTTTAGGAAGCATTTTAAAGCTGCATTTCATGTCTCACCAACTCAATGGCGTGCGTCGTTTAGGCGGTAATTCATAATTGGTTTAAGAAGAAATAGTAGAGGTTAGATCGGTAAATATGGAAAAGAACCCCGCTCTACTCTTGATCTAAGCTATACCACTGTCATGTCAAGCTCAGGTGCTTTATTCAGGCGCATCATCATAAGCACCGCCACTGCCATAACACCAGCTGCAAGGAAAAAGCCTAACTGAGTTATACCAAAGTGGCTTAAAAATGCGATGGCCACATAACTGATGCTTTGCGCCAAAGTCGCAAACATTTGTAGTCCACCATCCGCTCGTCCGCGTTGATTAATGTTTATGCTGTGATGCATCCAGTTTGTACGGGCAATACGGTTTAACGCATTAAACGTACCAAATAAGAAAGTGAACATAAGTAACATTTGAGGCGTAGATGATAAACTCATGCCCGCGAGCATTAATGCGGCCAATCCCATAGAAGTAACCATAATAAACGGATGCGTTCCTAGGCGTAATAGTTTTCCCACCAATAATCCAGTTACCAGCGATCCCATACCAAAGGCAATGTTATAACCAGCGAACCAGTCACCAGAAATACCTAGTTCAGAAAACCAAATGGGGACTAACTTTGTAAGGAACATTAATATCGGGTAACTCAACGCAGACAACATTAAAAATCCATAAAAGTGTGGGCGCAGTGTAAATATTTCTCTACTCTCTTTCATCTGGGTCATAAACGAGATCAAGGTTGGTTTACGTAGCTGTCGTCGATAGGGCGTCAATATGTAACTAACGCTTGCTATTCCAGAAGCTATCGCAGCGAAACATGAAAACTCAAACATTCCCCACATTTCTAATAACACGACACCTAACGCCCCCGCTCCGAGCGTTGTTCCCTGCATTATGATCTCTTGTTTACCAGAAATCGTTGCATATTCGCACTGATCAAAATTTTCTTGGGTAAAAGCATTGTTAGCTGACCAAGCCAAGTTACTCGAAACCCAAAAGACCAACTGGCCCGCCGCTAGTAACCAATGAGATTGATAGCCCCCTCCATAAACTAGTGCTACCGATGCAGCGGTACCCGCTTGTAAGAGCTGTACAAATATCAGCAATTTTTTCCGCGAATAACGATCAATAAAAGTAGAAAAAAATGGTGTCAGAATAAATGAAAGCGCAGTGCAGGCTAAAGCTAAGATAGCAACAAACGAACCCATGTTAGGCGTTGATAGCATGACCCACGGTAATGCCATCATAAACAGGCCTGATGAGATCCCGTCGAAAAATCTTCCCATTAAATAGTATCGTGTGGTTTTTTTTGTATTCAATTCCATACTTATATTCCATCTATAGTCAACTTGCATTAGGTTAAGACCTAAAGTTAACTTTAGGTAAAGCATTTTTTGCTTAAATATAAAAATTACCTAACGAATTGATAAACAAAATATGGACATGATTGTTAGCAACTTGGCTCAAATGGTTACTGATCTACGCCACTACTTTTAGATACTTAGTTAAATGAGTTGGACTGCCTAGTACAACTCATCAGTCTTTGCTTATCCGTAATATGCCAATCACGGCAAAGCTCTCTCTCCTAAATTATCCTTGTTAATTTTAATATTACCAGTAACCATAATGATCCCGTGAACAGTCACCAATCCAACAAACTATTTAATCCGGAATAAATGAGTTAAAATAGCTGGCTATTATTTTATTTGAGCCCTTTATTTTAATGACCATAATCTCTACCGCTAGTAACTTTACTGAACTTGGCCTTATACCACCTTTGTTAGCACGATTAACTGAGCTGGAATATCAAAAACCGACGCCCATTCAAGCACAGGCTATCCCAAGTATTTTATCCGGGTGCGATTTAATTGCAGGGGCAAATACAGGCTCAGGTAAAACAGCCACTTTTTCACTACCTATGTTGCAACAAATACATGGCGAAAAAACAGTAAGTAGCAGAAATGGTAAAGGCAACTATGTTACCGGGCTAGTTTTAGTTCCGACTCGTGAACTGGCAAAACAAATTGCTGACAACATTAAATCTTATGCGGTGCATTTTAACGGCGCGATTAAAACCGTTGCCGTTTATGGTGGGGTATCTGCGAATACTCAGATGCTAGCGTTACGTGGTGGCACTGATATTTTAGTTGCAACACCAGGTCGATTACTCGACTTGATTTCAAGTAATGCTATTAAGCTTGATAAAGTAAAAACCCTGGTGCTTGATGAAGCCGATAGAATGCTCAGTTTAGGTTTTACTGAAGAATTATCTGCGTTATTAGCATTATTGCCAAAGAAAAAACAATCACTATTATTCTCCGCGACTTTTCCTGAAAAAGTTCAGACATTAACTCAAGAGTTACTTAACAACCCTGTAGAAATTCAGCTACAAAGTGCGGATGCCAGTACGTTAGTACAACGCGTTTTTACTGTTAACAAAGGTCAAAAAACAGCTCTTGTGGCACATTTAATTAAAGAACATCAATGGCATCAATCACTTATATTTGTTAATGCTAAAAAGAACTGTAATCACTTAGCTGAGAAGCTTTCTAAACGTGGTATCGCTGCAGAAGTATTTCACGGTGACAAAGCTCAAGGTGCTCGTAGTCGAACGCTTGAGGCGTTTAAGGCAGGAGAAATTAACGTATTGATTGCAACGGACATTGCTGCACGTGGTTTGGATATTGAGAAACTGCCAGTAGTCATAAATTTTGACTTGCCAAGAAGCCCATTAGACTATATGCACCGTATAGGCCGAAGTGGCCGTGCAGGAGAAATTGGCCTAGCACTATCACTTATCGATCATGAAGACTACCATCACTTCAAAATCATCGAAAAGAAAAACAAGATTTGGCTTGAACGCGAACAAGTTGAAGGTTTTGAGGTCGATGACGATCTCATCTAAACCGAAAACGATCAAAGCTCGTATTGCCGTTCAATCTTCGTAACTATCTCTTGATAAAGTTCTATATTTATCCAATTTTAAATTCATAAACGCAAAGAAAGGCGAAATCGCCTTTCTTTTATTCCCTAATCTCAACCAAACTTAGTTATTAGGCTGGTTTAGTTCTTTCTTCAGGTACTGTATGACATCAGACACATGGGGAGTAATAACACCAACATTTTTATCAAAACGAGAACTCTAATACACTATTATTTTCAGCTCGAACTATGATGATAGTAGTCATCTACTCATGAGGGAATAGTTATGGAATACAAACACATCCTAGTTGCGCTAGAACTTACTGAAGAGAGCAAAATATTAATTGATAAAGCGATTTCAACGGCAAAACTCATAGGAGCCGAAGTTTCTTTTATTCATATCGACGGAACACATGGTGAGATATATCCTGACTTAATGGACATTCAGGCCGATCCCAATCAACGACCACTCAACGAACGTTCAAACGACCTTCTGCTCAGCTTTCAAAAGTATACTGAGTTTCCTATTACCCACTTTTATGTCGGTACTGGAGATTTAGGTGACAAGCTTAATGACACTATTGCCGAGAATGGTTTCGACTTGTTAATTTGCGGTCATCATCATGACTTTTGGAGCCGAATAATTTCATACTCGAGACATCTTATACATAAGTCTCCAATCGATATTCTTGTTGTTCCAGTTTAGGTAGTGCTAATGAGCCAAGCAAATGCTTGGCTCTAAGATCAAAAAAGACTGCAATTAGGCAGTCTTTTTTAGTATTTACTCGATAGCCCCTTTCGGGGCTATCGTCGGTTTCCGAACTACATTCTACAGAACCAGCGTCTTAAAATGCGGATAAGAACAGCTAAATATGTTCCTGCTATTCTTAGAATCTAAGCCTGAGTTTCCAGCTATAGTTTCATCGGAACCTTTCCCATTAGTAATTTCTCTCAAAGGCCAAAACCCCCATGTAGAAGAGTTATGACTTACCACCATTGGGATGGCTTTACTAAGGTGCTTCACTACTAACGGTTACTAATAATTATAGCGTACTCTTGGAAAACCACCTGTTTTTTTTAATGGTCAGACCTCACTATCTTTAAAACAGATCAACAACCTTTGCTAGCGTTGATCGCAACGCGTTTTTACAACCACGTTAACATTACCTTGTAACTGACTAATCCGATCTGCTTTTTTACATTCCCAGTCCGTAACTGGAAATTGTTTATCCCAGGCATTCATGAGTTTCCGTTGCTGTTTACTCATATGATAATTCGAATATGTTTTTTCCATATACAAATAGGTTCTAGCAATCCGCCCTCTTGAAGCTATCGGCGGCTCTGCCTTTCTTTTTTGTATGCGCATATCACAGCTACCAAAACCAGATTCTGTTTGAGGTAACATTGTAAAATTATAATTACTACGCATCGCGTTAACGGCACCTATAGCGGGAAAAAGATTATGCATATCGGCTTGCATATAACGATAAGCAATGTTCAGTTTTTCGGCACATTTTCTGCCTTTATAAGATTTACCTTTACTGTTTATACAACGCTTATCGCCTTCTCGCCACTCTTTGAAATTGCGACCAAAATTTTCTGCAGGTACAACATGTTCCCACTCAACGCGCTTCGCACGTTTAACATGTTTCGTCGTTACAAATCCTTCGGGAGTAATAATGTTCTTATCTTTGTCAAAATCAGCGCCACAATAAAGAGTAACTCTATTGTCATAATAAACTTGATTCTGAAGTATTCTTTTGGCTTTGTTAAAAGATTGCTGATTCGCGTTTCCTGATGCTATTACTGTCGTGCTGGTAATAAGTACCATTAGACACAAGAGAGTTCGTTGTAATTTCATTGCGTGTTTGAATAGATGTTTGTAGGTTATATATTACCTGCTTACATTCACACGCACTATGCCTTTGTTACTCAAATTAAAAAGCCCTACTCGTTAAAGTAGGGCTTTTTTGCTAAACCGGAAAACCAATGATTCAATAGATATTGCTCATCGCTATTAAGGTTTTCTAACACAAAGCGAATTACAAGAAGTGAAAAGTCGCACTTAATGTGAAGTTAGAAATATCTTTATTATCTGTTTTGTATGTATGGTAACCAGCACCAACCGCAACCGGTCCAAATAAGAAATATTCGGCACCAACACCGTACATCATATCCACGCCGTCATCTTCTATTCCACCCGTCATGTCCCATTTATGAACACCTGCGCGACCATAAATATGAAGAGGACCTAAATCAATACTTGGACGAACAGCCAGAAATACTGATTTTGCTTTTACATCATCAATTCCTGTAATTTCGAATTCACCATGGTCGGTATAACCACCTTCAATGCCAAGAATAGGCAAAAGACCAGTTCCAACATGAACACTAGCTGATGTTGATGATTCGCTGTCATATTCTGATTGGCCGACCATAGCGCCACCGTATAAAAGTGCGTCCGCTGCAGCTGTGGTTGCAAAGCTAGCTAAAGCTAGCGCTAATAAAGTCTTTTTCATACTTTGCCTTCTTTTGTTGTGTCACATAGAGGCAATCAATTGCCTCTATGTGCATGACCGAAAATTATTTAAATCTAATGCAAATACCTTGCCTAAAAAGCATCAATTGCATTCTTTACTCTTTTATCCGAAACAGGATAAGGTGTCCCTAACTGCTGGGCAAAATAACTTACTCTAAGCTCTTCGACCATCCAGCGTATTTCTCTCACATCATCCGGAACAACCATTCCTTTGGGAATTTTATTCAGTAGCTCTTTGTAATCACTATACACAGATTCGATTTTCAGCATATGCAATCGATCACGATTCGGGTCAATCGGCAATTTTTCCATCCGACGCTCAATTGCTTTCATATACCTTAGAATGTCAGGTAGCTTACGCCAACCACATTCTGTAGCAAAACCTTTAAATATCAAAGCTTCTAACTGCGATTTTATGTCAGAAAGCGCAAACGCCATGGTAAAGTCTACTTTACCTTTCAACTTTTTATTGATGTTAAATGCGGTGGTAAGAATTGTCTCTACCTGTTGAGCGATATCAACAACCGTATCACCGAGTTCACCACGAATATGTTCTTTCAACAGCTCAAATTGCTCTGGGTGCCATACCAAGCCACCCTTTTCTTCAATGAGCTTATCAATACCACATGCAATGCAATCATCGATTAGATCAAGTACTTTTCCATAAGGGTTAAAATATAAACCTAACTTAGATTTATTGGGTAAGTTGGAATGAAGATATTTTACAGGGGATGGTACATTCAAAAGAACCAAACGACGTTGGCCAGCTTGCATTGCGGAGATTTGCTCTTTTTCAGTTTCAAAAAGCTTAATTTCTACACTGTCTTTGGTATCAACTAATGCTGGAAATGCTTTAACATCAAACCCACCACGTTTCTGCTGATAAACTTTTGGTAATTCACCAAAACTCCAAGTATGCAGGTTTTGTTGCTCGATATCATCATCAGCTACTTGCGATAAAGTTTCCTGCACTTTGTCTTTTAAGCTTTCTTTCAGCTCATGAAGATCTTTATTTTCTTTTAGCTTACGGCGATGCTGATCTACAGCTCGGTAAGTTACCTTCAAATGTTCTGGGATTTGCTCCAGATTCCAATCTTCTCGAAACACCTCTACACCGGTCATTCTCTTGAGCTCTTTTTCCAAAGAATCAAGCAACGGCGCTTGCATCGCATCCGTACGAGCTAAAAATGCATCAGCATAATTCGGGGCAGGAACAAAGTTACGGCGTAGCGTTTTAGGTAGCGCTTTTATTAAAGAAACAATCAATTCATGACGTAATCCTGGGATTTGCCAATCAAAACCATGAGGTTCAATCTGATTTAAGATAGGTAAAGGAATATGCACGGTTACACCATCACTATCATCGCCAGGTTCGAACTGATAACTTAGTTTCAGTTTTAAACTGCCTTGGTGCCAAAAATTGGGATAATCAAGATCAGTGACATGGCTGGCATCACCGCGGAAAAGCATCTCTTTTTCAAAGTTTAGCTGGTCAGGTTGTTGCTTCGATACCTTCTTCCACCAGCTGTCAAAATGTCTTCCGGATACCACTTCCGTACTAACTCTTTGATCATAGAACTCAAATAGCTCATCGTCATCAACCAAAATATCACGACGGCGAGATTTATGTTCTAACTCTTCAACTTCTTGGAGCAATTTGCGATTCTTTTTAAAGAAGGCATGTTTGGTTTCCCAATCCCCTTCAACTAATGCAGAACGAATAAAAATTTCGCGACTAATAGTTGGGTCTATTGCACCATAATTAATAAGTCGTTTAGGTACAATTGGAATGCCATACAACATGATTTTCTCATGTGCCATTACCGCAGCTTGCTTTTTGGACCAATGTGGTTCGCTGTAACTACGTTTGATCAAGTGCTTAGCAATAGGTTCGATCCATTCCGGTTGTATTTTAGCAACCACTCGTCCCCACAGCTTAGATGTTTCAACTAATTCAGCAGAAATAATCCATTTAGGCTGTTTTTTAAATAGTCCGGATGCGGGGAATATATGGAAGCGAGCATTTCTAGCACCCTGATATTCATTTTTCTCTTGGTCTTTAAGACCTATATGAGACAGCAACCCAACTAAAAGGGCACTGTGAATTCCCTGATAACTTCCCGGTTCATCATTGAGTTTTGTGTCCATTTCACGCATTGCTTGATGAATCTGAAAATAGACATCTTGCCATTCACGGACACGTAAATAGTTAAGGTACTCTTGTTTACACTGTCTTCTAAACTGGTTACCTGATAACGACTTTTGCTGAGTTTGAATATAATCCCATAGGTTAACAAAAGTAATAAAGTCAGATTCTTTGTCAAAAAAACGTTTGTGCTTATCGTCGGATGACTGTTGCTTATCCGAAGGTCTTTCTCTTGGATCTTGGATAGATAGCGCAGCAGCGATCACCATAACTTCTTTTAAACAGGCAAAGTTAGGTGCTTCAATAACCATACGGGCCAACCTAGGGTCAATAGGCAGGCGGGACAGTTTACGACCAATAGGAGTAAGGCGCTTTTTGGAATCTTTGGCATTAACATCAAATGCACCAAGTTCTTCTAGAAGCTTTACGCCATCCTGAATATTTCGCTTGTCAGGAGCTTCTACAAATGGAAAAGCCTGAATATCACCTAAACCAATCGCTGTCATCTGCAAAATAACGGAAGCAAGGTTGGTACGTAAAATCTCTGGATCAGTAAATTCTGGCCTGGATAAAAAATCTTCTTCAGAATAAAGGCGAATACAAATACCGTCCGCAACACGACCACAACGACCTAATCGCTGATTAGCACTCGCCTGAGATACCGACTCTATCGGTAACCTTTGAACTTTGGTTCTATAGCTATATCGACTAATTCGGGCCGTGCCCGGGTCAATAACGTATTTTATCCCTGGTACCGTAAGTGACGTCTCTGCAACGTTGGTTGCCAGTACAATTCTTCGTCCTGTATGGGACTGAAATATTTTGTTTTGCTCTCCAGCAGAAAGCCTAGCGTAAAGAGGAACAATTTCAGTGTCCCTTAAATTGCGCTTGTTCAGTGCATCAGCTGTGTCACGTATCTCTCGTTCACCATTCATAAAGATCAGAATGTCACCAAGCCCTTCATCACAGAGCTCATCAACGGCTTCGAAAATACCTTCTAACTGATCCCTATCATCCGCATCTTCACCTCTTAAAGGACGATAACGTGTTTCGACAGGGAAAGTTCGACCGGACACTTCAATAATGGGGGCATTGAAAAAGTGCTTAGAAAATCGCTGAGGATCAATGGTTGCCGAAGTAATGATTACTTTCAAATCTGGACGACGAGGAAGCAACTCCTTCAAGTAACCCAGAATAAAATCAATGTTTAGACTGCGTTCATGCGCTTCATCGATAATAATCGTATCGTATTGATTCAAAAATCGATCGTGCTGAATTTCTGCCAGTAAGATACCGTCAGTCATTAATTTTATCTGAGTATTATCAGAAATCTGGTCATTAAAACGAACTTTATAACCGACAAAACTGCCTAGCTCAGATTGCATTTCCTCCGCAATACGATTCGCTACAGAACGCGCAGCCAGACGACGTGGCTGCGTATGTCCGATAAGACCATACTTACCCCGGCCAAGTTCAGCACAAATTTTGGGTAACTGAGTCGTTTTCCCTGAACCGGTTTCTCCAGCAACAATAACTACTTGGTTCTCTTCAATTGCCTTAGCAATATCATCTCGTTTTTGGCTTACCGGGAGTTGCTCTGGATAATCAATAGTAATCTTAGTCGCCAATTTTGCTTGGACAGCCGCCATTGATTTAGCTATATCTAACGCGATTTCATCAAAAACAGCGTTTCTAGACTCTGGTTTTTTTATTTTACTCGCACCAAAGACTCTTTTTTGCAAACGAAAGCGGTCTTTTATCAGGCATTCTTTTAACGCAGCTCTAAGCTGGTTTGCGTTGTTAGCCTTAGCATTATTAGTTTCTACGCCCTTGTCTCGGGAGTTTGGCTGTGACGGTGTCAAAGCATTACCTACATAGTTTTTAAAATTGTTGCGATTGTATCACAGCCGTTATTGATCACACTATTTAGGTTTTATCGCGAATTGCCGATACAATATCAACACATTAGATAGATAGAAAAAAACATGAACGCAGCAGAGTTAATTACAATCCTCTCCTCCTTTGAGGAGAATACAGAAATAGTAACAGGCGAAGAATGGTTGCCCGAACAATTAATATCAGCAGATTTTGACGGAAAATTAATCAACCTAAAATTTGATAACGCTCCAGAAGAAGGTTCCGGAGACAGCGAGGCGCGCGGATTCGTTGAGCACGAAGTAGATATGCTGAAAGATAAAATCGTTCAATTGCTCTTCGATACTGATATACCCGCTAAAGTAAAAGCAGATATGTTTTTAAAGCTATTTCTAATGGTGCACGAAAATAGCAGTACTGAAGTAGTAGAAATTTTAGAATCCACTCGCTATTTTAAAGAAAAATCATTGGTTTGTTAATTAATTGAGGTTTTCAAGGACGAAAATCAAACAGTTGCTGTACTTAAACTTTGATAAATGGCACCAATGCCACTGGTTAGACAAAGTACCAGAGCGCCCCAACGAATCCATTGCTTAGACATATATTTTACGCACAACAGCGCACAACGATAGCCAAGCCAAGCCGCAGGGATTAGAGGAAGAGTGAGCAAAATATGCTTCATTGTCAAAAAGCCAACGAAAAATTGAACCACCAGAGATATCATGGAGCTAAATAAGAAAAATGCAGATAAGTTACCTCGGAAAGCGTTCGCGTCTTGGTGCTGTAACAACAATGCCATTGGTGGCCCACCGATACTAGAGGTTGTTCCCATAAAGCCAGACAGAAAACCCGCGAGTGCCATTCTATTTTTAGTAGGTTCTAACCTAAAAGGTAATAGACTTATCACCAGAGAAATAAGTACGGCAATGCCAAGCCACAAGGATAGAGTACTTGCCGATATGTAGGTCAAAATACCACCACCAATAACAGACCCCGGAACTCTTCCTATCAGGGCACTTTTTAAGCCACCAATCTCTATGTTAGAACGGTTTTTCAACGTATTTAATAACGAAATAAACAGAGCAACGATAACAATAGGAGCTGGTACATAATCTGGTGATAACTGAAACAAAAGTGGCGCCGCAACAATAGCCAGCCCAAAACCAATCGAGCTTTGGACAAAAGAACCTATAAATATAAATACCATAGCGGACAACGTGGCGACATTGAGATCAAGCATGCTGCTCCCGGTTGAGATAAAAAGGTATTCTAACTCTTTTCTATTCTTCAGGTAAATTAATGTAATGATTGGCTTGTAAATTCCAATTCACGCTACAATGTAAAGATAAGTATCAGTAATAAAAGTAAGAGTTGTATTATGTTTTCATCGATCAGTTCCATTTTTAAACAGCTTCTAGAAGGGCAAGACCTTTCTAAATCATCAGTAACTTCTCCTGATATTGCTGTTGCCGCTCTTCTTTGTCAGGTCGCTTCCGCGGATCAACAAATCGATGAGCATGAAAGACAAGCCAAACAGTCGCTGCTAACACACCTTTTAGATATAGATAAAAGTGATGCCAAAATACTATTGGAGAAAGCGGAAAAAAGAGCCACAGAATCCGTCTCGTTTTATGAATTTACTACTCAGCTGAGAGATATGGAGCAGGAAAAGCGTTTTGAATTAGTCAAAGCAATGTGGGAAGTTGCCAACGCAGATGACTACATTGACCCATTGGAAGATGCAGTAATTCGTCAGGTAGCTGAGCTATTATACGTCGACCACAGTGAGTTTATTCGCGCAAAATTAAGTGTTCTTGATAAATAGGCAGGCAAATCTCAAGCCTTATAGCAACAACACTACCGTTGTTGCTCGACATATCAAAAAGCGGAAAACTCTACAACATCGTTAAGGCGAGCTTCGCTAGATTATAAGCGTCTACATAACCTGAATGCTGTCTCCCTTCCCATTCTATACCTTTTGATTCCTGCGCCGCTTTGTGCCCGATCCGTTTATCTTTCAGGCGGTTCTGAATACGAAAAATAGTGGCAAGATTGATAAACTCTTTAAATGGCATCTCAACACCTTTCGCTAAGCATTCTTCACGCAATATATGATCGTCTCGACCCCATGCAGCATAGATCTTATTAGGTCCACCAAAATTTTTAATCATTGAGTGAACGACAGAGTTAAGCTCTCTACCCTGCTTTTGAATCTTACGGGGAGTGATGCCAGTCAACTCAGTGCAGAACTCAGATACTTCGTCACTTTCAGGTTTAATATAATATTGAGCACGCTTAACAATTTCTTGTTTTACAAGATCGATTTCCGCTAAGCCAATTTCAATAATTTCACCCGTTGAACCAACACCATCAATGTTCCAACAGCACATTTCCAAATCGAAACAAACGACTCGGTTATAATTCATTTTATACCTATGAAGTAGGACTTTAATCGACGCAGGATTTTAGCCTATCGTAAGCCATGTGAACAGTTTAACTAAGACTAAATAATCAATAATGACAACAAAACAGCCTTCAGTGCCGCTAAAATGCTTTATTTATTTAGTGTTGTTCTAGCAGAAGGCAAACGTTCCTAGTTACCACTTGATACAGAAACACAATTTTTCCCTTTTTCTTTACTTTTATATAATTCCAAATCAACGTTCTGGGCAAATTGTTCCATATCTTCACCATGCCAAATTGCACCGCCAATACTAATGGAAAGCGATACGTCATGTTCGGCAATGAGCGGATAATTAGCCACCATCGTCCGCATTGATTCTGCATGATTTGTCAGTTCATCGACGGCATTCAACCTAGATAATACATAAAACTCATCACCGCCTACTCGAAATAACTTATCATTATCATATAGCGCTGCGGTAACCTTTTCTGCAATGTGCCTCAACGCCGCATCACCTGTAGGGTGACCATGCCTATCATTGATAATTTTGAAATTATCTACGTCAAAGGTAAGCAAACCAAAAGGTTCACCCAGGGAAATCCACGCTTCAAACAATTCATTAAAAGCTCTTCGGTTTAATGTGTTGGTTTGAGGATCATGATTAACCAAATAATTAAGCTCGTCCGTTCTGCTTTCTAGTTCTTTTTCAAGCAACTCTTTCTGTTTCTCTTCTTTATAAGCCATCCGAGATAATAGAAACGAGATAATAAGACCTAATAAACCGATAAATAATAAAGACGCTTTATCACTCTCAATCATGCCTTTTTGGAATCTGTATTGTAAAGACCAGGCTCTATTAGGGAAATAAAGTGCATCGCTAAGCTCCAAACTGAATGGTTCCTCCCAGTGAGGACTCTGGTAAAGATTGGGGGCGTCACTTGAATCAAATCCGGTATCCACAATTTTTATCGCGACATCAGACTCGTTCATGCTATCAGAAATAAGTGCATTAAAATAAATACTTGCACGAAGCACTCCAATAACAATACCTTTTAGTTCTCCACCTTTTTTTTCAAACACCGGATAATAAACCAGAAAACCATCTTTGGTTTTGTGGCTATAAATGTCATCTTGAAGAAGTGTCACTTTATCCGATAAACTCGGTTTACCACTTTCCTTAACTCGCTGAAGTACTTTTGCAAAACGCTCTTTCGTAGAATAAAACCCCAACACCTGAAGGTTCTCACTGGTTCGCGGGTAGACATCCGTCGCAATATATCTTGCGACTGCCGTATTAGCGTCGTGACCAAAATCAATGCCATTATTCGCAATGGTCGTATATAGGTTAACTTCAGAAAAAATCTGATTTATCAATTGTAAATGTGTATTGATGTCTTTACTTTCGACTTTCTGCATCCACTGCACTGCAACTAAACTCAACGTTTGGCTTGTCAAGCCTTCAGCAAAATCTGGAAAATGGTGCCAATCTTCTTGCTCTGTCGAATGAAAAAAGTTGGCAGCAGATCCAATATAGTCGAGGTCATTATAAATCTGACTACGTAATAATTTTGTCCATCGCTCGACTGCTATTTCAGCGAACGCAACTGCATTTTCACGTTGAAAATTCGAAAGAGAAAAGATAGCAACTGCCGTCAAAAGCATCGAAATCAAAAATAAGATGAGAGGTCGAAAACCAACGCGCTTTTTATCCAATTATTTCACCTTATAAATATAATTAATATCTACTAATAATAGCTTATGACGAGAGATTGACTTCAACAAGTCGTGAAAGCTAGGTATTGAGCGAAATCATACCAATAGAAAAAAACACCAAACATGGTGTTTTTTTTGGTTAAATTCTTTCACCAATTTTAACTGAGCCATTGCTAGAAAACCACAATGCCTGCTTTCTTCTTCGACCGATTAAAATAGGACCGTCATCGAAGAACAAAAAATTTTTCCAGTTTCGCTTAAAAACACCCCATTTAGTTTCGATGACATTATATTTTTCATAACAAAAATAAACAGTAACATCGTCTTGCCAGTCGATATGATGAACAATATCTGATGGTAGAGCAGGTTCATTGCTCTCCCACTCTTTCATCCAGTCAACTTCACTTGTCCAGTTATTCTTTTTAACCGGCCAGTCTTGAGGGCTTAACCTTTCGGCATCTGGGCTCTGACTACTAATATTCTCAATCCATAATTGTGAAGAACGGGCTTGAGTCATTGGTTTAATTAAGCTTAAGTCTGCATCACTTACTGGCATCGACTTATGGGTGAATATCCATTTGCGGTTATATTCTTCTAAATTTATATAGGACATTAATACTCCTGACAGATTATGGCTTAAGCCAGCCTTTACTCACTGAATCATCAATGACTTGAAGCGCTTTTTGCCACAACGCTGTCGATCCTTTTTCGATACGTTGATTGATATCAATCACTTGCTGGCGTGCAATTCCATGTTCAACCCAGCTCTGTCCTTGATTATTGTGATTCATTAATATTGGGATGATCCGATCAAGCGCTTTGGCGAATCGAGCATCTGCTGTTTCAGCCGACTCGAATTCACTCCAAATAGCCATTAGCTTTTTCCCCTGCTCTTCTGGCAGCCTTCCAAAAAGGCGCTCAGCGGCTTCTAGCTCTTTTTCCTCTTGCAACTTTGATGCTGTCGTGTCATAGACAAAAGTGTCACCTGCGTCAATTTCCACAATATCGTGCAGCAATAACATTTTTAATACCCGGCCTATCTCGACCGGTTCATTAGCATGCTCTTCGAGTAAAAGGGCCATTAACGCGACATGCCAACTATGTTCAGCACTGTTTTCGAATCTCTTGTCGGCACACTTTACTCTGGTTCTTCGTAATACGGCTTTTAATTGGTCTAATTCCATGATTAGAGCCAACTGTTTGGTTAATCTTTCGTTATTCATTATTTATCTTGCCAATCTGAATTTATCAATGCGGTAAGGTTATGGCCTTCCCATTGACCATTAATCAGTAGGTAGTCTTTTGCAAAACCTACAGACTCAAACCCATTAGACTGTAATACGGTCGCACTTTTTTCATTTCGGGGCATGTAGCTTGCTGAAATTCGATGTAGATTTTGTTCTTTGAACATCCAATCACAAGCCAACTTAAGTGCCGTACGCATAGTTCCTTGACCCTGCGCATTTTCGTCCAATGAATAACCCACATTGCATGAATGCAACGGAAAGCGAACAAGGTTACTAAATGAGACAGTTCCTAGCATTTTACCACTAGGTAAGTCGATAACCAGACAATAGAACCCTAAGCCCATGAGGTGTAATTCCGTCAGTTTTATTAGTTTTTGTTTCCATCCTGACTCGGTAAAAAATTCCTCTTCCCTTTTAGGCTCCCATGGCTTTAAAAATTCTCTGTTTTTAACAAAATAACCGCTAATAAGATTAGCGTCATCCTTTCTAGCCAATCGAACTTGTATATTGCCAGCCCGTAGGTCCATTTTTCTAAATTTAAAATCACGCCACATTATTTCTTCCTAATACCATAGTCACGCAACTTATTTGCAATTGAAGTATGAGAAACACCAAGCCGCTTAGCCAGTTTTCGGCTTGAAGGGAATGACTGATAAAGCCTGTCTAAAATATTGGTTTCATACTCTTTCATAATATCGTCAAGTGTTCCATCAAGATTCACTCCAACATGGTTAACAATAGCAGAGTCAACTTTAGGTAACTGGAAATGCTCTATGGTAAGTTCATCCTCACTCAAACGTGTCAATGCTCTTAACACCGTATTATCCAACTCCCGGATATTTCCGGGCCACTGGTAATTAGCTAATTCGTTATTTACCTGTTCCATCACTAATGGCTTAATAATGCCTAGCTCTTGGCAGTAACGCTTAATAAACAGTTCTACCAAAGGCAAAACATCGTTTGAGCGCTCTCTTAATGCTGGAATAGAAAGAGTTAATACATTAAGACGATAATAAAGATCTTCTCTAAATTCCTGTTTTTCAGTTAATTCCGCCAAATTTTGCTTGGTAGCCGCGATAACTTTCACGTCCACATGAATTTCATGTTCTTCTCCGACCCGACGAAAAGTACCATCCTGCAAAAAACGTAATAGCTTGATTTGTAGATGCGGGCTCATTTCCCCTATTTCATCGAGAAACACAGTGCCACCATCGGCCTGCTCAAATATACCCTTATGTCCCGCACCCTGATTAAAAGCACCCGGTGCATGGCCAAACAACTCAGTTTCAGCAACATCGTCTGGCATTGATGCACAGCTTAAAACTAAAAATGGATTTGATGCCCTTTCTGAACGATTATGACAAGCCCTCGCCAGCATCTCTTTACCTGTACCTGTTTCGCCTTCAATTAGCAGAGGTTGATCTAACATAGCCAGTTTTTTGGCCTGACTAATAAGGGCTTTATGTCGGTTAGAAATACCAACAAAGTGTTCGAAACCTGTTGAGTTACTCTCTGGCAAGAAAACAATTTTTGATTGTCCTTGAACAGTAGATTTTAAAGTCACTACTGCACTGGCAAGAACCGATGCATCTGCAGCTTCGCCTTCAATATGAACAGGAACGACTTCGAGAACGTAATCTAATCCATTGATAACAACATTTTCTTTTATCCGGTTTTTGTCGCCTTCCAGCCAGTTAGTAAAACTGAATCCTGAAATGTATGAACTGATTGGATTTCCTGTCAACGTTTCCTGAGTCTGCGATAATAATTCGCTCGCAGCGTGGTTCGCCATATCAATGCTGCCTTTAAGACTGACTGATAAAACAGGATCAGGTAAGTTATTCAATAATGAAACGAGCTCTGTATTATGTCTTTCACTGGGCATAAACTGAATTTTTCGGACATCAGTTACGCCTGGGATTCGCCTAATTTGAGCCATTAACTCACTAAATACATCAAAGTCTATCTCTGGGCAGTTAAGATAGATAATTCCTATGACGTCGATTTCAATGCCACGCAGATCGATATTTTTAGAAGCCAATATATCGAGTAATTCTCGCGTTAGTCCAAGTCTGTCTTCACACAAAACTTCAAGGCGCACAATTCGTTCCAATAGAGTGTCAGGAAAAGTTGACACCAGTTTGAATTAACCAATTACTCCCGTCAAGTAAGACAATAAAAACCGTTCAATATCATAGCTAAGTCAACACTAAACGGTCACTTTCCATCCGTTTGTAACCGTATTTTTACAACCTATTTTTCAATTCAATAAGAAGTACTTTCCTTATTTCACCCAGTTTTACACGATTTCTGTTATTCCACGGTATCGGTCTAAGCAAGGACATTGCTTTAATACCTAATCTAGCGGTTAATATACCTATGCCAAACCCTTGCGCTACCCGAGTAGATACTTTTCCGGCGAGATCCATCGATAGGAGATCCATTCCTACGTCCGTAGCAAGTTCAGTTGCGCCTGCTGCTGCCATATTTATTAGAACCAGTTTAAAAAGCTTTAACCTCGACCAATAACCAAGTTCCACACCATAAATCTCTGCCAACTTATCAATAAGCTTGAAGCTTCTCCACGCCACTAGCAAAATATCAGCAACAGCTAGCGGGCTAATCGCTACCAAGGCAGCAGACTCTGTAGCCAACCTAGCAACCAACGCTTTCGCTTGTTTATCCTGCTTATTAATAACCATGCCATCGTACATTTCGAGAATATCAGCATCACTATGCGTATCCTTGACTGCGTTACGCCAACGATCCAAATGAGGATTTTCCGCGATGAACCCACTTTGGATAGCCAAACCTTCACAAAATACTTTGCCTTTCCCTACACTTTCGCTACCTAGTAATGCTTCACTTTGTTCTTGCAGTGTAAAATGTGCCCGTAATTTTTTTAGTTTCCACAATTCTTTTGCAATGGCAGAAATACCTAACCCCGCAATTGAGGCAATAAACCCTGCCCATCCTACCGACAACCAATCGGCAGACTGAAACGCCGTAACCACTGAATCAACAGCTTGCCAGCCAACCAAACCTGAAAAACTGACTAACAACCCAGAAACTATCCAACCCTTTTGTTTATTAGGTCGAATTACTGTTTCCAGTTGTTCTTCATCGGTTCCCTCTTCTTCCGCTTCAATTTGGACCGGAACAAAGGTTTCTTTGGTTTCGAATTGTTGCTGTAAGGTGAGTTCTTCCTTTGGCAGTTCTGCTTGAAGGGGCTGTTCAAAAACCTGCTTTGATTTTATTTCGCTCATTTCAATTTGTCTCCAATCAAATACTGCAAAGCTCTATCTAATCTAACATGTGGAAGCGGTTGGTCTGGCTCCAGTTCTGTTGGACGAAAACTATTGAAGTCGAAGCCCCCTTCTTGCCAAAAATTTTCTTTTGGTAATTTTCGAGGCACTTCACCCGGAAAAAGAGTCAATGCATGACCTTCATTCGTCATCCCCTGGATCGCTGGGATATTGTTGTCACCCTTAGATACAAAGCCCGTGGTTGTCGCCTGAACAGAGGCAATGCTTATACATTCCATCTCAATATTTTCGAATGCCGCGTGCTGCCAAGAAGGATGTACCATCTGCTGCAGAAGTGAAATTAAATTCGGATGTTGTTCTGGTGTGATGTGATCTGCCTTAGTCGCAGCAAATAGAATTTTATCAATTCTCGGTGAGAACAAACGCTTTAACATGGAAGAACGCCCATATCTAAAGCTCTTCATTATCTGTTCCAGCGCGTCTTTCATATCATGAAATGAATCATATCCGGCGTTTAGTGGCTGCAAGCAGTCAACCAATACAATCTGTCTGTCGAATGTTGAAAAGTAGTCTTTATAAAACCGCTTGACTACTTTTTGCTGATACTCTTTATAGCGAGACTTAAGCATATAATAATTTGTATGCTTGTCTGCTTTGCTTAATTCCTCTTCTTTATCCAATAGCTGATATGGGAAAAACTGCAATACTGGCGCGCCCTCTAAATCCCCCGGTAAGACAAACCGTCCGGGTTGTACCCAGTGAAGTCCACTATTTTTGCACTCATATAAATATTTCGTATAGCATTTTGAAATATCCTCGAGCTGTTTTTCGTTGGCTTCAGCCAAAGGATCAAATGATTTGATATTACTCAACCACTCTGCTGCCAACGCTTTTCTTGGTCCTTTAAAGCTATCAAACTGAGTTTGACTCCACTGCTCATAATCTAAGCTCAACAGTGGTAAATCCAGAAGCCATTCACCTGGATAGTCAATAATATCTAAATAAAGTGTTGTGGTATTTGAAAGCAGCCTCTTTGCTCCCTTCTTTGGCTTGTACTTAATTGCTAACCGAATTTCACTTACGTCTTTTGTCGGTGTTGGCCAAGCTGGTGGCACCGAATATAACGAATCTATAGCTTCGTCATAAGAAAATCTTGGCACGAGTAAATTCTGCTGTGGAACCCTTTTTGCCCCAATTAACGTTTTATCACGTGATACATGAAAAAGGGGCAAGTTATCTGCTGTTGATGAGTGCAGCATTTGATTTACTAATGAAGTGATAAATGCCGTTTTACCAGCTCTGGACAGTCCTGTAACGGCTAACCGACATTGACTGTCCATTCCTCGGTGGATAAGATCATTGACTTCTTGGCGGATCTTTTTCATTCAAAATTCCTCTGTTTCATCAACAGAGTAAGACAAAAAGAGAATGATTTCTATCAAGATTTTAGTCTGAATAGATAAAGCTACATTCGTCTGACTTAATTAATGTTCTAGACTCATTCAGAATGCAGTTTTCCATTGAACAGTATCGATAAACCAGCGTTCTTCATAGATTTTTCCGTCTTCGAATTTAAACAACACTGACAGTTGAGAACCATCAATCTTGTCGGATTTCCATTCAACAATCGAAATAACCTCATTGTCCCCTTCGATCTGCCGTAGTCCCGTAATTTCAAAACCTGGAGGCAAGATATCCCCGAGGTTATTTAATGCGGAACGGAACGCTTGACGCCCTTGTAGAATATCGGATTGCCCTGGCATGATAAAGCTCATCTTATCGGCGTAATCAGAGACTAATGTATCATAATCTCCAGCGCCTACCGCTTCCCAACCTAATTGCACTATTTTTGCTAATTCCATGATTGTTAACCCCTTTACTAGATATACATCCGCTTTTCAGCGTAATAGCAAGCTTATCCACTTGTTATTTTGGATATGTATAAACTTATTATAGAAGCTATCTTGTAAAGGTGACTCAAGGTGAGAACTAACGACCCGCTACAATTAAGAATAGTAGCGTAAAATCATCGATATCATATTGTTTTATGAGTATTTAACTTACTTACATCAACCCAGTGAAAGAACATGATTCTCATGCTCCTCGCCGTCAAGGTCAAAATTCAATTCGCCAATGATTTCAAAACCTTCCTTTCGATAAAATTTTATTGCTTTTTCATTTTCTATCCAGGTAGACAGCCAAAGAGGCGTTCCATACTGGCACTTAACTTTTTCAAGCAGTTTTTTTCCAATACCTTGTCCGTGAAAATGTTCAGATACGTATAAAGTGGTGACTTCATAACCAGATAAACTTTCGCCAAAATCAGACGATAAATCAACCGAGATAAAACCAACAAGGTGTTCATCTTTAATATAAACCCATATTGGGCAATCTGGTTTATTCAATAAATCCTGATAATAGTTTTCTGTATACGTAGACAGTACATAGTTAGAAATTTTCGTTCTGATACCCTGATTAGCATAGGTATGTAACCATACCTGAAGAGATAAAACTGCCAAGTTCACACAGTCGTCCTGTGTTGCTTTCCTTATCACTTTCTCAATATCCTTATTATTAACAATGTGGCTGAAGTCGTTAGTTAGATCCCGCTTTCTTGATTCAAACCAAGCTCTTTTTGCTTTTTTTTGCTGAGCCCTAACGAGACAATTCTATGAGACTCTTTAAGGTAATACATCAACTCTTCATCAGTGTTTGGCGATGTTTCGAATTGTTGTATCCACTTCATACCACGGGAAGCGAAATAAGGCGCTGGTTTATAACCCGGTTGGTCGCTTAAAAAATCAAAGTTTAGATTGGATGTTTTAAAAATATACGCAGGAACGCCATTTTTCCCCAAACCACCAATAGCGAAAACTTTTCCTCCCACTTTCCATACATGAGAATTGTTCCATTGAACGACATAAGTAGTTACCGGTAATGATTTGCAGAATTTATTATATTCTTCGTAAGTCACGTTACTGTCCTTTTTAGCCAACCAAGTTTGAAATTGTTGCTCAATACAAATAAGTTTAGTTACCTAAGCAGAATAGCTGGTTATGCTTTTTGTGGAAACGGTAAGGAATACTACAATTAGGTCTTGACCTGTCTATAGGTCCAAGATTCAAAATCGAACATTAAATGGTGAATTTAGGATTCGAAATCGTTCGCTAATAAAGCCTCAGGGATGAGGCTAAAACATCTACAAATATCAGCTTTTTCATTGAGCAATCATCACGTATGTGTTTCTGACCAAACTGCAAATTCATTACCGCTGGGTTCCAAAAAGTGAAAGCGCCAACCACCCGGAAAATCAAAAATGTCTCGATTAATGGTCCCACCATTCGATTTCACTTTACTTAAAGTAGATTCAATATTAGAACTATAAAAAACTAACAGAGCTGCGCCATTTTCAGATTGACTGGCCGTCTCTGCTTTGAAGAAACCACCATCCAACCCCTGATTTGAAAAGGCGGTATAGTCAGGGCCATAATCTACAAACTTCCAGCCAAATGTAGAACTAAAGAACGCTTTTGTCGCTTGCAGATCTTTCGCCGCAAACTCTACGTAATTAAGTTTTTCGTGTTCGTTCATATCTGCTCCTTTGATATTTTAGCCATAGGAATATCTAAATTCACTTCAAACTACATACTGACACTGGTGTGTGATAGTAATCTCAACATCCTGCTTTGTTATCATTTACACCGACAACTAATCGTCTTCTATCAACTTATAGATGACAAATAAAGCGAGTTCTAAGAGCAAAGTAACTG
Source organism: Vibrio sp. UBA2441 (assembly GCA_002342685.1). Taxonomy (GTDB): domain Bacteria; phylum Pseudomonadota; class Gammaproteobacteria; order Enterobacterales; family Vibrionaceae; genus Vibrio. Next base: position 100,025 of record DDQN01000031.1, read on the forward strand.
CGACCGAAATGATCACCCACTGTTGGTTAAAGACACCAATGCCATGAAGAACCACATCTTTAATTAGAAAAAAGCCAACCACAATGACGATAAATAATTGCAGTAACTGAACGAAGCGAGTCATATTTTCTCCTTACATCTCATTTCAAATGAACAATATTGATAGCATACCATTGATTAATCAAGAAAAAGCGCAGGAAAACCTGCGCTTTACTTCTTTACTAAAAAATATTATTCAGCTTCAGCTATTTTTACTTTCCACGTATCCGGGCCAATCTGGTGGGCATTTGCACCGGTAGAGTCTACCGCGACAGTAACGGGCATATCTTCGACTTCAAACTCATAAATAGCTTCCATACCCAGCTCTTCAAACGCAACCACGCGTGCTTTCTTAATCGCCTTAGCAACCAAATACGCCGCGCCACCGACCGCCATAAGATATACGGCTTTATGCTCTTTGATGGATTGAATAGTCTCAGGACCACGTTCTGCTTTGCCTATCATTCCGGTTAACCCAGTCTGTGAAAGCATCATATCGGTAAACTTGTCCATTCGTGTTGACGTTGTAGGGCCTGCAGGGCCAACTACTTCGTCGCCCACTGCATCAACTGGGCCAACGTAATAAATAAATTTCCCCGTAAAATCTACGCCGTCAGGCAGCCCTTCACCACTTTCAAGTAGCCCTTGAATACGTTTATGTGCAGCATCACGTCCGGTCAATATTTTCCCTGAAAGCAGAACCGTTTCGCCTGTTTTCCATTCTTGAACATCTTCTTTGGTTATTTCATCAAGATTGACTCGACGTGTATCTTCACCCGCCTCCCATGTAACTTCCGGCCAGTCTTCTAATTTTGGTGGTACCAGTTCAGCTGGTCCAGTGCCATCTAATGTGAAGTGTACGTGCCTGGTTGCGGCGCAGTTAGGGATCATGCAAACTGGTTTGGATGCTGCATGCGTTGGTGCCGTTTTAATTTTCACATCCACGACAGTCGTTAATCCGCCAAGTCCCTGAGCTCCGATGCCAAGTTTATTTACACGATTAAAGATGTCCAGACGAAGCTCTTCTTCCGCGTTTTCCGGGCCTCTGTCTATTAACTCTTGAATATCTATATGTTCCATCAAGGATTCTTTCGCTAATACAGCTGCTTTTTCCGCTGTACCGCCAATACCTATTCCGAGCATTCCAGGAGGACACCATCCCGCCCCCATAGTTGGTAATGTTTTTTCTACCCATGCTGCAATGTCGTCAGAAGGGTTCAACATCACCATCTTGGTTTTGTTCTCTGAACCGCCGCCTTTTGCTGCAATCTGAATCTCTACTTTATCGCCGGGGACCATATCAATATGCACTACAGCGGGGGTATTGTCTTTAGTATTAATTCGTTTGCCCGCAGGATCGGATAATACAGAAGCCCTCAATGGATTATCAGGGTTGGTGTAAGCCTGACGTACCCCTTCATCTATCATTTGTTGAACCGTTATGTCACTTTCCCACTGGACCTGCATGCCAATTTTAACAAAACAAGTAACAATACCCGTGTCCTGACAAATTGGCCGATGTCCCTCTGCAGACATTCGAGAGTTAATTAAAATTTGGGCAATAGCGTCTTTTGCTGCCTTGCTTTGCTCCTTCTCATACGCATCATTCAGCGCATTTACAAAATCTAGCGGATGATAGAACGAGATGTACTGAAGTGCATCAGCAACACTACTGATGAGGTCCTGTTTATGAATGACGGTCATTGCTTGCCTCTTTAATTGTTATGGTTTCAATGAGATGTACGGGGACACACAATTGAACTTTTAGATTTTTGCAGTTGAATTTATGATACTCTGGCTTGCAAAGACACGCTATGTGGTGATTAAAGCCTTTGTCACAAATTACGCAAATGATTAACAAATACGCTCAAAAAATCGACACCATTAATATTCCCTATCGTACCGACTTAGCTAAGCTGTTGTTTGAGCCTATCGCGGAACATCCTTGGGCGATGTTATTACGATCCGCCTCGGATGATCACCCTGACAGCCGTTTTGATATTCTGGTCGCTGAACCAATCGCTTCTGTGATAACAACTGGAGAGATAACCACGGTAGAGATAAATGGTGAATCATCGGTATCCACCGAAGACCCATTTGACCTTATACATAGATACCAGACTTCATTGCTACCACAATACCCAGAACAGGAAGACCTGCCTTTTATTGGTGGTACCTTAGGTTATTTTAGTTATGATCTTGGCCGTCGGGTCGAAAGAATTCCGTCGCTGGCTGAAAATGACATTGACTTGCCCGACATGGCGGTAGGCATTTATCAATGGTCAATCATAGTAGACCATAAAAAGAGACAAGTAACTGCTGTCGGTGTGGATATCAACAAGCATTATCAATGGTTAGTTAACCAAAAAACTAATAACTTACCGGACTTCAGTTTAACTCAAGACTGGCGATCAAATATGACGCCATTAAGCTATAAAAATAAATTTAATCAAATTCAAGACTATTTATTGTCCGGTGATTGTTACCAGATCAACTTAGCGCAGCGCTTTACTGCACCTTATATTGGTTCCGAATGGGATGCCTATAATAAATTGGAAGCCAGTAATTTAGCGCCTTTTTCTGCCTATTTAAAATTTGAAACAAGTACCGTATTGAGTGTTTCTCCCGAACGCTTTATTCAGTTATCAGGCGACAAGATTCAAACAAAACCCATAAAGGGAACACGACCTCGTTCAAATGACTCACAACAAGATTTAGCTAATGCAAAGGATCTTGTTAATGCTGAAAAAGATCAGGCAGAAAATTTAATGATTGTTGATCTGCTACGTAACGATATTGGTCGAGTGGCTAAAGCTGGTACTGTTCAAGTACCAAACTTATTTGCTATCGAAAGTTTTCCTGCCGTTCATCATCTTGTCAGTACCATTACAGCAACGCTGGACAAACAATATTCAGCATTCGACCTACTCAAAGCTTGCTTTCCCGGGGGGTCCATTACCGGAGCACCTAAAATAAGGGCTATGGAAATTATCGAAGAACTGGAGCCACACCGACGTAGCGTATACTGTGGTAGCATAGGTTATATCAGCCGCTGCGGGAAAATGGATACCAGCATCACTATCAGAACGTTGATAACTTCCAATGGAAATATTCACGCTTGGGCTGGTGGCGGAATCGTTGCGGATAGCCAATGTGATGCAGAGTATCAAGAAACTTTAGACAAATTAAGCCGAATTTTGCCAATACTGTAAGAAGAATAATATGGATAAAAACGCCTTACTTAGAAATTTTAGTTTAAACCTTCCCGTTGATTATCATGGTGAAACGTTGGAACGCCTTGCTGGTATTGATGCAAAAGGGTTAAGAAAGGCAGCCGTACTTATTGGCTGTGTAGAACGAGAAAATGAGTTATATGTCATCTTAACTCGCAGGGCAAGACATCTGAAACATCACCCTGGCCAAATTAGCTTCCCTGGAGGCAAAGTTGAACCAAGTGACCTTTCGTTAGCGCATACCGCAATTAGAGAAACGGAAGAAGAAATTGGCATTTCTAGAAATCAATTATCCATCATAGGGCAACTTCCTGAATTGATGACCATAAGCCACTTTATGATTACCCCTATTCTTGCTCTTGTTTCTCCCGATTACACGTTAGTCATTGATAAAAATGAAGTCGATGAAATATTCGAAGTCCCAGCCAGCCACTTATTTGATATACAGCAACTTTATAGCCAAACCTTTCAATTCGAGTACTACTCGCACAGAATCTTTGCCATTCCATATAAAGATTACTTTATATGGGGTGTCACAGCTCAAATAATTCAAGCACTTCAACTGCAACTTAGAGACTTATAAGTAACCTCTAATTAAAACCTTTTCCTATCTGTTTTCATTCGCGCTATTCTTACGAAAGAATTCAGTGAATAACGAGTTTAATTAATGGTCACAATAAGAAAAGTTAGATTTAAAGACTATTCTGCGTTAATGGAGTTCACAATTCCTGAGCAGCAGCAGCAGTTTGTTTACAGTTTCAGCGAAATTTTTGAACAAAGAACACCAGAGCACGACATATACGTAATTAATGAAGGCAAGCAGTTGTTGGGTTTCTTCATGTTGGACAAAGCCTATGCAAAACAATACACATTTGCTAGAGCCAAAGAGCTAGGCTTTCGAAATCTAGTCATTGATGAGAAACATCAGCGAAAAGGCTACGCTAAACAAGCGTTTCAACGCCTATTTATCTATTTATATGGAGCCTATCCTGATTACAATTCGCTTTGCCTTACCGTAAACAAAAAAAATACGGCAGCGTATAACTTGTATAGTGATGTTGGCTTTACCGACACTGAAAAGACTTTTCACGGCGGAGACGCAGGGCCGCAACGCATTATGCGCAAACCTATTAGCTAATTAGGTTTCATGCAGAATAGATTTTTCCAACACAATATTAACAATTTCCGGTGAATTCTTCGATTTTGCCAGCTACAATTCAATAAAATTATCCAATTCATTAAGATTAACGCTTGATGCTATTAATTTGACAGGTAATATGTCTGGTTGAAATCAAATGTTATTCTAAAACCCAATAATGTGCTCAACAATCAAACAATTGACACACATACTTTGGGTTGAATTTTTACCTCTATGGAGTATGTAGCAAATATGACTTACGCGCCTGTAACAGACGTATTAAACGGAAAGCTTGCGGTCGACAGTGAAGTAACTGTCCGTGGCTGGATCCGTTCACGTCGTGATTCCAAAGCCGGAATCTCTTTTCTCGCCATTTATGACGGCTCTTGTTTCGACCCGATTCAGGCCGTGGTCCCTAATAATCTGAATAATTACGAATCTGAAATTCTAAAATTAACCACAGGTTGTTCTGTAGAAGTAACAGGTAAAATTGTTGAGTCTCCAGCAAAAGGGCAGGACTTTGAACTCGCGGCAACTGACGTAAAAGTTGTCGGCTGGGTTGAAGACGCAGACACTTACCCTATGGCTAAGACTCGTCACTCTATCGAATACTTACGTGAAGTTGCTCACCTTCGTCCTCGCACTAACGTTATTGGTGCCGTTGCCCGTGTTCGTAACTGCTTGTCTCAAGCAATTCATCGCTTCTACCATGAGCAAGGTTACTTCTGGATGTCTGCTCCATTGATCACATCCTCTGATGCTGAAGGTGCTGGCGAAATGTTCCGTGTTTCTACATTGGATATGGCAAACCTTCCTCGTACCGAAAAGGGCGATATCGACTACAATGAAGATTTCTTTGGTAAAGAGACGTTCCTGACTGTATCTGGCCAATTGAATGCGGAAGCTTATGCTTGTGCGTTAAGTAAAGTTTATACTTTTGGCCCAACGTTCCGCGCTGAAAATTCAAACACCAGTCGTCACCTTGCAGAGTTCTGGATGGTAGAACCAGAAGTTGCGTTTGCAGACTTAGATGACGTAGCTGGCTTAGCTGAAGATATGCTCAAGTATGTATTTAAAGCCGTGCTTGAAGAGCGCCGTGATGACCTTGAGTTTTTTGCACAGCGCATAGATAAAGAAGCTATTAGCCGTTTAGAAAGCTTCGTTGATTCCGATTTTGCTCAAGTTGATTACACAGACGCTATCCAAATTCTTCTTGATTCGGGTCGCGAGTTTGAGTTCCCTGTTGCATGGGGTATCGATATGTCTTCAGAGCACGAACGTTTTCTTGCTGAAGAACATTTCAAAGCGCCTGTTATTGTTAAAAACTACCCGAAAGACATCAAAGCTTTCTATATGCGCATGAATGATGATGGTAAAACCGTTGCCGCTATGGATGTTCTTGCACCGGGTATCGGCGAAATCATTGGTGGCTCTCAACGTGAAGAACGTTTGGATATGCTAGACAGCCGTATGAAAGAAATGAACATCGATCCTGAGCATATGAATTGGTATCGCGATCTTCGTCGCTACGGTACAGTTCCACATGCTGGTTTTGGTCTGGGATTTGAGCGTTTAGTCTCCTACGTTACCGGTGTGGCGAACGTAAGAGATGTTATTCCATTCCCTCGTACGCCTAGAAGCGCTAGTTTCTAATCTGAATAAGCCGCCTAAAGAGGCGGCTTTTTTAATGCTGATAATAAAACCTTCACTTCACCCCTCGCTTTTGTTGCACCATGAAATAATTTCTTTAATCTAATGGTCTTCTGTAAAGAATAAAAACATAGACAGGTAATAACAATGTATAAACCTAACTATCAGAAAGCTAGAATACTCACAACATACATGATCGCGGCCATTGTTTATGGCACTTATGTTAGTCGCGTCTGTCCGTTTTTAGACACCCTGACGACTAGCGAACTTTTCTATCAAGTTTCCCTTGTATTCGCCGTACTCCTCTCTACTCGTCTTATGCTTTCAAAATTAGGTATTTATTCCTACAAAGGCAGTATCGCAAAATTGGACACAGCCTTGTTTTTCGCCTACTCATTACCGCTTGCGCTTTTTTATAACCTGATGTACGACTTTGGTTTAGATAGCAACTTTAAAGTTGTTTTTGGTATGACCTTATTCGGTTTTTTAACTGGCGTCATTTTGGAACTTCTGGACAAAGAACGTTACATTAACAGCGGTGAATACAAGCAAAGTCTATCAGGTGAAAGACGTTCTATTATCAAACAGATGATTGGCCTTTTTTCTTTACTTATCATTGCACTTACGGCGTCAATGATAATGATTGAAATAAAAGATATTTATTGGCTTGAACATAACCCTGAAAAACTGATCGACGGCACCGGAAAAATAAGCGTTATTAAAGAGTTTATCTATGTTGCAGTGGTATTATTTGGTTATGCCCTATTTATCATCAAGTTATGGACAAAGCTATTGCATAAGATGCTGCAATCTCAAGAACAAGCCCTTTCAGCCGTTTGTGCGGGCGCACCAAATACTAGAGTACCAGTATATGAACATGATGAACTGGGCTCAGTCGCTTACCTGACAAATAACATGTTAGATTCTCTAGAGGTCAGTCATAAAGAGGTACAGACGACGCGTGATGTTGCCATCGTTAGCCTTGCTGCACTTGCAGAGTCTCGCGACAACGAAACAGGCGCACATATTTTAAGAACTCAAGAATATGTGAAAGTGTTGGCCGAAGAACTGGCACAAAAAGAACCGTTCCAAAGTTTACTTACCACATCCTATATCGAGTTGCTTTATAAGTCTGCCCCGCTACACGATGTTGGTAAAGTCGGCGTTCCAGATAGCGTATTACTTAAGCCCGGTAAACTCACAGACGATGAGTTTGAAATCATGAAACAGCACCCTCAAATCGGCGCAGATGCGTTATCCATTGCAGAACAACAGCTGGGTTCCACTTCGTTTTTAAATGTCGCCAAAGAGATTTCATTAACGCACCATGAGAAATGGGATGGGTCTGGATACCCTAACAAACTTTTAGGCTCAGACATTCCTGTTTCTGGTCGTCTAATGGCATTAGCTGATGTTTATGATGCTTTGATATCGAAAAGAGTCTATAAACCCGCATTTAGTCATGAAAAAGCGAAATCGATACTAGTACAAGGTTCTGGCTCCCATTTTGACCCACAGATAGTAGACGCCTTTCTCGCCGTGGAGTCTGAGTTTGTTGCTATCGCCGCTAAACATGTAGATAAACACGAGCTTTGATATCCAAAACAGTTTCACTCATTTTAGTTACACTACTAGTCAGGAATTGCTCTGTTAGCGCCAAGTTAATGGACAAAATTCCTGACTTAAATCATTAATTACTACCAAATTGAAATAAATTAATATTTTATCCATTTTACCTGTTGTTTCCATTGGATCATAAAGGTATAAAGAAGGCGTCACTGTCACAAACTACATGGATGAAGATTATGTTTGATAAAGTCGTTGCTGCTCCTGCAGACCCTATTCTTGGCTTAACAGAACTATTTAAAAAAGATACTCGTGCTGAAAAAATAAATTTAGGCGCTGGCGTCTACAAAGATGAGCAAGGCACCACCCCCGTTTTGGCTACGGTCAAAAAAGCCGAGGCAGCACTTCTGGAAACAGAAAAAACAAAATCTTATCTGACTATCGAAGGTACGGCTGAATATAGTTTAGCTGTGCAAAAATTGCTATTCGGCTCTGACGCAGAAATTGTCTCTTCAAAACGAGCAAAAACTGCTCAGGCTCCAGGTGGTACTGGTGCATTACGTGTCGCTGGTGAATTTATCAAACGCCAACTTGGCGCTCCAAAGATCTGGATCAGCAACCCAACGTGGGCAAACCATAATAGCGTATTTACAGCGGCTGGGTTAGAAACCGTTCAGTATGGTTACTACAATGCAGAAACTAAAGGTAAAGATTTCCATCAAATGGTTGCCGACCTACAAAATGCCGTAGAAGGCGATATTGTTCTGCTTCACGGCTGCTGCCATAACCCAACGGGTGTTGACCCAACAGAGGAAGAATGGACAGAGTTGGCTAAGCTTTGTGCAGATAAAAAACTTCTGCCTCTGTTTGATTTTGCATACCAAGGCTTTGCTAAAGGTGTAGAAGAAGATGCCGCTGGTCTGCGTATTTTCGCTCAGTTCAATAAAGAAATTCTTGTCGCTAGCTCATTCTCGAAAAACTTTGGCTTGTATAATGAACGTGTTGGCGCATTTACTCTCGTTGCTCAATCAGAAGATGTTGCCAACACCGCATTTTCACAAGTGAAAGCCATTATTCGCTCAATCTACTCTAACCCACCAGCTCACGGCTCAGCAGTAGTAACACATATTTTGAATAATCCAGAGCTACGCGCTGAATGGGAACAAGAAGTTGCCGAAATGCGCGATCGTATTCAGGAAATGCGCTCACTGTTTGTAGAATCATTAAAAGCTGAAGGCGCAACCGCGGACTTCAGCTTTATTGAACGTCAAAATGGTATGTTCTCTTTTTCTGGTCTTACAAAAGCTCAGGTAGAGAGACTAAAAGAAGAGTTTGGCATCTACATTGTTGGTTCAGGCCGAATTAGTGTAGCCGGTATGACAAAAGCAAATATGCAGCCTTTATGTAAAGGAATTGCCGCAGTATTATAAATATATATAACGAATTTTGGGGCCAGACACCAAACTTGGTGTCTGGCCCCAATTTTTTAAGAGGCCATTTATGGACGCAGAGCTACTTGAGATACAGAACTTTCTCATCCAATATCCTCCATTTAACGAACTTCCTGAAGAAGCTATTAAACTGGTCACTCAGAATATAGAAATATCTTATTTTCGCGAAGATACACCTATCATTCATTTAGGTGATCATATCCATGATCTTTACATGGTACGTAGTGGAGTCGTTGAAGTGTATCGTCGTAAAGGTGAATTATATAATCGCCTTGATGAAGGGGCTCTTCTCGGCCAAATGGGTCTATTGACCAATAACAAAGTTCGATTCCCGGCGAAAGCGATAGAAGATACGTTGCTTTACTGTATACCTGAAGCCGTGTTTCAAGAGCTTTACGACAACCATGAAAACTTTGCCGATTTTGTTGAAGTGGAGGATAACGTTCGCCTTAGACAGACGGTTTCTAACAATAGCGATGCTAACGACCTGACAACTTCAAAAGTGTCGACACTCTTAACCCGGGATCCCATTGCTATCGCTAAAGATGTCACGATCCAGTCCGCTGCAATGAAAATGGCCGAAGAGTCCGTATCATCATTGCTAATCTATGATCCTGAGATAGAGCAAGATGATGAAGATAACAATCATATTATCGGAATCATAACGGATAGAGACTTATGTACACGCGTTCTCGCTGAAGGGCTTAACCCTGCAGATAATGTATCAAACGTGATGACTGTTGAAGTCATATCTCTAGACCATAACGCTTATGTATACGAAGCTATGCTGACAATGCTTCGGTACAATGTCCATCACTTGCCCGTATTTAAAAAACGCCAACCTATCGGTATTTTAGAGACCACAGATATTGTTCGGTATGAATCTCAAAACTCACTACTGCTGGTTAGTAGTATTTTCCTGCAATCCTCTATTGAAGAATTACAAGCCCTATCTGAACAGGTAAAAGACAGCTTTGTTCGGTTAGTTAACGAAGACGCTAATTCGCATATGGTCGGTAGTGCCATGTCTGTAATTGGTCGAAGCTTTAAACAGAGGATTATTGAATTAGCAGAAGAGAAGCTTGGGCCTCCTCCCGTTCCATACTGTTTCTTAGCCCTTGGCTCTATGGCTCGTGATGAACAATTAATGGTCACTGATCAAGATAACGCGATTATTTTGGATGACAGCTACAACGCTCAAAAACACAATACTTATTTTGAACAGCTATCAGAGTTTGTCTGCGATGGCCTTGCTCTTTGTGGTTACCATTATTGTACCGGAGACATCATGGCAACTAACCCTATGTGGAGAATGACAAGGCGTGAATGGGAAGCTTGTTTCGCTGATTGGATAGATGACCCAAACCCGAAGGCACTTTTAAACAGCTCAATATTCTTCGATTTAGATGGCGTTTATGGTCGGTTAAAGTGGGCAGAACAGTTGAATAGCTTTATTGTTCGTCGAGCAAGAAGAAATAATCGGTTCTTAGCATGTCTAGCCCGAAATGCGTTAAATCGCACACCTCCATTGGGTTTTTTCCAAAGCTTTGTAATGGAAAAAGATGGCCAACACAAAAACTCCATTAACCTAAAAAGACGTGGAACAGCCCCACTTGCTGATCTCATTCGTGTGCATGCATTGGCTGTTGGCTCTCGTTCACAAAACTCATTTGAACGACTCGATGATATTATCGACGCCGGAATACTGCCAAAAGGTCGGGCACAGGACTTAAGAGATGCAATGGAATTTATATCTATGGTTCGTATTCGTCATCAAGCAATCGACGTTGAAAGCAACATAGAACCTGACAACAATATTGAACCTGACAATATCTCTGACTTTGATAGGCGTAACTTAAAAGATGCGTTTCAGATCTTAAGTAATGCGCAAAACTTTCTTAAGTTCAGATATCAAGCCAGCAACAAGTTTAAATAGGGTCACCGTTTATGAACCTTTTAAATAAATTCTACAACACCTCTAACTACGACTGGACACAGCATTACAAGTCTATGTTAGAGAAAGTAAAAGATGAACGATTGGCACAGTTTTATCAACAAGGTGTCATTGATGAAAGCATTCCACTTTCTCAACTAAAGTTTGTCGCTCTGGATTTTGAAACCACAGGGCTAGATCCCGTAAAAGATGACATCATAAGTATTGGCCTCGTGCCCTTCACCCTCAATAGGGTATTTCTAAATCAAGCCAAACATTGGTATGTAAACCCGAATACATCTTTAGACGAAGAGTCTGTCGTTATTCACGGTATCACCCACAGCGATATTGTTGACGCACCTGATCTAAAACGTATTTTGGAACAAGTATTAGAGTCACTGGCGGGCAGCATTGTCGTTGTCCACTATCGACGAATTGAACGCGAGTTTTTTGATATTGCCCTGAAACATCGTATTGGTGAAGGTATTTTGTTTCCGGTCGTTGATACTTTGGAGATTGAATCTAGAATTCAAAAAAAGAAAAATCGAAGCTTTATGAATTGGTTAAAAGGGTCTAAACCTGCATCGGTTCGTTTAGGTACTAGTAGAAAGAGATATGGACTTCCTCCCTACCCTCCTCATCATGCACTTACTGATGCTATTGCCACCGCGGAACTTTTTCAAGCTCAAGTCGCTTACCATTACTCTCCAGATACACCCATTTGTCGAATTTGGAAATAAAAAAAAGGCTTACAATGTAAGCCTTTTTTCATACTGAAGTCGTATCAAATATATTACTTTTCAGTTCTAAGCCCCAGAACTAAACTGACACACATCGCAAGTAACACAAAGGTAAACGGCAGAGCGGTTGAAATTGCCCCCGCTTGAAGAGCTTGTATAGCCTCAGTTCCGCCTATCCAAAGCAGCACAGCCGCAACCGCACCTTCCAAAAAGGCCCAGAAGATCCGTTGCAAAACAGGAGCATCTACTTTTCCGCCTGATGTAATACTATCAATAACTAAAGAGCCAGAATCTGATGAAGTTATGAAGAATACCATGACGAGAATAATCGCAATAATAGATAAAACAGTACCAAATGGTAATGCTTCAAACATCTGGAACATAGCCAGCGGAACTTCTGTTAGTCCTTCTGTGCCAAGCGTACCAATGCCATTAATTATTTGATCGATTGCCATTCCACCAAAAACTGACATCCAAATTAACGTCACAAATGTTGGGACAATAAGAACCGCTGTAATAAATTCTCTTATTGTTCTGCCGCGTGAAACTCGGGCGATGAACATGCCAACAAATGGTGACCATGAAATCCACCAAGCCCAATAGAACACAGTCCAGCCTTGGAACCAAGCTTCGTCTTCACGCCCAACCGGGTTGCTTAATGGAATGATATTTTCGACATAAGCCATAAATGTTGTTGGTATAGAACCAAATGCGACAGCATAACCGATTAACGCGACCAACATGAGTAATAGAAGTGCCACCACCATGTTAATATTACTGATCACTTTCACACCACCATCGATACCTCTCACTACTGAAACAACTGCCAGTAGAGTGACCACCGAAATGACTATAATCTGTAATCCTAATCCGCCATCAAGACCAAATACATGGTTAATACCACTTGCTGCTTGTTGTGCACCTAAACCTAACGAGGTCGCAAGACCAAATAGGGTTGCCAGTACTGCAAGAATATCAACGATGTGTCCAGCCCATCCCCATGCTCTGTCACCCAATAATGGGTAGAATATAGAACGCATTGAGAGTGGAAGGCCTTTATTGTAGGTAAAGAATGCTAGAGAAAGTGCGACTATGCCATAAATAGCCCATGGGTGAAGACCCCAGTGGAACATGGTCGCGCCTAAAGCGAGTTTCGCGGCTTCGGGAGAGTTAGCAGGGACATTCAACGGCGTTTCGTACCAGCCAGTAAAATAAGCAATTGGTTCTGCAACACTCCAGAACATTAAGCCTATGCCCATACCTGCGGCGAACAGCATCGCGATCCAAGACATAAATGAATAGTCTGCTTCAGCGTCTTGCCCTCCTAAACGAATCTTTCCGTATGGAGAAACGATCAGCACCAAACAAAAGATAACAAATATGTTCGCTGACCAGATAAACAAGCTATCAAACATGCCTATTATCTGCCATTTAACACCGTCTAGCATCGATTTCGCCGTTTCTGCATCACTTACCAGTGAAGCAATAATAAATAGGCCAATCAGTCCAGCACTAATGCCGAATACGGGATTGTGTACATCAAATCCCCATTTCTGTACGTTGTCTTGTCCTATCGTATAATCAGTACTATCAATACTGTATTTATCGATTCCTTTAGTCAAAATTTCACCTTGGAACTTCCGTTGGTTAGTACAAAAAAGTATTAATCTTTCAAAAGTTGACACAAATAGAACAGATTAAATGGTACTTTTTTGCGATAAAGTGCCCAAAGAATAACATTTATGAAAAATTATTTCATAAACTTTATAAGGTTAGGCGGTATGTTTTATGCTTCATTAATTGACCAAGCCTTTATCCACAGCATATTTAGCCAGTTCAGCTGTGGAATGAATATCCAGTTTGTGCTTTATGTTTTGTCGGTGCGTTTCTACCGTTCGATAGCTGATGTTCAGTAAACCAGCTACTTTTTTACTACTGGCGCCTTGCGCTACTAATTTTAAAACAGCTTCTTCACGCCGGCTAAGCGGGTTGGGTTTTTGAGCAGTCGGAATAACCTGCTCCGTAAACAGTGTTTGGGTTGTTGATTCACAAAAGTATGTTGAACCATGATTCACTGTTTTGATTGCCTGAACCATTTTTTCAGCCGATATCTCCTTCAACATATACCCGACCGCACCAGCTTGCATGACATTCATTATGTATTCTCGATTATCGTGCATCGTTAGCATCAGAACTTTAACGTCCGGAAATTCTTCTTTGATCAACTTAGTCGACTCTATGCCATTCATTATCGGCATACTGACATCCATTAATACAACATCAGGAGTGAACTCCTTTACAATATCTATCGCAGTCAGTCCATTACTGGCTGTAGCTACGACTTCAATTTCAGGCTCCATTTTAAGTCGTGCCATAAAACCTTCTAACACTACCTGATGGTCATCAACAATAATCACTCTTATCGGTTTTTCCATGCCATTAACCCATCTAAATTTAGTAATACAGTTATTTCAGTTCCCAGTCCTGCTTCAGTTATAATCTCAAAATCACCACCAATAAACTCAACCCTCTCTCGCATGTTTCTCAGTCCAATGCCTTTTTGTTTCGATACTTCTAGATCATCAAAACCTATACCGTTATCACGAATCATTAGCTGAAGTAGATCCCCCATCTGCTGGAGGATTATAGTCACTTTAGTCGCTTTCGCATGCTTTTCAATGTTAGTAAGAGACTCTTGCGTCACTCGATATAACGTCGTAGCCACTTCCGATTTCAGTTTTCCTTGCTGTGTATCAAACAAAATCTCAATGTCGATCTCTGAGTGAGAACGAAAATCTTTAAGCAGGGTGTTGAGCGCAGCCTCTAGTCCAATATCATCTAACGCACTTGGTCGAAGATTGTGTGATATCCGACGAACCTCATTGATTGCTGTCGATAACGATTGTTGTGATTTTCCAAGATGCTCAATCAATTCGGGATTTTTTGTACGATCAATCAGTTTATTATCCAGTAATTCCAAGTGGCACTTGCTCGATACCAGCAGTTGGTTAATACCATCGTGCAGCTCTCTGGCCAGATGTTTTTTTTCATCCTCCTGAAACATCACGGTTTTGTGAGCAAGCTCTTTAAGGTTTCTGTCCGCTATCCGGTGTTCATGCAGGTTGATCGCGAGAGTAAGTACGATGATTACGGCTACCGTGGTAACTAAAATGGCGATAACGGAGAAAAAAGTGGTTTCAATATTAGTATTTACTGAAGCTTGCATTAAAGCGACTTCTTGGTGGATATCTTCTATATAAAGACCCGTTCCAACCATCCAACCCCATTTTTCCAGCCAGGCAACATAACTGAGTTTCTGTACAACTTCTTTTGTTGATGGTTTTTCCCATAAATATCGGTGAAAACCGCCGCCACTCTGGGCCTGATATAACAAAGTCTCAATTAAATAGTCACCATTTCTGTCCTGAAGTGTTAATAGGTTTTGTCCTACCAGCTCAGGTAAAACAGGGTGAACCATATTTACGCCATTCTGATCATAAACAAAAAAATAACCATCAGAACCGAACCTAAGTCCGTTAATGATTTCTTTAACCTTGTTTTTTGCTTGGATTTCGTTGCTACCGGCTTTGTCATAAACTGGTTTTATCGCGCTTAAAGCAAGATCAACACTGTCCTTAAGTGCCGATTCCCGAGATTTAATTAAATTCTGTTGAAATATCTCGATCTCTTTTTTGCCCAGCGATTGAGTCTGATAGATAGCAATCCAGCTGATACTGGCTGTCACCATAATCAGCGGAATTAAAGTAAGTAATATCAGTTTTACTTTAAGAGGCATTCCCTTCCCTCGTAAAAAACCGTTCTTCTCATCGATTTGAGTAAGAACGGTTTTATATACTCAAGTGACTTCAGGATACGGACCTAAAGGCCAGATTACTTGTGTATAGTAGCAAGGCAGGCTAACGCTCTGAAGTTTTACCTAGAAATCCAAGAGTTAGATCACATTCCATAAAACCCAGGGAAAATCAGTAGCGAAGCTAATACTAAGACCTGAATAGCAATAAATGGAATTACGCCTCGATAAATATCCAGTGTTGTTACCCCCTTCGGAGCCACTCCTTTAAGATAGAACAAGCTAAAACCAAAAGGCGGGGTTAAAAACGAGGTCTGTAGATTCATTGCCACCAGAATGGCAAACCACACCATATCTATTCCCATGAGTTCGGCCACAGGCGCGATAATAGGTACAATAATAAAACATATTTCCACGAAATCGATGAAAAAGCCTAATACAAGGATAACTAGCATTACAATGATTAAGAATCCCCACTTTTCGCCAGGTATTTCCATCATCCATTCTTCAACCAATATGTCTCCACCAGTGTAGGTGAACGCCATTGAAAACGCCGTCGCGCCTAGAAGTATGGCAAATACCATTGCCGTTACTTTTACTGTTTCTTTAGCGGCATCATAAGTCATGCGCCAACTAAACTGACGGTATAAAATGGAGAGCACAATTGCCCCTGCACCACCCAATGCTGCTGACTCCGTTGGTGTCGCTACACCAGCAAAAATGGAGCCCAAAACTACGATAATTAATGCCAAAGGTGGTATAACCGCTTTTAAGGCTTTAAACACCTCTTCACGCCGAGAAATGGACTCGTCTCTGGCAATAGGTTGTGCTGCGCTTGGGTTCAATTTGGCATAGATTAGGATATAAAGGATGTATGCGCCAACCAAAACAAAACCAGGCCACAATGCCGCCTGAAATAAATCCCCAACAGGCACGCCCAAAACGTCACCTAACAATATCAGTACGATTGAAGGAGGAATGATCTGACCTAAAGTACCCGACGCACAAATAGTCCCGCAGGCAAGTCCCTTGTCATAATTATACTTAAGCATAACTGGCAGTGATATAAGTCCCATGGCCACTACCGAAGCACCAACAACACCAGTAGAAGCTGCCAGTAACGCACCAACCAATACCGTTGAGATAGCAATGCCTCCCGGAACACCACCAAATAAACGGCCCATTGACTCTAGCAGTTGCTCTGCCAGCTTAGTTTTTTGTAACACTAACCCCATAAATACAAATAAAGGTACTGCCATCAACACCGTATTTTCCATAATGGACTGAATACGATAAGGCATGAAAGCGAACATTTCTATGCCTTCAGCCCAAACCCCAAATAGAAGCGCTATACCGCCAAATGTAAATGCGACTGGAAACCCGATAAGTAACGCAACCAGTGCAACGAAAAACATGACTATACCAATCATAGGTCGCTCCCGTGAACGTTTGTATTCCCATGCACTATTTGAGGATAAAGAATACTGTTTATTGAATGGATAAGCAGACCAACTCCGCTAATAGCCATAAAAATAAAAGACGTTGGGATCATCGCTTTTATTATCCACCGATAAGGCAATCCGCCAGGATCCCCTGAGGTTTCACCTAAGGCAAAACTCTCCTTGGCAAAATCGATACCGAACCAAGCAACTAACAAGCAGAATGGTAGTAAAAATATCAGCGTACCTAACAAGTCGATTATTGCACGAGCCCGTAACGACAATCTTTCATAAAAGACATCAACACGAACGTGGCCCGAAGAACGAATGGCAAATGGTACGCCCAGAAGAAATACACTAGAGAATAGGTGCCACTCAAGTTCCTGAAATGCAATAGATACATCATTGAAGACATACCTCATAACAACGTCATATACCACATTCGCCAATAACAATAAAAACAGGATGCTAGACAACCAGCCTAAAAAGTCACCAATGCGGTTTAGTAACTGTTCCATCTTGATGAGGCTTCTCATTTCAGACTCCATGGAATAAATAGATATAATAATTAACAGTTTTGTTAGGCTTCAAAGGCCAGACGAATACTATCGACTGGCCATTCTCTTCTATTTGGCTTGTGCCTGACTATTCAAGTAAGCTCTATGTGAAATATCTGTCCATGAACGAACTTGCTTCAAATAACTGGCTTGTGACTCTTGGATCTCTTTAGTTAAAGGATCCTTAGCCGCATGCTCTGCTAATAACCTATCATTTGCAGCTCGCATTTCTTTCATCACTGCTGGTGGGAAGTCTTTTACTTGTACATCGGGGTATTCTGACTTCATGGTCGACCAGTTCTTACCACTTTCATGCGTTGCTTGTGTATACATGTCGTACGCGGCAGTTTTCATTGCCACTCGAAGGATTTCTCGCAGATCTTCTGGTAAGCGTTTCCATGTACGTTGATTTACAAGAAATTGCAGCTCTGATCCTGGCTCATGCCAGCCCGTATAATAGTAAGGAGCTATTTTGTGAAAGCCCATGCGCAAATCCAGAGAAGGACCTACCCACTCCAACGCATCGATAGTGCGTCTTTCAAGAGAGGTGTATAACTCTCCAGGTGCAATATTGGTTGGTTTAGCCCCAAGTTCCGCTAATACTTCTCCGGCAAAGCCTGGAATTCGCATTTTAAGACCTTTAAGATCATCGACTGTATTAATCTCTTTTTGGAACCAGCCACCCATTTGGATGTCTGTATTTCCGCCAGGGAATGACATTAGATTGTGCGGTGAGTAGACGCGCTCCATCAGCTCCATACCACCACCGTGATAAAACCAGGCGTATTGCTCCGCAGGTGTCATACCAAATGGCATAGAGGTAAAATAGAGCGTATTCGGAACCTTACCCTTCCAATAATATGAACCTGAATGGCCCATGTCGTATTGTCCGGACTTAACCATATCAAAAACACCCAATGGTGCTTTGTGTTTGTTTGCTGAATCAATTCGAATTTTTAAACGACCATTCGACATTTTCTCTGCCATGGCGGCCATATTTTTAGTGGCATCACCAAAAACAGGGAAGTTCGGTCCCCACGTTTCAGCGAGTTTCAAACGATACACTTTTTCAGCCGCAGTAGCCGAAGTAGTCATCAATGCGGTGCAGGCAACAGCTGCGATCATGCTTCCTGCCAATACTCGTTTTACTGATTTTTTTATTAGGCTCATACCCTTAATCCTTTGTAAAATTGCCTTGTACTCGGTTCAATAAGTACACGCTTCTACAATGAACATTTTTTTACTATTAGGAAATCAGGACGAACACGCAACAAAATAACAAACAATCTTACTCTTTAGACCTTCGTATTACGTATTAATACGTATTATCCAATTAAAGCCATTTCAACATACTGTTTAGCAAACATTGTTTAATATTTTTTTACTACGAGCAGCACAAAAACACTTAAGTAGTTACCGTTATTTTAATTGCATGGTATGTTAAGTAAATGTGATGTGAATCTCTATTTGGCTGAATTTGAACGAGAAAAACAAATCAAGAGGATAAAGCAGAAAATAAAAAAGCCTCACAAAGGAGGCTTCTCTATCAAAACATGGAAAGCGTTTATACAAGCTTATAAATAACTTTATTGCCTGCTATCTGCTCTTTTGCAACTAGATTTTCCTCAAGTAATTTCTTAAGAGCGCCTGTTGCCCAAGCCGCAGCCTTCACATCTTCTTGACCTGCTTCAAGACCAATACCTTTTGGGTTAATGCCTTCAGGATTGTTAGTGACGATATCTAATACTTGCTGTTGTTTTGGTGTTAGTGATACCGCAACGGCTTTTACTGCTGGTTCAGTTACTTTTTTAACTGGAGATTCTTTTACAGTATTGGTAACAGAATCTGAAGCCAATGTTGTACCTACCGTAGCTTTAATACGTTTTTGCAGTTTCATCTGCACTTTACGTTTATGAGCAAGTCTCATTAAGTTGTTTTCCTAAATCACAGCCAAATGTGGCAAAAATCAAAGCGCGTTTTATAACAAATTTTTGTGCCAAATGACAGTTAAGCACGAAAGACTGATTACTTATTAAACACATCAGACCAATCAATAGCTTATTTTGAGAATTCTGTCGTTTTTATACTTTTTTACCTCGATAGATTTAAGATTAATAAAGCGGCATTTCATCGGCTACAAATGGATTATTTACTCTCTCATGACCAAAAGTGGAAGTTGGTCCATGACCGGGAACAAACGTCGTTTCATTACCTAAAGGCCAAAGTTTGTTCTTAATTGAGTTGATCAAAGTATTAAAATCACCCTGAGGAAAGTCAGTACGCCCAATACCACCAGAGAATAGAACATCACCGACAAAAGCTAGTTTTGCTTCATTACTGTAAAAAATGACGTGTCCCGGCGTATGTCCCGGCGTATGAATAACGTTCAGCGCCTGATTTCCGAAATGGATCTCATCGCCTTCAACCAACCATTGGTCTGGCTCGAATGACTGCGTCAACGGAAAACCAAACATCTGGCTCTGGCCCTCTAAGCCCTGCAACCAAAAGTTGTCCGCTTTGTGTGGCCCGATGACGTTTGTACCAAGTTTTTTAGCTAAAGGGGTTGTACCACCAACATGATCAAGATGTCCATGGGTTAATGCCAGACTAACGACATCAACACCTAGCTCTTCAATTAACATAACAAGTTGGGTGACATCCCCGCCAGGGTCGACAACGATTCCTTTCATTGTCTCATCGCACCATACAATGGAACAATTTTGTGAAAAAGAGGTAACTGGAACGATTTGGTATTTCAGGCTCATTATTTTGCTCAGCGTTGGACTATATTTTGGCAAAACTATGACACTGGAGGTTAAAGATTACAAGTACTACCAGGAGCGAACACGTCCTGTATCAATATGAACGAAGTTACTACCAGGGTAATAACCAACACCACCCGCTTTTAGCTGCAATGCAGCTTTTCGAACGTCTTTAAGGTCCACTCCGACTAAACGAAAATCAAGCGCTTTTCCTTGCATATGAAAGCTCTTTTTCGCAACGCCATTCGATTTCGAACGTAATGCTTCGTTGGTCGCTGGAGAGCGATAACCTGAAATTATTTGAACCTCAGCATTCGACTTCAATAAGGTTTGGATATTATCGAGCTGAGTGAGTAATTCTTTATCTAAAGGAAACACTTCGTTTCTACGGAAATCTCGGCATAAGTGGTTTATCTTGTCCAGCTCAGACTCAACAAAGTTCGCTCCATCAAAATAACAAGTTTGCAACGTTTCACCAGTATGCAAATTATTAAGAGTAATAACTTTCCTTTGTTCCGCTAACGCAGCAATCGCGTTACTAGGAAAAATGGTGGCTAAAGCGAAACTTCCTGTTGCGGCTTTAAGAAATTGACGGCGGTTTAACAAATCTAATGACATAAATACTACAACGACTGATGATAGGAGCTGAAGAATTTATCGTATAGTTTTTAATCAGTCAAACATATATATCGTGCTACATATACCTTGTATTAGTATTTAGCTAAGGTTATGAGCTGATTTAACAAGGTTTTTATCTGCTGAATTTGATTTGTCAGTTAATCGTTAAAACGAGATCTTGCTTCCTATTATCATAATCGTAGATATCATTACGGTATTGAACCACACCCTCTTCTAACCACGCTGTTTGATACAATATATGAACTGGTATCTTCTGTTTCAGTGAAACCCTATGATCGGATTGATCTTTGATTTCTATGCTGTCAGGGGCATCTATTCCTTGAGTTTCCAATACGGTTTGCACTAACTCATCAGCATACTGAATCCTTATGCACCCCGAACTATAGGCCCTTGACGCTTCATCAAATAAATACTTAGCGGGTGTATCATGTAGATATATTGCTCTAGGGTTTGGAGTATTGAACTTGTACTGCCCCAATGCGTTTCTCATTCCTGGAGCCTGGATAAGCTGATAGCTAAAGTTTTCTGGCGTTACTTTATTCCAGTCAAGTGTGTCTGATGGTATTTCTTTTTCCGACTGCCATGTTTCTATGATCTTAAAATTGTTTTTATCCAAATAGGTAGCATCCTTCTTCACTGCCGGGATAATATCTTCTTTTACTATTTTCCTAGGCACTCGCCATGAGGGGTTGAAGATCAGCGAATCCATTTTTATATTAATCAATGGCGTTTTTCGCTTTTTCTTACCAACGATGACTTTAGACGAAAACACTTCTTTGCCCTTTGACCAATAGCTGATTTGAAAGCTAGGTAAATTAACCAAAATGACGTTGTCTCGACCGCTTGGTTGCAACCGGCTTCTCTCTAAATTTAGAGCTAATGAACGTATTCTTTCTCTTATCGGATAGTTAATCCAATAAAGCGTTTTTTTGCCAATGATCCCATCAGGCTTTAAACCATGCATTCGTTGGAACTGTTCAAGTACAATAACCAGCTCCGGGTCCAGGTTTTTTGATTTAATTTCTACCTTTGATGTATCCAAACCTACTGCACTAAATCTTGCTATTAACACTTTTTTATTTAGCAACGAATCCCCTAGCCGCTTCTGACCCACTTGTGCATATTTCTCAAGCCTGTCTTGTGAAGCATTCAATAATTGATTTAAAGTGCGATGCACGATGAGATAATGCGTTCTAGTTGGTGCAATACTCCACAAATATTTTGCCAAATCGTCCTTTTGGATTTGTAGCCTTATTAAAGCCATATCCAGTTTTTCTGACAACACATCTACATCGGTAATCTGATTGCCGTAAAACCAGAGCAATCCGTGGTCTTTAGAAGAAGTGACGTACTGTTGGTAGGTTAATAAAGTGTCCGTAGCAAGAAGATCGTACTCGTAAATTTTTGCATGTTGTTTTAACTCTATTAAACGTTTATATCGTATTGAGAAATAGGGACTCAGTTCGGAGAAGTGCAGTAATGCCAGGTAGGTTTCAAATGTATCTATCGATTCTTTATCGTACCAAATCACTTGATATTGATTTTCACGGTACAGCGTAGTCAATTGATCTGGATGCGCTAGTTCGTTAACCAAGGTAGAATTAGTTTCTAGCCACTTTAAGCGATAAAAATCTTCCAGCGCAAACACTGGTAATGATAAAAGAGCATAAAATAGAACCATCAACAATCGATACAAAATAGTGCCCTCAATTTCGGTTGCTCTTACAAGTATGGCAAATGAAATTGAATATTGACCAACATAATGCATAAAAAAACCTCACGTTTGTGAGGTTTTCTGAATGCATCAAATTATGTTTTGGGCTAAATATCTAAATTATGCTTACCGTGTGATACTTTTGCCTTGAGGTAGCTTTCGTTACCATGCTTAACATGCGCGGCCGTATTAATCACTTCCTGAACCGCAATGCCATAGTCTCTTATTTCATTGATTTTTTTTGGATTATTAGTGATCAGTTTTATCTTCTTGATACCCAACGCTTCTAGCATTTGTGCTGCTTCTTTAAAATCTCTCAAGTCATCGCCGAATCCAAGGTGATTATTCGCCTCATACGTGTTCATACCCTGACTTTGCAATCGATAAGCGTCAATTTTGTTATATAAACCGATACCTCGTCCTTCTTGACGAAGGTAAAGAATAATCCCGCCCTCTTCGCCCATTTTATTAATGGTTTCTTCTAATTGTTCACCACAATCACATCTCGAAGAATGGAATACATCGCCCGTAAGGCACTCAGAATGCATCCTAACTAACGGAACACCTTTATGAGAATCAACCGCCCTGAACACCAAAGCAACGTGTTCTTTATCACTCTTTAATCCACGAAAGGACAAGATTTCTGCATCAATATTACTTTTTGAACCCACTTTTAAGGCTACTCTGGCACGGACTTCAGCCATATCTACACTCACTCAAATTCATCTAACCAGAAACAGTTCGGCAAGACTTTTATTATTTATAGACGATATTCGCAATATTGGGGCAGATTTCTATTATTCAACAGATGAATCGAATGCGACCCCATATAGATGAATACCACTCTATTAATAGATTAATGACAATGATGTTATAATATAACATTACATTACCACATTACCAGCAGTTATCAATACGTATAATTTTTTAGCATCAAGACTTAAGCGATGCTTTGTTTCTGCTTACCGCTCGAACTGCCAATACCAACCCGGCAACTAACAGCAACACAGGAATAAACCACAAAACATAAGTAGTGTGGTTAAAAGCTGGGTCATATAGAACGAAGTCTCCAAACCTCTGTGTCATGTATTGAATGATTTCTTCGTCAGATTGACCTGCTTTAATCATTTTATACACTCTAAGCCTTAAGTCTTTAGCTATTGGTGAGTTAGATTCGACCAAGTTTTGGTTCTGACACTGAGGACAGCGTAATGTTTTAGCCAGCTGTACAGCTTCTTGTCTCTGTTGTTCTGACTCAAATTCAAATAACTCCACTGCAATAGCGACATCTTTATTACTATCGTAAAAAATGGACTGCTGTGGGTTATCAGCTGAATGAACAACTACAGAAAACATAACTGCTAATAGCAATAGGCAGTGAATCCGTATATTCCCCATCATTTAGCTTCCAAAGTAGCTTGCAAAATTTTCGGTCCAGACATAATTATCAAGTACACCACTGATCCTTTTGATAATAATGCCATCTTTATTAACCAAAAAAGTTTCCGGTGTCCCGATCACACCAAGATCAAGAGCTAAATTCCCATTGGGGTCAAATATTACTTCTTGATATGGATCGCCATCATTATCTAATACCGCCAACGCATCTTTACGAACATCGCGATAATTTAATCCCACGATATCAATGCCTTTGTTCCTAAGTTCAAGTAAAAATGAATGTTCCTGTTTACATACACCGCACCAGGACGCCCATACATTTAATAATGAATAGCCTTTACGATGAAAAAGATTTTGATCTAATTGTAAATCACTCTGCTTTAACGCAGCTAGGCCAAAACTCGGCACTGGCTGATTCAAAAGCGCGGTATTATTTTGAGAAGAATCATCTTGCAGAGCATAGGTTAAGGTCCCGAATATAAGTAAAAGAACGGCAATGAACAAACCAAGCTTAATCATTCGCATAATTTTTCCTTTTCTCAGGCACTTGAATCAGCCTAAGTACAAAACCTAGCAGCCCGCCTAATATCATGATCACTCCTCCAAACCAGATCCACTGAACATAGGCTTTATACTGGATCCTTATAGCAAATGAGCCATCATGAAGCTTTTCACCTAAGGTTACATATAAGTCACCGTGCCAGTAGTTCTCAATTCCCGGCTCTGTCATATTCATAACACGCACCTGATAATGGCGTCGTTCGGGAATAATTGAGTCTTTACCATTCGCAAGCATGAACACTTGCTCAGACGTGTAATTTGGCCCGACGTAAAGCCTTTGTTCATCAAACGAAATGGTAAAATCGCCAAATTCCGTTTTGCTACCTACCTGCATTCGATCACTGGTTTCTAATGAGTGCGAAGCATTCATTGCCGCACCAACACAAACTAAAACAACACCAAAATGGGCTAGCCACATTGGCAACATTTTGGTTCTACTATTCCATTTAGATACCTTAAACAATGAGCTCGTGGTTGATACAACCACTTGCGCTGAAAGTATCCATGTAAGTAGCACCATCCAATCTAGTTTCACGTATTGAATACGATAAAGAGCATATCCAATGACGACAGAGATAATAAACTGAATAAAAAATCGTTTTGAGAACCCATCTTTTTTACCGCTTATCAGAGGTGCAATACTCATTAGTAATAAAGCTATGAACGTAATCGGCGCGAATAACGTATTAAAATATGGTGCACCAACTGATATTTTACCAAGCCCTAGTATTTGAAATATCATTGGGTAAAAAGTACCTAGCAACACGGTGAGCATCGCAATAACAAAAAGACCATTAACTAACAAAAACAAAAATGATTTACTAGCAAAATGAGTAAGTGGCTTAGATTGAATGTCGTCAGATCGATAGATCTGACTACCGAACCCAGCCAATACTAGAATCAACAATATAACAATGAGCACCACTCCCCGAGTTGGATCTACGGCAAAAGCATGTACTGAAGTTAGAATGCCTGACCGAACGACAAATGTACCCAACAGACTTAGGGAGAAAGTAATAAAAGAAAGCCCCAGACTCCAGCCAATCAAGCGATTTTTATCGGCACTTATTATTAAACTATGTACTAGCGCCGTTGCTGTTAACCAAGGTAAAAGCGATGCGTTTTCTACTGGGTCCCAGAACCACCAGCCCCCCCAACCCAATTCATAATACGCCCACCATGCCCCTAATAAGATGCCGGCGGTCAAAAACAACCATGACACCATGGTAAATTCTCGGCTTATCGAATACCAATAATCGGGAATTTTCTTTTGCCAAAGTGAGGCTAACGCAAAAGCAAAACTGGAGGCAAAACCGATATAGCCTATATAAAGTAAAGGAGGATGAAAAATCAATGCGATGTCTTGCAGCATTGGATTCAAATCTCTGCCTTCTTCTGGCAATACCTCATTTAATGCAAACGGATTTGAAGCAATTAAAGTAAATAATGCAAAAACGGCCACTAATGTTGAAGAAATAAGCAACACTTTTGAAAGATAACCAGCAGGTATTCGTTTACGTAATAACGCAATAGCTGAATTCCAAAGCGCAAGAGTGATAACCCAGAACAAAAGTGAGCCTTCATGCCCGCCCCAAACCGCAGCTGCTTTAAAAAACAGTGGTAACTCACTGTTCGAGTGAGAAGAGACATAGCTTAGTGAAAAATCATCCGTAACAAAGGCGACTGCCAATGTTACGATTGAGGTTATGGATAACAAGAAACTAGTATGAACCAGAGCAAGTTGAGTAGCGAAAAATCGCTCCCTTTTCTGGCGTAACCACATCACAGAAAACGCGATGGAAGCAAGAGAAGTTAAAGCGACTAAAAGAAGGGAAAACTGACCAATTTCTGAATACATATATTAATTATTTAAGGCTTTCCCCTTACAAGAAGAAAGCCTCTTATTCCTAAATGACTGTCATCTGTCCAGCATATAGAACAAAGGTACGTAACATCAATACCCCAATCAGGCTCAACGTAGTAACCAGCATAATAAACCCTGGTTTATGGCGTCGCTCTTTAGAACAGAAAAAGTTAAGTGCAAGAGGAGTAAGCATACCAATGACAATAACACCCCACCAAAACCATGACGCCCAAAAACCACTACCAATCGCATTCCAGGCGGCAACTTCTGCTCTACCTCCACTAAAAATTAATCCGGTGAAGAAAGTAACAATTACGAATAACTCAAACATGACTACAGGACGTTCGAAGCTATGTACCCATTTTGCCGTTGCGCTACTTGGAGATTGTTTAAATCCGATGATGCCAAATAACATGCACGCAGCAGCACCGGATGACAAACTAGAGAACAAGAACAATATTGGTAATACAGGATTGTTCAACATTGGGTAAGTTTTCAATGCTGAGAGCAGGAATCCAGTGTATGCCGCTAATATGATAGCCAAGAAGCCTAAAAACAGCTCAACTGCATTTTCTACTTTGGCGAATTTATCAATCAAGTCACCAACGAAAGAAAGCTGCTTTGGCATGTATTTCATAATGGTGGCTTTAAAGATAATACCTATCCATACAAACAGCACGGCCATGTATACCTGGAAAAGAATTACACCCATAGACATTACTGAGCTGGTATTAAAGTAGATCATGATTTTCCAAAACATTAACGGTTTTGTAAGATGAAAAATCAATATAGTTAAACCAGAAATAATACCAAATGGCGCTATCCAAGCCGTTGCTTTCAGAATACCATCTTTAGCAGGATCACCCTCGATAACTTTTCTCTTCAGGTAAATCGAAATCATTACTGCACCAGCAGACATCCCGGCTAAAAATAGATAAATTGCTATGATCCAATCCCACACAAGGGAATCGAAATTAAATGCTGCTTCCATCTCTAAATCTCCCCTTTTTCATGTGGCACTTTATAAAGTTTAGGCTGAGTACCTAATTGAACTTTATCTCGATAAACGATTTTCTCTTTTAGTACAGAGTTAATTTTAGATTTAGGATCGTTCAGATCACCAAACGTAAGCGCTTTTGTTGGGCAAACATCGACACATGCTGGCAATTTACCTTTAGCCAGATTTGTATCCCGACAAAAATTACATTTATCAGCCGATTTAGTTTCAGGATGAAAGAAACGAACTTGATATGGACAAGCCGCTAGACAATACCCACAGCCTACGCACTTATCATTATGAACATCGATAATCCCGGTTTCTTCATCCTTATACGCTGCGCCTGTAGGACAAACCATTACGCAAGGTGCATTATCACAGTGTTGGCAGGAGTTGCGGTTAAAACTGTAATCAACATTTGGATATTCACCTTGTGGGGCACTACGTTCGATTTTCAGGCGAGAGACACCTTCTGGTACGTTATTTACCTCTCTACATGCATCCTCACACGCCGTGCAACCAATACACGCGGTTTCATCGTAAACCATACCATAACGTTTTTTTCCGTCTTCCATGCTATATGCTAGAGACTTACTGCTTAGCGTTACGGTGCCAGCGACACCAGTAGTAAATATAACGGCACCAGCTCCGGTCAAAAAATTTCTTCTTGAACAGCTCATCTACTGATCCTCCTGCTTCGCAGCTATCTCGTTGAAATCAGCGTGACAGTCAACGCACATATTGACAATTGATTTGTGATTATCGAAAAGCAATACATTTACACCTGTATCAGTTTTCTTTTTAAGTCGAGCTTTAGACTTGATTTTCTTACTCTCGTCACTTGCTATATGTACATCATGGCAATTAGAGCACGTCAGATTCATTGCATGGACATCATGAGTCCAACTGGCTTCTTGTAGAGACTTAGCTTCGTGGCATTCAACGCACTCTTTATTGGCTTTGAACACCTCTTCTTGGCTTAATAATGTTTTCTTAGTACCGGACTGAGATTGAGCGGAAGCGTACTTGGTAACTTTTTTTGCACCTCTGCGGTGCTTACTACCAACTTTGTTATGACAGCTTTCGCAGGTAATAGCTTTGCCAAAAACTTCTTCTGCTTTTTCGCCATGTGAACCATGCAAGGTTACCTTCGCTGCATTATGACACTTGAGACATTTGTCATCTTTGGAGCGACGTTTTCGAACGACTTTTTTCTTAACTGGTTTTGCTTCTTTTGTAACTGATGTCACTTCAGCACTAGGCGAAGTAGCAGAAGTTTCAGCAGCAACATTTAATGAAAAGCCATAGAGACATAATATAAGAAGTGATTTTAACATTATGACTATGGTCAACTTAAGATTGCCCATTATTTACCTATCCTAATATCCGACATTTCAATTTTTGAAAAACATCCGATCAATATAAAAGTTTATGAAATAAAAATATATCCCAATTGATAATAAGTCTTATTTGGAAACAGCCACAACGCTATTGACGTATATTATAAATAGTTATCTAGGTAATACTTATTTACTATTTAAAATAGTGACCTGATTCACCTTATTTCTAACAAGGCTAATGTCTAACCTTTTGAAAAATCTGTGTTAATCACCACAAAAACTACCACTTTAGGGGTAGCTTTGATAAATTAACATATTAAGTAACAATACATAATCAGCTAACCCTTTAGGAGTATAAAATACAATTTGTGCATTAGATCACAAGTATATTTTGATCTGAAACAATTTATATTTTTTGTTTAATAAATCTTATTAAAAATTGGTTAGAATATATCGGTATCTCCAAGTTACTAATTAGATACCAGTCCACAACGCTAGGTATAAAAATTAATCGGAGTTAAATAATGAAAAAACAACAAACATGGAGGCAACACCATGAGTAAGCACTGGATAACAAGTACAATAACAGCACTAGCTGCTAGTTTAGTTCTTAGTGCAACGAGTGTTAGTGCAGAAGGCAAAATTGGTGATCCAAGGAATGAGCAATTTGAAGCTTCACACGCTGAACAATATCAATCTTGGAAAGCAACTTCTGAAAGCAGTGAAATTGAAGACGCCCTAGCGAGCGATCCAAACATGGTAATCATGTGGGCTGGATATGGCTTCGCTAAAGACTATAACAAAGCACGTGGTCACTTTTATGCGATCGACGACTTACGAAATACCCTTCGTACAGGCGGTCCTAAAGATGAAAAGTCTGGTCCAATGCCAATGGCTTGTTGGAGCTGTAAAAGCCCCGATGTTGCCCGCGTAATCGAAGAAAAAGGCGAAGATGGTTATTTCGCTGGTAAATGGGCACGCCTTGGTCAAGAAATTGTAAACCCTATCGGCTGTTCTGACTGTCACAATACCAAAAGCGAAGCGTTTAAAAACGGTGAGCCTGAGTTAATGGTAACTCGTCCTCACGTTGAAAGAGCGTTTGAAGCTATCGGTATGCCTTTCGCAGAGCAAGACGATGGTGAGAAACAAGCAACTGTATGTGCACAATGTCACGTAGAGTACTACTTTACTGGTCCTAACAAGACCGTTAAGTTCCCTTGGGATCAAGGTACTAACGTAAGCGACATGGAAGCATATTACGATGCGCTTAATTTCAAAGACTGGACTCATAAAGTGTCTAAAGCACCTATGCTTAAAGCACAGCACCCAGGGTTTGAAACTTGGAAACTTGGTATCCACGGTAAGAACGGTGTAACTTGTGCTGATTGTCACATGCCTAAGGTTGAAAACGAAGACGGTACTGTTTACACAGACCATAAAGTTGGAAACCCTCTAGATCGCTTTGATGATACCTGTGCACAATGTCATGATCAGGAAAAAGATTTCTTACAAGAAGTTGTTGCAACGCGTAAAGCTCAGGTTACTAACATGAAGCTTACCGCTGAAAAACAAATTGTTGCCGCTCACTTCGAAGCAGCAGCAGCGTGGAAAGCTGGCGCAACTGAAACAGAGATGAAACCTATTTTAATGGACATCCGTCACGCTCAATGGCGTTGGGACTATGCTATCGCTTCTCATGGCGTTCACATGCATGCTCCTGAAGTTGCTCTAGAAATTCTAGGCACCGCAGTTGATAAAGCCGCTGATGCCCGTACTAAGATTATCCGTCTTCTTGCTAAGAAAGGCATTACTGATCCAGTTCAAATTCCAGATATCTCTACTAAAGCAGCCGCTCAAAAAGCTCTTGGTATGGACATGGACAAGATGAACGCTGAGAAACAAGAGTTCCTTAAAACTCTAGTTCCTGAGTGGGATAAGAAAGCCGAAGCTCGTGAAGCTGGTTACACTTACTAAATAATCGTCATCTATTAGATTCGGGCAGCACTGTTTCATTGGCTGCTCTATATGAAATGCCAGCATTAAGCTGGCATTTTTTATGCCCATTTTATAGACATAGCGTTTCGAAAACATGGCTTTTATCAGCGTAGTCTTTTATATACATAATTCTTGCAACCAGATCTAAGTGCACTGGAAGGTATCTAGCAGTTTATGTGGGCAGATTCATTTTGTAGGTATAGTTGATCTAACTGCCACGTTCTATATAAGTAACAATCGTGGACACGAATAGGAAAGAGACGATCAACGTGATAGAAACTCGTATGCAGGGTAAATCGTATAATAATGATAAAGATGCTGTTACTTAAAAGGCATAAAAAGCCAGCGATACAAAGCGCTGGCTTATGACGTTAATTAAGTGGTTAGAAGTTGGGTGCCAGAGCCTACATTACGAGCCCATAGCCCATAGCCCA
>DDQN01000031.1:131345-171647 GCA_002342685.1 Vibrio sp. UBA2441
AGCCCATAGCCCATAGCCCATAGTTTATCCCCTCCCCCTAATTCACCATCATTTCCTTGGTTTTATTGATCGAGTTGATGATCGTAACTCGATCAATTTTAGGGCGCTCTGAATCTAAAATCGACTGCCATACCTTTATCGCTTCTTTGTATCTAAAACTCAGAAAATGGTCATTGGCAATTAACATGAGCGCGGTATCATTGTCTTTATCTAGTGATAAAGATTTATCTATCAAACGTTGTACGCTTTCAGTGATTCGCTGCGAGTTGATGTAGTAATCTGCTGTTGCTTTAGCCGCATAAACAGTTGACGAGGACTCATCCTCTAAACGTAATACGTAACCAAAACAAGTTGATGCCGATTCAAACTGCCCATTTGCAAAATAACCCTGCCCTAGCTGAAACCAAAGCTCGGAGTTATTCCTGTCTTTTCGCAATTCACCTTGAATTTCTTCAATAATAGCGTCTATGGTTTTACCCTCTGAGGTATTATTTTCGTTTACTGAAACCACTTGCTGATTGGGTTCGATAAGTAGATACCAGAGAGATAAGGTCACTATAGACAGAGACACTGATACCAAAATCGGGAACAAAACTCTTCGATTGTTAGTAAATTTAAAATAAAAAAGCGTGATTATAACCGCGGTAAAAAGACAGAGCAGTGCTGGGATCATATGAAATATTCTTTTAAAAAACTTGATGTTATTTTAACATTTCACGTAAAAAAAAACCGGGCAATTAGCCCGGTTTATCACAAGATGGAACAATTAATTACTCTTCAGTTTGTGAAGAATCCGTCGAATTGTCTTGGCCATCCTGCTCTGCTGCAGATGCTTTCTCTTCACCTTCAATGCCTTCTAGTTCAGGCTCCTCGACTTCATCGATTCGCTGTAATCCAACGACATTTTCATCTTCAGAAGTACGGATCAGTGTAACACCCTGAGTATTTCTACCCACTTGGCTAACTTCTGCAACTCGAGTACGAACCAAGGTTCCAGCATCAGTGATCATCATAAATTCATCACCATCTTCCACTTGAACGGCACCTACAACACCACCGTTACGATCGGAAACCTTAATAGAAACAACACCTTGTGTAGCTCTACCTTTGGTCGGATATTCATCCAGAGTCGTACGTTTACCATAACCGTTTTGTGTCACAGTCAGAACATCACCCTGATTGGATGGAACTATCAACGACACAACCTGATCACCGTCAGCGAGTTTCATACCACGAACACCTGATGCGGTACGACCCATAGCACGAACGAGCTCTTCTTTGAAACGTACTACCTTACCAGTTTTAGAGAACAGCATAATATCGCTCTCTCCACTAGTAATATTGACACCAATTAACGAATCATCATCACGAAGGTTAACTGCAATCAAACCGTTAGAACGTACATTAGAGAACTGATCTAGCGATGTTTTCTTAACAGTACCGTCACCAGTTGCCATAAAGATATACTTATCAGCACTGAATTCAGATACTGGCAAGATTGCAGTAATACGTTCACCCTCTTCCAGTGGAAGGATATTTACAATAGGCTTACCACGAGCAGTACGTGAAGCTTGAGGAAGTTGGAAAACTTTCAAGCGATAAGTTTTGCCACGTGTAGAGAAGCAAAGAATATTATCATGCGTATTGGCAACCAATAGACGCTCAATATAATCTTCTTCCTTCATCTTAGTGGCGCTCTTACCTTTACCACCTCGACGCTGTGCTTCGTAGTCATTCAGAAGTTGATATTTAACGTAACCTTCATGTGACAGAGTAACAACAACATCTTCTTGAGCAATCAGCTCTTCCATGTCGATATCATGAACTGCTGCTGTAATTTCGGTACGGCGTTCGTCACCAAAACCATCTCTCACTGCTTCCAGCTCTTCACAGATAACTTCCATCAAGCGTTCAGTATTGGCAAGGATATGCATCAACTCAGCGATTTCTTCGAGTAACTCTTTGTATTCGTCTAAAATCTTTTCATGTTCCAGACCAGTCAGCTTCTGCAAGCGCAAGTCAAGAATAGCCTGAGCTTGTTGCTCAGTAAGATAGTATTGTCCGTCACGAATTCCAAATTGTTCTTCTAGCCAATCAGGACGCGCAGCATCAGTACCCGCTCTTTCGAGCATAGCCGCAACATTACCCAAATCCCAGCCACGTGAAACTAAACCCGCTTTTGCTTCAGCAGGTGTCGTCGCACGGCGAATCATTTCGATAATTTCATCGATATTCGCTAACGCGAGCGCCAAGCCTTCCAAGATATGAGCACGATCTCGCGCTTTGCGTAATTCATAAATAGTACGGCGAGTGACAACTTCACGGCGGTGATCAACGAAACACTTCAACATCTCTTTGAGGTTGAACAGTTTTGGTTGTCCATTATCTAGGGCAACCATGTTCACGCCGAACGTAGTTTGCAGCTGAGTGAGTGAATACAAGTTGTTTAGAACAACTTCACCAACAGCATCACGCTTACATTCAATAACAATGCGCATGCCGTCTTTATCTGACTCATCACGCAGCGCACTGATACCTTCAACTTTCTTATCTTTAACTAGCTCTGCAATCTTTTCGATCAAACGCGCTTTGTTAACTTGATAAGGGATTTCGGTAACTATGATCGTTTCACGACCATTTTTTTCAGTCTCGATTCCCGCTTTTGAACGCATGTATACTTTTCCGCGTCCAGTTTTATAAGCATCAACGATGCCTTTACGGCCGCTAATCATAGCTGCTGTAGGGAAATCAGGACCCGGAATATAGTCCATCAGTTCATCGATAGTAATTTCTTCGTTTTCGATAAACGCGAGGCAACCATCTATAACCTCTGTTAAATTGTGAGGAGGTATATTGGTAGCCATACCTACTGCGATCCCTGAAGAACCGTTAACCAGCAGGTTAGGAATTTTAGTTGGTAAAACTGCTGGGATTTGTTCTGTACCATCATAGTTAGGTACATAATCCACAGTTTCTTTATCAAGGTCTGTCAAAAGCTCGTGAGCAATTTTTGACATCCGCACTTCGGTATAACGCATCGCAGCGGCTGAGTCGCCATCGATAGAACCAAAGTTACCCTGGCCATCGACTAGCATGTATCTCAATGAAAACGGCTGAGCCATACGCACTATAGTGTCGTATACGGCGCTATCACCATGAGGGTGATATTTACCAATTACATCGCCCACAACACGGGCTGATTTTTTATAAGCTTTGTTCCAATCATTACCAAGAACATTCATCGCGAACAATACGCGGCGGTGTACTGGTTTAAGGCCATCACGCACATCTGGAAGAGCACGACCAACGATAACTGACATCGCATAGTCTAAGTAAGAACCTCTCAGTTCATCTTCAATGTTTACCGGCGTGATCTCTTTAGCAAGATCGCTCATAGAGCCATTATCCCTCTATATTTTGATCGTATATTCGATACGTACAAGGAGTGAAAATATAACACAATTTTTATTAGTTCGGCATCCCTTTCACTTACCTTTTAAAATGTTGTGACGTTAGTTTAGATTCTAGCGTATAAAAAACCAACAATTGTATGCTATGCGGTTGAATTGAGCTCATTTTTTAAGCGGAAATTTTATTTTGTACATTGTTAATTGTGGTTAAAAAAATGAAAACCATTGCAACTCACCTCTCCCGAGCCTGAGATTTGTTCATAATTATAATTTTATCCGACTGTATTTACCTTTTCATTGAGTTGAGAAACTATGTTTATCATTGATTATTTGCTATTCCAGCAAGCATATCCCGTTCATTTATGGTTATAATTCCCCTAATTATTACTATGTCAGAACGAAATCTATGCAACACACATCGAATGTTGATCCGGAAGA
This sequence comes from Vibrio sp. UBA2441, assembly GCA_002342685.1. Taxonomy (GTDB): domain Bacteria; phylum Pseudomonadota; class Gammaproteobacteria; order Enterobacterales; family Vibrionaceae; genus Vibrio. The sequence goes on from DDQN01000031.1 coordinate 135,194, forward strand.
AATAAAAAAATTTGAAGATATGGCTTCTCGTTGGTGGGATCTCGAAGGAGAATTTAAACCACTACACCAAATCAACCCGTTACGCTTAAACTATGTTCTTGAAGGGAGTAACGGACTATTTGGTAAAAGGGTACTCGATGTAGGCTGCGGTGGAGGTATTTTGGCCGAGAGCATGGCCAATGAAGGAGCTAATGTTACCGGACTCGATATGGGTAAAGAGCCACTTGAAGTTGCGCGACTTCATGCGTTAGAGACAGGCACGAAATTAACCTATGTACAAAGCACAATTGAAGAACACGTAAAAGATAATCAGGGACTGTACGACGTAGTAACTTGCATGGAAATGCTGGAACATGTTCCAGATCCTCTATCCGTGATCAAATCTTGTGAGAAGTTAATTAAACCCGGCGGACATGTCTATTTCTCTACCCTTAATAGAAATTTAAAATCCTACCTATTCGCAATAGTAGGTGCAGAACAAGTACTTAAAATTGTTCCAAAAGGAACTCACCATCACGAAAAATTTATCAAACCTTCAGAGTTACTCTCTATGATTGATAAAACCCATCTAACTGAACGAGGAATAACAGGATTGCATTATAATCCTATAATCGGTTCTTATCGATTAGGCCACCGTGTTGACGTCAATTATATTGTCCATACTCAATTGCCAGCTTAGAACATTCCAATCTAAGCATTAAAGATGGAAAAATAGCCGAACTTTGCACTGGTATTGAACGAAGATCTCAACCGTCTTAGTTTGGCTAAAAATCAAGAAAAATATTTTTTATTTTCTTTCAATTTAATTACTAACCAAACTAACAATTTCTCTGCCTAATCATCACCTATTTTGCTCAGTGAGCAGCTACTAACTGTTGATCTATTTCTACAACTTATCCACAGATCCTTACACAAGCTCAACATTGAAAAACCTACCCATTACGGCTATCTTGTAACTCGCCCGATAAAAAACCCCTACATATTGTGTTTTTTTAAAATATGAATAGGAGTGAGATCACATAAATTCTTAATGATTTATACAAAGATTACAAAAAAACGGGCGTTAGTCAGTCTTATTAGGGAAATGGATAATAATGAAACAACAACTCACGGTTTCTAAGCGCAATGGCCGCAAAGAAAATATCGATTTAGAAAAGATTCATCGTGTTATCACCTGGGCCGCAGAAGGCTTAGAAAACGTCTCAGTTTCTCAAGTTGAAATAAAATCTCACATTCAGTTTTACGATGGCATCACGACTTCCGATATTCACGAAACTATTATCAAGTCGGCAGCAGATTTAATCTCCGAAGAAACACCCGATTATCAGTATCTGGCCGCTCGCCTCGCTGTTTTTCATCTTCGTAAAAAAGCATACGGACAATACGAGCCACCTGCTCTTTATGATCACGTATCTAAACTTGTCGAAACAGGTAAATATGATAAGCACCTGCTTGAAGATTATAGCTATGACGAATTCAAAGCTTTAGACAGTTTCATCGACCACAAGCGTGACCTCGATTTTTCTTACGCTGCAGTAAAGCAGTTAGAAGGAAAGTATTTTGTCCAGAACCGTGTCACCAAAGAAATTTATGAGAGTGCACAGTTCCTCTATATCTTAGTGGCAGCGTGTCTATTTGCTAAATACCCCAAAGAAACTCGTTTAGATTACATCAAACGCTTTTATGACGCAGTATCAACGTTTAAGATTTCTTTGCCAACACCTATCATGGCAGGAGTTCGTACTCCTACTCGCCAATTTAGTTCATGTGTACTTATTGAGTGTGATGACAGTTTAGACTCAATAAATGCAACTGCGAGCTCTATTGTTCGCTATGTATCTCAGCGCGCAGGTATCGGTATCAATGCTGGACGTATTCGTGCATTAGGTTCTGAAATTCGTGGTGGGGAAGCATTTCATACAGGCTGTATTCCTTTTTACAAATATTTTCAGACAGCGGTTAAATGTTGTTCTCAAGGCGGCGTTCGCGGCGGTGCAGCAACCGTCTTCTACCCTATGTGGCACGGTGAAGTACAATCACTAATGGTACTTAAAAACAACCGTGGTGTAGAAGAGAACCGAGTTCGTCATATGGACTACGGGGTACAATTAAATAAAACGATGTATTCACGTCTGATTAAAGGCGGCGATATCAGTTTATTCTCCCCTTCGGACGTTCCGGGGCTTTATGATGCATTCTTTCAGGACCAAGCTGAATTTGAGCGTTTATATCACCAATATGAAGCGGACTCTTCAATCAAACGTGAAACTGTTAAAGCAGTAGAACTATTTTCATTATTGATGCAAGAGCGTGCTTCAACAGGCCGTATTTACATTCAGAACGTAGATCATTGCAACACACACAGTCCATTTGATCCAAGCGTTGCACCTATTCGTCAGTCTAATCTATGCCTAGAAATAGCACTGCCGACTAAACCTCTAAGAAATGTAGAAGATGACGAAGGTGAAATCGCCTTATGCACACTGTCTGCATTCAATTTAGGTGCCATTAAGTCGTTGGACGATTTTGAAGAGTTATCTGAACTTGTTGTACGCGCTCTGGATGCATTGCTTGATTATCAAGACTATCCATTACCAGCCGCTTATAAATCTACAATGAACCGTCGAACCTTGGGCGTTGGCGTTATTAATTATGCCTATTACTTAGCTAAAAACGGCGTTAAGTATTCTGATGGCAGTGCCAACGGATTAACACACCGAACTTTTGAAGCGATTCAATACTACTTATTGAAAGCTTCTGTGACTTTGGCAAAAGAGCAAGGCGCGTGCCCGCTATTTAACGAAACTCGTTATGCACAAGGCGAGCTTCCAATTGATACTTACAAAAAAGATGTCGACTTAATTTGTGATGAACAACTTCATTACGATTGGGAGTCGTTACGCGAAGAGATCAAGACTCATGGCCTGCGAAACTCTACGCTGACAGCACTTATGCCGTCAGAGACCTCATCGCAAATTTCAAACGCAACAAATGGCATAGAGCCTCCTCGTGGATTCGTATCAATTAAGGCATCCAAGGACGGAATTTTAAAACAAGTTGTCCCTGAGTACCTTACACTTAAAGAACAATATGAATTGCTTTGGGATATCCCTTCAAATGACGGTTATCTCCACTTAGTTGGTATCATGCAAAAGTTTGTTGACCAAGCCATTTCGTCCAACACAAACTATGACCCATCGGGATATGACAGCGGCAAAGTACCTATGAAACAACTACTTAAAGACTTACTTACAGCCTATAAGTTCGGTGTTAAAACACTTTATTATCACAACACCCGTGATGGTGCTAGCGATGAGCAAAACACAGCAACTATTCAAGCTCAAGACGATGATTGTGCTGGTGGCGGTTGTAAAATCTAACACCGAATACGAGTTTAGAGTTCTGGGATAACCAGCAAATTTAAAGCATTAAAATCCCTTCGTCTTAACGAAGGGATAAAAGTAAGGAATAGCATCAATGGCTTACAGTACTTTCTCTCAAAATAAAAATGACCAGTTAAAAGAGCCTATGTTTTTAGGCCAATCGGTTAATGTTGCACGGTATGACCAACAAAAATTTGAAATTTTCGAAAAATTGATCGAAAAGCAGTTATCATTTTTCTGGCGTCCGGAAGAAGTTGACGTTTCCAGTGACCGTATTGATTACAACAATCTACCCGAGCACGAAAAACATATTTTTATCAGTAACTTAAAATATCAAACTTTGCTCGACTCTATTCAAGGCCGTAGCCCAAATGTTGCCTTGCTTCCTTTGGTTTCGTTACCTGAAGTAGAAACTTGGATTGAAACATGGTCATTTTCAGAGACTATCCACTCTCGCTCATATACACATATTATTCGTAACATCGTTAACGAACCTAGTGTTGTTTTCGATGATATCGTAGAGAATGAATACATTCTAAAAAGAGCAAAAGACATTGCCCGCTACTACGACGAATTAATTGAACTAACTTCAGACTATCACCGCCATGGCGTGGGTGAGCATATCATTAACGGTAAGACTGTCGTTGTGGATATGAATGTTCTTAAGAAAAAACTCTATCTATGTTTGATGTCTGTAAATGCGCTGGAAGCGATTCGTTTCTATGTAAGTTTTGCCTGTTCTTTTGCGTTTGCTGAACGTGAATTAATGGAAGGAAACGCTAAAATCATCAAACTTATAGCCCGTGATGAGGCTCTGCATCTGACAGGTACTCAATATATGCTGAACCTACTGCGCAATGGCCAGGATGATTTCAGCTTTATGCAAATTGCTGAAGAGTGTAAACAGGATTGTTTCGATCTTTTCAAAGATGCGGCAGAGCAAGAGAAAGAATGGGCAGAATATCTGTTTAAGGATGGCTCAATGATCGGCCTGAACAAAGATATTCTATCTCAATATGTCGAGTACATTACTAATACACGCATGCAAGCTGTTGGACTTGAGCCTGCATACCCTAAAGCTACCTCCAATCCAATTCCTTGGATCAATGCGTGGCTGTCGTCTGACAACGTTCAGGTTGCACCACAAGAAGCAGAGATTAGCTCCTATCTAGTAGGGCAAATCGATAATGAAGTCGACACTGACGACTTTGGTGATTTCGAACTCTAATACTCTCAATATAGCCTTCTTATTTAAGAAGGCTCATGCACTTCATTAATATAAGATTTCCATGAATAAAGTTAAAATTAATGGCTTATCGCCAATCCTATCAGTTCCAGATCAAACCATACTTGAGTCGATGGAAGCTGCGGGGTTGCAACCAGAATACCATTGCCGTGACGGGCACTGTGGTGCATGTCGATGCCAGTTGGTTTCCGGGGAAATTGAAGAAGTTGCTTTTAAAATGGCGTATACCAAGGACAAAGAAATTTTACCCTGCATTAGCAAGGCAAAAAGTAATATTGTGTTAGACCACGTCAGTTATCAAATTAAAGCCAAATCGGCCTGATCACCAGTATCATCACTAAAACAGAGTTGATTAATCGCCTGACACATATCCGCCAGAGGCCTTTTGGTCAAAACTCTTTCAGCATCAACCTGAGCTATCGATTTATCCGCAATATGCCTGCCATCATCATCAAAAAGGGATACGCGGTAACCCTGAGTTGACGATGAACCGAGATCGCGGTGAAGATCAACCCATAACGAAATTACGTCCATTGTACTTGAGCTAAAAGTCTCGCCAAGAAGAATACGTTCGCCAGAAACCTTATACCATACTTCAATCTTAGATTGACATAGCATTTATCACCTCCTCACCATCCTTGGAACACGTTCGCATTTTTCCTACGAACAATATTCAGTGTAAAAGCTTTTCAATCAATAGCCAGAACAGAGATCGCAATTAACCAATTCCATTCGTAAAACTATTATTTTTCATATGGTTATCGATTATATCATTCCGTTATAAGCTAAACATGAAATTCAGGTTATACCGTTATAAGTTCTGCTGTTCGCACCAATAAACCAGATGCAATAAGCACAAATTCGCTTCTAAATTCATAACATACTCGCCGGTACAAACAACTCACGAACCCTTTTCACAGAACTGTAATTACCAAAAACAGATTTATTTTCCTGATGCCTTCTTAGCATGTCGAGAGCTATCACGGTCAGCACTTTTTTCTGATCTTTTCGATCATATTTTCGTCTTAGCTCAACAAGCTGGCCCCATTCTCCACTATGGGTAGATAAGGAAATCGCTATTTGATTATCGACCATCTTACCTATCGATAATCCAATATCGCTATTGGTTTTCTCTCGAATTGAACCTGCTAAAGCGAGTGCTGCAGCTAATGGGTCGGAATCTTCTAGTTCCACCTTACCAACATTATTGAGGACCCAACCTTGCAGCAACATACTTTCAGAAAGATCGTTGTCTTGCAATTGACTAGACAGAAAGCCACCCGTTGCTATTTCTGCCACTGAAATACGTAAATTGGACTCAGTAAGCAGTGCTCCAATATTGTTTAACATCTCTTCATCAACACTGACAACATTATCACCCAGGTGGCTATAGATTATCTGCAACAATTTTATTCGGGTGTCTAGCTCTTCACGAGGGCCAAATAATTTTACCTCTATAAAGGGGAGATACGAGCGATAACCAAGTTCAAAGCCTTGTGGGAGCACCAGGTTATCCAACATGTCAGAAATCCCCGACTCAGTTAAGCCAAAGGTATACAAACGGCTCACATCTCCACCAATATTTTGCGGGTACTTCTCTTTTAATTGTGGAAGAATCTGTTGCTCAACCATGATTTTAAACTCTCTTGGCACACCCGGTGTGAAATAAAAAAGCGCATCATTGATTGTCATAGCAAATCCACAGGCTGTCCCAACAGGGTTGTCCACAATAATTGCTTTCTCTGGGAGCATCGCTTGCTTCATGTTGCTAACAGGCATCTTTCTGCCCGACTGGCTAAACATATTTTGCATAACCGTCACCCAATCATCAAACAACGTTAAATCTTGGTCTGAGGCAACAGAAGCGGCCTCTGCGGTTAAATCATCACTCGTGGGTCCAAGTCCGCCATTGACAATAACTACATCGAAATTCAAACTTAATGAAACCAACTCATTAGCTAACGCCTTTTTCTGATCGCCAACAGTAGAACGTTTGCTTAGAGGAAAACCCGTTTGATAGAAAAGTCGTGATAACCATGCTGCGTTGGTATCCACAATATCACCATAGAGAACTTCTTCTCCGGTACTTAGCATCGCTATTTTTATCATCACTTACCTCAATATCCCATTCTTTTATAAGCGTTATACGCCAAATCATCAGAACATGTCGACCAAAAACTCAAACTATCTGGTCAATATAGCGGAATTTGGTTCCCTCAGCGGCCAAAATACTTGCGGTATTCATAACTTCCCTCAAAGGACGAACCGATTACCGGTAACCCATAACCGATTACCCATCACCCATCACCCATCACACTCTTTAGGTAATCCACGAATGAAAATCAACAGGGCTTTCGGATTAGTTAACATTCTTTGATATATGTCCACAATTCAGTTTGAAAAATTGACACCAATCAAACTTTATTAGTTTATCCGTCCTACACTGATATTAAATACTACTCTAATTCATACACTTAGCCTTTGTAATTGTTAACCACGGAGAGGTCTCATATGAACAAAACTTTTATAGTAAATTTCGTCGGTAAAGCGACTCCCTCAACTATAAAGCAGCTTGCGGCCGTTACGCACGAAAACGACGGTAAATGGTTAATCAGTAAAGTGAACTTCATCGAAGAACAAGTTGCCGCAGTGATCAAAATAGATCTCCCACAAGAAAACGAACAAACAGTAAAAGCTGCCTTTGAGTCAACTCCTGGCCTATTAGTTCAATTTGTTGCTAGTGATATAGTCCTGCATGACAAAGAAGAAATTTTCCAACTTCGCCTTGATGCAAATGACCGAGCAGGAATTGTAAATGAAATTACTCATGTACTGGATGGGCAAGGAATAAACATATTAGATATGGACTGCCAGCGCGTATTTATTGCTGGAGGTGGTGGTGTAAGCTCAAGTTTATTCACTGCAAACCTAGCAATAAAACTGCCGATGGCGGTAAACATTGATGATGTAACTAAGGAACTAGAGTCACTCAGTGAAGATACCAGAGTTATACTTTCAAGCTAACAGAATCTACTTCCACACTATGAGAATAAGCCCACCCCTGTTTTAAAGTGGGCTTATTTCTTTTCTAAATTCAGCTAATAGCCGATGTCGAAAGCGAGCGTTTAAAATCTTGATAGCTGAACTCATTTAACGTTTCAATTGTCCCGTCAGCGCGCTCACAATAAACCGAAGGCATTCTAAGTCCGTTAAACCAGTTTAATTTAACCATGGTATACCCTGCACTATCCAGGATATGCAGTCTTTGGCCAATTTTTAATGGCTCAGAAAAATCAGCAACACAGAATTGATCCCCGGCCAAACATGAACAAGAGCCAATGACATATTGATGCTTTCCTTGAGCACTAGCTTCTTTAATTGAAGCGGGTTCATTATAGATAAGTGTATCCAAACGATGAGCTTCTGTAGCGGAATCAACAATTGCTGTCTTAATTTGGTTTTCTACGATATCCACTATAGTAACAACCAAATCTGTTGTTTGAGTGACAATAGCTTCGCCAGGCTCTAAATAAAGTTGAACACCATGTTTTTCAGAAAAGTGTTTTAAAGCGTCTGCCAGTTTACCAATGTCATAATCTGGCCAGGTAAAAAATACACCTCCACCCAAACTAACCCATTGTAATTTATCTAAATGCTGACCAAACTGTTCTGAAATAGAATCAAGTAAACCGATAAAAGCGTCCACATCTTTGTTTTCACAGTTCATATGAAACATAGCACCATCGATAGTATCAAATATCTCCGGTTTAAGATGGTCTGCCTGTACCCCTAAGCGAGAAAACTGACGAGCCGGATTCGCAAGGTCTTGACCGGCATAGCTCACCCCCGGGTTAATCCGTAGCCCGATAGAGGATTTTCCGTCCACTAAGTGACGATAAGCATCCAGTTGTGACTGAGAGTTGAAGATCATTTTATCGCAAATGTCAGTGACCTCCCTTACGTCCTCTTCACTATAACCAACGCTATACGCATGAGTCTCGCCACCGAAAGTTTCCTTGCCAAGTTTCACTTCATATGGCCCGCTGCTGGTTGTGCCATCCAGGTAGGGTTTCATAAGGTCAAAAACACCCCAGGTAGAAAAACACTTAAGTGCCAATACAAGTTTCACACCTGAAAGTGTCTTTAGCTGACGGGCTTTCTCTAAGTTTTCAATTAATTTCTGTTCAGAAATCATGAAATAAGGCGTTTTAATGTCCTTATGCAGCATCTTTTGTTCCTAAAAAAATAGCGACCTTTTAACAAGTCAAAAGGCCGCAAGATTTACTGAAAATAACTATTTTAGAATTTGGATATCAGGTTGAGCGACGTCTAATTCCTGAACATGCCAATCCAAACCAATTTCAGGCATGGTTTCCAAAAACGGATCTGGGTTAAGCTGTTCCATGTTAAACACGCCCGCATCAGACCAGTTCCCACGGAAGTACTGCAGCGCGGCAGTAATTGCAGGAACACCCGTAGTATAGGAAATAGCTTGATGCTCTACATCATTATACGCCACTTCATGGTCGGCATTGTTGTAGATGAATACACTGCGAGGTTTTCCATCTTTCAGGCCTTGAACCCAGGTTCCGATACATGTTTTACCTGTATATCCCGGCGCAAGCGAGGTCGGGTCAGGTAAAATAGCTTTCAATACCTTCAGCGGTTCTACAACAGTACCATCCTGAAGTGTCACAGGATCAGGGCTCAATAAGCCTATGTCTCGCATACAATTAAAGTAATTCAGGTACTTATCGCCGAAACCCATCCAAAATTCGATACGTTTCGCGGGTATAAACTCCTGCATAGAACGTACTTCATCGTGAGCCATTGAGTAAACTTTGTGTTTTCCAACTAGAGGGAAGTCAAACTCAAACATGCGGGTATGACATGGGACTTGCACCCATTCGCCGTTTTCCCAATAAAAAGAATCGCCCTGAATTTCGAGCATATTGGTTTCAGGATCAAAGTTAGTAGCAAACTTTTTCCCGTGATCACCGGCATTAACGTCCATAACATCAATGCTGTCAATCTCATCAAACAAGTGTTTTACCGCATAGGCTGCGAATACACTCACCACACCGGGATCGAATCCAGCACCTAATATTCCAGTAATGCCTGCTTTCTCAAATTTCTCTCTGAAACCCCATTGCCAGTCGTAGGCTTGAGGTACTTGCTGGCCTTCGGAACATAGATCCACCGCAACGGATGTATCCAAGTAAGAAACTTTTGCCTGCAAACATGCTTCCATTATCGAGATGTTAACCCAAGGAGGACCCGCGTTAATCACTAGGTCAGGTTTAACTTGTTCAATTAGCGAGACCAAAGCGTCTATATCATCGGCATCAACGGCCATTGACTGGAGTTTTTTGCTTTTGTCTTTAAGGTTATCTTTGTTATTTATCGACTCAATAATCTTGTCGCACTTCTCTTGAGTACGAGATGCAATGGTGATGTCACCCAGAACATCGTTATTCTGTGCCGCTTTGTGTGCGATTACCCAGCCAACACCGCCAGCACCAATTTGTAAAATAGACATAAATTTTCCTTTCTATAACGCCAGCTTTTCGGCTAACTGTTCAATTTGACTAAGTAACTGTTCAAAATCGTCCAATGTCAGGCATGGATTTAGAATAGTAAACTTTAGTGCTGATTTTGTGTCGATGACGGTCTCACCAAGCACTGCAATTCCACGGGTTAACGCTTCTATCCGAACGTGTTGATTGAGCTCATCCAGATCAACGCCCGTCCGAACTACCCGAAATAATACGGTAGATAATGAAGGTGTCGCTAACAGTTCGAAGTGCTCTCTTTGCGCTACCAATTTGGCAACTTGTTGAGTCTGTGCCAGCAGATGGTCGTACATTTCACCCAGCACTTTCGGCCCAACACTTTGCATGGTTATAAACACTTTTAAAGCGTCAAACCGCTTGGTGGTAGCAATTGTTTTATCCACCAAGTTTGGCAGTTCATCGTGCTCTCGATTCAGGTAGTCCGCATGGTGAAGCAAAAACTTAAAGTGCGCTTTGTCTTTAATTAATAAAGATCCGCAACTGATAGTTTGGTAGAACAATTTATGAAAATCCACACTGAGTGAATCTGCACGCTCAATGCCTTTTAGCATTGTTTTATGCTGGCTTAATATCAACGCACCACCATACGCACCATCAACATGTAGCCAAATTTTGTTTTGCTCTGCAAGGTCAGCGATCGCATCAATATTATCAATAGCCCCATGATCCGTTGTTCCCGCCGTTGCCACTACAGCAAATGGAATCAATCCATCATTCTTTAGCTCGCTGATGGTTGAACTTAATGCATCAACATCCATTGAGCCGTCATCCAATGTGTCAACACAAACAACAGCGCGCTCACCCAGCCCCATAATAGAAGCCGACTTCTGAACGGTGAAATGACTGTTTTTAGAGCAAACAATTCGAAGCTTTGTTGCGTACTCAGGCAGGCCATCTTTCTGAATAGAATGCGAGTTAATCGAATCCGCTATCCAGTCTCTGGCAAGTAGTAACCCCATCTGATTGGACTGAGTTCCACCACTGGTAAAGACACCATCTGACTGACTACCCAGTTGATACACTTCGCATAACCAATCAACCACTTTCTGTTCTACATAAGTCGCGGCAGAGGCTTGATCCCAAGAGTCCATAGACTGATTTAACGCTGCGATAATAGACTCTGCCGCAATAGAAGAGATCAACGGAGGCGTATGCAAATGTGCAATACAATTTGGATGTTGTACTAATATCGAGTTGCTACCAACAAGCGCTACACACTCTTCTAGTACCTGATTAAGGCTTTTTTGTGTATCAAGATTAATATCATTGATTTGCGCTTGTAACTGTTCAGGATTAAGCCCTGAGTATGGGTTATTAGCCGCCTCAAACATCTGCTTAAGCAGACCTGTGGTATGTAACATGGCTTTTTGGTAGTTGTCACTGCCTTGAGCTCCGGTATGAACAAAATGCTCACCCCAGTCATTAGCAAACGTACTCATCACAAAGCTCTCTGTTGCGTACTGACCAAGATTGCCTCTTCCATCACGGACAAAGCGAAGTCAATCTGTGCATAAGAGATGATTAGCGGGGGTAAAAAACGAATGACAGAACCGTCTCTCCCACCTTTTTCAACCATTAACCCTCTTTCTAATGCGGCGCGTTGAATAGCCAGTGTGAGTTCAGGATCCGCTGTTTTTTCGCCAAAGCGATTAACTTCCCCACTTGGTTTTACAATCTCAACACCAAGCATCAAACCTTTACCACGAACTTCCGCAATGCAATTTACACGTTGTTGAATTTTTTCTAACCCATGACGAAGATAGTTACCAGCATCATTTGCGTGCTCAACTAAGTTATCTCTGTCGATGATTTCCAATGCTTTAGCACCAGAAACCATAGCTAATTGGTTACCACGAAATGTTCCCGTATGCTCTCCGGCATTCCAGGTATCTATACTCTTATTAAAAACGAGCAACGACATTGGTAAACCACCACCGATCGCTTTTGACAAACAAAGAATATCCGGGTTAATACCCGATTCTTCGAACGCAAAACGATGGCCTGTTTTTCCAACACCACACTGAATTTCATCAAGAATAAGCAATATTCCATGCTCTGAAGTAATGCGTCGCAGTTCCCGTAACCAATGTGCAGGAGCAGGAATAACGCCCCCCTCACCTTGAACTGGCTCTACGATGATGGCCGCTGGTTTTTGAATACCCGCTTCATCGTCATGCAGCAAACGTTCTATATAACGGATACTCTGTTTCGCACCTTCTTCGCCGCCCATACCAAACGGGCAACGCAAGCTGTAAGGGAAAGGCATAAAATGTACGTCAGACATTAATCCGGTACGGCGCGCTTTGGTGCCAAGGTTGCCCATTAATCCCATGGTACCGTTCGTCATGCCATGATACGCACCACGAAACGCAAACATGCCATTTCGGCCAGTAGTTTGCTTTGCAAGCTTAATAGCGGCTTCTACCGCATCTGCACCGGACGGGCCACAAAACTGAATAACGGAATCCTGAGCAAATTCCTCAGGTAAAAAGCCCTTCACCGTATTTATAAAATGATTTTTAGCTTCGGTTGTTATATCCAGAGTCTGATATGGCAACCCGGAATCGAGTTGATCTTTAAGTGCCTGATTAATCTCAGGATGGTTGTAACCCAAAGCAAGAGTACCTGCTCCAGCCAGACAATCCAGAAATAATTGTCCTCTTGTATCTTCAACTAACGAACCGTAGGCACGCTTAATCGCCAAAGGCAGACGACGAGGGTAAGAACGAACGTCAGATTCATTCTGTTGTTGATTTAATAGAATCTCATCTAAAGAGAGATCGTAACAACCATTTACTGGGGGAGTTTCAACCTGAAATGGGTTGTTGGATGTATAACTATCGAAGTCGATAACTGTGCTCATGTCTTACACCTGAATATAATCTGCAACTACTGTGAGTTTCATTCACGATGAATCACACACAGCAAAAATTCTGTTCTAAACGAACAGTTAATTGGTTAGCCGGGCTAACTATAATGAACAGCTATATCAAGGTTCAGTAATAATACTGCAATTTGGAAGAACGAAGCTGATTTTGAAAAGTGGTTTAGATAAAAACATTGTTGGGTTTCCTTTAACAGTATCCCGTCTACTGGCAAATAAGGGTTTACCAGTACCTACCCTACGAATTAACACCAGCTTTAATGGCTAATTCGAGTATCCCCCAGAATTCAGTCGTATCCGAGATTGCGCGGGATTCTACCCATTTCTATTCAACCGATCAATACATCTGTGCAAACTCTCTAAAAAAGGACTCATGCGACAATTCGTTACATCGTACTAAGAGATTGATCACATTAATTATTTTCGTTTACGAACATTCCACCATAAAAGTCATTTAAAACTAAAGTTTCGATTATCATCAGCCGAATAGTGATGAGCTTCATAATAAAAATTTCGTATACGTTTTATTATGTTCATTTCGAAAATCAACAATAACGTACAAATAATGACATATTATGAAAAATATTTCTTTTAAGGCTAAAGTACTGGCCCTCGTCGTGGCTATTATTTCAATTTCAGTTCTCACGTCATACCTTAGTGTCAACTATTACATCAGTAGCTACATTTCGGAAAATGATACTACCAATATTCGCTCACAACTCTCCCTTGTAAGAAACAAATTAGTCAGTGATATTGATAACAATGTAAAGCTGGCAAAAAGTTCTAATTTCAGCATTATGGAAGTAAGAAACACATTGGAAGCCACTGGATTTTCAAGAATCGTGAAAATTTCGTATGACTTGGTTTTCGATGAAAACGGTGGTATCGATGATAAAGGCGAGGTGGCTAAGTACCTTGACCAATTAAAGCAAGCTAACGGGCAAGTCGTCATTAGTGACATCTTTTTTAAAGACGATACTCCCATGCTCAATATTGTCGTACCCCGAAAAGGAGATGGCGGTGATATCTTCTTCTTAGACCTAAGCAGTATTCAACAAACGCTTGAAGCCTCTTCGGTAGAGGGAAGCTACATCGAGTTGTCGGACTCAGCGACAAACGTACTTTATTCCAACAAACAAGATGGTGATTTAATCCCTGTTCCCAGCAGTTTTGATGTTGGTGGCAAACAATGGCAGCTTAACGGATATATCGACAAAGGCTATATTCAATCAAATACTGATCGTTTAAATGGTGCCATTACTATCGCCTTACTTATCGCAGCTGCGATAATTATTCCATTAAGCATCGTTTTGATTAATATAGCATTTAGGCCGATTGTCTCTTTGCGAGAGGTAATTACCGACCTTGCAAACGGCAGTGGCGACCTAACTCACCGACTCAATGTAGAAACAAAAGATGACTTAGGCAAAATCGCCGATGGTATCAATAAATTCATCGAAAACCTGCAACATATGATGCTGGAAGTCTCTTCATCGAGTAAACAGATCAGCGATGAGATTTCATTGCTTGAAGGCCAGGCAGACTCCAATCAAAACCTTCTTAAAGCACATAGTGCTGAAATGGAAATGGCGGTTACTTCGATCACCGAAATGAGCTCGACCGCAGACTCTGTTGCTGAAAGTGCAGCAACAGCTGCGAAACAAACTCAGGCAACCAATAGCGAAGCAGAACAATCTAAGGTCGTTGTACAGCAAGCCGTTGACAACGTAACCGCATTGGTGGATGAGGTTGAACATACCTCAGAAACCATTCTTTCCATGACAAGAGATACTGAGCAAATCGCCGTGGTTCTTGATGTCATCGGCGAGATAGCGGAACAAACCAATTTGCTGGCGCTGAATGCTGCAATTGAAGCCGCACGTGCTGGTGAACAAGGCCGTGGGTTTGCGGTAGTCGCTGATGAAGTGAGAGCACTGGCAGGACGTACTCGTCAGAGCACCTCAGAAATCAGTGAAATGTTAGCCAAACTACGTGTCGGATCAGAAGCTGTTGTTACTAGCATGGAATCGACTAAAACTAGCTGCCAGCAAACCGCAGAAACGACATCACATGTCATGAACTCGTTGGATCTTATGAGTGATTCCGTGGTTGAAATCAATGACCTTGCCGCTCAAATAGCTACTTCTGCTGAAGAGCAAAGTTCGGTAACAGAAGAGATTAACCGCAATATGACTGCGATTCAGGGCATGATAGAAACACTAAATACAAACGGAAATGAAACCGCACGAAGCACCCATCAGTTAACCGGAACCAATGGGCAACTCGTCGGCATTGTTGATAAGTTTAAGCTTAGCTAACAGCTAATGAGCAATAAGAAAACGCACTGACCCGTTATATGGTCAGTGCGTTTTTTTTATGGGAAGTCAATATCAACCACATCTTGACCTGATGCAACGGTTACCGCATGAACCGTTCCTGGATCTGGATTTGGAATAACAATACCACTGTCATACTCTATTGAGTCATCGCCACCCGCATTACAGGCGAACACAAGGGTATATGTGGCAGGGGCTAAAAACCCAAACAGATAAGTTCCATCAACATTTACAGCAACCGAAGCGGTCGGTTCTACCGAATTATCAGGTAAAGGACCACTCGAAAATTCAATGTCTGTCGTATCCACAAGGTCAATGAGATTAGCTACATTAGCCGTCTGATCCCCAGGGTACAAATAAACAAAATTACTATTCGCATCACTCAAGGCACATCCATCACCAGCTACGTCAGTAAATAAATTCGTATCTACCACTCCTGCAATTGATCCAGCGTCCTGATTATCCAAGATAGTCACACCATGAGGTTTTAAAATATAGCCATTATCTGAACCTTGATTTCCCCGCATCACCAGAGACATTCTCAAGTCAAATTCTATCGTAAACGCCTGAGTGGCATCACTGGTTACCGTAAACCCACCTAGTTTCAATTTATTACTTGGTTGCTTCAACGGCTGATGACCAGAATCATCAACCACGACATTCACACCTGACTCTTCAGTAACGTGTAATATCAAATTATTATATTCACCCACTGGAACAACACCGTTACTTACTATTAAGGCTGAATCCGCACCCTGATAGTCCAGTAAATTAATCCGCATATAACCATCTGAACCAATGATCGATAAGAAAGTCGAATCTCCACTTTGATTCACCAGTTCTATCTCTTCTATACCGACATAAACAGCTAACGCACTATCAACTGGCGCATCTGAAACAGAAAACGACACTTTACTGGTCTTTACGCCGCTACTGCCTTCACCACCGCACGACACAAGTACAAAAGAACAGATTAAAAGAAAAATAGTTTTTAGATTATCCATAACCCTGACTCCTATTAATACATGTATTAATAATAGCTAATAAAACCACTTTTACCGTGCTTGATACAAAAAAAGCCTGCTTCAATAAGCAGGCTAAAAGGCTAGGTTAACAACACTACAAACTACAACAATTGAATACCATTGTCCTTGGTAACACCGTCAAAGCTATCATTGAGAAACTTAACGTTAGTAAACCCTTTTTTACTTAACAAGGTATATCCTAGCGAAGCGCGAGCACCAGCGGCACAGTGTAAAATGACAGTACCCTCTTTTGGCACTTTAGTCAGGTTCTGGTCTAGTTGATCCAGAGGAATATTGATTGAATTTTTCAACTTACCGTGGGTCACTTCATCAGGATTACGCACGTCAATGATGGTTCCACCGCCATTTTTTGCGATTCTGACAAATTCTTCAATTTCTACAGCGCCTTTAACTGGTTTCTTCACATAGTTTAGTGCCGTTGAGATATCACCTTTTTCAACAGGCAGCTTAGCGGTAATCCACTCATCCATTCCGCCATCTAAGATTGCCGCATTGCTGAATTTCCAGAAAGACAGAACCTCATAAGCTTCAATCGCTTCATCGGAATCAGAACTATCCGCAATAATCGCGATGGGCGCTTTCTTGTCGCGAAGGTCAAAAATGGTTCGCTTACCAGTGGCTAGCTTTTCTTTGTTCCACTTAGCATGCATTTCCGTCAGTTTACCCGCAGGAAGATGAACAGCCCCTTTAATAAAGGTGACAGGGTTTTCACGAACATCCAAAATAATATGGTTAATATCTAGGTTTTTCTTTAACCAATCACTATTAACGTGTGAAGGGTAGACTTCTTCTTTCCATGCTGGAAAGCCTTCAACATACGCCTTAACATTGGTATAGCCATTCGCTTTAGCAATTTTCAGTGCATTAGGGCTCAACGGGCAGGTGACACCACCACAATAGAACACAACCAATGCGTCTTTATCCTTTGGAAGCCAGTTCAGGTTTGCTTTTAGCTTGTCCGTTGGCGTTGCTTTTGAGGTCGGGATATGACCAATATTATATTTCCCTACCGGACGTGCATCTCCAATAAATACCGCAGCGCCCTCTTCCACCATCTCTGATAAGGTATCGGTATCAATAACTTGGTCGGCTGGTAACTTGACTAATATGCGCTTTATTTTTGTCGCGATATTGTCATCATTTAACGTCGCTTTAAACTTGGTATTAACGGTTAAATCTTTGAATGATTCAGCCGCTTCTAACTGGGTATCCTCGGTATACTTAATAACCTGAACAACTTTAGTTTTAGGATTTAAGTACTGAATAACCTTAGACGAATGAATTATGGACTGTATCTTGCCTGTTACTTCCGCTGCTGAAGCTGATAGAGGCACAGCTAATAGCAGTGATATTATAAGGGCTGATTTTTTGAACATAGGTTCCTCCTGCTTTTACTCTACACAATGCTGGTCTCTCGTTTACTTATGACCAACACTGGTAGAGCAAAATAGTTCACTATCACTGTGAAATAAGGTGTTGAATACCGATGGGCGCGCATCCAACACGGATTAGTTAAAATTTATAACGGAGCAATAATCTTAAGTCATTAGCTTCTTTAACCGGATTCATACCAAAGCCTTGAGCTTGAGCCATGGTCATCGGTGCCGAAGCGCTACCAAAGAAGCCATTGCTTCCGGTATAGTCATACTCAATATGGGTATAACGAACCTGAGCCACCCATACATCATCAATGATCGGCAAGTTATAATAGACTTCAAACGCATCACCACGAGCCGCTAATTTAGAACCAATGACGGTATCTTCACCATAAGTGAATGAACGCCAGTATTTCGAGCCATGGTTATACTCAACACCAAATGAATCGTCATCCATAAAGCCTGGGAAATTAACACCTAACCAATACGAATAGCCTGTTTCTTTGTCTGTAGACCCAAGCATCGCCATATCGTTTGCAGGATCGGTTTGAGATACTGAGTAAGAGGCAAATACACGAGTATTGTCTAAGAAGTCATTGATAAGTTCTCCGATGCCATTTACTTCAAATGAAACCGTTGCATTATTCAAATCACCAAAATCATGGAATTGAAAGTTACCCATCATTGCTTCTTGCGCATCATAACCGATGAGATTTTGGGCGTTATACACCATGGCCTTCACATCATACTGGCCATTATTAAATGGTGTAAAAATGAACCCGAGAAAATCAATATCATCTGTAGCAGAGTCATCTACGGCATAATCTGTACCAGTCATAGTAAAGCGCGTTGTTGTATTGGTTAAACCTCGTCCTGCACACAATTTAACTGCTGCACCATCAATTCCGGTCACTTTATCTAACTTGGTATTCAGGCTTAAGCCATCAAACTCTACATTAATAGAATGACCTAACGGAGACTGAGCAGCGTCAAATCCCTCTCTACGATTCACCAAAAAACCATCGTTAGAAGGCCGACGTCCCATACTGAATGACCATGGCACATCATCAATACCAACAAACTCTTCACCCAAATAAAGGAAATAAGCTTGCCTGACTTTTAGTGTATTATCCGTCGAATTTTCGTTCACAACCCAATCAAAATCTGCATAGCCAACGTCAGCAAAACTTTCACCAAAGACCTTGTTGTATGACAACTGCCCAATAAAGGAGATGTTGTCATCATACTTGTAACCCATGTTAATCCAGAGGCGGTTAGTCAATAGGTCATCATTTTTCGCCTTAGAACCATCCGCCATTGTGTATTCGATTGAATCCATAGTGACACGATAGTCCACACCAAATTTTAGGTTCTGCCCAGCATTATCAATTTTCATCTCGCGTATCTGAGATTTAAGTTCATCAATTTGAGCCTGAAGCTCTTCAGCTGCATTTACGGTTGGTGCGAGGGCCATCATAATAGCCGCAGATAACGGTAATAATTTATTCATAATATTATCTCTTTTTGTTATTGGGGCCTTCGGCATTTTTTTAATTACCGCCCACTGCGGAGATGATAAAGACCCAATATATTAAAAATTATCAACTAGTTACAACTTGGAAGCTCTCCACTATCCGCTGCATATTTCACCGCAAAATCTTTTATGTGAGGGGCAACTTTTTGAAAGTCTTCACTGGCCAAAAACTCAGCGGCATCAGGATGCTTTTTGCTGTAAGTTTTGATGAATTTTTTTGCGTCTTTTTTGAAATAACGCTTCCATTCCACTTTGAGGTGCTGCGCTGCAAAATCTTGACCGTTATATTCAAAATGAGGTCGTAAGTACTTCAGGTAGTACTGCTGCCCTTTCGACGCGTCCGCAAGCGAGGCAAAGGAAACCATCGCAACCATTAAACCCAAGATTAGTTTTTTCATCGTAGTTACCTCTTTTCTAACAAAATGTTTAAGTTGTTTATTCATCAATTGTTTCTTTACCCGTGATCATCGCTTTCAAATGACTTGATAACTTAGCGCCAAGCGTAATCAGGTATAAGTGAACGATTAGAAATGCAATGACGGTATATGCACAGAATGTGTGAATCATGGCGACCAAACCGATATTATCGATATAACCAGCGGCTCTTAATTCAGGGAAAAAGAAGAATATAAGTCCGGTAATTATCTGTATCGGTACCAAGCCAAAGAGCAGCCCCAGATAAGCAATACGTTGTAACGGATTGAACTTGCTTTCAGGCGACATATGATGAGGGTGCTGTGCACCAACAAATACACCGTACAAATAGTATCTAAGGACCCCATCAATGCCTTTGGTGTCAGGTACAAATTGCTTCCATTCACCCGTGGTGAACACCCAAGTGAATATCAATACAACTAATGCCCCCCAGATAAAGCCTGCCCAGTGATGGAACTCTGAACTTTGTCCAAAACCAAACACCTCAATGAGACCATGCATTTCTATGCCCGACACAATTAACAGAAGAACTAATACGGCCTGCGCCCAATGCCAGAAGCGCTCAAAGCGTTTGAAGATTACCATTGTCTTTTTCATCATCTATTCCTTCACGTTACTTCTGGTTACTGTTCGACTTGCGGCGGCGAATCGAGATTAAGCGAGTCAGAGCATGAAGCAGTACCCCAGCTAATCCGCCCCATATCGCAATCGCACCAAAGATTTCAACTAATGCGTTGCTATCACGGCCAACCAGGTAGAAGTCATTTAATCCTTTTAAGCGGCTATCCCGGCTATGACACTCAACACACGGGACCGATTGATCTGCTGGTGCAACCATATGTTTGATAGGCCAGTAACCATTGGTTTCAATGAAATCAAAATTACCGCTAAAGTCTACGTGGTTAAGCTTGGCACCTGCCGCTAACGCTTTTTCCCAGTTATATTCTGTCCAGAACGCACCGGAACCAGGTCTCCCGTACAATTTGATAGGTAAGATTCGGTTATGCTCTGTATCATAAGGCTGCTTGCCTTTGTGAATTTTGAATGGCCATATACGCGCATCAGGGTCGTTATAATCACCAGTCGGGGGGTTGATATCGATTGGCGCCAGAGCGGGTTCAATGGTATCAAGCAACGTCATCTGTTTAAGCTCGCCTTTATACCAGCGGTAGTCAGGCACCACGTTTTTGCCCCAGACAAAGGTACCTTTTTTACTCATGTATTCATGGTTAACTACACCGTCAAACTCTTTATCCACTGTAAATGGTTTGCCGTCTTTCATCTCTCCAGCGGTAGACCAATCCCAAGATAGTTTTGTCAGGTATGGACCTCTTGCCATTTCCGGTATATGGCAGGAAGCACACGCTACTTTCGCTGTGTGGTTATCAATATCTCTATCATCGTGCGGCGTTGCACTGTGGCACGATTCACAGGAAACATTATTTCCTTCACGCTCGTCCTGACCTTTATTTAGTTCATGGTCTAAGAAGGCTTTTCTATCGTTATAACGACCCGATATTTTGTGATCACTGGTTGTGTGACAATCCTGACAAGCAAAATTTAGCTTTTCCGGACTCATGTGCACATCCAGCTTAAATTCGGGGTCAATGAGTGATAAATCCGTGTCTCCGTGCTTAACACCATTACCACCACCACCTAGAGCATGGCAGGCTAAACAGTTTTCACGGTCTGGAGTACCGACGTGTTGAGCTACGTAGTCAAGGTCGACCGCTTTTTGGATTTTTCCACCCACTTTGGTGTCTTCATAATATGGATGACCCGAAGATGCGGCTGATTTTTTGTAGGTCCCTGTCGTATCATGACAAACCAGACAGTCTACGTTTTCTTCCGCTTCCATGTCGAAGTCTTCGTTGCGCCAACCATAACCCGTATGACACTGAGTACAACTTTCATTGCCTTTTGCTGAGACGCAGTAGTTGTTAAAGCCATTCTTGCCTTTACCAACCATGACACCATCAACCTCTTTGGCCCAGTTCCAATGGAAGGTTTTATGCATCTGTTTTGATGCTTCGGTATGGCACTCCAGACAAGCCTCTGTTACATCAGGTGCGTAATCAAAATCCTGACTTAACACATCAAAGGTAGAGTGATCCGCTGTACTGGCTACAGAAGAGACTTCCCTCTTACTCGTCTCCACTATCTCGCCTACTGAAGAAGCCGACAGTGCTGTGCTAAAAAGCGCCATCAATATTATTATTGAGCTTATTAGTTTTTTCATTTTACGCTTCACCTTGTTTAAAGTGATTGCCATTGTGCAGAAATTCCCATCATCTTAAGTTCAATTCAACGCCATGATAATTGTTAACAAAATGTAACACGTTGTTTTGCCCGCAATAATTAGATATTTCCTTTATCAACAATTAGCAACTGCTAATTCAACATTTACTTATATACATAATACTAATGTAGCTCCAAAGTCCATAGTTTTCTCATGGATATTAGAAAGTTCATCGAAACCTTCAGTAACGATCACATATTTTTTTTGTGGTTTTTAGAGTGATTACTTGATATATATCAAGATAAGATAATTATGCGTTATTGTTCATATGGTTAACTCTTAGGATATCCAAGCATTCTAAACTCAATTTTGTTGAAGATAATACGAAAGGAGTAGCCACTTAATAGCTTTTAGCTATCAATAAATGATCGACTGAGTGATATATTCAACCATAATTTCGTACTATAACCATGTTAAAAAGCATAGAATGGACACACTCCGCGCAACATCCCATTAACATTTCCCCACCCATATCTCAGCACAATCAGTCATAACCAACGCCGGCGAACTTCTTAGCTCCATTATTTATCTCGTGTTAATTTTCAACAAATAACACGATTATTGACCTATCTCATGAACAAATTTTCAAGAGCAGGCACTATTATTCAGCCTCAAGGTGAAACTTCGAAAGTCGTTTTTAAAAGGGAACCAAGTGAAAATCTTGGACTGTACCCGCAACTGTAAATGGTGAGTGCGTAGCAAATTTGTCCACTGGAAAATTCTGGGAAGGACCGTTACCGCATTACGACCCATAAGTCAGGAGACCTGCCTGCCGGCAATATGTGATTAGTAGAATTACATAACGAAACAAGCGAGCGGGTTACTCGAATTTCATTAGTTACTCAGAAATTCATTTCTAGTTAATTAACTGTTGTCCCCCAACGCCTGTTTTTGATTACATCATGCCCGTATCAGTGAGATCGCCTCAGTGTGGGTTTGCAGATGGATATATCGGAGATAGAACGTGAATACGCCCAAGATAAAAATCATTAGAAATGTGCTTATTGCCTTAGCAGCCGTTTCTTTTTTTTCAACACCTTCAATAGCATCTAATTCCATGAAACAACATAATAAAGATAAGTCAGCCATTGTATTAGCTGCATTCGGAACCAGTTACGATACCGCCGTAGAGTCATTATTAGGTATTCAGCAAGCCGTAGAAAATCGATATCCAAATACGCCTGTACGATTTGCCTTTACCTCTAACATTATCCGAAAAAAATGGCACAAACGAAAAAACGATAAACAATACAGAGAAAACCACCCCGAAGTGCCTATGGAGTTCTATCAAGTAAAAAATGTGCTCGGTACTCTGGCTGACTTTCAGAATGAGGGGTACAAGAACATTGTGGTTCAAACCACACTACTTTCTCATGGAGAGGAGTTCATAGACCTTAAAGCCTATGTTGACGCACTGGATTCGATTCAGACCATCAAAGAGAAATGGAAACCATTTAATAAAATAGCATTAGGCCGACCTTTGATGGGTACTTGGGGCCAGCAGTATGAGTATTCAAATGATCTCGATTCACTCACCGATGCTCTGGATAAAGACATTCAGCAAGCCAAACAAAGTGATGCGGCCATTGTTTACATGGGACATGGCAACGACCATCTTTCTACCGGCCTTTACTATGAACTAGAAGATAAACTTAACGCGAAATACCCTGAAGTGAAGTCTTACGTAGGCCTAGTTGAAGGGCACCCCAATTTTTCTGCCTTATTAGAAAAAATCAAACGCGATGGTACTAAGAAAGTGCTCATTAAGCCCTTAATGGTCGTCGCGGGTGATCATGCAAATAATGATATGGCTGGAGATGAGGAAGATTCATGGAAGATAATGCTAACCAATGCCGGAGTGCAAGTAGAGCCAATATTAATTGGGCTTGGCAGCAATGAAAATATTCAGCAAATCTATTTGAAACATCTGGAAGACGCTGCCAACGATGCTCAAATCGTACTTAAGTAACGCAGACCTCTAGAGCCAAGCCGTCAATGTTTGGCTCTTTCACCCACTACATTGGGCACTTTTCTATGCCAGAGTTAACCAATAACAATGACTCCCCTATTATCCAGGTAAAATCATTATGCCGGGAATTTGATAACACACTTGCTGTAGATAAGGTAAGTTTCGTTTTGAACAAGGGAGAAATTTGTGCCTTTCTTGGCCCAAATGGCGCGGGAAAGACCACTATTATAAAAATGCTTACCGGCCTTCTAGAACCCGGCGCTGGCGAAATTTTATATCAGGGAGAACACTATCACCCCAAGCGCCTAAACTTAAAAAAGTTAATTGGTGTCGTTCCTCAGCACAATAATATTGATAGAGAGCTAACTCTAGCTGAAAACTTAAGAGTTCACGGATTACTTTACCATTTAAAAGGTCAAGAACTTGAATCCCGAATAACACAGAGCCTTGAGTTTGCTGGTTTAACAGAACATGCCAATAAATCATCAGGTAAATTATCTGGTGGCATGAAAAGAAAGCTGGTAATCGCCCGAGCATTAATGCATCAACCAAAGATCCTATTCCTAGATGAGCCTACTGTGGGGCTTGACCCTCATAGTCGACGCAAAATGTGGCAGTTTTTATCCCGTATAAATAAAGAACACGACTGCACTATATTCTTAACCACTCACTATATTGAAGAAGCAGAGCGACTTGCACAAAGAGTCATCTTCATAGAGCAAGGTAAAATTATCACAGAAGGAACACCTGAATTACTAAAAACTAATGTAGGCCAATATGTACTCGATATTCAAAGAGAAGAGATCCAACAAGAATTTTTTTCGCTACGAGAAGAGGCACTTTTAAGATTAAAAGAGATTAGTGACGTACCTGTAAGTATACGAGAAACCACGTTAGAAGATGTTTTCCTAACCATGACTGGCAAGAGGTTAATAAACAATGCTTAATGGTGTACGGGGTATTTATTACCGCGAGTGTATGATTCTGCGTAAAAAGCTTGTTCGAACGATAATGGCTGGGGCCGTGCCGCCTTTTCTATATTTAATGGCATTCGGTTATGGCGTAGGTAAAGATACTACTGTAGACGGCATAGACTATCTGACCTTTCTGCTTCCAGGCCTGTTGGCGATGTCTAGCATGAATCATAGCTACAATATTGCCACGGAAATTAATATCAGCCGTTTTTATCTGAAAATTTTTGAAGAATTTTTATTAGCGCCTAACCAGCGTTGGCAGATAATTACAGGGGAAGTACTCTATGGCATAACCAAAGGTATGATCCCGGTGCTTATCATTGGCGTGTACAGCATTCTATGCGGAGTCGAACTTCACTTCTCAACTCTCTTTATAGCCGCCCTTTTTCTACATTTGGCTGCATTCTCATTGATTGGATTTATCGTTGCACTTAAGATGAAAAACCATCGTGACCAAGCAACAATGAACGCCTTTATTATCACTCCGATGATGTTTTTATCCGGTACCTTTTTTCCTGTAGATCAAATGCCGAGCATCATTCAATTTCTCGCATCAATTTCTCCACTCACTTACAGTGCCGACCTGATCAGAACATCTTTGTTGAACAGCGGAGATTTTGCAACTTCCTCCTTAATTATCCTGTCGATGCTTAACGGAATATTAATTTTGATAGCCAACTATATTGTACAGAGAGTTGAAACATGAAATGGGGCCTGCTTAGTCTATTCCTACTGTGCGCAGCGATATCAATGCTGATCGGTCCAAATTGGATCAATCCTTTAAGCATGAATCCATTAGAACAAAATATTTTGTTTGAGCTGAGAGCACCCAGAGTATTATTTTCGGCGATTATCGGTGCCATGTTAGGATTAAGTGGCAGTATCTATCAGCTCACACTGAAAAATCCACTGGCGGACAGTTTTACCACAGGCGCGGCATCATCCTCTGCACTAGGTGCCGTTTTGGCCATTTCTATTGGCGTCCCTGTACACTTTGTATCAGTCTTTGCCTTTATTACCGGGCTCAGTGGATTGATTTTAGTCTATCGGATGTCACTAACCCACGGAAAAATCAACCCCATCACCATGATACTGGCGGGCGTGGTGATGAATGTAGTGGCTTCTTCCATTATTAGCTTCTCAAAGTATTATTTTGAAGACTCCCTTAACTCCATTGTTTACTGGCTTATGGGCGGTATCTTCATGGTCAGTTGGGATAAACTCGCAGTTTGTATTTTGATATTCGCCATGATTTACGCGTATTTCCAACACCATTCAATGAGACTCAATATATTGGCATTAGATGAACAGTCTGCTCAAAGCCTTGGTGTCAATGTCCACCGACTACGTGCAGTGGTGTTTATACTTTCCACTTTGCTGGTCTCTGTAGCGGTTAGTTTTTCCGGTATTATAGGCTTTGTCGGGTTGATTGTGCCTCATGTTTCCCGCAGCTTATTTGGCAGCGATATGAAACTTAATATCTTCTATTCCAGCCTCTTCGGTAGTTTTTTACTAATGGCCTCCGACACACTTTCACGAGTCATCATTCCAGGCGGAGCAGAACTTCCTGTCGGTATCATCACCGCTTTATTCGGTGGTTTCTTTTTCTTTTATCTTTTAAAAACTCGTAGAGAGAGATTTTGGAATGGCTAAAATTGAACTAAAAAACCTCTCGTATCGTCGCAACGATTTTTGTTTGAATGTCGATTCACTGTATATTCAAGAAGGTGAAAAAGTGGCTCTTATGGGGGAAAATGGTTGCGGTAAAAGCACTCTTATCAACTTGATGACCGGACTAATTGAACCGGAAAATGCGTCTGTTTTTTACGCCGACAAAGAGATTGGCAAACTTTCACATCTGGATCGCGCGAAAATATTCTCTATCCTCCCTCAGTTTGCTGATATTTCTTTCCCATTTAGTGTATTTGAAGTGGTTCAACTGGGCAGATTTGCACATACGCAAGGAAGGCCGTTCAGCCAAACCGACGTTCACAAAACCGAACGTTTGTTAGAGCTACTTGATATTATGCAATACCGGAACAAAAGCTATTCTGAACTTTCAGGTGGTGAAAAACGTAGAGTGATGCTTGCACGAGTTTTGAACCAAGAAGCACCTGTAATTTATCTGGACGAACCTAACTCGAGTCTAGATATACGCCATACGTTGGAGATATTTCATCATCTGCACCAATTGCCACAAACCATCATTACATCAGTGCATGATATCAATCTTGCCCATCGCTATTTCAACCGTTTTTTGTTCTTTAAGCAAGGTAGACTGCTCCACGATGTAAAACGAACGGACGTCTCTGCTCAACTACTCTCTGAGGTTTATAATGTATCGGTTACTACTAATACTGACAGCTTTAGCTTTCAGCCCTAGCATTTTTGCTTATGAACGAATTGTACTGCTCGCCCCCTCTGCTGGCGACATCTTCACCCAACTTGGGGCCCAGAACAAAGTGGTCGGAGTCACTCGTAACAATTTTGACTTTCCAGGTGCCCTCAAAATCGGTTCGCACATCAAACCGAACGTAGAGTTAATCAAAGGGTTGGATCCTGACCTCATTATTATTAGTTCTAACCGTTTTTTTTCTCAGCAAATGTCACAGCTTATTGATGCAGAGACAATGACCTATAATCCTGCGACCTTGGATGAAGTATTAGAGCAGATTTTAAAGCTGGGAAAAATGATAGACAAGCAGAAACAAGCGACACAATTGATCGCAAATTTGACTCAAATAAGGGCTCAGATTCAGCCACTAAAACAAGCACCATTAGTGATTTATGAGGTCACTGAAAGTCCATTTATGATCGCAGGGAAAAAAAGCATTGTTAAAAGTATCGTAGAAGAAGCGGGAGGAACGTTGTTTGCGCCTTCAAACAGGAAGATAGCAAAGTTCAATATTGAAAGCGTGCTAATGTCCGACCCCGATTACTATATCTATCAAGTTGGCCCGATGAACAAAAACCCGACACCACCGAAACAAAGACCTAATTACCCCATGATGGAAAGTAAGTATCTCAGGGTAAACCAATTGAGTTTTTCAAGGGCCACCACCGAGTCTTTTTATCACGCATTAGACCTCAATCGTCGATTTATGCTTCATCCTGACTAACTTTCCAACCCAGTAATTATCGGTTCTAGGCAGTAATGTTGAGTTGATATTCTAGAAAATAACATATACCCATACATCGACTATCTCGCCTTAAATACCAATTTGGTAGTCTACAGGAGAGACCAGATAGTAAAAGATACAGGACGATTAAGACTGCTGAATAAAACTCTTCAACTTGGCTAAATCATTTACCAGAAGTTGGTTATCGCTCTTGATAATCAACTGCATTTCAATTAATTGCAATACTACTCGTCTGTATACTCGTTCAGAGGTACCAAAACGCTCCGCTTCTTTATACATCAGAGAAAAATTAACAGCAGGTTTGGTACCAACATGACGCTGATAAATATCCCAAGCAACATTAAACTGAAGTGGCTGTAGAAATCGACTCATCGTATTCTCCATCCCATCTTGATATCGTTGTGACATGGAACTGCTTAACCATATCGCAATCTTAGGGTCCTGCTGAAGCACTTCCATCATTATTGAAATAGGAATGATTTTAACTTCAATCAACTCATTGGCTTGTACATCAAACTGGCAAGGGCTGCTAGTCAGGAATTCGTCTTCACCAAAGAGATGGTTATCAACGAAATTAAGGCCAAGATTATAACGCCTAGCATTTTGAGCCGTATACGCAATCGAAAACTGACCAATATCAACCCAATATAACTCCGTAATTTGTTGCCCTTGACGTAAAAGATATTGATCGGGCAGGAACGTTTTTTTTACCAAATGATAGTTTTCCATCGATTGGCAGAACAGTTGGTACCCCTGTTTGGTTATTTGGTGTATCGACTTCATCGTAGGCCTTTTTATCCAAAACTGAGACCAATATACGTTGGAACCAGACAATTGTCCTGATAATTTGCACATAGAGTCAGTTACATTATCGGTATTGTTAACAACAAAGGTAGACATTATGACTCCCCATATTAATGCCAATCGTGGTGATTTTGCAGAAACTATATTAATGCCAGGCGACCCTCTCAGAGCAAAATATATCGCACAAACCTATTTGAATAATGTAGAACAAGTCTGTGACGTTCGGAACATGCTTGGTTTTACAGGTGAGTATAAAGGACAACATATTTCGGTAATGGCGCACGGGATGGGTACGCCATCAATGGCAATTTATGCTAATGAGCTTATTACACAATTTGGCGCTAAAAAACTGATTAGGGTTGGTAGTTGCGGTGCTATTTCAAACGATATTGACTTGAGGGGACTCATTGTACCGACTGCAGCAAGTACAGGAAATGCGATGAACAGAGCGCGTTTTGCAGGCTATGATTACGCCGCAGCACCGGACTTTGAAATGCTAAAAGCATGTTGGCAAGTTGCTGAAATGCGAGATATAACACCTCATTATGGTAATATTTTTACTAATGATTTTTTTTACGAAGATCCAGAATCTTTGCTGCCAGCCTTACAGAAAATGAACATATTAGCTTTGGATATGGAATCAGCCGCCTTATTTACCATTGCTGCACAAAACAGAGTACAAGCGTTAAGTATTCTGACAGTTTCAGATCATGTCGTTAACGGAGGAGAAATGACTTCTCAGGATCGTCAAACCAGTTTCAACCAAATGCTTGAACTCGCGTTGGAAACAGCGATCAAATAACCAATTACAGAAGGATAATAAAAGATATTATAGGGTGGCTCCGTGATCACACATTTTACCCAATTAGGATAAATCACTATGGAGCCAGCTATGCATTTACCTGGTCTTTATCAAACGAATATCTCATACGCTGACATGATATTTTGAGGACTAGCGGCTATTAACGACTCAGTTTCTGTTTATCGTGATGTCCGATACGTAACCATGTTCGGCACTTATTAACGCGTGCTTCAACATGGACGCTGCCTCGTTTGCACTCATGAAAGACGATGTGTCCAAAATTTTACCACTCGATTGCCAAAAGTCTGTAGCCATACCACCAGGATAAACTGCAATTAGCTTCATTGGTTTGCCTTTCAATTCCAAACGTACTGATTCAACCAAGCCCTTAACCGCCCACTTAACCGCACAGTAGGTAGACTCTCCTGCTTTTGCTGCTTGGGCTGCAGTAGACATTACAATGACGACGTTGATTTTCTCATTTTTATATCGCTTAACCAGTTCTTTAAGCAGGAAAATAGTTGCTGTCAGGTTATTGTGAATTAATTGCTCTATTTGATCGGTATTCTGCTCTTCCAATGCGCCAAAATAACCACTTCCTGCACAATGGATAACGGTGGCAGGAACCTCTGGTAATGAGCCCAAAAGTGCATCTACATCAGAAACGTTGGAAAGATCAGCCGCCTTCACTTTCACCTTGCTGTGAAAAGCTGATGCAACCTTTTCTAAC
The DNA here is from genome assembly GCA_002342685.1 of Vibrio sp. UBA2441. Lineage (GTDB taxonomy): Bacteria > Pseudomonadota > Gammaproteobacteria > Enterobacterales > Vibrionaceae > Vibrio. Next base: position 165,725 of record DDQN01000031.1, read on the forward strand.
TTTACCTTACTACGGCCCGAAAGCAGTAAAGGAATATCATCCTCACAATACAACTCTGCAAGTGCCGCTCCTAAGCCGCTACCTGCCCCTGTTATCAGAATCATAAATTACCTTTATCTATCAAATTAGTACAAAACCAAAGTACTCGCTACGCCGAGAACCGTTTATAAAATGCGAAGCAAGATTAATCTCCTTGCTCCAACGCTAACGCCTTTTTTTGTCTTTCTTTGACATCTTTCCACTGCTCACCAGTCTCAACACCAGACACGCGCTGTTCATATTTTTTACACGCTCGAGCCAGAATATTTTGTGTCTTTAACCCTCGCTCTTTCTCTAATGAGACCAGTAAATTAAGGTAGTCCCAAAGCACATCACCCAGCTCATCTTCGAGATAACAATCTCTGTTATTTGCCAATTCCTCAGCAACTTCATCAATCTCTGATTTTAATTCTACAAGATAATTTTTTGAATTGGATGGCCATTCGCTACTTTCATCAATTAAAGATTTTCTCTTAACTATGTCCAGTAATTTCTCAAATTCTTCCATTATTACCTCGCCGCTTTATGAATATAACGATTTAGTTTTATCGAGCTATCATAAATACTTCGTCAACAAAAAAGAAGGGGATAAAAAAGCCTCAGACGAAATCTGAGGCTTGGTCGAATACCTAAAGCTTAATTCAGATTATTGAAACTGTTTAATTAATCGCTGCAATGTATCGAGATTAGTAACCAGTTCATCGGTTCGCTGAACAGATGATCTTGAGTCTTGCAATGTGTCCTCAGCAAGCGCTCTTATATTACTTACGTTCCGATTAACTTCTACCGTCACCCCTGCCTGCTGCTCAACTGCAGTCGCGATTTGATGGCTATTATCTGTTACAACTTCCAGCATTGAAGAAATACTTTGTAATACCTCACCAGTATCATTTGCTTTTGACCTACAATCTTGTGAAAGCTTTTCTCCATTGGCCATAATTTCAACGGCATTTCCTGCTGTGGACTGCAACTGAGATATCATGCCTTGAATTTCATCGGTCGACTCTCGGGTTTTCGTGGCCAGGGATCTCACCTCATCTGCTACAACAGCAAAACCTCTGCCCGCCTCTCCTGCTCTGGCAGCTTCAATTGCAGCATTCAAAGCAAGTAAATTAGTCTGTTCTGAGATGCTTCCAATAACATCTAAAATGCCTTCTATTTTCTGGCTATTTTGTGAAAGCTTATCAATCACCTGACGTGAGCTTTCTAACTCCGTTGATAATTGTTCAATCACGTTGATGGTAGAGGTTATACTTTCTAATCCTTTCTGTGACTCTTGATTCGCTTCTTCCGTTGCTTCTGACGCAGCAGTAGCGTTACTCGCTACTTCATTGATTGAATGAGTAAGCTCTTCAATCGCAGTAGCTACCTGTTCAGTTTCATTAAACTGCTGGTCCAAACTTTGTTCCATGGATTGAATCGTTTTGAACTCCTGGCCCGCAGCTTCGGCGATTTTACCAGCCGTTTCTCCTGTTCTACCAGCGACGGCTCTCAGCTCAGCAGTTTTCATTAACATTGCTAATTCTAACTGGGAATAGTCATCAAAGTGTCCTGTATAAATTTTCTCCATTAATGGATTGAAATAGGTTTTTTGGGCTAGATTTTTCACTTTTTCATGTCGACTACGCTGCTTAATATTCATACCTATAAGCACCAACCCTATGAGTAAGCCTGCTACTGGTAAAACATTTAAAGAGCTTGTCGTAAATGACAGGATAGCAAATAGCAATGAAACGAGAACGGACGATACAAGATTGACGTTATAGAAAGGAAGTCGGAATAGTTTTGGTTCTTGGTTATTTTTCAATTTTTTATATAGAGTATCAGCTCTTTTTATCTGTTCCTCATCAGGTGTTGTTCGGACAGATTGATATTCAACAACCTTACCTTTCTCATCTTTAATTGGGGTTACAAAAGCAGATACCCAGTAATGTCCCCCATTTTTACACTTATTCTTGACCAGTCCCATCCAGCTGTTTCCAGATTGGATGTACTGCCATAGTTGCTTGAAGGCTGATTTAGGCATATCAGGATGCCTAACTACGTTATGAGCCTTCCCTAGTAAATCTTCCTGTTCAAACTCCGACACTTGACAAAAATCGCTATTTGCGTATGTCACTATACTATTCGGATCCGTTGTTGAAATAAGATTCAAATCTTCCGAATAGGCCTTTCCGTTTAGGTCATTACTATCCATAGTTCCCTCGAGCATCTTTACAAAAAATAAAACCAAGCACTGACTAAATTATTATTGTTTTTGTCAGTATATGAAAACTTTATATATAACTCAATATCGGGAAAAATAGACCATGTATTACGTGTGGTTATATAAAAATCACGGTAACAATGAGAGTTTTGATTTATTCTCGTATACTTAACCCTACATATGCGAAAGTTTACTCACTCAATCGATTGATTTTTATACCACTTGTACTATAAATAGAAAGAAGAATTGATACCGTTATCACTAAATGTGCAATGCGTGGCTCAAAATAAAAAATCAGAAACCTGTAGACTTTAATATCTGGCTTGTTTGGATAATATTATGAAAATTTTCCGGTACCTCATATATGCGTTGATTCTGGTCATATTTATAAGCTTGGTCATTTTAATAGTTCAACCTGAACGTTCGGCGCTGCTAAAGCCGGATTGGGTGAATACTGAACAAAACAACATAGCCCAAACCACGAATACAGAAATCGAAGATTCAGAACAGCAAGATGACACCATAGAAATACTGATCAGTGAAACTGACGTAAGCGGCTTTCCACCATTTATCCTCGCCATGCCTCAAAACCCAACCGGGATTGATCGCAACGGCAACGGTCTAAGAGACGATTTGGAGGTTTATATTGGCTACAGATTTCCTTTTAAACCACAAGTAAGAGCCATCTTAATTCAAATGGTTAATATTGTAGACCGAATGGCGAAAGCCAAAGGAAAAAGCAAAGCCTCTCGCCTATTGGCACTTTATCAGGAAGAGCGGATGGCAAAAGAGTGCTGGTATAAAAATGGTATTGGAGAAGATGATTTGAATGCGCTCAAGTCGTTAGTTCTTAACAATAAGCAACGTAAAAAAGGTTATGAGGCGACTATGGACGCCTGGAAAGGCATCGAACCAGAACTGATTAATGCATTAAAAATGCCTGAACAGCCGTGCGATATCATGATCATGGAAAACCAAATGACGTTACAAGAATGGGTACCTAGCGATTAAAAGGTCAGGCCGTTGCAACACGGCCTGATGACAAAAACGTCTAATTCTATCTTTATTCAGTTTTGGTAATGCTTCCAAGCTCAAGTACAGGTGCAACATCAATATCCCCTGCGTTCATCATGGCCGAAATTCTTTGTACCGAAGAAAGAAGCAATGACTGCTCCCACTCTTCAAGCTTTTGAAATTTTCTAATAAAGCTATCTTGCAATGGTAACGGAGCAGAAGCCAACCTTTCTTTTCCCAAATCGGTAAGATACGCATGTACTTTACGTTTATCTCTGGTACTTCTCACACGCTGGACATAACCATTTCGTTCCAATCGATCCAAAATAGCAGTGGCGGTAGCTTGACTCATATTAGTATGATCAGACAGCTGCCTGATAGTCACCTCACCCAACTCCGCAATTGAGCGCATTAATATCAGTTGCGGCCCAGTCAGACCAGATTCTTTACTTAATTTTTTCGAATGTATGTCTATTGCTCTAATAATCTGACGAATAGAGATCAAAACTTCTTCATGTTTTTCCAATGCTATGTTCCGAATATTGAATGTAATAATGGCAATTTAGAAGAGAAATTACCTTAAATAAATAACCTTGAAAAGCGTTCTTTGCTTAACTTGCTAACAAGGTACGTTACTAACAATCATAGTGTTACAAATACATTCGTACACTAATCATTCGCCTACTAACCCTAATGTTGTAGCCGAAAAATACTATACCGTGTTCCACAGAAAAAAAGCGTCACAGCCCCCCCAGAACAGCCTATTTACTAGCCATTAGTAGACCGCATTTGCAAAAACACGTACAATGCCGCAAAAATTTCGCAACAAACAATTATGTATACAAAGAATATTTGATCTCTAACAACAAATAATACTACGTACACATACCAAACTTAAACAGAACAAAATCTATTGAGGACAAATGACAAACGCGATTGATAAGTACAGTATTGACAGCACTGATTATAAAGTGGGTCAGGATAATGTACAAAAATGGGGGTTTGATATTCACAACCCGGTATTTGGATTAAGCGCAGGACTCATGATCCTGTTTTTGATCATTCTAGTAACATTAGATGCAGCCACAGCAAAACAAGCGCTAGACAATATAAAATGGAGCATAATTGCTAATTTTGACCAACTCTTCATGTGGTCAGGCAACTTTTTCTTGTTTTTCTGTATCGCACTCGTTGTATCACCGTATGGCAAAATTCGCATCGGTGGAGAAAACGCCACACCTGAACATTCCAATTTTTCCTGGATCTCTATGCTGTTCGCCGCAGGCATGGGTATAGGACTTCTTTTCTGGGGCGTGGCAGAGCCAACTGCTTACTTTACTGGTTGGTATGAAACGCCACTGGCTGTGGAAGCAAATTCGCAAGAAGCTATTAAAGTCGCTTTGGGTGCAACCATGTATCACTGGGGCCTGAATGCTTGGTCAATGTATGCCGTAGTTGGACTTTCTCTAGCATTTTTTGCTTATAACAAAGGACTACCTCTATCAATTCGTTCGATATTCTACCCTCTCTTAGGCGATCGCGCATGGGGATGGTTTGGACATCTTATCGACGTGCTGGCCGTTATCGCTACGATCTTTGGCTTAGCGCCCTCTCTTGGTCTCGGTGCTCAACAAGTAACTAGCGGTATCAATTATGTATTTGGTACTGATGGCGGTATCGGAATGCAACTCTGCATTATTGCATTAGTTACAGGTCTAGCTACCTTGTCCGTTATAAAAGGGATAGAAGCAGGTGTAAAGGTTGTTAGTAATATCAATATAATAGTTGCTTCAGCGCTACTTGTTTTTGTTATTGCGGTAACTTTGGACACGACGCCTAAATACATGTTCGATACCACAATGGGATACATTGAAAACTTCGTTTCCTTAAGTAATCCATACGGTCGTGAAGATGAAACATGGATGCACGGTTGGACAGTATTCTATTGGGCCTGGTGGATTTCTTGGTCGCCATTTGTAGGAATGTTCATCGCAAGAGTATCTAAGGGCCGCACTATTCGTGAATTTTTAACCGCAGTGATCCTTGTTCCTACACTTATCACATTGGTTTGGATGTCTACTTTCGGCGGGTTGGCCATTGATCAGGTATTTAATCAGATTGGTGAGCTAGGAGCCAATGGCTTAAACGATGTAAGTTTAGCGTTATTTCAGGTCTTTGACTTATTGCCGATGAGTACCTTTATCTCGTTGCTATCTATTGCATTGATTATGGTATTTTTCGTAACTTCTTCAGATTCTGGCTCTTTGGTCATAGACAGCATTACATCCGGCGGTAAGTTAGATGCACCTGTTCCTCAACGTGTATTCTGGGCACTTATTGAAGGCGCGATTGCCGCAGTATTACTCTATATTGGTGGTTCAGAAGCGCTGCAAGCCCTTCAGGCAGGAGTTATCGCAACTGCATTGCCATTTACTGTAGTGTTAATTTTAATGTGCGTAAGCTTATTAAAAGGTCTTCGAACAGAACAATTGACATTAAGTAAGTAATAAACCCACTAATATTTTACTATAAGGTAAGTAGATCATTAACTACTTACCTTTTTTATCATCAGTAATTTGGATATAGCAACAAATTCGAAGCTATTAATGAACATTAATATTGAACCGAATCCCGCATGCAAAGGTGACCCTGTAAATAATTCTG
>DDQN01000075.1:0-14034 GCA_002342685.1 Vibrio sp. UBA2441
GGGTGGGTCCATATATGACGTAGGGATCATGTAAGGCTTGATAATCGGTGCTTTGTCTTTCATAGACCTTTGTTGGGGCAACAAGAATACGTTCATAAGTAGCTTGATTACTGGCCGTACTGTTCGTCGACTTAACCAGTTTTTTATGCAGCATTTTAGCCGCACGATAACCCATTTCCTTGCAGCCTTGCCCTACGGAACTTAGTGATACACGGGTAAGATACCTTGCCAGCTCTTCATTATCGATACCTATGACTGATATTTTGTCCGGTACCATGATGTTGAGCTGTTCACATACCTGTAGTAAATGACGGGCTCTGGAATCCGTGACGGCAATGATTCCAGTTGGTGTCGGAAGGCGTTGTAACCAGTCGGCTAAACGGTTCATATCGTATTGCCATGTCTGAGAAGAAGTGTCATTGCCACGATAAACTGACCCTGAATACCCTCCCTGCTTAATAAGTTTATGAAATGCTTTCTCGCGTTCATGAGCCCACTGTTTCCATGAATCAGAAGGAATGCCGTAAAAGGCGAAATTTTCGAAACCTTTTGATTTAAGGTGTTGAAATGCCAATGAGACTAAAGCGCAATTATCGGTTGCGACATAAGGTACGGCAGGATAGTCCTGTTCGTTTTCATAAGAGCCACCAACCCCTATCACAGGTATGTTGGTATTACGTAAAAGTTCTTTTATGCCGGGGTTGTCAAAATCGGCAATGATGCCATCTCCTTGCCACGACTTAAAATTATCTAAATGAGTGGTGAAATCCTCCTCAAGAAAAATATCCCAGTCGCATTGAGAGGCTTGTAAGTACTCTCCAATGCCTTCAATGACCTGACGGTCATAAACTTTATTGGCATTAAATAACAGTGTAATTCTAAAGCGCTTGTCCATGAGCCTACTTGTGGTAAAGAAGCATTGGAAAAGCTTAACAGGCTTAATTCATTGGCTATGTGATCGACTACTCGTTAGTGAAATTCGGGAAATTCAGTAGTAAAAAACATAATTGTTCCGGATGTGAGTCTAGACGTATATTTAATCGATTATGAAAGCATTACTAATTTGCTTAGCGCCTAACAATTTGATTAAAGGATGAATTATGTATATCGGAATAGACCTCGGAACATCGAGTGTGAAAGTGATAGCGTTAGATAAAAACAATCAGATTTTAGCAAGTCACTCTGAGTCACTGTCTGTCTTCCGGCCTAAAAATTTATGGTCTGAACAAGATCCCAATGAGTGGTGGAGCGCGACCAAACAAGCAATGAATGCTCTTAAATCTGAAATTGATTTGTCGAAAGCACAGGCTATTGGCCTGTCGGGGCAGATGCATGGCGCTACGCTACTCGACCGGAATGGGAACGTGTTGCGTCCGGCTATTTTATGGAATGATGGACGCTGCTTTGAAGAGTGCGAAGAACTAGAAATAAGGGTTCCAAATAGCCGGGATATAACTGGAAACATAATGATGCCTGGTTTTACTGCGCCTAAAATCATGTGGGTTAAAAACCATGAGCCAGAAACCTTTGCCAATATAAGCAAAGTGGTATTGCCAAAAGACTATCTGCGTTACAAGATGTCCGGTGATTTTGCTTCTGATATGTCCGATGCTGCCGGAACTATGTGGTTAGATGTTGCTAACAGAGATTGGAGCGAAGAAATGCTTGATGCCACGGGCCTGACTCGTAACCACATGCCTAAACTGTATGAAGGTAGTGACATTACAGGTTATCTTTCTCCAGAAATGTCACAAGAATGGGGCATGCCTTGCGTACCTATTGTCGCTGGTGCAGGAGACAATGCAGCGGGAGCTATTGGTGTGGGAATTTTGAAACCGGGACAAGCAATGCTTTCTCTTGGTACCTCGGGCGTTTATTTTTCTGTTAGCAACGGCTTTGTATCAAATCCAGAATCAGCTCTTCATAGCTTTTGTCATGCTCTACCAAGTACTTGGCATACCATGTCTGTTATATTGAGTGCAGCTTCTTGCCTTGATTGGGTCGCAACTTTAACGGGTCAGGAAGACGTAGGGGCGATGTTAAAAAGTGTGGAAGCAGAAGCGAGTCCAGAATCTTCGGTTATCTTTTTACCTTACCTGTCTGGTGAGCGAACGCCGCATAATGATCCAAACGCACAAGGTGTCTTTTTTGGCCTAACTCATAACACAAGTAAGAACGATCTTGCGTTGGCGGTTTTGCAAGGGGTTGGTTTTGCCTTTGCTGATGGATTCGATGCGCTTCATTCTATCTCACAAAGACCAGAAGAAATCACCTTAATTGGAGGGGGGGCCCGTAGTGAATATTGGAGACAAATGCTGGCGGATATTACCGGGATGACATTAGTTTATCGAGCTGGTGGAGACGTTGGCCCTGCCTTGGGTGCGGCAAGATTAGCTTATTTTGGAACTGCTGAAGGGGTGAACTTATCGGACTGCTGCCCGAAGCCGGAACTAGTTCAATATCACAAGCCAAATGTAGAAAACTTTAAAAAATATCAAATAAAGAGACGTAAGTTTCAATTGTTATATAAAAATTTGTCATCATTGTTTTAATTTTATCAGGTTGATCTATTAGTTGTTTTTTAAATTATGGTATAAATACAGTCTGTATTCACAGCTACAGACTGTATTTAAATGATATTAATCAGTGTCTTTTGCATTGTATTGATAATCTACTTCAACTAGTGCCCTGTATTTAATATTATTTCTTTCCTTAGAGAACTCTTCGATACGAACTTTAATATCATCAACTTTTAGGTTTGTTACCATGCTGTCTGTGAACGTTGGCAGGGTGTATCTCAGTTCGTTTGAAGACATCGCGTTTACTTTGTCAATAATGACATATCCGGCTTCATAAGCTTGTTCTGCTGAAGAAACTGCTTCGGATTGAAGTATAGTTTCTTTATGAATGTTGGTGTTGCCAGCATATGCGGTTGAACTACAAAGTAAAATTGTTGCTAATAGAGTTAAATTTTTCATGGTTTTACCTTACATAATTACAAATTAATAGTGCAATAATTTTCACCGAGACAATGTGTTTCGGTGAGTTAGGTTTTGAGTATGTAAGTACCGATGCAATATATCTAATAAAATATTATAAAAGATATTTTATTAATTTATGTTTTATTTAAATAGATAAAACAGTTGAAAATAAAATAAATTTTAATAAATTCATACCTGTTGAGGGTGGAAGACCTGAGATAACTGTTGAATTTAAAGTTATCTCAAGTTTTTTGGATTTTATTTCTCACTTTATCATAGGTTAGCCTGATATTTTGTCCAGTGTTGTGGTGCAACTATCACAGAATATTTGCATGAACACATCAACTTCAGGCTGAGTTTCTATTAATTTCTGAATCTTTTCATCTAAATGTTCTTTGACATGTAAAAACTCATCATTATTAAATCGAAGCTCATTCATTGTTTTAATATAAGCTGATAATATATCAGCTGATTTAACGATGGTTTTATATTCCTCATCGACTTTATCTTGTACGAGTAGGCTTTCAAACTCATCACGTAAATCTTCCGGAATAGTAGCCAGACACTCTTCTTCAGCAATACTTTCTAATTTCTTAAATGCTTTAGTAAATTCTGGGTTGTGATATTTTGTTCTGGTATTGATGTCCTGAAGTTTTGTTTCAGAAACCTCATGATATATAGCGACCGTAGCTGCTCGCTCCGGATTTAAGTTTCCGCCAAAACGTTTGTTTTTTATGACTGCGAGCAGGTGAGCGATAACCGCAACCTGGTGACAATGCTCAGAGACATTCTCTTCCTGAAAACAGTGCATTAATGCCCATCTTTTGATAAGTGGCATTCGGGTAATCCATGCAATAAAAGTACTTTGATCCATTTCGACTCCAAGTAACGTACAAAAAAGGCTCCAACAGGAGCCTTTATCATAGGAAAGATTATTGACTATAGGTAGTCAAAAATCGTTCAAATCGTCCTATGGCGAGCTCTAGATCTTCCACATGAGGTAGAGTGACAATCCGGAAGTGATCGGGTTTTGGCCAGTTAAATCCTGTTCCTTGTACGAGTAGTACTTTTTCCTGAATTAAAAAATCAAGAACCATCTTTTGGTCATCTTTGATGTTGTACATTTTGGTATCGATTTTCGGGAACAGGTACATAGCCCCTTTAGGTTTTTTACAGCTGATCCCCGGAATTTGAGTGATTAACTCGAATGCTTTGTCGCGTTGCTCTAATAACCTGCCGCCCGGTAAAATGAGTTCATTGATGCTTTGATAGCCACCTAAAGCGGTTTGGATGGCGTGTTGCATTGGCACGTTTGCACACAAGCGCATTGATGCCAGCATATCGAGCCCATCCAAATAACCTTTTGCTAAATGTTTTGGACCTGTTAAAAACATCCATCCGCTACGGAACCCGCAAACACGGTACGCTTTAGACAGACCATTGAATGTCATGATGAGAACGTCGTCTGCAAGGGATGCGATCGAGGTATGGGTAGCACCGTCATAAAGGACTTTATCGTAGATCTCGTCAGCAAAAATAATCAGATTATGCTGACGGGCAATTTCCAGTACTTCCAATAAGAAATCACGGCTATATACAGCACCCGTTGGGTTATTCGGGTTAATCAGAACAATACCGCGAGTTTTAGAATTAATTTTGCTCTTGATGTCATCCAGATCCGGATACCAATCAGACTCCTCATCACAAATATAGTGAACAGGGTTACCTCCTGACAATGACACGGCTGCGGTCCAAAGAGGATAATCAGGTGCAGGGACCAAAAGCTCATCGTTATTGTTCAGCAGTGCTTGCATAGCCATGACGATCAGTTCAGATACACCATTACCAATATAGACGTCTTCGACATCGAAGCTACGAATTCCACGACGCTGATAATGCTGAACGACAGCTTTACGTGCTGAGTAAATTCCCTTGGAGTCGGCGTAGCCTTGAGAAGTAGGCAGATTACGAATCACATCAACAAGAATTTCGTCCGGGGCGTCAAAGCCAAATGGGGCAGGGTTGCCAATGTTCAGCTTTAGAATTTTGTGCCCTTCTTCTTCCATGCGCTTAGCATGTTTGAGCACTGGACCTCGAATGTCGTAGCAGACATTATCGAGTTTTGATGACATCCCGATATTTTGCATGGTTATATTCCTGATTGTTCTTATATCTCTTTATTAAAGTACATCATTATGTGAATTTTTAGTATGAAAATCTGTTATAAATTAACCAGATGTTCCTCGTTGGATAAGATATACCTGTATATATCCTCAAAACTGACTTTGGCCTCTTGATTTGAACCCTTTCAGACAATAGAGTAACCAGCATAAGATATGACACTCTAAGCCCTTTCATGGCTAGCATTTATGGGTAATTTGAGTGTTATTTATTCTATTGAAATACTCGAGGTTGATTTGTCCCAATTTAGTCAAGCTATTGCTGAATTAACTCTGAAGGTAAGAGAGGCAAAAGCACATGATATTAAGATCACACAAACTTTGGCTGTCGACCCAGAATTAGAGTGCGTTGATTGGTTGGAAGCTCAACCCCACTTTCCTAAGTTTTATTGGCAATCCAGAGATACACGTGAAGAGGTTGTTGCTTTAGGCAAGGTACATACTTTTTCTGATCCTGCTCCAGCTTATACTATTTTGGCTAAAGGCCAAAGGATATGGGGTGGGAAGGCGTTTCAACGTGCTCAGGATACAGGCGATTTGTCCTTTTTTTTCCTTGCTCAGATAGAGTTAGTTCGCTTTGACCAATCATGGTCAATTAGCGTTAACCTGGCAGACAATAAAGAAGAAATAATTGCCGCGTTGAGCTCGTTATGTCTAGATGCTCCCACGTTAACGCCTATTTCAGTTCATACTGAGAATATTCAACATACACCTGAAAAAGTGACTTGGGATCGTCAGGTTAAAGATGTGCTTACTAAGATTGAACAGAAAGAGTTTAAGAAAGTCGTACTGGCTCGTGAAAGTCAGGTGAAATTAAGCGATACGATTTCTGCCGCTCAGTTGTTAAAAGCGAGCATAGAGAATAATCGTCATAGTTTTCACTTTTTGTTTGCATTGGACGCACAGCAGTGTTTCATAGGTTCAACACCGGAAAGACTTTATCGTCGAAACGGTCAAGAGCTTGAAACAGAGGCTTTAGCTGGCACGACCGGTCGTGGTGATAGCGCGCAAAAAGATCTGGAATTGGCTAACTGGTTGGCACAGGATAATAAAAATCTTACTGAAAACCAGTATGTGGTTGATGATATTGTTGAAAGGTTAACTCCGCACTCCGACAGTATACAAGCTCAGCAAGACGCTAGACTCATTCGTTTGAGCAAAGTACAACATTTAAAGCGTGAAATTTACTCTCATTTAAAACAGGGAGTGAATGGCGTACAGCTATTAGCCGCCTTGCAACCTACGGCAGCAGTAGCAGGGCTTCCTCGTAAACAGGCCATGCAGTATATTTTGCAAAATCAACCGTTTTCACGTGGTTGGTACAGTGGCTCTATCGGTTATATCAGTCATCAGAAAGCCGAGTTTTGCGTGGCGATTCGAAGTGCATTGGTTTGTGGCGATAAAGTGACATTGTATGCTGGTGCCGGTATTGTAAAAGGTTCACTGGCGGAATATGAATGGCAAGAGTTGGATAAGAAAATGTCCACGTTATTGAGTCTGATCCCAGAAAAGTCTTCGTTCGGAGTGGCGTCATGATGACGGACGTTAGGGATCAAGCAGTATTAAATCGTATTTGGTCTCAGTTGGTTTTAGAAGAACTTGTCCGTTTTGGCGTAGAGCATGTTTGTATCGCTCCAGGTTCTCGTTCCACACCACTGACGTTAGAAGCGGATGATAATAAACAGTTAACGATACATACTCATTTTGATGAGCGAGGGCTGGCTTTTCATGCGTTAGGAATGGCAAAGGCAAGTCGTAAACCTGTCGCTATTGTTGTTACCTCTGGCACTGCTGTCGCAAATTTATTACCAGCTATTGCTGAGTCCGGTCTAACGGGAGAGCAATTAGTGGTTCTCACCGCGGACAGACCTATTGAGCTTATTGATTGCGGAGCAAATCAGGCGATTTCTCAAACGACGATTTTTTCACAACATATTACTGACAGCCTGAACTTGCCTAGCCCAAATGAACAAGTTTCTCCTAGATGGCTGCTTACTTCGGTTGACCAGTTGATGCAAAAGCAGTCATCTGAGGGAGGATCCGTTCATATTAACTTCCCGTTTCCTGAGCCTTTGTATTCTGAAACGCAAAAGTCCATTTATTCAGATTATCTTTCACCAGTTTCTCATTGGTACAAAAGTGCAGGTACTTACTCTTCCTGTATTCCTATTGCCGAAGGTGAGCCACCAGGTATTGCCTCTTTAGAGGAAAAGAAAGGTCTTATCATCATCGGGCAGATGGACCTTTCCGAATCGGTGTTAATCAAGCGCTTTGCTGACAGACTGGGATGGCCTGTGGTTTGTGATCCACAGTCTGGAGCCTCTAGTACATGGCGTCACTTTGATATGTGGTTACAAAATCAGAGTGCGAAGGAAGAGTTAGCGAAATGTGACTTAATACTGCAATTTGGCGCTCGGCTGGTTTCCAAGCGGCTTAATGCTTTTATCAATGCACATGCTGTTTCGACAGGTTGTTACTATTTGGTCTCAGCAGAGAAGAAAAGGTTAAATCCAGACCATTTACCTCAAATCCACTTACGTTCTGGCGCGACGGCTTGGCTACAGAAACAAACGGAGTTGCTAGGGGAAAAAAACAGCTTACATTTTGGATGGGCAAATCATGTTCAGCAGTTTTCAGATCAGGTAACGCTGCTTGCACAACAGTTATTTTTACAGCAAAGTGATCAGCTATCTGAGTTGAATATCGCGTCTACGTTAGGTGACACGATAGGCTGCCATGATCTGTTTATAGGTAATAGCCTGATTATCAGGCTTATCGATATGATTTCTAACCTGAAAGGCAACCGTGTTTATACTAATCGCGGCGCTTCGGGAATTGATGGGTTAGTGGCGACTGGGGCTGGTGTTCTGAAAATAACACAGGAGCCGATGGCAATAGTAGTGGGAGATACGTCGCTCCTTTATGATCTAAACTCTCTTTCATTATTCAGAACAATAGATGTGCCTGTGGTTATTTTGGTATGTAATAATGATGGTGGCGCTATTTTTGACTTGCTGCCGGTTCCTGAGCAAAAGAGACAGAACTTGTATCAAATGCCACATGGATATCAATTTCAGCATGCCGCACTACAATTTAATTTAGCGTATCTAAACCCAGGCTCTATGGAAGAGTTAGTTATGGCTACCCAAGCGCACCTCAAGCAGGGTAGCGGAGCCCTGCTTCTTGAGGTTAACACACTCCCTGGTGATGCCTCTTCCGATATAAAAAAACTAGTGAAACAAGTACATGCTATCCACTAGATTGCTTCCAGCAGCTGTGCACACAGATAAACCAACACTGGTTTTTTTGCATGGATTGCTTGGTGGCGGTGATGATTGGAAATTGGTGCTGCCTTATATTACGGTTCATGACTGCCTGCTTATCGATTTGCCGGGGCATGGTGGTAGCGTTGATACGTTAATTAACGGATATGATAGTGTTTGCAAGTTAATTTCTGAGTCTATTCGCCAATCACTGCCCCCCGCAGCCCCCATTGTAATTATTGGCTATTCACTAGGTGCTAGGCTAGCAATGTATGGTTTGTCATACGGCCAGTTTAATAGCTTAAATGTGATTGGATATATGGTAGAGGCAGGCAATTTTGGCCTCGTTGATGAGAAAGGGAGACAATGCCGTCTACAAAATGATCAGGCATGGGCAACTCGTTTTGCGCATCAACCGATTAAAGATGTATTAGAAAAGTGGTATTGCCAACCCGTCTTCTCGTCGTTGAGTGAGGTTCAGAGGCTAGCACTGATTCAGGAGCGTAAAAAAAATAACGGTAAAGCTGTGGCGAATATGTTGATGGCAACTTCGTTAGCAAAACAACCATATTTGCTGGATAAATTAATGTCCAGCAATGCTTTGATTCACTACATTTGTGGTGAGAAAGACAATAAATTTTCCGAGTTAGCTAAGCTAAGCGGGCTCTCTTTTACCAAAGTGAAAGAGGCAGGACATAATGTACATCATGAGCAACCAGCCCGGTTTGCTACGCTAATTCAACAACAAACAAATCTATTTTTAGATACAAGTACAGAAAGTGGAATAAATCATGGCAAGAACAGTCGGAATTACTGAAGAAGAACTATACGCCCCCGTTAACTGGGAAGATTGCAGTTCAGAGTACGAGGATATCCATTACCATAAATCTGTTGATGGTATTGCAAAAATTACTATCGCTCGTCCTCAGGTACGAAATGCATTTAGGCCTCAAACCGTAACTGAGATGATGAAAGCGCTCGCTGATGCGAGATATGATGAGCAAGTCGGTGTCATTATTCTTACCGGGTTAGGAGAGGATGCCTTCTGTTCTGGTGGTGACCAGAAAATACGTGGCGACTATGGCGGTTATCGTGATGAAGACGGAACACATCACTTGAATGTTCTTGATTTCCAACGTCAAATTCGTACCTGTCCTAAGCCAGTTATAGCCGCTGTAGCAGGTTATGCCGTGGGTGGTGGTCATGTGCTGCATATGATGTGTGATTTAACTATCGCAGCTGAAAATGCGCAGTTTGGACAAACTGGCCCTAAAGTAGGCTCATTTGACGGTGGTTGGGGTGCATCTTATATGGCTCGGATTGTGGGTCAGAAAAAAGCTCGTGAAATTTGGTTCCTTTGTCGTTTTTATGACGCTCAGGAAGCGGTAGATATGGGGCTGGTTAATACGGTTGTTCCTGTTGCTGAACTTGAAAAAGAGACGATTCGTTGGTGTCGTGAAGTACTGCAACATAGCCCTATGGCACTGCGCTGTTTAAAAGCGGCTTTGAATGCAGATTGTGATGGTCAGGCTGGCTTGCAGGAATTGGCTGGCAACGCAACCATGATGTTCTATATGACAGAAGAAGGGCAGGAAGGTCGTAATTCATTTAATGAAAAGCGACGTCCAGACTTTTCTAAGTTTCCACGCAATCCTTAATTTATATGATTGAATACGACATTGCAGCGCCATTTGTTTAAACGGCGCTGCACTTTCGGTTATTGCCAACATAAAAAAAATACTAATAACCTGAAGTATGTCGTAGTAAATGAGCCTATATCGCCTAAGCTTATTGCTTGGAAATATGTTGATGAATAGGCATTTACAACACTTTAACCTAGGAATTCCCCCCAATGCGCCAAGCAAAATTATATAAATATCAACTTCCTATGGATAGCGGGGTCATACTCCGTGATAACAGACTTACCCAAAGAGAAGGGTGGATTGTTGAGCTAACTGAGGCGGATAGAACGGCTTACGGTGAGATCGCGCCATTACCTGGTTTTAGCCATGAGTCGACAGAAGAAGCCGGCATTCAGGCTCAGGCTCAGATAGAACTCTGGGTTGCCGGTGCTAGTATCGATTTTGATGCCCTGTTCCCATCGGTAGCGTTTGGTCTTTCTATGGCTGAACTGGAGTTAAAACAAGGCTTACCAGAGCAAGGTAATTATACAGGAGCCCCACTTTGCACGGGTGACCCAGATGATTTATTGCCAGTTTTGGCAGCCATGCCAACAGAAAATAAAGTAGCTAAAATAAAAGTTGGATTATACGAACCCATTCGGGACGGAATGATTACGAACTTGTTTTTGGAAACGATTCCTGATTTAAAGCTTAGGTTGGATGCAAACCGTGCATGGACAATAGAGAAAGCGGAAAAATTTGCTTCCTATATAAATCCGTCTTATCGCCAGCGTATAGAGTTTGTTGAAGAACCGTGTCTTAAGCCGGGAGACAGTTTTACCTTTGCTATTGATACAGGCATTGCTATCGCTTGGGATGAAACACTTCAAGATGCTGTGAAAGCACCTGATTTCGATCTTGGTCATATGACTGGCGCGAAGGTCATTATTATTAAACCTACATTAATTGGTTCGGTGGAGCGATGTGTTGCGTTGACAGCCGAAGCTAATCGGTTGGGCATATCGGTGGTGATAAGCTCAAGCCTAGAGTCTAGTTTAGGCCTATGTCAATTAGCGCGCATGGCACAATGGCTTACTCCAAATACGATTCCCGGTCTGGACACTATTAAAATGTTTGCCGCTCAACTGCAGACGCCTTGGCCAGACTGTGATTTACCGATAGAACTGCTGGTGGATCAATCTATTTTTTGGCAGAGCGAGTAAATGGAAGCGGCGCTTTATTTATTATCTCAATGGGCGAAACAGAGATCAGATGTTATCGCCCTGGAAACCCCAAACAAGAATTACAGCTGGAAACAGTTGAATCATAGAGTTAATCAACTAAGTCAGAGACTGATGGAGCAACAACTTCAGTCTGGTGATGTGTTGGCTTGTGTCTCAAAAAATAGTGTGGACTTTGTCCTTATTTATCTTGCTTGCGTTCGGTTGGGCGTTATTCCTGCATTAATTTCACCTCAACCCTATGCGCAGCTAGAGAAAAAGCTGACTCAATTGAATTGCCATCACATTTGGCTTGGTGAAGGTAGCGCAGAATATTGCGACTACGAGACTACAGAAAAGCTTGATAGGTTAAATCGGATCGTGCTTTCTGTGCCTGATTCTGTTCATGCTTTAAATAATGTCGATCTAAACGTGTCTCAACCTATTGTGAGTTTGGTCTTTACGTCTGGTTCGACAGGTAACCCAAAGGCGGTCGCACATAGTATTGAGAACCATCTAAAGTCCGCCGAAGGCCTACTCAAAGAGTTTCACTACCAATGTGATGATTTATGGTTATTGAGTTTGCCTATGTTTCACGTTTCGGGCTTAGCGATAATATGGCGCTGGTTGAGTGTTGGGGGTGGGCTTAAAATAGGGAAGGGTGAAAGCCTTGCTACCGATTTACAAGGTGTTACGCATGTTTCTTTAGTTCCCACCCAGCTGAAAAGATTACTGGATTCCGGTATGGAGTTATCACTCACTCATGTTCTGCTTGGTGGCAGTGATATTCCTGTGGAATTAGCGCTTCAAGCAAAAGCACAAGGAATAGATACCTGGCTTGGTTATGGAATGACAGAGGCAGCCTCTACTGTTACAGCGAAGTCAGTAGATGGGAAGCAAGGGGTAGGTAAGATATTAGCGAATCGAAAGGTAAAAGTAGAAAATAAGCTCATATATATAGGGGGTGAAACACTGGCTATGGGATATTTTAACCGCGGTGTATTGGACCCGATTACGCAATATGGGTGGTTTGACTCTAGAGATCTTGGTGAGTGGGATGCTGACCAGTTGCTTATTCTTGGCCGGACAGATAATCAATTTATTTCAGGTGGAGAGAATATTCACTGCGAAGAGATAGAGTCGATACTTCGTCAGAGCCCGGACGTCTCGGCTGTTTTTGTTGTTCCTGTATGTGATAAGGAATTTGGCTCTCGCCCTGTAGCACTTATTGCTTGTCCTGAAGAGCTAAACATTGCGCAATATAAGTCGCTGGTGTCTTCTCAATTAGAAAAATTCAAATGGCCTATTGAGTATCTAAAACTACCCGAGTCACTTTTGTTTGCAAGTGGGATAAAAATCTCCCGGTATGATGTAAAAAAGTGGTTCAAAGAATCCCAGCACAAGTATCAATTAGTTATTTGATAGTCCAAAACTGAATTTCTTCTTCTTGTGCATCTGGCTAGTATTATGGCTATCACAGATTAGCCAGATTAAACATGAAGTTATTATTGTTACTTTTAGTGACAACATTGGTTGTCATTGCTACCTCTACTGATGGACTTATTAAAGCGATTGTTGAACTTTCTGCCTTTGCCACTATTGTCTATTTTTTATTTAGATTACCTCGTAGTTCTCAAACCTGAGGTAGTCTGAATGTTGTTACGCCAATAGCAACCAGCTGAGAGAAATAACCGAAATCATTATCCAGAGCGAAATACCAAATAAGAGAGGTTTTGCTCCCGCCGCTTTCAATTTTTCTACCGAAATACCACACCCAATTAAAAATAGACAAAGTACTAGCGTCTGTTTAGCTATGGTGAATATGCCATTATAAATATCCTCAAATTGCGGTAAGTAATCACTTACTAAGATCGCCGCACAATAAAATAAGATGAAGTATGGAATGGTAATTTTGTTATTGTCATTCTTAAACAAAAAAGCGCTGACAAAAGCGACCGGAATTATCCATAAAGCTCTGGCCAGTTTTAACGTGGTTGCCGTCGTTAATGCTTCCTCACCGTAAGCAGAAGCGGCACCAACAACCGAAGAGGTATCATGGATAGCAATGGCAGCCCATGTACCGAAAGTTTGTTGGTCGAGGCCTAGGCTATGCCCGATGACAGGAAAGATAAACAGAGCGATAGAGTTAAGAACAAAGACGGTGGCCAATGCTAAGCCAGTCTGTTCATCGTTGGCTTTAATCGCTGGCGATACGGCAGCAATAGCGCTACCTCCACAGATGGACGTTCCCGCTGCAATGAGGTAACCAGTGTGTTTATCCAGTCCTATTCTCCTGGTAACGAGCGAACCAATAACAAGGGTACCTAATATAGTGGCGATGATCAGGCCTATGCCATCGCTGGTTACGGCTAATGCTTGCTGAAAGTGAATACCAAAACCAAGTCCTACGATCGAATAAGCTAATAACTTTTTTGTTAACTTTGCGATGGGAACGTGCTTAGGCACATAACCTAGGCTGGATAGCAGAAAGCCAATGATTAGTGCACTTGGAGATGAAATCCAAGGTGTTAAGCAAAATAAGCCCGCTAGAATAAAAATAGTTTGTTTTGTTTTCATATCAATCGTTGCTGTATAAAGTTGCCTCATAGTAACGCAACATTACGGTTTAGTATGTCTAATCTTTATTAACAAGATGTTCGGTTTAATTAAACGATTAGCGAAAGTGTCCACGTAAATCCATCACCTTCTGCCGCATTGTGATAGCGCTCGCGGCTTGTGGCTCTACCGGCGGACCAGCCTCTATTTCT
>DDQN01000075.1:14116-22093 GCA_002342685.1 Vibrio sp. UBA2441
GACCAGCCTCTATTTCTAGTTTTGACCAAAATCGACACGGCAGGCCTTTACAGGCGCGGCCTTTATGGCGGCTAAAATAACTGCCCCAAAGTCCTTTCAATGCCATGGGGATAACAGGCACCGAAGAGCGACGCAGGATAATATCCATACCGCGCATGAACTCCTGAACTTCCCCATCATTGGTCAGCTGCCCTTCCGGGAAAATGCAGACAAGCTCGCCGTTGTTGAGTGCGTGTTCTACCTCGGTGAAGGCCGCCTTGATGCTTGAACGGTTATTGGCCGATATAGGGATCACCCCGGCTCTTTTTAGGAAACGTTTTAAAGGGGGAAAGTTAGCGTACTCTTCTTGCATGACAAATCGTATTAGCCGAGGACATACTGCGCTTAACATCAGTGCGTCTAAATAGCTAACATGATTGCAGACAATCAGTGCTCCGCCTTTGTGGGGGAGGTGGTGCAGGTTTATGTGTTTAACCCGGTACAGAGTATGGGTTAATACCCATAGTACAAAACGAACGACGAAAATAGGTACTTGAATAAACAGATATCCAGCGACAATAAAATTAAGGATGGCTAGCAAGACAAATAGCTGTGGGATCGTCAATTCAAGAACGGATAGACAAATGATGGCAAGGATGGCGCTGCAAACCATAAATAAAGCGTTGAAGATATTATTTGCCGCGATAACCTGAGAACGCTCTTTTTCTTCTGCTCTGGACTGCAACAGCGAATAGAGCGGTACGATGAATATGCCACCGGATATACCGAGCAATAACAGGTAGATAAAGATAGGCCAAAGTGCCTGATAGCGAATAAAATCGGTGAAATTAGTTAATAAAGGCAGTTTTTCTGGCACTGATAACGCCATTAGCGCGCCAAAAATAGTAATGCCAAGGCTGCCAAGCGGAACAATACCGATTTCGATTCTATGGTTTGATAACTTGTCGCAGAGTAATGAGCCGACAGCAATGCCTATAGAGAATAATGCCAACAGAAATGAAACACCGCTTTCTCCACCATTCAAAAATACTTTAGTAAAGTTAGGAAACTGAGTCAGATAGCAAGCGCCCAAAAACCAAAACCAGCTTATTGCCATAATAACTTTATGAATAATCGGGTCCTTTTTACCAATAGTCAGCGTCTGTCTTGTCTGAATAATGGGCTTCCAGCGTAATTGAGCCTTCGGATTCGCCGCTGGTGTATTGGGTATAAATTGGCTAGAGAGATAGCCAATGACTGCAAAAATGGCTACAGCACCCGCAGCGATATTGGTGGCGTTTTCACTGGAAGCGATAATACCCGCGCCGATGGTACCTAAGAGAATAGCCAAAAAGGTACCGGTTTCCACCAAGGCATTTCCCGGAACCAGCTCGTTTTCTTCTAAGTGTTGAGGCAAAAATGCGTATTTTACCGGACCGAAAAATGCCGATTGAGTACCCATTAAAAAAAGCAGTATAAGAAGGACTTGGTAACTTTGGGTAATAAACCCTATAGCACCCAGTGCCATTATGCCGACTTCTGTCAGTTTAACTTTGCGGATAAACCAATCTTTATCATATTTATCGGCTAATTCTCCAGCCGTCGCAGAAAATAAAAAGAAAGGTAGGATAAATAACCCTGCCGCAAGGTTTATAAATAAGTTGGATGACATTGGCAGTGTGCCACTACCTGCAAAGGCGACTAGAATGAGCAGAACATTTTTAAAAATATTGTCGTTAAAAGCGCCAAAAAACTGCGTGACAAAATAGGGGAGAAAGCGTTTCTGAGTCAGTAATGATGCAGTTGAATTGCCAGACATGTTTTGACCTTTTAGGTTACCAACTTTTCAGATAATTTGAGATTAGGTTAGAGATAAGGGCTTTTCCATCAATTGGGGAAGTAGTAAAAAACTTGTCATCCACACTTAATAAAGTAATACCATGAACACCTGCCCAAAGAACCCGGCTTGCTTCAATCGCTTCGGCTTTTGATTTGCCTGGTGCTAAAACCATCATTAACTGTTCAAGCATGCTAGTCATATCATCGATACGACTTACCTGCCAGTCGGGTAGTTGTTCACCATTCATCGTGTGTTGGAAAATGAGCTGCCACCGATAAGGATGTGCTTGAGCAAAATCATGGTAGCAATAAGCGAGTTGGTAAAGTGCTTGTTCAGGGTTGGTGGTTGATGCGATAGCCTGTGATGCTTCTAACTTAAGTTCATCGACGGTTTGAGCGACGGCTTGTAGCAACAAAAGGTTATAGTTACCAAAGATATTCACTAGGGTGCTTGGAACATACCCTATCATATTCGCCACTTTACGTAGGCTGAGGTCATGGTGAGGATTTTCATCTAAGAACTCCCGCACTTTTTCTAGCGTGAGAGAAATAAGTTCTTCGCGAGTATGGTCGTTTCTGCGTGCCATGAATGCTATCAGTTAATGAACGTTGTTCATTATTCTATTGACGCACGGGAACAGGGTCAAGTGATGAGGGGCCTATCCTGCAATATTCTGAAACAGACAGCATGGTTATTTGACAGAATTGTTGTTAATAATCGTGATATGATGGATTTAGTATGAAGTACGCTAAATCAGCGTAAGTAAGTCACAAAAGGAAGAAAATGAAACGAATCTTAGCTATGGTCGCTCTGATGATTTTTACAGTATCGACCTCTCCTGTTGCAGAAGCTAAAAAGTTTGGTGGAGGCAAGTCCTTCGGTAAGCTTTTTAAAACAGCACCTGCTCCAAAACAAAAGACGACTAATACGAGCACATTAAAGAAAGATCAGACATCAACTAAAAGCACCAGCAAGCGTGGCTTAATGGGCGGTTTAATGGGCGGCTTGCTCGCCGGTGGACTGTTGGCGGCTTTCTTTGGTGGTGCGTTCGAAGGTATCCAGTTTATGGATATGTTGATCATCGGCCTAGTTGCTTACTTCGCCTTTAAGTTTTTACGAGGCATGCTGGGAGCAAAAGCAGGCAGCATGAATCAGCACGCCTATTCTGGTGCAGGCAAAGAGTATCAACAACCTCAACAATCAAATTTTCAACAATTTGAACAGTCGCAAGAAGCGACAAGTGGTTTTGGTGCAACAGGGCAAAGTGATGTTCCGTATAATTTTGCTCCGGGCTTTGATCAAGTCGCTTTTGTTAATGGTTCAAGAGAACATTACAGAATTATTCAAGGTGCCTGGAACCATAATGAACTCCACACTATTCAAGAGTATGTGTCTGCTGATTTGTATGCAGATTTAACCACGGAACGCGCAAAGCTTGATGGTGAGCAACATACTGATGTTATGTTCGTAGACGCTGAAATAGTACGAGCAGATTATGATTCCAATAAAGCGCAGCTGAGCCTTCAGTTTAAAGGCCGATATCGTGATCCGGTAGAAGGCATTGAAGAAGATATTGATGATGTCTGGCACTTGGAACGTGATTTAACCGTAGATAATGCACCTTGGTTGATTGTCGGTATTCAGGGATAAGATTTTGGGTAACCGGTGATTGATTTCCGGTAACCGGTAACCGATAACCGATAACCGATAACTGGTTACCGATTTCCGATAACCCATAAATAAAAACCCCCGTGGAGCGATCCACGGGGGTTATTTTTTAAGGTGACGTTATGAATTGTCAGCTTGACCAGCTTGGATAGCGGTTAGAGCGATAGTGTAAACAATATCATCAACCAGAGCGCCACGAGACAGGTCATTTACAGGCTTACGCATGCCTTGCAGCATTGGACCGATAGAGACTAGGTCTGCAGAACGCTGTACGGCTTTGTACGTTGTGTTACCCGTGTTTAGGTCCGGGAATACAAATACAGTTGCTTTACCTGCTACAGGAGAGTTAGGTGCTTTAGAAGCAGCAACGTTCTCCATGATGGCGGCATCGTATTGCAGAGGGCCATCAATAATTAGATCAGGGCGTTTTTCTTTAGCAAGCTTTGTTGCTTCACGTACTTTATCAACGTCAGCGCCTTTACCTGACTCACCCGTAGAGTATGAGATCATTGCTACACGTGGGTCGATACCAAACGCGGCGGCTGAATCTGCCGATTGAATGGCAATTTCTGCCAATTGCTCTGCGGTAGGATCTGGGTTGATTGCGCAATCACCATACACAAGTACTTGGTCTGGGAGCAGCATAAAGAACACAGAAGATACGATAGAGGCATCAGGTGCTGTTTTGATGATTTGGAACGGAGGAACAATGGTATTTGCTGTCGTATGTACTGCGCCAGAAACCAAACCGTCAACTTCATCATTTTCAAGCATCATTGTGCCTAAGAAAACAGAGTCATGTAATTTTTCGCGAGCCACGACTTCAGTCATGCCTTTTTTGCCACGAAGTTCTACAAGACGGGCAACATAGCTTTCACGAACAGCGGCTGAGTCGATAATTTCAACGCCAGCGCCTAGTTCAACACCTTGTTGTTCTGCTACGCGACGGATTTCGTCAGGGTTACCCAGAAGCACGCAATTTGCAATTCCACGTTCAGCACAGATTGCAGCTGCTTTAACCGTACGAGGTTCATCACCTTCAGGAAGAACGATACGTTTTCCAGCGCGACGTGCGAATTCAGTTAACTGATAACGGAATGCTGGTGGGCTTAGACGACGAATACCTTCAGTACCTTCTGACAGGGAATCAATCCAAGGGCCGTCAATATGACTAGCAACGTGATCGTTAACAAACTCGATACGTTCCTTATCATCTGCAGGAACTTCAAGACTAAAGCTTT
The DNA here is from genome assembly GCA_002342685.1 of Vibrio sp. UBA2441. Taxonomy (GTDB): domain Bacteria; phylum Pseudomonadota; class Gammaproteobacteria; order Enterobacterales; family Vibrionaceae; genus Vibrio. The sequence goes on from DDQN01000075.1 coordinate 18,845, forward strand.
GCAGGTTAAGAGATGTCTGCCATGTATTGCCTTGTGCTTTGAAGATTGGGAGGCCAGTATCAAAAGCACGTTGACACAACTTTTGAATCTCTTTTGGTAGGTCATAACCGCCAGTAAGAAGCATTGCCCCGATTTCTACGCCGTTCATAGCAGCAAGCGCAGCAGCAACGATAACGTCTGGACGGTCAGCTGAAGTAACCAACAAAGAGCCCGCTTTGAAGTGTTCGATCATATGAGGAACTGAGCGAGCACAGAAAGTGATACTCTTGATACGACGAGTCATCATTTCGCCTTCGCTCACGATCTCTGCGTCTAAGTGCTTGGCCATATCGATTGCACGAGTTGCAATTAGGTCGATTTTCCAAGGTACGCAACCAAGTACACGAATTGGGCTACTACTGATGATCTCCATGGTGCGCATGTTTACTTGTTGCGCTGCATCAGCATCATCAAAGATTTCAGACAGGTCAGGGCGGGTACGACCAGCGTCATCGACAGGCGCATTAAGCTTGTTAATGATCACACCAGAAATGTTCTTATTCTTAGCGCCACCGAAGTTAGATACTGCTAACTCGATACGTTCTCTAAGTTGAGTCGCATTGTAGGTGCCAGGGGTAGCAACAAATACAATCTCAGCACCAAGAGTTTTAGCGACTTCTTGGTTCACTTGGTTTGCAAATGGATGCTTACGAGTAGGAACTAACCCTTCGATTAGTGTTACTTCAGCATCATTTACTTGATTGTAGCGCTCAACGATTGATTCAAGCAATACATCCATCTTCTCGTTACCGATCAGAGATTCGGCTTCATGCATTGGTGTTGGCTTTGCCGTTTTAATTCCACTGTTTGCATTAATGATGGTTGAAGTTAAGTCAGGTTGGTTACCACCGTGACGTGGTTGAGCGATAGGTTTCAAAAATGAAATATTAACGCCTTTACGCTCCATTGCGCGTATAACACCTAGACTAACACTGGTTAGACCGACTCCAGCGCTAATTGGCACAAGCATGATAGTACGGGACATTCGTAGAATACCTCTAATAACAGGGGGACGGCTCAATGAAAATATTCATTAACTTATTGAGCCCTAAAACAAAACTGGCTAACTTTCGTTAGCCAGTAATTTTTAAAGACTTGCTAGTCGAGCTGTATCTTCAGCAATGACTAGCTCTTCATTGGTTGAAATGACCAATGCAGGAACACGACTGCTTTCAGTTGTGATAGTACCTTCACCACCGAAACGAGCTTTTAGGTTAGCTTCACCATCAACTTCAATGCCAAATACGCCTAAACGGTTCAATACCATTTCACGGATTGGAGCAGAGTTTTCGCCGATGCCGCCAGTAAATACGATAGCGTCCAGACGACCTTCTAGCGTTGCAGTATAACCAGCAACATACTTAGCCAGACGGTGACAGAATACATCCATTGCACGAGTTGCTTCTTCTTTTTGACCGTAGTTGTCTTCAACAAAACGACAATCAGAAGTGATTTGAGTTAAACCTTGTAGACCTGACTCTTTGGTTAGCATAGTGTTGATTCTTTCAACAGAATAACCAAGTGTATCGTGCAGGTGGAATATAATTGCAGGATCGATATCACCACAACGTGTGCCCATAACTAGACCTTCAAGCGGGGTAAGACCCATTGAAGTATCTACAGACAGACCATTTTTAATCGCACAAACAGAAGCACCATTACCTAAGTGGCAGTTAATGATATTAAGTTCGCTTTCTGCTTTACCTAAACGTTCTGCTGCTTCACGAGCAATGAACAGGTGAGAAGTACCGTGCATGCCATAACGACGAATGCCTTGCTCTTTATATAGGTCATAAGGTAGAGCGTATAAAAAAGCTTCTTCTGGCATTGTTTGGTGGAAAGCAGTATCAAATACGGCAGACATTGGCAGTGCAGGGAATGCTTTTTGAGCCGCTTTAATACCAACGATAGCCGCTGGGTTATGTAGAGGTGCTAGTGCTGCACAATCTTCAATACCTTGAACAACGCTGTCATCGATAAGAACTGATTGAGTAAATTTCTCGCCACCGTGAACCACACGATGACCAATCGCAGCTAGTGCGTTAGAGAGTTCTGGCTTAGAAGCAAGAATAGTTTCTACAATGAAAGACAGAGCTGCATCGTGAGCTGCGCCATCGCCTAATTGTGCTTCGTGTTTGCCATCAAGTTTCCACTTGATACGTGCTTCCGGAAGATGAAGACATTCCGCAAGACCTGTTAGATGTTCGTTACCATTTTCTGCATCAACAATAGCAAACTTAAGAGATGAACTACCGCAGTTTAAAACTAAAACCAGCTTGGACATGAGTGATTACCTGCTAATCAAGGGTGAAAATCAACCACAAGAATAGTAGAGGCATCTTGTAACCTTCTACTTTCTTGTTTATATAAATCTTATATCCTTATATGAAACAAAATCTCATAACTGTGACCTTGTTAGCATTCCTTGCTAATAAATGCCATTTTGTTGCTATATTTATAAATAAAGTCAACAATGACATTGAGGGTCTGCAAAGGATAGCGATAATGGCTCAAGATAACAAAAATTATTTGAAAGAATATTAACTTTCATCAAGTTTTTTATAGGTTTTGTTGAATGATTCAACTTTTTTTTAGTGGGGAGGTCGTGAATGAATACTAAATCTGGGTTGGTTCACATTCTACGGGATGGCCAAATGTACATGGACACTTGGCCCATGCGAAAAGAACTGTCATCTCTTTTTCCGGAGCACCGGATAATAAAAGCGACTCGATTCGGCATTAAAGTGATGCCGGCATTTGCAGCGATAACCATATTAATGCAGATGAGCTTTCAGAATACACAAGCCATGCCTCAAGCCATAGTAATAGCGTTGTTTGCTATTAGTTTGCCATTGCAAGGGATGTGGTGGTTGGGTAGCCGTTCTAAGACGAAGCTTCCCCCAGCGTTGGCGGGTTGGTATCGAGAATTACATCAAAAAATTATAGAGACAGGTTTTGCTCTGGAGCCTGTTAAAGCAAAACCTAGATATAAAGAACTAGCGATCATTTTAAACAGAGCATTCAGACAGCTGGATAAAAATGCACTCGAACGCTGGTTTTAACGCCTTACTCCCGTCACTAAATTTATTTTGTCACTCCCCTTGCCAAAGGGGAGTGCGCTTGTATTATCGCCCATCGCCCATCGCCCATCGCCCATCGCCCATAACCCATCGCCCATCGCCCATAACCCATCGCCCATAACCCATAGCC
>DDQN01000073.1 GCA_002342685.1 Vibrio sp. UBA2441
CTTAAGTGAACGGCATTACCAGTTTATCTGGTCTTTTTTTATTCTTTCTCTGCACCGTGTTCTGAGACAAACTGTTTGATAAAGCGTCGAACTTCACGGGCTGCTGAAGTATCTAGATCTTCACATAAAGAGACAAACGTGTCTCTTTGCTCGCCATTGATTCTAATAATCAGCTGGCTATCTTTCTTATTGGACTCTTTTTTACGTTTAGTGTTCACGTCAACACCTTCGTTATGTATATACAACGGCTAGAACTCTATATGCGTTACAGGTTTCTAGTCAATGATTGAATCAAATAAATGATGCTTATGTAGAATTCCTGACCAGAAATTGTACACCAATTAATCACGAGACTTTTTTTTCAAGAATAATGTCTGGCAATCCTTGCTCATTGGAAGAAGCATCACGCGTGAATTTTACTTTAAAACCTCTATTTAGGTAAAAAGCGGTAGCATGTGTATTGAGTTCAAAACAAGCGGTTTTGATATGAGTAAATTTAGAATTCGAAATTGCTTCATTTAACAAAGAAGAACCCGCGCCACGTTTTAAAAAACCAGGTTTGATATAAAGTTGGTCAATCCATGTATCAATGCCGCGATCACTACTGGCACAGACACCAATAGCCTGTTCGTTCGTTATTGCAAGCCAAACATTAGATTTTGGTAAAAGAGTCTCTTTAATCCAGCGGACCATTTCTTTGTCGTTGTATGAAATTGGAGCGTAAGGGAGGTATTCGTTTCGTGATTCGACAATTATCTCTTTGATGCTATTAACATCTTTCAGACCCGCTTTTTTCAAGGTAACAACCATAATCATTTCAATATTCAATGTATATACATTGTATGTCAAAATAGGTTGGATATATGCGTATGTCAACCGTCAAACAAATTCTTCGTGGCGCCAATCAAAAATTCTGAACGGCACCACGAAGCGAATGCTACTGCATTGTATACAGTGTCATCTATTATTTAATGAACACTTCTTTGAAATCACGTTTCAAAAGAGGGTCTCTACGCGCTTTTTTTACTTGTTTGACCATATCTTTAACGCAGTTATGCAGAACTTGGTCTAATAGCTGTGCACGATACTCTTCCTGCTCGCTCTCGTTCATATCTTTTGGAAGTTCTAGTGTTTGGTATTCTTCCATAAAATTAACGCCTGCGAACGCTTGGCTAACAGAGATCAGCGCATGGAACTGTTCAAAGTTATCAAGCACATTTTGTGCACTAGCTGGCAGGCTATCCCAAGACTCTCTCACTGCCTGCTCAGAAACTTCGTGGATAGAAACCACCATCGTTAGCATCTGTTCTGGTACTTGATCAAACTCTATGACTTTTCTTAATTCTGGTGAGATTTGGTCAAGGCTAATGGTTTCTTGTTGCTCTTGTGTATTTTCAATAGACATAAATTTTTCTTCGTTTCTGATTAAGTGTCTAATGCTAAAAAGAACCACAGAAAAGTCAATAGCAACTGCTTTTAACCGTTAAAAGAAAGCACAATTTAGGGTTAATTAGGTGACACTGTAGCGTCGAGGGCGGGAGTTTTGGTTTTGTTTAATTATTATTGACGAAAAAGCCACCATCTCAGGTGGCTCAGAAATTCTTGTATAACTATATCAGAGGGCGTCAACGTCTTCTGCTTGTGGACCTTTTTGTCCGCTAGTTACTACAAACGATACATGTTGACCGTCTTCCAGATTACGGCGTCCAGTTCCGCTGATCGCAGAGAAGTGAACAAATACATCCTTCCCGCCATTTTCGGGGGTGATGAAGCCAAATCCTTTGTCTTGATTAAACCACTTTACAGTGCCTTTGATTTTTTCACTCATAATAAACTCTATGTAGGTAAGTAACTGATGCAAAAGTACATCAACAAATTTACGTTACAATAACAATTAACCTTGTTCCAGTTAAAATACGATGAATTTATTAAGATGTGATCTATATATGATGAGAATAGGTCAAAGTTGTTTAATTCATATCATTGTAGAGTTTAGAAAATTCTTCATAGCGATTTCTATTTACTCCAGCATCGCTATAACCGACTCTTGATTGAGAGCGATAATGAATAAGATTTTTGTCCATATCGAAATAAATCTCAATGTCATCGTTATATTTCATTGTAGGGGTAGTAAATACGACATGAATATATTGATCGCTTGCGGAGGCTATATGGTTACTGCTCATTTGAGACAAGACTTTGTTTACATTTTTTTTGGCCGTACCTAGGTCAGCGAATGAAATAGGCATTACTTTTTTTTCCTCTACCTCTGTTTGCGACGATACAGCGTTGGGTGAAGAAGGCATAGGAGCGAGTTTTCCTTCGGATACGCCCAAATAGGAAGGCATGGCGTTATTCTTATATACCATATATGCGACAAGTATGATGACGATGCTGAGTGCAATTTTATAAATCATTACTGAAATCCTTTCAATTGTGAGGATATTTATTCAAGTCTTAAACGTTACCGTTTTTATTAAGCTTAAACAATGTTAGGTGATACTTAAATGTGGTTAGCAGGATATTGGTAGCACACAGAGGGGCAACAACCTAGCTAGATAAACGCAATATTAAATAGCTAGCCAAGCAGTATATATCTAATAGGAAACGCGATTTCTGCCTGTTTTTTTCGCTTTATATAAAGCAGTGTCTGCCGCTTTTAAAACGTGAGTTGGGTTTTTGGTATCAAAGCTGTCAGCAACGCCAATACTAATAGTTACATTTACCTTCTTAGGTTGTACAGATGTACCTCGTTTAATCATACCAACTTTACCTTTCATTCTATTTTCTTGATTCCGAAGTGCCATTTCGTAATTGGCAATGGTGTCCCGTAACTCCTCTAAATAATCGAGAGCTTCATCAGTGAACTTCCCTTTAAATAATACGGTAAACTCCTCACCGCCATAGCGGTATACCTTAGCACGTCCCCCGATCTTGGTCATTTGATTGGCGACTAATTTTAATACATCATCGCCAATCGCGTGGCCATGAGTATCGTTGAACTTTTTGAAATGATCGACATCTAGCATGGCAATCGTATATTTTTTCCCTAGATGCTTCATCTCAGTTTCTAAGGCACGGCGTCCAGGTATGTTGGTTAGTTGGTCTAAGTAGGCTAACTCATGACTAGTGGTCATTATGAGGATGATTAACAAAATGCCTGCAATAGAAAAAAGAATAGTGGAGATATAGGGAAACTGTATAAGCACAAAGGTAATAGTAGACATACACAATGCGATGTATATGGCGACGTCAGTAACTTTATTCTTATTGAGTACAAAAATACCGAAAAGACCTAAACAGAAGAAATTGTACAATACAATAACAAACGGTAATCGTGATATTTGAGGTACTTCAAACAATATGCTTTGCCATACGTCACTGAAACCGTTCTCTTCGATATGCTGAACGAATAAAGCTCCCCATGCGAGCATAGCAATCATAAGACTCATGAACTTCAGTCCTGAAGATGAAAAAAAACGTTTTTCCGGGAAAAGATAAACGGAAACAAACGCAACAGGCAAAGTGGACGCGAGCAAAACATATTCTATCTTAGTGGTACCGTAGCTGAGGGGGAATTGTAATCTAGTTTGAATAATCCAATAGGACACCCCCATAGCAACGGCGATCATACCCATTCTACCTTGGTTAAAGCTCTGACAAAGGACGAGGCAAATGGTGAATAACAAGTAGGGGAATTGAACAGCTAGGTTAAAGTTCGTTTCAACCATTTGTGTGATTTCATTAATGTCGATAAATAGCACAGCTATAAACAATAGCGGAAAAAATAGCCTGAATAGATTTGAGTGTATAAATGACATTGATACGTGCGCAACTAACGAAATTAAAATCTTAATGATCTTATGTTTTTGGTGGCTAAGCATAACGGGAAACTTGAGATTTAAAAACCTCTAAATGGTGGGAAATGTGGTTAAATCTGCATTTTTCATATAAAAAATATGAGATAGGTAGGCGACACGCTTTTTAGTTTCCTATCATAATGGTAATTTAAGTCGGACATACTAACGGAGTTTGAACATGCAGATAAGTATTGAAGTGCATAACTATATGGAAACACTTGTAGGTGCGCACTTAGCAGAAGACGAATACACAAGCAAATATGACCATGAACAACTCGCGGATCTTGCGTGCCTGTCTTTAAACCAGTTACGTCCAGTATATATAAGATACGACATCGATTTTTTATCTCGCCTTCCAGAAGGCAAGTTGATGCAATTTCAGGCTCAAGTTTCTGATGCTGTCATCGCGGCTGAAACGATGATAAGTGACGATCGACGTCGTGAGCGCATCGAAGAAGAGATCATCATGGCCGATGACGATGTTGAAGGTGATGATCGTGATCTGGAGTGGTACGAACAGCCAATTTTGAGTAAGAAACCTTAGGTATCAAGGAGTATAAGGTGGGATTATTTTCTAAGTTGTTTGGGGCTAAAGAGAAACCTCAGCAGCAAGTAGAACCGATTGAGTATAAAGGGTTCTTAATTTATCAGGAGTCCATTGCTGAGTCAGGTCAATATAGAATTGCAGGGCGAATCATCCAAGAAGTCGATGGAGAAACAAAAGAGCATCGATTTATTAGGTCTGACGTAGTGTCTTCTGAGCAAGCGGCTAATGATTTGATGTTGCGAAAAGCAAAGATGTTTATTGACCAAATGAACGGAAAGATTTTTGACTGATTAAAAATGCGTCTAAATCACAGGTTTTAGCTCGTAGAGTTTGATTTTCATCATGATTTTAAGAACCATTAGCGTATATGCTGATGGTTCTTTTTTTAAATTTAGCTATTGCTAAAGCAATTTGGAACCTTGAGCGAGAGTTGGTAAATCGAGTTTCTGGTTCGACCTCTGCTTAGTAACTATTTCGTTGTTTTTTTACTAAGTTAAAGCGAGAATCCAAGCTTTATAAAGGTTCATTGTTATTAAATGTCGTATATTTTTTACATGAAACTTTAAGTTAATATCATCGCTCAATTTAAACAAACAATTCATTGTGCCAATAGTAGGGAATAACTATGCAGATTGGTGTGCCTAGAGAGATACTCGCGGGTGAAACACGAGTTGCTGCGACGCCGAAATCGGTAGAGCAGCTTATTAAACTAGGATTCGACGTTTCTGTTGAATCCGATGCTGGTTTGTTAGCCAGCTTTGACAATGCAGCTTATGAAGCTGTGGGTGCTTCGGTTAATAACGCTGAAGATATTTGGAACGCAGACCTTATTTTTAAAGTTAACGCACCTTCTGATAATGAGATCGAGCAGCTCAATGAAGGCGCCAGTTTAGTTTGCTTTATTTGGCCAGCCCAAAATCCAGAGCTGATGGAAAAGCTTTCTAGCAAAAACATCAATGTAATGGCAATGGATTCGGTGCCAAGAATTTCTAGAGCTCAAGCATTAGATGCATTAAGTTCTATGGCAAATATCGCGGGCTATCGCGCTGTGGTAGAAGCGGCACATGAGTTTGGTCGATTCTTTACCGGCCAAATTACAGCAGCAGGTAAAGTTCCACCGGCAAAAGTACTTGTTGCTGGTGCGGGTGTTGCTGGTCTTGCAGCTATAGGTGCCGCAGGCAGCCTTGGTGCCGTCGTCAGAGCCTTTGACGTTCGTCCAGAAGTAAAAGAGCAAGTTCAGTCTATGGGCGCTGATTTCCTTGAAGTTGACTTTAAGGAAGACACGAGCGCAGGCGACGGTTACGCAAAAGAAATGTCTGACGAGTTCAACAAGAAAGCAGAAGAGCTTTATGCTGAACAAGCGAAAGACGTTGATATCATCATTACTACGGCATTAATTCCAGGAAGACCAGCGCCTAAGCTTATTACCAAAGAAATGGTCGATAGCATGAACGCGGGTAGTGTCATCGTTGACCTTGCTGCAGCGAATGGTGGTAACTGTGAATACACCATTGCTGACAAAGTAATTACTACAGACAATGGCGTGAAGATCATTGGTTATACCGATATGGTTGGGCGTTTGCCTACTCAATCTTCTCAATTATACGCCACTAACTTGGTTAACCTTGTAAAGCTTCTTTGCAAAGAGAAAGATGGCAAGATCAATATAGATTTTGAAGATGTTGTACTTCGTGGTGTTACCGTTGTAAAAGAAGGTGAAGTCACCTGGCCTGCGCCACCAATTCAGGTATCAGCTCAACCTCAGGTAAAATCTGAAGAAGTTAAGCCTATTGAAAGAAAAGTAGCAGAACCTGTTTCTCCAGTTAAAAAAATGCTTGGTATCGCTGCAGCGATTGGTGCATTCGCTTGGGTTGCAAGTGTTGCTCCTGCCGAATTCTTGTCCCACTTTACTGTATTTGTTCTCGCTTGTGTTGTTGGATATTACGTCGTATGGAATGTGACTCATTCTTTACATACGCCATTAATGTCAGTAACCAATGCTATTTCAGGCATTATCGTTGTAGGTGCGTTGTTACAGATTGGACAGGGGAATACTGCTGTTTCCATTCTATCTTTCATCGCTGTGTTAATTGCAAGCATAAACATTTTTGGTGGCTTTACAGTTACTAAACGCATGCTTGAAATGTTCCGTAAAGACTAAGGAGATATACATGTCTGCAGGATTAGTACAAGCCGCATACATTGTTGCTGCGGTGCTCTTTATCATGAGTCTGGCGGGACTGTCTAAGCAAGAATCTGCTCGTTTTGGCAACTATTACGGCATCGCTGGTATGGCTATTGCCTTGATCGCGACGATCCTTTCTCCAGATTCATCTGGTGTTGCTTGGATCATCGTTGCAATGGTAATTGGTGGTGGTATCGGTATTCATTTCGCTAAAAAAGTAGAAATGACGGAAATGCCCGAGCTAGTTGCTATTTTACACAGCTTTGTAGGTCTGGCTGCTGTGTTGGTTGGTTATAACAGTTATATTGATCATGGCGTTTTTGCTGACCAAGCTCTATTGAATATTCACTTAGTTGAAGTGTTCTTGGGTGTGTTCATTGGTGCAGTAACCTTTACCGGTTCAATCGTTGCGTTCTGCAAACTTAGAGGCTTGATTTCATCATCTCCTTTAAGTATTCCGCATAAGCATAAGTGGAATTTAGCCGCAGTCGTAATATCTGTATACCTAATGATTCAATTTGTAAACGCTGAAGGTAGCATGTTTGCACTATTGATCATGACACTTATCGCATTTGTCTTTGGTTACCATTTAGTTGCTTCAATCGGTGGCGCAGATATGCCAGTGGTTGTTTCTATGCTTAACTCATACTCTGGTTGGGCAGCAGCGGCAGCTGGCTTTATGTTAGCGAACGATCTTTTGATTGTGACTGGTGCGTTAGTTGGTTCATCTGGTGCAATTCTTTCTTACATTATGTGTAAAGCGATGAATCGTTCCTTTATCTCTGTAATTGCAGGTGGTTTTGGTCAGGAAGTTTCAGTAAGTTCTGACACTGAATATGGCGAACATCGTGAAATCAATGCAGAAGACGTTGCTGATATGCTGCGAAACTCAAAATCAGTCATCATTACTCCTGGATATGGAATGGCAGTTGCGCAAGCGCAATATCCGGTGAATGAAATTACTGAAAAATTACGTTCACAAGGTATCGACGTGCGATTTGGTATCCATCCTGTCGCGGGTAGGTTACCGGGTCACATGAACGTACTTTTGGCTGAAGCAAAGGTTCCATATGATATTGTTCTCGAAATGGATGAGATCAATGATGACTTCACGAAGACAGATACGGTGTTAGTTATTGGTGCAAATGATACGGTTAACCCTGCTGCTCTGGATGACCCAAATAGCCCAATCGCTGGAATGCCTGTGTTAGAAGTTTGGAATGCAGAAAACGTGATCGTATTTAAGCGTTCAATGAATACTGGTTATGCTGGAGTGCAAAACCCACTATTCTTTAAAGACAATACACAAATGCTGTTTGGTGATGCTAAAGAAAGCGTAGAATCTATCTTTAAAGCACTTTAATCACTCATCATAAATAAAAACCAGTCTTTTTATCGAAGGCTGGTTTTTTATTTAACCCAACGCTGCTATCTTCTTGAGAAGTATATGATTTATAATTAGTTTGGGCTATATTGAACGATAACGACATATATATTGGCATAGCAACTTGGTTCGATGCGGATTTTTAGTATTTATTTTACTCTTGATTGCGCCGCTAAAAGCGCAGGGAACTACGCTACCTGAAAGAATTGATAGCTTTGTTAATTCATTCGATTCCACTACAGAAGTTGAGGCTTATGACATTAGGAATCTTCAGACAGATTTTCCAGCCAAACTGCTCGCACCCGAATACATGTTACCCCAGACTTCTCAATATCCATTAAAAGACATTCAGCAGCTTTATCACCTTTCAAAAGAATGTACGGGAAAACTTCCGTTAAGCCCACTTGTTACTGAACCACTCGTATTTGTCAGAGCACTTTGCAGAGGCACTCCTTTACCTAAGAGATGGTTTGCTCGTACTGGTCTTATTCATCCGGGGGGTGGTACGTATGCCTATAGATATGCGAAACGATATCAAGATAAGTTTGATACTTTACAGTCGTACATGCACATAAAAGAACGACCTCTAGCAGCTGAACTCACCATATTAGGCAGATTGCAAAGAATGAAGTTTGACACCATGGCATCCTTGATTGCCGGTGACAAAATGTTTGTTGAATTGGACGAGCTTTGGCTCAGGAAAGGGGATAAATACCATATATATAGTGCTGATGAATGGCAAAAAAATGCAATTGGTGCGGAACTTAATTACCAATTAGTAGACTCAGATACATACTGTTTTGTTAAGAGAGGTAATCTTTGCTGGTCTTTGGAAGACAAATCTGACCTCTTATTTAATGGTATGGTTGCGTTAATCATCATAAATATTGCTCTGGTTTTTGGCTGGACTGTTTATCGTTGGAATACAAAGCGAAATGAACTAAAAAGTCGAATGTTGGTATTACAAATATTAACTCATGAATTACGCACGCCTATCGCTAGTTTATCACTGACGGTAGAGGGGTTTCGACGAGAATTCGAACGGTTGCCAGAGTCTGTTTATGATGAATTTAGGAGACTGTGTGAAGATACACGAAGATTACGCCAGCTGGCCGAGGCAAGTAAAGACTATCTCCAGTCGGGTAGTCAAACCTTGGCAACAGAATGGATTCCATCCGTCGAAGATTGGTTAAACTACAGATATGAAGAACTCAATAGCCCAATATCTATCAATATCAGCAAAGACGTCGCGGTAAAAGTTAATATTTATTGGCTAGGCACTTGTTTAGACAACCTGATCAATAATGCAATCAAGTACGGCGTTGAGCCCATAGAACTGAACGTTGAGATAACGGATAAACAAATTAAGTTTTTCGTCATTGACCAAGGGTGCTTATCCAAGAAGGATTGGCGTACAATAAGAAAACCTTTTGAGAGTAAAGCTGGACTTGGCCTTGGCTTAACAATTGTCGAATCAATGGTTGGAAGGATGGGGGGGACAATGACCCTGAAAGGCCCTCCAACTACATTTATATTGGAGATACCCTGTGAAACAGACATTGCTACTCGTTGAAGATGATAAAAATTTAGCTGATGGGTTACTCGTTAGTTTGGAGCAAGCGGGTTACGAATGTTTTCACGCAGAAACTTTGGCCGAAGTAGACTCCCTATGGGAAAAGGCCGATTTAGTTATTTTAGATCGCCAACTTCCAGATGGAGACTCGGTGGATCGTTTGCCTGTTTGGAGGCAGATAAAATCGATTCCTGTAATACTATTAACTGCCCTTGTAACAATCAAGGATAAAGTATCGGGGTTAGATGCGGGCGCTAATGATTACCTGACGAAGCCTTTTGCCGAAGCAGAACTATTTGCCCGAATTCGTGCCCAGCTAAGGAATCCAGAAAGTGATGATGATGGAAATAAAGTCACTACCAGTAACTTGGTGATCGACAAATCTACCCGAGACGTCTTCTTTAATGAAGAGTCGATAACACTTACGCGCACTGAGTTTGATTTGTTGTTATTTTTGGCCAGTAATTTGGGACGAGTGTTCACACGTGATGAATTACTTGACCACGTGTGGGGCTATAATCACTTTCCAACGACACGAACAGTGGATACGCATGTGTTGCAACTTAGACAAAAAATACCCGGTGTAGAAATAGAAACGCTGCGCGGTGTTGGCTACAAAATGAAAGCTTAATGTTAAAACTCTTATTATATAGTTGTCTACTTCTAACCTGTTTCGGAACTTCCTATGCCGAAACATGGTTCGAAGATAGTACTCCGCTTAGCCAGGCTCACCAGAAATTACTCGATAATAAACTGAAGGAGAGCTTTTCTGCCATAGTCCAAGTATGGCAATCAAACTCTGACGAATATGTAGCATCACATCTAAATCAATTGCTGTTAAAATCGCTAGAATCAGATTGCGGAAAAAGTTTATCCCAAGAGCCTTTAGCTCCTTGGATAAAAAGCATTGTCGTCAGAAGACAGTCTTTGCAAAGCCCAGGAAGGAGAACATCCAAACTAATCGTTGAGGCAACAACAAGTCTAGATTTAGACTCTCTAAGCGTTAGTCGTTGGCCGGACAACGAAATTGCCACTGAATTTGCATTCGAAAACATATCGAGTACCAGTAATAAAACATATCAAACCCGCTACGATTTAGGACAAAGATTACCAAGTGGGCTGTACCGTCTAGAAGCAAAGACTAAAAGTGGGCAACTTTGGGAGACCTGGGTTGTTATGGGAGAGTCTTCAGTAAAACAAGTGGTTAGGTGGGACTCGAAGGATACTTGGGCCGTGGATAAATTTGGCTTGTTGAATCCTTATTGCTCACTACCTGTATTGTCGGTCTCTCTGTATGATTATATAGAAAACGAATACGTTCGAGTATGGAATCGAGAGTATGAATCTGATTATCCTAATACAATACCCTTAGATAAATTAACACCAAATAGATATGTTTTAGCTGTGTCAATTACGCATCAGCGCTGGCAAGGTGCAATATCGATAGAAGATCAACAGGTTATAAGTAAAACCTATGATATAACTGAAGATTAATCTATAAAGTTTATGTCATAATTGTCGATACAGGATTAATGGATGACCTTTAGGCAATGAAATATGAATAAACTTCGTTTATCGATAGCGGCAGCACTAACGCTAACCTCTTCTTTTGCAACAGCAGCGAGCTATGCTGTGGATGCCCGTGGAGAAGCCATGGGTGGAGTCGGTGTTGTTGCAGCGACTTATCTCACGTCTCCTTTTTATAATCCAGCTCTCGCTGCAATATACAGAAGAAATGACGATGCAGGCATGTTACTGCCTGCTATTGGGTTGCTGTATAACGATGAAGATCAGCTCGTTGACAATATAGAAAGCTTGTCGGATGCTTTAGGTAGTTTGGACCTGAATAACCCAGCAAGCATTACACCGGAAACTGTAACGACTGTTGATGATTTATTAAATGACATGAAAGGTGATAAGGCGAAGGTTGAACTCGGTTTAGCCGCTGCATTCGGAATTCCAAATCCTTTTCTTTCTATGACTGCTTTTGGTAAAGCTTACACAGAATCATTTATTGCGCCAGATATTTATACAGATAGTACAGCTACTGTGGGTGACCCCATTTTAGATAACGCGGAACTAAGTGCGGTAAATGTAGTATCTATTGGTGTACTTGAAGCCGGGCTAACGCTTGCGAAATACCAGACATTATTTGGTCAACATATGTCATTTGGTATTTCACCGAAAATTCAGCGTATTAATACCTATGTTTATACCGCATCAATGCAAAGTTATGACATAACAGAAATGCTAGAAAACAGTAAGTCTGAAAGTACATTTAACATTGATATTGGTGCGTTGTGGTTTTATGGGCCATTTAGAGTTGGGTTTAGCGGTACTAACCTAATTTCGAGAGATGTTGAAACCGAGCAGATCTCAACCACCTTAACAAGTAGCCTGGGTAATACACGTCCGGCTATCGTTACTAACTATACTTATCAACTCAGGCCTCAATACACAATAGGCGCAGGGTTTGTTGCAGACTACTTCTCGTTTAGCTTAGATTACGACATAAATGAAGATGAGAAGTTTGATCAATTTGCTGATAATACTCAATGGGCTAGGGTAGGTATGGAGGTTGATATCATGCGTCAACTTCAGCTAAGAGCAGGCTACAAAAAGAACATGGCTTACGATGATAGTGAAGGTACGGTAACGGGCGGTGTAGGCATATCACCATTGGGTTTATTTGAACTGGATCTTGCTGTTAGTTACACTAATGCAGACGCAATGGGAGGATACATCAACTTCCTTGCTACTTATTAATAAACAATTTATAGTCAGCCCCTCAATTTTTAGAGGGGCTTTTTTATGTTTGACGATTTACAACTTACACACAAAGAACAGCAAGATGCAGTAGAGAAAATTCAAGAATTAATGAAGCAGGGGACAAGCACCGCTGAAGCCATTAAGATCGTAGCCGAACAAATCCGTAGAGAAAAAGCACAGCAATCTTAACAGCCATGAAAAGAACAGGGCATTTCAAACCAATCTTAGTGCACTATAACTAGATATTTAATCCAAATAAATCATACACTCCAATACCTATTAACCAACCCCAGCCTGAGCTGTATACGAAATTATGCAGTTCAACTTATTGTGTCAAAATTATTTTCTTATTAATATCAATAGGATATGTTCGCGCGGGTTAAAGCAAGTACTCTCTCCCTTATTACTTAATAAACTTCAATTAACGTTTCTTTGTAATTAAATTACATGTAATTAAAGGACACATAAGTGAGCAGAGGATTGTTCTGTTCGAGTTATTCGCTATAAGTTAGCTAGTGCTTGCTATTCTCTGCAGGAATACCACTGGCGTTCGAAGGAATTGAGTAGGTTGAAAAGTTTAAGATCGAGGTTATGAGCTAGCGAGACTAGCGCTCAGACTTTAGATAAGACATAACGCTGGCAATTACCGTTAACTGTAAGTGAAGTTATAATCGTAGGAGTAACAATCTGGTCGCGTGTTACGGCGTAACATCCAGAAAGAATAGACCTAACGTGATGTATGTTCTATACGTATTCACCACGCATAATTGAAAAGTCGTTCTTTAAATGGATGTTGCTATGAGGTTATATATACGTTATCAATTCTAGGTAAATGACCGGACATTAATAGTTTGTGGTGTTGAGAAAGATTATGGCCATCGTAGTAAACAATAAACGTCTATCAGCGAATAAAAAAAATGTTAAACCATATAATAAAGCATTGTTTAAATGGAAAGGTATTGGGCTTCGTCTTGTCTTAGCTCTTACCATGCTATCTATGACCACTCTGTTTTTATCTGTAGTCTCTTCGTTTACATTCGACGATCTAAACAGACGATTGGTTGTTCTCAAGGAAATAGATATTACAGCATTAGACAAGGCAGCCCGTCTTAACGATATGGTGAGAGTGATCATTACCGCATCATCACAGCTAAACGATGTCGAGTCAGATAGAGAACGAATTCATTTGATGGAACAAGTTGATCAGGCAATTATGTCAATGAACGCTATCATGGTTGAGTCTCCCGAATATCATGCTTACTTTAAAGACCTGATTGCTCAGGTCAGTAACAGCTTGAGCTTGCTGTACCAAAGCGGTGTTGAATTTCAGCAGTTGAATAATGAACTAAGAAATTTACTAGAAGGATTCTATCCATTATTAGAGCAATCGAGTCAGTCACTTGATCAACTTCCTTCCACTGCGCAGGACAATATTCAATATGCACAATTTAAATCGTTGCTTTATTATCAGCTTGGACTTATAGAGAAGCTTTATAACGATTCCAGTTTTAACGAACTTGATTACACTATTTATCGATTGGAACAAGTAGGAGAAGAGTGGTGGACTCTGTGGAATCACGGGAATATCCAAAGCCAATACCCTCAACTCAACAAGCAGCTTTCGGTCATTCATAACTTAGCATCCCGCACTAGCAGTTTGTATGAATTAAAAAACCAAGCTTTAAATCATAGCTATCAAGAACAATACTTTTTACAGATTAGTCGCGAATACCTTAAGCAACTTACCGTTCAAATTGAAAGCAATACCAGTAATGCAAACCGTAATATAGATAAATCTATCGGATTAGCTCAACAGTCACTTGTTGATAATCAACGATTGTCTATGTTTCTTTCATTATTTAGCGTTGCAGCAGCAGCTGGGATATCATGGTTCTATGTTCGCAAAAACATACTAGAGCGTTTGCTGCAGCTGAAAGACAATATGTTTGCTATTTCAACCGGGCATCTAGATACCGAAGTTGCTATACGAGGCAATGATGAAGTTACGCAAATGGCCAAGTATCTAAAAGTATTCCAAACCACTGCTAAGGTCGTAAAGCAGACCAACCGAAAGTTAGAGGCTGAGGTTGAAGAACGTACACTTGCTGAGAATCAGCTACGCATTACTCAAAATGAGTTAGTTCAAGCCGGGAAACTCGCAGCCTTAGGTCAGTTAAGCGTGGGCATTACCCATGAAATTAATCAACCCTTGACTGCAATAAACAGCCATGTCCGTAGCGCCCAACGTTGGCTTGAACAGGATAGACATGATAAAGCGTTAATCAATTTACATAAAATAGAGTTCCTCCTCGAAAAGGTAGCAGCAATTACCCGCCACCTAAAAGCATTCTCTAGAAAAAGTGATGGGAAAATTCAGGACGTGGTGCTGGATAACGTGATTCAAGATGCCATCGATTTGTTCGAAAATCGGAGGGCTAAAGTAGATATTTTCTACTCTAACCAGTCATCGCAAAAAGTTAGAGCTAACCCAATCCGACTAGAACAAATTTTGGTAAACCTTATTAGCAATGCTTTAGATGCCGTTGAAAACAAAGCATCACCCAGAATTTCTATCCAAGTAATCGATTTAGAAAAAGATGTTCAGATCATTGTTAAAGATAATGGGACAGGCATTCCAGAGGACGATCTTCCACACATATTTGACCCTTTCTATACAAAAAAAGCATCCGGCAAAGGCTTAGGGCTCGGTTTATCCATTGCTTATAACATTATTAAAGATTTCGGCGGCTCCATACACGCTGAATCTATTCAACACCAGGGAACTGAATTTATTGTTTCTCTGCAGCAAGGCACACAATCATGACGATAGAAAAACATATAGTACTTATTGACGACGAACAGGACGTTGTAGAGGCAGTAAGTGAGATGCTCGAACTCGAGGGGTTTACAGTTAGCAGTTACACCAACCCTGATAAAGGTCTAAAGTCACTCAATGCAAATAGCCGCTCCGTTGTTTTATGTGATGTTCGTATGCCTTCAATTGACGGGTTAAGCCTACTTAGTTCAATTCAACATCGAGCGCCTGATGTCCCAGTCTTATTGATGAGTGGGCATGGTGATATCCCTATGGCAATTGAAGCCATGAAATTAGGCGCATTCGACTTTCTTGAAAAACCTTTAAATACTGACGAAGTAATAGAAAAGCTAAATTTGGCCTTGGCACATTCTGAGCAATCTTTAAACCACGAGAAGCAAGGGGATACCACCAAAGATATTCCCATCGAGTCTATTATAATTGGTCAGTCAAAATTGATGGATAGCATTCGGAAACAAGTATTAGCTCTGGCTCATACCAATGTTGATACCATCATTAATGGAGAAACAGGGACTGGTAAAGAAGTGGTAGCGAGAGCATTACATAGTTTTAGTCAGAGAAAAAACAAACCATTTGTGGCGATTAACTGTGGAGGAATGACCGAAAGTATCATTGAAAGCGAACTCTTCGGTCATGAGGCAGGCTCCTTTACCAGCGCGAACACTAAACGTATTGGTAAAATAGAACAAGCAAACGGAGGCACGTTATTTCTCGATGAAATTGAAAGTATGCCGATTGCAGTTCAAATTAAATTGCTTCGTGTCATTCAAGAACGAGTAATTGAACGTGTAGGAGGCAACGCACTCATACCTATTGAAATTGTTGTTATCGCTGCCAGTAAAGCCGATTTAGGCAGCCTAAGCGAAGCAGGGATGTTCCGCGCTGACCTGTTCTACCGACTTAATGTTGCTAGTTTACATCTGCCCTCACTACGCCAGCGTAAAGATGACATACAACAACTGTTTCGCCATTTTGTTATACAAGCCAGCAAAAAGTATAAAACGCGTCCGTCCAACATTTATTCGGAGCAGGTTCAGCAACTATGCCGCCACGATTGGCCAGGAAATGTAAGAGAACTTAGAAACGTTGCTGACCGTTTTGTTTTAGGTATCGTTGGAAATGGGTTCGACTTACATACCCCAATAAGTGAATTCGATACGAATAGCTTTGCGTTTGAAAAGCAGATGGAGCAATACGAAAAAAATGTTTTGACAGAAGCGCTTGTAGAAACATCGGGAAATATAAGTGAAGTATCCTCTAAACTCAACTTACCACGCAAAACGCTATACAGAAAAATGAAGAAACATCATCTTGATAAGGATAGCTTCAAAACTCAATAACAGCCCAATTCAAATGGGACACTGGTGACCCAAAACAAATGCAAAGCATGGGACACCAGTGACCCATATTATTAAATCAAAGCCAGGTATAAACGTAACCCATTGATAATACGGTTTGTTTTTTCTGGCACAAACACTGCAATGTATAAACTGATTTCCACATAACGTAAATATAAGGTTTGAATATGAAAATCAGTGTTAAAGGAATGTTAATCGCTAGCTCACTTTTACTCCCCTCAGTGACTATGGCAAGTGAATGTGCCAGTCGTGGTGTGTTAGATGATAGATACTGTGATGAAAATATGGACTTGGTCGCCGACTCGCCGAAAAATCCGGATGAGTGGAATGACCCAAGCACTCTGGTATTTACTTATACACCAGTTGAAGATCCCGCACTTTATAAAGATGCTTTTGCCGATTTTCAGGCTCACCTTAGTAAAATAACGGGAAAACGTGTCATTTATTATACAGTGCACTCAAACTCCGCACAGGTAGAAGCGATGCGCTCAGGCCGTCTACATGTTGCGGGCTTTTCTACTGGTCCAACAGGCTATGCGGTAAACTTGGCGGGTTATGTTCCAATCGCAGTTAAAGGCGGTGTTGACGGATTTCAAGGATACAACCTTATTACCATTGTACGAAAAGACAGTGGTATTGATTCAATGACTGATCTTAAGGGTAAAAAAGTTGCCCATACTTCTGCATCTTCTAACTCAGGCAATCTCGCCCCTAGAGCTTTATTCCCAGAAAAGGGCCTAGTACCAGATCAAGATTATAAAGTTCTTTATTCAGGTAAACACGACCAATCAATTCTTGGTGTATTCAATGGCGATTACGATGCAGCTCCCGTTGCTTCTGACGTTTACGATCGTATGGTCGCTGCAGGTCGTGTTGATGGTTCTGCGCTTAAAATTATATATCGTAGCCCTCGCTTCCCAACGTCCGCTTTCGGTTATGCATATAACCTGAAACCAGAATTGGCCGAGAAAATACAACAAGCATTCTTTAGCTATCGATTCACTCCAGAAATGAGTGAAGCCTTTAAAGGCGCAGATCGATTCACACCTATTACTTATAAAGAAGAGTGGGGCGTGATCCGTGATATCGCACATGCAACAGGCACTGCCTACACGAAAACCGGTCTTAAAAAGCTTGCAGAGAAAGATGCCGCCAAACGCGCTAAGAAAAAAGCGGCAAAATTAGCGAAACAAGCCAATTCTCAATAACTCATATTCATAACAATAATAGTGATATTAACCTTCTATGCCCTCGCGGGTAGGGCATAGATTATTCAAATTTAGTACAAGGAATTAGTAGTATGGCCGTAGCAAGCTATGACGGAATAAAGATCAACAACCTTTATCATGAATATGTGGCTGGAAAGCCAATCCTGAAAGGAATCAATATTGACATCGACCAAGCCGGTATTATTGCCATCATTGGCCCTTCTGGGACGGGTAAAAGTACGTTGCTTCGTTGTATTAATAGACTCAATGATCCTAGCGGTGGAGAGATTCTCTTTGAAGGTGTCGATCTTACGCAACTCAAAGGGCAAGAGTTACGTAAACAGCGCCGTCACATTGGTATGGTTTTTCAAGAATATAACTTAGTAGAACGTCTAACCGTTATCGAAAATGTACTCAGTGGCCGACTTGGTTATATGAGCGCATGGAAAGCCTGGCGTCGACAATATTCTCAAGATGATCTAAATAAAGCATTTGAGCTGTTAGATTTTGTCGGTTTATCTGATTTTGCAAACCAGCGCGCAGACAGCCTGTCCGGTGGACAAAGACAACGTGTCGGTATTGCTCGTGCCGTCATGCAAGACCCATATATTCTACTTGCCGATGAGCCCACATCGTCACTTGATCCAAAAACAGCGGTCGAAATAATGGAACTTATGGAGACATTTTCGCAACAAAAAAACATCCCAGTATTGGTTAACATTCATGATGTTAACTTAGCGAAGCGTTTTGCTAGCCGAATCATCGGCATGTGTGACGGAAAAGTGCACTATGACGGAAGTCCTGAAGGCATTTCGGAACAAGATCTAAAAGTCATATATGGGGGTGAATCATGGTTGGACTAACATCCTCACCCAAAAATAGTCGGGAAAACCCTTTTAAATCGTCGTGGTCAAGCCGAGCTATCGTCGTTGCCTTGATAGGTTATCTTTATTACAGTGTTTCAACATTAGGCATAACTGTAGACCGACTCCTAATCGGACTAGGGGAAAGTGATCGTCTATTATCCAGAATGTTTCCACCTGATTTTTCACGTACGAGTTTACTACTTAATGGACTCGCTGAAAGCCTGCAGATTGCGATTATATCCAGCTTCTTTGGAATTGTAATTTCACTCTTTCTAGGGTTACTCGCTGCGCGCAACATGATGCCCTCAATTGTGTCGGTTCCAGTCAGAGCCTTCATCGCATTATGTCGTTCTTTCCATCCGGTGATTTTTGCCATCTTGTTTGTAAAGGCTGTTGGATTTGGCGCACTGGCGGGTATTCTCACGTTGGTTTTTGCCTCCATAGGTTTTATAGCCAAGCTTTTTGCTGAAGCGATAGAAGAGATATCGTTTAAACCCGTAGAAGCAATAAGGGCGACGGGGGCAAGCTTTATGAGTGTTATCTTGTATTCTGTCATGCCGCAAGTATTTACACGGTTTATCGGTTTCGCCAGCTACCAACTCGACTCTAATTTACGTAACTCAACCATGGTTGGTATTGTCGGAGCTGGAGGGCTAGGGGGCACGCTTTTTTCTGCGTTCCAACGTTTTGATTATGATTTTGTTTCTGCAATTTTAATCACCATCATTGCACTGATTTTAGTGGGCGAGTTCTTATCCAATATTGTCCGGAGAATATTCTAATGACGACTACACCTATAGATAAAGAGTGGCAACGCTTTACTCCGAATGAAAGACTTGCCCGTTTTGCTATTTATTTTTGCTTAGTAGCAGCCATTGTTTGGTCATGGCAAACTGTAGAAGTAATCCCAGAGTTTCTTTACGACGCACCGTCACAGTTTGCCGATATGTTCCAGCGTATGGTTCCTTTAGACTATGCTTTCTATCCAAAAACTATTCACGCCGCCTTAATAGAAACCATTCACATTGCGTCATTGGGCACTATTTTTACATTGGTTTTTGCCGTTCCGCTTGCGCTTCTAAACGCACCAAACATCACACCAAGTAAGACTCTGAACTGGGTAGCTCAGTTCTTCTTAGTTTCTTCTCGCTCTGTCAACTCACTCGTTTGGGCATTATTATTTATTGCATTGCTTGGTCCAGGTGTACTTGCAGGCGTTATGGCTATTGCAATACGAAGTATTGGCTTTGTTGGGAAACTACTATCAGAAGCGCTAGCAGAAGTAAACATGGGGCCAATTGAGGCATTAAGGGCGACGGGGGCATCTTGGGCAAGTATCTTGGTCAAGGGATATTGGCCACAAGTAATGCCAGCCTTTTTCTCTATCGTTTTATTCCGTTGGGATATCAATGTTCGTGAGTCAGCCGTGTTAGGCCTTGTTGGTGCCGGTGGTATCGGTGTGGTTTTAAACGACGCACAAAACTTATTTGAATGGCAAAAAGTATCAATGGTACTGGTCAGTATTTTTGCTGTTGTCATAGCAGCAGAAATAATCGTTATTCGAATCCGCAATAAGCTTATTTAATACAGCTTTTCAGGCCGATAAACCAAAAAGCGACCATTACTGGTCGTTTTTTTTGTATTTTAGTAGCTTATCCACAAACTCCGCAAAGCCATAACCACCAGGTTGCGACATAACTTTACTAGGAAAATGCGTGAGCTGGTGCCAATAATGCTCGATATTGGCTACACCTACGGTTAAAGGCAAAACTTCAAACATCAGTTGGTCATTAAGCGAGTCTCCGACATAACATGCCTTAGTATAGATAGCGCCTTTAGGTAGGCCTTGGCGCTCTAGATAATTAAACGAAGACACCTTCTTGGAATGCTCGCCATACCACGCATTAATATGAATAGAGCTGGCCGTCGCATGAGCACCTAAAGCATGAATTCGCTCTAATACAGCCTGGACTATTTTTTGATCTACCTTTGGACAATTTTGACCTATATCAATAGCCACTTCACACAATCGATAGGGTTGATCTAAGGTAAAGTTTAATTGTGGGAAATCCTCAAGGATCAGAGATATCTGCTGTTTTAATAGAGCTTGTTTCTCACGCATAACGGTTAGCGGAATCTCGCTATTCAAAGTCAAACAACCATATTGTTTCTCCATCAAAAATGCACCATTTTCACCCAACACAGCATTTACCGGCCATAGTTGCGCAATATGGTCACACCAACCAGCGCACGCACCAGTAACAGCAACAACCTTAATATTATGTTCTTGTAGTTTTTGTAAAGCTTGTAATGTTTCTGGCGGCAAAGAGCCATCCCATGTCAGCGTATCATCTACATCAGTCAATACCCATTCGATATGTTGCCATTCCTGGCTAAGGTTATTATCCATTACATTGATTCTCTTTATATTTTAAGGGGATTAATCGACTACAAAAGAACTAAAATTAGCGAGAGCAAACTGATTAATAGTATAGCGCAAACCCGTAGGAC
This sequence comes from Vibrio sp. UBA2441, assembly GCA_002342685.1. Classification (GTDB taxonomy): domain Bacteria; phylum Pseudomonadota; class Gammaproteobacteria; order Enterobacterales; family Vibrionaceae; genus Vibrio. The sequence continues at coordinate 21,098 of DDQN01000073.1, forward strand.
CCATATTAACGTTATTGTTAATATGAGTCATATAATTTAAATAATACTTACTTGTTTACATATTAGGTAAAGATGATAAGAGGTAAGTCATTTACAACCCTTTAGTACGCATTACGTATATTATGTTAAATGAGGTTTTAGTAAGCGGTCTATCGCAATGTCTTTTACCTCATACTTAAATCAACCTATTGATTTTACGCCATAAATAACACTACCTCTGGTTTCGAGCACTTGGTCTTTTTCGTAAGGCCTCTTGCCCGAAATCATCAGATTTTAATTTTTGATGAATTTCTGGAGGCACTTCACATGAAAAAATTGCTTAAACGAATCGAATTTCAGGAAGATATTTATAAATGCGGTTTTTCTCCTCGCCAACTGAACGAAATGTTGTTGTATGAGTTCGACTCTGTACAAGAAGCCGCTGACTATTTAGGTTGTTCAGTTCCGTCTATTTACCGTTTCAGACGTACGAATAAATGGCCTATTTCGGTAGCAAAACTGTTGATGATTAAACGTCGAGGCTTTCTGCCAATGACCGGGCCCTGGCGCGAATTTCGGATCCGTGGTGATGTTTTGGTGACACCTTCCGGACGTGAATTTACGGCACAAGATTTGAACGTTCCGAGGATGATTACCAGCAAAGACAACTTTGCGTTGATCATGCGTAACAAGAAGAGATTCCGTAAGTTTTAAGTTAATCGGGAGCTTTTTACAAAAGCTCCCTACTTTCCCTCATTAGTAAAATTTACTGTGATATATGGATAGAATCCTGTTTTTTAACTGGTTCGATATGCCACTTAGTTGCTATGATGTTGGTTTTACAGAAAAAAATAGTCTTTTCGATAAGCAATCTTGAAAACTAGTTGGCTATTTTTTGAAAGGATAGACGGATTAAAACCGTCTAGAAAGCGTTGAACTAAACCGCTTCGCGGAGATGAAAGTCTACCCTCCTAATTACCGACCAAACTTATGGTGTATCCATTAAATAAGGAATACATCATGACTCCTCTAAGACAACAATTTCTTGATGAAATGACGGTTCGCCGTTTCTCTGCTAAAACCCAGACGTGTTATCTGCATTGGGTAGTAGAGTTATCAAAGGTGTACCAGATGTCACCAGACCTGCTAAGTGATGAACAGATAAGCCTGTATTTACGATCTCTCACTAAAGATAGACAGCTAAGTGGCAGTACTTGCTCCCAAGCTCTGAATGCCGTCATGTTTTTCTATCGTATGGTGTTAAAAAGAGAATTTAAAGAAAGACTCGTTCCACCGATGAAGCGTGATAGCAAGATCCCTGAACTGTTAAATCGTAAAGAAGTAAGGGACATTATCAGCCATTGCCGAAGCCTGAAATATCAGAGTGCATTGGAGATTTGTTATGGATGTGGATTACGAGTGAGTGAAGTCGTTAGTCTCTATGTGAAAGATATTGATGGTGTAGCGAAGCGATTGCATGTCCATCAGGGTAAAGGGAATAAAGACCGATTTGTACCTCTTAGTGATAACCAACTGAATCACCTGAGAAACTATTGGCGTCACTATCATCCAACAGTGGCACTGTTTCCAAGCCGAGAGCCAGAAAAACAGATGGATATCAGTTCACTGCAAAAATGCTTTAAAGCAGCAAAGGTTGCGGCTGGGATTAAAAAGTTAGGAGGTATCCACGCCTTACGCCACGCTTATGCAACTCATCAGCTAGAGGCAGGAATGCCACTGAATATACTCCAGCGTCATCTCGGGCATTCAAATATAAAAACCACGTTGAGATACACGCATTGGATAGGTCACTACAACGAAAACGCTCGTTGCAGTGAATTCGACTTAGTTGGAAGACTATGGGAGGTCGAATGAGCATGCTAACCCCTTACCAAACCGTGTTGACCCAAGGTTTAGAAGAAATTGATAAAACAATCGTTACACCAAGGCAATGGCAGGTACTTCACCATCTTCGAGATTGTCGTACAGAAAGGATGGGAAGCTATGATTGGCGTTGTGAACACTGCGGTTATGAAACGACATGGTATTGCTCGTGTCGAGATAGACATTGCCCAAATTGTCAGGAACAAATGAGGCAACAGTGGTTGATAAAACGAAGTCAGGATATTTTACCTGTCGCGTATCACCATTTGGTTTTTACCTTACCCCATGAATTTAATGCTCTCGTTAAGGTATATCCTAAAGAGGTTTATCAATGTCTATTTCACTCGGTCTGGGCAACGCTGACAGCCTTTGCGAATGAACGTCATCATCTGACAGGACAGCTTGGTGCTTTGATGGTGCTACATACGTGGGGAAGAAATCTAAGTCAGCATACTCATATACATTGCCTGCTACCAAGCGGAGTACTGACAAAAGATAAGCGGTGGCAACCAACAAGGAAAGAGAACTACCTGTTCCCTGTAAAAGCGTTGTCAGTTCGTTTTAGGAAAGAGATGTTACGTCGAGTTCATCTGGTTACAGATACTCATAAAAACTTATTGTCTGATGCTAAAGAAAAAGCATGGGTGGTTTACAGTAAACCAGTGTTGCGAAAAACAGAGGCCGTTGTGGGCTACCTGTCGAGGTATTGTAATCGAATAGGGTTAAACCCTAGCCAGCTAACCCATCAAGACGGTGGTCAATTAAGCATGCACTACAAAGATTATCGCACCGAACGGGTGCAGAAAATGTGTTGTAGTGCTGGCGAACTACTGAGGCGATTGCTTTTACATGTACTTCCTAAAGGAATGATGCGGATCCGCTACTATGGGTTTCTGGCGAATGCAGTGCGAGTCAAGTCTATAGCGCATATAAGGCACAATTTAAATGAAAGATCTGTAGAAAAGACTGAGTATGTAAGAGAGCAACCATGTTGTCCGAACTGTAAAAGCAAAGGTATGGTGTTGATGAGTATCACGGTAAGACCGTCGATAGCGTTTTCGAGTTATCGAACGATCTAGGTTATTGATTACTTGGAATAAGAGCATCGTAACACTATTGCGAGAGAGGAGGCTTAGTTCGCTTTAAAAATGGTTATGCAACGAGTATAGTCGTTAGAGGTTAGTCGACTATAAACAATGGAAAATGATGCTACTGGCCAAATCAGCATACGCAAATAAACTTCGAAAGAAGTGAGCTTGAAAAAACAAATTCCATAGATAGAAGCGGCTAAGTTCAACAGGCATTTATCCAATGTGCTACGACATTGGATAAATGCTTAAGCATTAT
>DDQN01000055.1 GCA_002342685.1 Vibrio sp. UBA2441
ATGTATTAATGAACCCACGTTTAATCCTCGCTGTGATTGCTGGTGGTATGACAGGCGTATTTACATTAACAATGTTTGACGCTGGTCTAGTTTCTCCTGCGTCACCGGGTTCAATCTTCGCTGTATTGCTGATGACACCTAAAGCGTCTTTTGTTGGTGTTATTCTGTCTGTAATTTCGTCAGCAGCGGTTTCTTTCTTTGTAGCTGCTTTCTTAATGAAGACACAAAAAGAGACAAAAGAAGACGATTCTCTTGAACAGGCTACAAGCCAAATGCAAGGCATGAAAGCATCATCTAAGGGTGCAGCAGCGGCGTCTACTTCTGGAACTGTAAATTTAGCAGAAGTTCGCAATATCATTGTCGCTTGTGATGCTGGCATGGGTTCTAGTGCTATGGGAGCGAGTCTACTACGTAAGAAGGTTGAAGCAGCTAACTTACCTATTAATGTGACTAACCTGGCTATTAACAGCTTGCCAGACGATGCAGATATAGTGGTTACACATAAAGACTTAACTGACAGAGCAAAAACGCATGCTGCTGGCGCTAAGCATATATCTCTGTCAAATTTCTTGGACAATGCGTTGTACGATAACTTAGTGTCCGAACTGGTATTAGCCAAAGAGACCGCAAAGTAAACGCTGGCACGATTAGCTACAATACTAATCAAGTATTGATGTAAAAAGAAAGCTTGCCCTTCGATGTATCAACGAAGTCGAAGGAGCAAGTTTTAGATATAAAGCACTTCTGCCTACCTACCTATTAGTTATGTAACTGATTATCTTCAATGCAATTATTTAATTTGACTATAAGTACAAGCTGCTCCCTACTGGTGGCTATTAACCTGTTCCCCTTGCAATGCGAAATATATCGATGACAATCAAGGAGCTTAAATAGGTAAGCCTACCGACGTTTGTATATAGTTTTAGTAAAGAAGAAGGGTTGTGAGTAAGAAGTGGACTCTAGGTGGGAGTAATGATCTCATTGGAGCCGAAAATAGTTGATTGTGTGCCAAATGTAGATATGATCACATTCAATATCGCTTTTGATATTGGGAACTGTTGCAAATCACTGACTTATGTATAAAAAACTAAGTAGTGGTTTCAAACATAATTGGTGTAGTAGTTTATGTGAAGATAGTGCCTGATCTTGGCTCAGAACACCCTGATTTATGGTGTAATGTAATCTTCAATAACTAAGGCAAAAATTAGATTAGTACCTTCTAAATACACAGGGTTAGAAAAGGCCATGGTTCGTTAATTCAATGGTGTTCTTTTCTGCTACAGAGATTAAGTAATAAGTCCTCCACAGGAGTTCTCCATGGATGCGACTAACATGAATATTTATGATAGAAACTATTAGTGAATCAGAAATCATCGAGCGACTAAATGCTGCGCCGACTATACGAGGCTTTTTTATAGAAACGGTTGAAGTTTTTAGTGAGTCTATAAACTCTCTTATTCAGAGAGTCTTTCGCAAGGATGATTTTGCGGTGCAATCTGTTGTAGGGCCGCTACTTCACGACTCAGGTCCGCTTGGCAACCTATCCGTCAGATTAAAGCTGCTATTTGGGTTAGGTGTACTACCAGATGATGTGTACCACGATATAGAAGATATTATCAAACTTAAAAACGCACTTAATCAAGATGCCAATGAGTATGAATTTACCGATCCTCAAGTATTAAATTCGTTGAAAAAGCTTCGTTCTCTTAATCAAATGGGCATCATTGAGCTCGAAGTGATAGCTCAAGATGATGATATAGACCTCGAGTTTTACCAACTCCAACTTCAAAGACAACGACAAATCATAAAGTCCGGACTTTCTTTGGCGATAGTTGGTATTTGCAACCAATTGGATAAAGATAGCCCACTTTAAATTAACGATTATTATCCAGCGCTACCCACTGTTCCACATCCGAAATTCTGAATTGGTGAGAGTCGTAGATGACGTAGTCACTCTTATTGTTTTTATTTATTTTTACGACTTCAATTGAGCCCTTAAAGCCGATGTCTTTGAGTTTATGGCACAATTGCTGTGGAGCTACGTCAAATACCACATCTAATAAAGGCAACATTGAAGCGAATAGAATCCCATTTTTATTAAAGATATCCAACGCTTCAGAAAAGCTATCAGTATCGGTAAATTCAATTATTTCTATGACTTCTTTTAACAACATAACCTAATTCCATTTTCGTATCGTCGTTTAAATGAGCAGTAAAGTTAAACGACGGATCTTAATTTTGAATAAAGATACCACAAACTTATTCCAAGCAGTGAAAACCATACCTAGTGTGGCACTTTTATATTGGCTTTATTCATTCCGGATAAACCCGAATTTTATCTTTTCAATGTAATTCTATTTGAAGCAAGTGGTGTAGTCACAACCAACTTGTGACTAATTTAGTCAATATTTAATATGCAACTGCTGTGCTCGTAGAACTCATTACTAGAAATGATTTTTTTGATTTCATTTACATTATTTTTTGTGATTTGGGTCTCGTTTTCTGATTTTTCTTGATCATTTTGTCATTTGAAAAAAGGTATAGATTCCTAGCGTTATCGCCATAAAAAGCAATGATTATGTGCTTCTGATCACATTGCTTCTTCCTTGATTTAACAGGAAGTTTTGTGAAAAGTGACTATCATTTTAAATTATATGAATACTAAGATTGGTATTTCATGGACGATATTATTCCCTATAATAATGATGGTTAATATTTACTTCACGAAACTTTATTTTAGGGGATCTTTAGGTAAATTGCTGATTTTTAAATGTGATTTTTTGCATCTGGCAAAAAAATTACTTAGTATACGAATGATAAGGTCACTAATGAATATGCATTTGTTGTGATCTTCAGCAGGCTCCTAACGGGATGAAATTTAAATAGGGATATAAATATGCGAAAAATACTCGCTACTTCGATCGTTCTAGCTTCTGCTTCATTTGGTGTTTCGGCCAGTGAATGCGGAAAAGTTACAATTGCAGATATGAATTGGAACTCGGCCACTCTTATTGCCAATGTTGATAAGTTTATTCTTGAGCATGGTTATGATTGTGAAGCTGAACTTGTACCTGGTGATACCATGCCGACAGGTGCGTCGATGATCGAGAAAGGTGAACCTGATATTGCGCCGGAGTTCTGGAGCAACTCGATGAAAGATGCTTTAGACGGCGGTGTGAAAGAAGGCCGAATTCGTTACGCAGGTTCAAGCTTATCTGATGGTGGTGAAGAAGGTTTTTGGGTACCAGCTTATATGGTTGAAAAAGATCCAACATTGGCAACCATTGAAGGTGTTAAGGCAAATGCTAAATTATTTGAACACCCAGAAGACCCAGAAAAGTCTGCGTTTATGGGCTGTCCAGCAGGTTGGAACTGCCAAATTTCATCGGGTAACCTGTTCAACGCTATGAACCTTGAAGAATCTGGGTTTGAATTGATTGATCCAGGGTCAGGTGCTGGTCTTTCAGGTTCAATTGCTAAAGCCTATGAACGTGAAGAAGCATGGTTTGGTTATTACTGGGCACCAACCGCAGTTCTAGGTAAATATAAAATGGTAAAAGTTGATTTTGGTTCTGGCATTGACAAAGACCACTTTACGTCTTGTACCAGCAATGCTGACTGCCTAGATCCTAAACCGACAATGTACCCGCCGTCACAAGTTGACACTGTTGTAACGGAAAGCTTCGCAAAACGTGCACCAGAAGCGCTCTCATATCTTTCTACTCGTGCTTTCAGCAACAATCAAATGAATACCCTGTTGGCTTGGATGGAAGATAACCAAGCTGATGGCGAAATTGCTGCAGAGCAATTTCTAAATGAGCACGAAGATACGTGGGTGAAATGGGTCAGTCCTGAAACTGCTAAGAAAGTGCAACAGGCGCTTTCTGAACTGTAAACCTATTTAATGCCCGGCAGTTGACCGGGCTTTTGTATTACTAGGATATAAATTGTTATGTCAGAACAATCATGGTTAACGGAAATTCCGCAGCTAGATCGCCATCAGTTATTAGAGATTCGAAAGACTCTAGATGGTGCTTATCGAAGTTTCTCTCGCGAATATGGAGACAACATCGAAGCGTTTTTCGACCCGTTGCTCTCATTTCTTATTTGGTTTGAAAAACTATTGCTGGGTACACCTTGGTGGATGGTGATAGGTGTGTTGGCAGCAATTGCTTATGCTGCCACTCGCTCATGGAAGCTAACTACAGCCGTTGCAATTGCATTTACGCTGATTGGCGTTTTCGGCATGTGGGACAATACCATGAGAACCATGAGTATTATTCTGGTTTCAACGATGGTTGCGATTGGTTTAGGTGTACCAATAGGGATTTCGATGGCTCGATCAAATCGAGTGCAGTCTATTGTGACGCCGATGTTGGATGTAATGCAAACCATGCCAGCGTTTGTATACCTTATTCCTGTGGTCATGTTACTGGGTATAGGCAAAATTCCAGGTGTTATTGCCGTGGTTATTTATGCTATTCCGCCGGTAATTCGCCTCACTAATCTTGGGATCCGGCTGGTGGATGCGGAAGTTCTGGAAGCGGCTACTGCTTATGGCGCTAGCCCAATGCAACGACTTTTTGGTGTTCAGATCCCGCTTGCAATGCCGAATATAATGGCTGGTATAAACCAGACGATAATGATGGCACTGGCGATGGTGGTAATTGCTTCAATGATTGGTGTGAAAGGCTTAGGTCAGCCTGTATTAAAGTCGATTACTAACCAATACTTTACATTAGGACTACTCAACGGCCTTGCGATAGTGTCACTGGCGATTATTTTTGACCGAATATCTCAAGGTTATGCAAAGCGTACCCAGCAGCATCTAGGAGGTCGCTAAAATGACTGACAAACAAAACACCAATCCACTTATTCGGGTGAAAAACCTGTATAAAGTATTCGGCCCGAATGCCAAGAAAGTGCTTGAACAGGTTAAATCGGGTAAATCTAAGGATGAAATCTTGGTTAACACTGGCCATACCGTTGGTTTGAGTGATATTAATCTTGATATATATCCAGGTGAAATATTTGTGATAATGGGTTTATCAGGATCGGGTAAATCCACACTTATTCGTCACTTCAATCGACTAATTGACCCGACTGAAGGGGTGATTGAAGTGGCTGGAACGGATGTTATGGGCCTTAACCCTAAAGGGTTGCAAGATTTCCGTCGTCATAAAATGTCGATGGTTTTTCAGCGCTTTGGTTTGATGCCTCATCGCACGGTATTACAAAACATTGGCTATGGGCTTCAAGTTCAAGGACTAAATACTCAAGAGCGTGAAGAGCGCGCGCTTAAATGGTTAAAAACTGTTGGTCTTGACGGTTATGAGAAACAATACCCTTCTCAGTTGTCTGGAGGACAGCAGCAGCGTGTTGGGCTAGCCAGAGCCTTATGTACAGATGCTGAAATTTTATTAATGGATGAAGCATTTTCAGCGTTAGATCCTCTGATCCGCAGCGAAATGCAGGACCAATTAATAGAACTGCAAGAAAAGTTGCATAAAACTATTGTATTTATTACGCATGATTTAGATGAAGCTTTACGTTTGGGTGACAGAATTGCCATCTTACGTGATGGAGTTTTGGTGCAGCAGGGAGAGCCTGTCGATATATTGCTGAATCCTGCAGATGACTATGTTGAAGCGTTTGTTAAAGATGTTAACCGTGCTCGTGCGCTGACAGTAGAAACCGTAATGAAACCTCAAGTGTTCAGAATTTCTGCTGAGACGATAGGTGAAGCAGTAGCTGCCATGAGAAAATCAAAAGGTGATTATGGTTACTACATTAATGACGAGGGTTATCAAGGTGTAATTACTCAGGAAACCTTAGAAAACGTTGAGAAATCTGATTACAGTAAAGCTATCGATGATTCTCTATTAGAGGATGTACCTGCGGTGCAAAGTGATGCATTGCTCGAAGCTGTGATTCCTGAAACACTCGATAGTGACCATCCTTTACCCGTACTTAACGCTGAAGGTGATGTTGAAGGTCATTTATCCCGATCAACATTGGCAGAAGTTCTGAGTGATCAGGCGACTAATGCGGAGGATGAAAAGGATGAAGGAAAAAAGTTTGAAGTTAATAACTCGAAGGTAGCTTAGTCCTCAAACTGACAATGATGGATTTTCTATCCAAGGGTTATTTCGTCAATAGTATCGAGTTACAAGGTAAGTGATTGACTTCGTTTTAGGAATAGAGCTCTGAGTAATGTTTAATTTGAATTACTCGGTGGCTCTTCTCCTATCCGCACAAGCTTGTTAGCAAGTGCTGCCCAATGAAAAAGTATTACCCCCTCAAAAACTTGTTTCGCATATCCAATCTTAAGTTGGTAATATGCCGTTTTTTAAGTACTAAGAATTCTTATGTCTAAATTTTTCTACCGTGGAACTCCTGATGTTATGGGGAGTTATGGTAAAAGTGGATACAATCCACAACCCAATGTTAAGTTAGGTACTGCCAGTTCGCCACTATCATTAGTTGTCGGGACTGACTCACGTGCGCTGGAAGTACAGTCTATCGTTGAGCAGCATAACCTGTTTGCCAATATAGAAGTTAACGGCAACGTCGAGGAAGACATTAAAGAGTTAGAAGCTGTAATGAACAAGCCGAAAACTCAACGTTTTGAAAAAACACCAGAACGAAATGCGCCTTGCTCATGTGGTAGCAATAAAAAATATAAGAAATGCTGCGGTAAAAGCTGATAGAAGTCTAAAAGAAAGTGGTTATGTTCGACATTTTAACGTTAACCATTTTAGTCGCTGTTGCTGGTTTTTAAATGTCCAGGCGATAAATCGACTGACTTTTTGTCCCTGAGCCATTTCTATAATTTGTATCTCGATTGCACCTACTTTTTCTAGATTTTTACACATCCATCGAACATTATCTTTCTTCGAAATTAGAGTGGAAAACCAGAGCACTTGATGGGCAAACATTTTGCTTTCAAGTGCCATGTTTTTGATAAATTCAGCTTCTCCCCCCGGACACCATAGCTCTGCTTTCTGACCACCAAAATTAAGTACAGGCTGCTTGCTTTTTGCAACATGACTTGTGTCATGACCGCGTTTGTTCCGATTTGCACGCAAATTTTTAAGTTTACGGTCAGTGCCTTGCTGTGCTTCCAGAAGAGACTTATGAAATGGCGGGTTGCAGGTTGTCATATCATAATATTCGCCGGGACGAATAATGTTTTTAAAGAAATGACGGCTATCATTTTGTAGTCGGCATTCTACTTTATCGACAAGCGCTGTATTGTTGTTTGCAATCTCGTTTGCTGTTTCGACCGATACAGGGTCTACGTCACTTGCGGTGTACTGCCAGCCATACTCAGTCGCACCAATAATAGGGTAAATGCAATTGGCACCTACGCCAATATCGAGCGCTCTTACTAAATGATGCTTCAACCCTTTGCACTCTTGCGTTAAGAGTTCAGCGGCGCGATGAATATAATCAGCACGGCCAGGTATTGGCGGACATAGGTAACCTTGGGGAATATCCCACTCGCTAATGTTGTAGTAATGACTAAGTAACGCCTTATTGAGCAACTTTACTGCTATGGGATCGGAGAAATTGATGCTTTTCTCACCCTTTGGATTTTGCACAACATGCTCTTTTAACTCTGGTAATGAGTTAACCAGAGCGGAAAAATCGTAGCGGCCTAAGTGTTTATTACGAGGATGCAAACCAGCCGGATTGTTGACCTTAACAATCTTGCTGCTCGAAAGTTTGGTAATGTTATTTTTGCTATTACCTGATTTTTTAATTCTATTCATGTAAATAAGATTGCTTTCAATTTTTTAATAAATGAGCCAAAGTCGGGTGGATAGTTACAGGTTAACCGACGATACAGCACAAAGGCGACACCTTAATGGGTATATTGCCTTTACTCGCCAATATACCAATAGCCTTTATTAATAAGCTCTTTTAGTAATGCAATTGAAGCTGTATTAATTCCATCTTGTAATGAATCAATATGGAGTGTTTCCATGTTGCAAAGGGCCGATATCAGTGAGCGTTGTGCGGGAGATACCTCGAATACTTCGCCGTTGATATATAACTTGCGATTGTCATTTTGATGATAGAGCGCTCGTAATCCAGACACTTTTTCAATGTATTGCTTAGAGAGTAAATGATGGGCAATGTCTTCAGTTTCCCATAGCGGTTCTGGCACTACGATATTGAGGTGGTGGCGAGACTGACTCAGTAAACAGCCCATGAAGTCATTCACTCGGTCTTTATCGTTTAATGATGACTTCAACATAGTCGTTAATACATCTAAATGATTGGTAGAAATCTCTCCAAAGTGTTGCTGAGTCGTTAGATCTGGTTTGTGAAGATGGACATCGCCAATATCGTGAGCTAGTACATAATCGGCAAAATTACTGATGAGTTCTTGCTCTTTAGGTGAACGGAATCCAATGGAATAACTCATCGAAGGTTCTAGTGCGTAACCATCATGCGGGAAGCCTGGCGGGATATATAAAATATCACCTGGTTCGATTACCTCATCAATGATGGCGTCAAAAGATTCTATTTGTTTCAATGCACTGGCTCGGCAGGTTTCAACGTATTGTCCTGTGTCTTTGGCTCCTACACGCCAATGACGCTTACCCATCCCTTGGATAATAAAGACATCGTATTGATCGATATGAGGGCCGACTCCACCGCCTTCCACAGAATAGCTGATCATCAGATCATCAAATAACCAGTTTGGCATGGTTTTAAAAGGTTCAACTAATAGGGCGGCCTCAGGGTGCCAGTGATTCGCAGCCTGGACGATAAACGACCAGTTACTTTCACCTAAACTAGCAAATTTTTCTTCACTGAATGGACCATGCTGTGCTATCCATTCATTATCGATATTGGAGACGAATCGAGAATCTACTTCTTCTTCCATAGTAAGTCCAGCGAGCTCTTCCGGGCTAATCGGATCTTGAAAATTGTTAAATCCACCTTTGATTATGGTCGGTTTTTTTTGCCAGTAATGAGTTAGAAATTCGCTTAGAGAAAAAGAGAGTTGATACATATGAAAACGTCATTGCTAAAATAGTTACGCGTATTATATCAGTGTATAACTAGATTATCGTTAAAAGATATCTAATCAAAGAGGGTATTATGAGCATGATTTTAGGTGCAGATTAATGGCAGACGAGGTGTTGTCGCTAGTTACGGTGCGGCTTCTCCCCAGTCGCGATACTTAGCCAATATCTTGTCATATGTACTTATTTCTGACCCCTCGGAGGATGACTTTAACATATCGATTCCTTCTTGGAGTTTTTCTACTAGGGAATCATCGGTCGTTTTATTAAACGCAAAATAAAAATCAACCGTTTGCAACTCATGCACTACCTCAAAATCATGACGGCTTAATCCCGCTCTTTGGATTGACCAGTAAGCTACATTTTCTTCATATGCCCATAGTTGAATCCGATTGTAATGAAGCATTTTTGCCAGAGGTACGGCGGTATTAGCATATTGTAAATTTTTTGCAGAAGCGCCAGCCCTTAAAACCAGCTGTTCGCCGATGTCGTCTAGCACAACACCGATAGAATAATATGCAAGTTCATCGCTATGTGTGATCTCAATATGATTTGATTTCTTAGCTAATATGACAATTCGACTTCGGCTAATAGGCCCTGCCCATTTGAATAGATTTTCACGAGCTAGGGTTTTTCCTGTGGAGAATAAAACCGTGTTTGGGGTGTTACGAACAATTCGGTATACACGAGCCCAAGGGTGCAATTTAATCGATGACATCTGTACGGGAGATTTTACTAATTGACTAGCTTCAAGCAAGATATCGGTGGCAATACCATGCATTCTGCCTTTTTCAGAAAAATTATACGGGGGGAATTCTTCGGTAAAATAACGCAGGTTCTCAAGCGCGCCAAGAGTCGATGAATTTGTTAGCAGCATTAAGGATAGTATTGTTCTAAATAAAGTGTTGATTACGCTACCCTAAGGAATACTAATTCCTAATTCCTGATGACATAATTAAGAATAGAACAACTTGAGAAGCTTAACATTCTAGTCATAGTATATTTCAAATATCTTTCTTCATTAGTTGTGATCAAGGCTTGAGATAGTCGTCCATTATTTTATTTGGCACTACACAATGCATAGCGAAATTAAAATTTTGCTGCAACTCACAAATTGGTGGGTTTTTCACCTATTAACCTCAGTTATGAAACAAGGTTCTGCTAAACTTACTCGCAACAAAATAAAAATAATTAGACAACAACGTCTTTGGCTAAAAAAGTAAATTAATATGATAATTTTCGCGATCGTGGCAGTAGTGTTATGTTTAATGCTTGTGCTCTGTATCGGGTATCGAGTTGGAATTAAAAAATCATTAGAAGGTACTACTATCCCTTTGTTTTTATTAAATACTCAGGGGAGAGTAGTTTATCGTAATAGTGCTTCAAATAATCTTATCGTTCCCACTATGATCATCGATGGTGTTCATTATGTTTGCAGCGATCTTGCTGTTTATCTAAAAAGTATTAAACAGCAGGATATCTTTTGTTATAAATACAAAGATCAAAAAACTGAGAAAGAGTTTTCGTTTGAAGGCCGCAAAGTTTGGTTTAATACACAATATCACTGGATCGTGTCTGTAAGGCGTCAAGTTGATAAAGCGTCGGCCGAAGCTAATTTGAAACAGAGCAAGATGATAATTCATCAAATATTTCAAACGTTTCCAGATGCGGTTGGAATGATGAATGATGAGCTAGTGTATGAAGCTTGTAATCTTGCATTTGTAAAAGCACTCGGGTTAAACGCCCCTGATCAGTTGATAGGTAAGCGATTGGACCAAGTTGCTTCTAAGGAGGTAGCCGACAAATTTGCTTATTCGGATAATAAAGTATTGGATACAGGCGAAGAATTTCACGTTATCGATGAAATTACGGATGATGAAGGACAAAAGTTATGGATGGAAGCGAGAAAGGTTGCTTATAAGGATCCCGTTACTCTTAAAAGAGGCTTGTTTATATTTGCCAGAGATATAACAGAAAAAGAATCGGCAAAAGAAAAATTGAACTTGGCTAACAATGAATTTAAGCGCCTGAGTTTATTGGACTCATTGACAGGTGTTGGAAATCGCAGGTACTTTGAACAGAGTTTAACCAATGAATGGAAACAGCACCAAATAACTGGTTTTCCACTCACCTTGATAAAGTGCGATATCGATGCTTTTGATGTATTGTGCGAACAGTATGGTGAACCTGCCGGAAATAAAGCGTTGCAAGAGGTAACTAAAGCATTGCAGACGGCGTTATTAAGGGTAGAAGATATGGTGTATCGTTTTTCCCAAGAACAGTTCGCGTTAATTTTATCGAATACGAACGCAGAAAGTGCTGATGTGGTTGCGAAACGCATTCACCAGCAGGTGGCAACCCTTCAAATTCCTAATAGTGTGTCTCCGTCAAAGCCACAACTTACTGTTAGTATTGGTGTATATACTTGCCTGCCTAAGGTTAATTCCTATGAAAGAGTAGCGTTGGATGAGGTGAATTCCGCACTATTGAAAGCAAAAGGTAGTGGAAGTGAACGAACTTATCATGCCGCGTAAGGTGATGTGACATATACGATTGAAAATAGTATGTTCCTCTGCATCTCCATGTTTCCTCCCTAATTATCACAAGATTCATCCATATAGTTGTTATTTTTATATGACCAAATAGGAATAATGATCAAAATGCGCTCAAAACCAGTGTTAGCGGTTTTATCCGTACTGATATGAGCACTCAAATCGCGACAGCCAGTGAACAACAATCTATTGTTGCTGAAGATATTAATAAAAATGTGGTTAATATCAGTCAATCAGGTAAAGAGGTATTAGACGGTTCTCAGCAGTCGGTACTATCTAGCGAAAAATTGGCGACATTGGCCATAGAGTTACAAACATTAATGAGCGAATTCAGACTAACTGAAGAAAATAATCACGATTCACGCACAAGCTCGTAAGAGTGCGCTACAAGCACATATACTCATTTGGTTGATGGTTTATCTCAAACCCTGCTCAATTAAACCATCAATCTTGTCGTGATGTTCGGGTGTAACGCCAGCTATTCTTGTGTACTTCGGCTGATGACGGTCGTTTTCTCTAGCATGGTGCCAACCAACGGTATGCTCAATAAAGTGCTTGGCAAACGCTTCAGATATATCTAAACACCCAGCCAGAACGGTATCAACATAACTCTGTACAATTGGAGAGTTAAGGCAGGGGGCCGTGGTATCGTTAACCACGTAGACCCATACAGTTTTATCCGTATCTATTGTCGCTAAAGCGTCTATTTTAGAGTGGTCAATTTGGATTCGATGATAGCCTGCTTCTCTTTTATCAAACTCTTCCAGCGCGAAGTCATCGACTTCTAGCAATACTCCATTGACTTGTCCTTCACCCTGATTAACCGCTAAAGGGGACAATACGTAGCTATCGTCAATTTTACTCCAGTGTCGTACTAATCCGTGAACAATGACAGGAATAGCGTCTCCGGTTTGACCAGTCAGCTCGCGAGACGATGAGTTTATAAGACTACCATAACCAAAGATATACATATACCTAACCTATTGTTACTAATATAGAAATAAGTGCGTTCCAGTACCTGCCTAAAATTCCCCACCAAAATGAGAGATAGCAGTACTTAATTTAGAAGATGTTGTTACTGCGTCACATACTACTAAATATTCATGACATTTGAAAATGATGGAATTTGGTGTGGGCATTTTAACGACGTTGGCCGCTAAAGCAGCCATGTGGAGTGTCTTAAATTATCCTGAGTTGAGGTTATTTTGGTTTATCTGCTACCTTGCTTTGATTAATATGAAGTAATTCTGTTTATAAGAGATTAATACTGCATGCAAGACTTCGTACACATTCAATATTATAAATCGCCCTATGGGGAAATGATTCTTGGCAGCTATGACAATAAGCTCTGCATGTGTGACTGGCGTTACCGAAAGATGCGAGAGAGTATCGACCAAAGAATTCAAAAGAGCCTAAATACGACTTATATAGAAAAAGATGACCAAGTTCTTCAACAAACTAAGCAGCAATTTGAAGAGTATTTTCGTTCTGACCGGATGAAATTTGAGCTTCCATTGCTTTTGGTCGGAACTGATTTTCAGAAACAAGTCTGGCAAGCGTTAATTAACGTTCCTTTTGGAGAGACATCTACTTATCTAAAGTTAGCTGAGGATATGGGAAAAAAAAGCGCAGTTAGGGCGGTAGCTAATGCGAACGGTGCCAATGCACTTTCTATTATTGTGCCTTGTCACCGAATAATAGGCAGTAACGGTCAGCTTGTAGGGTATGCTGGTGGATTAGAAGCGAAGCGAAAACTGCTGTTACTGGAACAGGATATGTTTGCGACGCAGCCTTGATGAAAATGTAGATAAAGGCTGATTATAACTTCCAATCTTTCGCCTTCAATTCGAGCAAGGATGAATATAGAGGCTTTCCATCTATCGCCTGGGCAATAAATGTTGCCCCCAAACAGGTAACCATTGTCGGTAATATGAGCTGATAGTTGTTTGATATTTCAACCACTAATACAACACCGGTTAATGGTGTTCGCAAACTGGCGGCGATAAGAGCCCCCATGCCTGCTACTGCGTACATTCCAGGGTCAATTGGTATATGGGGGGCAATATCTTCTATCAATACGCCATAGGTTAAGCCTAAAAAAGTACCTAGGGTAAGAATTGGTGCGAAGATCCCGCCTGGTGCGCCTGATCCAAAACAGACGATGGTACCGACCATGCGCAAGGCGAATATAAGTGCCATCATTGTCCACGGTGCGGGTGTAGAAAATATTTCGGCGATGGCAGGAAAGCTGCCACCGGAGAAGATGGGAAAGGTAATGTGTAAAAATGAAAACAGTGCCCCTAGCAACGCGCCCGTCAGCACAATTTGAGACAAGTTTGAACTGTGATGTTTTTTAAACCAACTGGTTGTAGTTAAAATCCAGCGATTAAAATAAACGCCAACAATGCCAAAGAGCATCCCTAAAGTAGCGAAGGTAATTAATGACGATAATGGTGGTGTTTCAAAGTGTGGGATTTGTAATATTGCATTTTGACCATTTAAATACTCCATCACTACCGTCGCCGCGATAACAGACAAAGTTACGCACTTGACTGAGGTGAAATTATAGCTAAATTGCCGTCTCATCTCTTCATTTACAAATAAGATTGCCGCTAATGGGGTGTTAAAAGCGGCAGCGATTCCAGCGGCTGAACCTGCCGCGATTAGAATGTGCTGGGCATGTTCGTATTTGTTCGCTCTACCCGCAACCATTCTTCCTATAGCTCCACCCAATTGTATTGAGGGGCCGCCACGTCCCAGGATCATTCCTGAGCCTATGGTTAAAATTGCAGCGACGAATTTAACGGGAAGAACCCGACGCCAGCGAATGTCATGCTCACCGACGAGTGCTCCTTCGATATGTGGAATGCCACTTCCTTCGGCTTCTGGCGCGTATTTGAATGTTAACCAAAAACCGAACCCTGCCATTAATGCACCGCTTACCACCATCAAAGAAACTTGTAATAAAAATTCGCTTGGTGAGAGGAAATCAATGAAGGAAATTCGAAAATCTAAGATCCAGTTTATAATAATATTAAAATAAGAGACTAGAGCACCAGCAGTAATTCCAACAATGCCTGACAGCAAAACGACGACGAAATAATCAGACTGAGAAGAAAAAAAGCTAGGAATGATAGTTGGTCTGGATAGCTTTGCCATAGTGTCTTGAGGTAGATTGCGAATAGGTATTAAGGGCGCTATTTTACCACAAACAAGAAAGCACATGAGATTTAGTCAATTTCAAAAATGTAAACTGATATCACAAAAATAGATTAATACTTCAATGAAATTTGCGTTTTTTATAAAATCGACCAAACTTTAAATGTAAGGCAAGAGAAACCCAATAACACGGAGGAAATTGAAGCCTTACTTACAATATGGTTGGATAGAGTTACAATTCTTGTTCCTCGTCAATTATTGGGAAACGAGCTTAAGTTTATCCCATACCGCATACTCACGATTGAGTGACGAGGTGTCGAAGGCGTACTTTTCATTGGTGCGCCTTTTTGCATTTTCAGCGTCTGTAAAATCTCATATACTGCCTGTCCTTATATACCACTAAGACTTAACCATGCAGAAAGTACCTACCAATATAATTACTGGCTTTTTAGGAGTGGGTAAAACCACGATGATTCTAGATATGCTTAAACATAAACCTGAAAATGAGTCTTGGGCTGTGTTGGTTAATGAGTTCGGAGAGATCGGCATTGACGGTGCAATGATGACCGACCAGGGTGCGATGATTAAAGAAGTTCCGGGTGGCTGTATGTGTTGTACTGCCGGTGTCCCAATGTCGGTTGGTATTAATGCTTTATTAAGACAAAAACCGGATAGGTTGCTTATAGAGCCTACGGGGTTAGGGCATCCGAAACAAGTTATCGCCACGCTTACTTCAGAACAATATTCAGCTTACGTTGATTTAAAAGCGACAATTGCGCTAGTGGATCCAAGAAACTTTTCCGATGAAAGATACACATCGAATCAAAATTTTAATGACCAGTTAAATAGTGCCGATATTATTGTCGGGAACAAAATAGATCAATGTTCCGAGATAGATATCGACAATTTTAAGAGCTGGTATCTGAAACAACAGCCCCAAAAACTTGGCTTTTATTTTTCCGAACAAGGTGCAATTGATATCGCTTGTTTAGATACTAAAGGAACAGAAACGTCAGCCTCTGCCAAACTTGAGCCCCATCACCATGATCATGCCGCTATGGAGCCACAATTTGAGATCCCGCCAGGTGAAGCATTTGTCCGTAAAGAAAACAAAGGGCAAGGTTATTACAGCTGCGGGTGGCTATTTGGTGCTGAATATCAATTTAATTTTGACCAACTATTTTCAATGTTGAGTGCATTAACGGCTGAACGCGTAAAAGCGGTGATGAACACTGATCAAGGGTGTTATGCATTTAATTCGTCTAATGGTGTCGTTTCTGTCAACGAATTATCACTTGAAGGTTTCGAATCCCGGATTGAAGTAATAGATAGCCAATTGATGCCGTGGAATGAGCTGGAGTCCGTTTTGGTTTCACTGGCTGGTATTTAATATCCCAGTACTAAATTATGTTGACCCAGCCTGATGATTCGTTTTAGCTGGGTTTACTCCAAGATGGACTGACTACCACGATTAACCAGCCATTGTAATGGTTGGACGTCCCCACGCCGCCATATTTCAACTAGATACTGACCTGTTGTGCCGTGAAGTTGAAAGACTAAATCAATTTTGCCATTAGTTAATTGACTGGTGATGACCTTGCTTTGACCCACGGCGAGATATTCTCCCGAAGGTAAAGTTTGAAACCGTGAATAGATGGATACAATAGCAGAATCACCAGTTAATTCGTTTAGGTCAATGGTTATCGCCTGCTGTGTGGAATTTCTAAAATTAAAGCCATCAGGTACATTGAGGTCTTCCATTGAACGCTGTTGAGTTGCCTCACTTTCTGGTCGCGTCTCTGGAGTATCAGACGCTTCTGCGGTATCGGAAGGTGCTGAATTGTCTGAAGAGCCGCTTCCTCCTCCCCCGCAAGCAGTGAGAATTAGGCTAAATAGCATCGCAACAATATATTTCATAATAATATTCCTAGCGTTGATAAACAGAATTTAGAATAGCATTGTCTGACATATACCAGTCTTGCCCTTGTAAACCGGCACTTTCGGCGAACTCAGCAAACATTGGATAGGCATGAAGCAAATCGACTCTTTCTTGAGGCCATTGCCACTCTTGGGGAATGAGAAGTGCCCATGGAAGATTATTTTCGGTTTTAAAGTAAGTGCCCGTTGATGGGTCACTGGCATCGTCACCTAACTGCCACATTTGCGCACCGTTAAACTTTTCGGTTGGAGCCTGATCCGGAAGGTGTACTTCCCATGTTCTTCCCGGTTGAAAGGGTAACTCTTCACCATGGTAATAGTGTGGAGTAGCAAAAATAAAAGGGTCGTACGGCATTGCCATAATCTCTGAAGTATCTGCACCTGGTGTTAGAGTGATATGCAGATCGAAGTTAAAAGTTTCACTCTCTTTGCAACCAGCCAAGGTCCGAAAATAGTCGCATTGCACACCTTTTTTGTTGGTCAAATCTTCAGCGATAATAAAAATAGCTTCGTTAGAATCGGACTCTAATCCACTGTGCTGTAAAAGTTGGTTATTGTGGTACTGTCGGGAAAGGCTGCTATCAACATCAGAACGTAGCAAGCCAGCTAATCGTATAGCAAAACCACTATGATAATCTGAACCTAACGCAGCTATTCGTCCTTGAATAAAAGATTTTTGAATGACATTCTCTTTGAGCACTTCTGTGATGCGATAGTGTATAACTACATCATTCATATCGTAGTCTGCGGTGTGAGGCCAGTTATCTTCAAAAGCAACCGTTGCGTATCCGGTTGCATCTGGATAGTAACGAACAGTAATGCCTTGTGACGTTACTACAACTTGATAATCTTCAACTTCCCCGGAAGTTGCTCCGCCTGTGGGAGACAGACCAGATTGTTGACTAAAGCGGAACCGACACCAAGTCATGCCTTCTACGGCATTTAGATCAACATTGAAGACAAGGGTATTGACTCCGGCACTCAGGGTTACATCCTGAATAACTTGCTCGCCATCATCAAGAAAATCGCCATCCTGATTCCAGTCAAACCAACCGCTTAATTGTCCTTCGGTTGAGGCTTGAACCCTTATCATTGAGTCCAATCCAGTCTGTAACGTGGTCACAAAATCGATACCATCTTCGTCATTTATTCCGCTGGAATTATCACTTAATGGTGAAATCTGACCATCCTGTTCTCCATCTGGTTGGGTGTTACCTAACCATGTTAGGTTATCGAGTTGATGTCTTGGGCCATTGTTTTCCAAGGTTGTACCGTAGCTATCGGGTGCGTCGCCAAAATCTATGTTGGAATCTTCATCAATTACCGGTGCTTGTGCACACCTCGCACCATCGTTTTGATTCGATGCAGGGCCGTCAGCGAATTTAATTGCAGGGACAATACCGTTGGCGATTTTATTCTCATCGGCTAGGTCTATTCGATAAATCTGGCCATCCTGATTTCGGGAGACATAGTAATAACCGTTTACGTCGAAATAACCCGCACCAAATGTGCCTAATTCGCCAGTGTCTCCTATAGTAATCGACTCTCCTGTTTCGGTATTAAATTCATGAAGTACACCAGAAAGATTATCAATCCCATAGAGTTTATTGTTGCCCGGATGGAAGGCAAAATCAGTGAGATTAACATTAGCGGTGGAGCTGATTTGCTCGACAACAAGCGTTGACGATGCGTTTGAGTCTAAGGGGGTGAGATCAATGCGAAACAGCCCTTTGCTTTTACGGTAAAGATAATAATATTTGTTGTAAACATCGCCGACATAAAATGTATGATCAGTAGGTAATCCACTGGTATTGACGATCTCAGCGACAAAATCTTTACCTAATCGAACAATACGTTTTTCGGTTGTATCGTAACCAAAAATATAACGGCTATCAAAGTCAAAACCGACACCATTAATATTTCCGCCTATTCCGGTATCTCCCTGAAGTAGGTCGGTATTACCCGTCACTAAGTTAACACCATACACCTGAACAGGTTTTGACTGGAACAAATAGGCTTTACTGGGGCATGTATCAAACGGTGCTGCAAAAACAAGAGCAGACTGTATCCAGCATAAGCTTAAAATAAGTAGTCGGTTCATTTAATTATCCCTATTTGGTGTCCGTTATACTAGATAATACAAAGCACGTGCCATTTTTATTCTTTTTAAAAACAAAAGGTTATCAAGTCTTTGAAGGTGAGTTTTCAATTTGAGTATCAGAATGAGAATTTGCCGAGAGGGTTGGCATTAAGGTACTACGGCTCGATCGATGCAGATGAAGCAGAGCTTTTGCTATCAAGCCTACTTGTTGTGTGCAAACCTTAAGAAATGGAGGAAAGTGCAGTGGCGAGCTAAGCGACGAATCATAGGTTGTTTCCAATGCATTGATATAATGTTGAAGCGAAAATGCCGTTTGTACTCTGCGGCGGGCATTCATACCTAATGTTAATTTAAAAGACGAAGATTGCTTGAGCAGACTAATGTGAGCCGCAATGGTGGTTGCGTCGCGTTTTGAATAAAGCAGTGCCGATTTTTTATGGCTTACAATCTCTGGAATGCCACCTGTATGGGGTGCAACAATAGCGAGTCCTGCTAACGCCGCTTCTGCGATAACTAATCCAAACGCTTCACTTTGTGCTCCGCTAACAAAAACATCAGCATCGCTGTTAAGCCAGCTCATTACGTTTGTCTGTTCTCCGGCAAAGTGAATATTACCCGCGATATTTAGCTGCTTTGCAAGCGCAATGAGCGAGCTGTGTTCCGGACCATCACCGATAATGAGTAAATGGATATTTGGATCATTGGAAATCAATTGTTTGGTGGCTTGAATCAATAAATCAATGCCTTTTCTTTTAATCAAAGAGCCTACCGTAACCATTAGAAAACAGTCTTCATTTAATCCTAGATGTTGCTTAACGCTCATTTTACAGGTTGGAGTCTTGGGTACGGTCTCGATTCCATTATGGATCACCGTTAAGCGTTCAGAGCTATAACCGTCCTTAAGCAGTTGTTTACTGACAGCATGGCTAACGGTGATGATATGCGGAGATAGGTGAAAGCCAAGCGTTGAACGATCTCTCAGCGGGTAATCACTGTGCAAATGAAGCAGCATGGGGATGTTGAATAATCGGGATATTAGCCACATCCACTGACAGGGTGCGCCGCTATTAACGTGAATAAGTTCAATGTTATGAGTACGAATTAGTGTTCCCGCCAGGTAGAGCAGTTTGAACCAATTAAATAGAGCAAATTTTGGTTTCGTCCAACCAAATAAAAGGGTAAACCGGGAATGTTTAGCGGAAATATTGTTATCTCGCATTTGTTGGTAGAGTGCTCTGTTATTGGTCCAGACAAAGGGAGTGAATCGATTCTTGTCGATGTTATTTACTGCATCGATAAGGCAGCGTTCACTGCCTCTTATCCAGTTATCCCCGTAGTGAACAAAAAGAATGTTTTTAGATGTTTTCATTTATTGGCCCCTCCCATTAACAACCACAGCGATGGTGCGGAAAAGGATAGTCATATCCATATGTAACCATTTGAAATAAGAGCAGAATGAGAGCGCATAACTATGATCAAAAGCAACCTTACGTCTCACGTCGTCAATGCAGGTATCGTAACCCTGATTTACTTGGGCCAGTCCGGTGATTCCCGGTAATACGCCATAGGTACGGTCGGCAAAAAACGGGATGGCATTTTCTAGCTTTTGATAAAAACCCGGGCGTTCTGGACGGGGGCCAATCAGAGACATCTCTCCTCGAATGACGTTGATGAGTTGCGGTATTTCGTCGATACGGGTTTTACGCATAAAACGTCCTACAGGGGTGATTCTGGGGTCATTTTCTGTTGCCCATTTTGCCCCCGAAAGTGTCTCTGCGTCTTGATACATGGTGCGAAATTTAATAATTTGGAAAAGTACAATTTTCGTCGAGCTACTCTTTCCGACCCTTAACTGGTGGTAAAGAACGGGCCCTTTGGAAGTAAGCTTGATAGCACAGGCAATAAAAGGGATAAAAGGCAAAACAATAAGCAATGAAATAGAGGCAATTAACAGGTCTAATATACGTTTGGTTAACGTTATTCTGTGTAGGTTATTTGTGTTGGCAGACATAGTAATTCCTTAGTGATTAACACGTTTCCATCTTCTGTTTTCGAGGCCCATCAGGTATCGTAATCCACCAATGAAATTGGCTAGATGCCCGGAGAGTAGGTAGGTGATCAAAGTGATCAGAGTATTCACTTGAAATTTAGGATTTAGGTAGCAGGTTAAAGCAGCGGTATAAAGAGTGAGTTGCAATATGAGTAACGTCAAAAATATCAGGTTTTGAGACAGCAATACTGAACTGGTCAAGCAAGCAAGCATAAGGTAAGGCGTTAATAATCGTAGCCCTTTACCAGAGAAAAAAGCAAACGCAACGCCCATGTAGCGGGGGCCAAAAAGTGTCCAAAGTTGAAGCGCCTGCTGCATGTTGCCCGCAGATATCCGCAGACGTCGTTTAAAATCATCATTCTGACTGCTAGGTTCAAGTTCAAGTGCAACCATATTAGGGTCGTAATGTGCAGAGAACCCTTGTTTCACAATTTGCATTGGCAATATAAAGTCATCATTGATGGTATTGTTCGCAAGCGGTTGAAAAAGATGTCGGCGGAATAAATAAAACGCACCATGAGAACCTAGTGTTGAGCCTAGGGTAGTTTCTGCTTTTTTTATCTGGCTTTGGTACTTCCAGTATTTTTCTTCTCCCTTATTGGTTGTACTGAATAATTGATAACAAGGATTAACAACCCCGATATTCTGGTTATTGAAGTGTTCAGCGGCTATCAACAGGGCATCTACCGATATGAGTGCGGAAACGTCACTTAATCCGACGATATCGCTGACAATATCTCTCATCGAATCATTAATGACGGCGACTTTTCCTCGGTTCAAATGGTGGCTGATGATTTCGAAATGTGTATCCGAACAGACCGCCTCCTGAATAGTTTTATGCGCTAAAAGTACGGTTTCATCAGTACAGCCATCACTGACAATGATGATTCTTAATTTATCTCTAGGATAATCCAGACAAGCCAAATTTCGGATTTTGTCCTGAATCCAACGAGCTTCATTGTAAGCGGGGACCAGTATAGTAATACTGGGTAAAGAAAGGTCCTTGCCCTGATTTTTATATTTTCTCGCCCGAACTTTAATTAAAGGCAGAGGATGTGTTTTTGCATACCATTTTAATAAAACAGGGTATCCCGCATGATGATAAATAATCAAAATGACACTTAACGTAAACAGGACAATTAAAAGAAGATCAATCATGCGAGTGCTCCCATAGCTAAATCCTCATAGGCGCGAACCATTTGACGAATGTCGTTATTTTTAACCACGAACTCTCTTGGCAGCAGAGTTAAGTCGCGGTCAAACATTTTGTTTATTGCTAGAGCCATTATTTCAGTATCCTCTGGTGGAATAAGGTTTCCAGTCACAGGGCATACCGCTTCTGAGCTGGCGCCAACATCAGTAACTAAAGCGGGAATGTTACATGCCTGAGCTTCGAGTGGAGACAAGGGAAAACCTTCAAAGCGGGAAGGAAGACAGAATAAATCGAGAGCCTGATAAAAACGTGGCATATCTTCGACTAAACCCAGAAAGCGGACGCGGTGTTGTAATCCTAACCGATGCACCTTTTTTTCCAATGCAAGCCGTTGCGAGCCTTCTCCTGCGATAACCGCCAAGGTATCGTCAGCAAGGTTCATTACTGCATTAATAAAGATGTCATGCCCCTTAATTCGCTCTAATCTTCCCGCGGTACCAACAATTTTCTTATCCATTGGCAGGTCAAATAATTCGCGGGCTAACTGTCTGGAACCCGGTTTAAATTTCTTACAATCAACGCCATTCTTTATAACGATGCTATTGGTATAGGAAAAACAAGATGTGAGCTTTTCTTCAACATGAGTAGCGTCTGCGACTAAGGTGGGTTTTGCGACCTTGAGAACGAGCCCTTGTAAACGAACATGTTTGTTATCGTTTAAGTGCCAGGCATCGTGTTCTGTATGAATCCTAACCGGAACGCCTGCGATTCGTGCAGCATATCCAGCATAGAGAAGGGGTCCAATATGGTGAGTGTGAACAACATCCGGACGTACTCCATTAAAAGCTCTTATTAAGGTGAGAACCAGGCCTAGCTGGACACCAGGTGTTTTTTCCAGAAATACGATTTTATCCTGAATTTGTTTCAATCTAGGCCAGTTGGTGAGTGCTTGTTGCTTATTGCCTTCGAGGCTAACAATGAGTACTTGATCGTTTGGATGAGCAAAATGGAGCAAATCTAACGCCAGACTTTCTATCCCTCCCGGCGCTAAATGTTGAACCACGTGGATAACTTTTCTACATTTTCTGTGAGATGGCGAGTGATTCATAATCGTATCCTTACGTGAGTAAATGAAACTTTAGATTCAAATTGCAGAAAGTGTGCCAGATTTAATTTTCAGTAATTTCAATGCTTTAGCTTTGTATTGGCGTGGGTTTTATGGTGTTCTTATTTTGAGAATGAAAATGATTCCATTTTGAATTTAGCGTTTGCAGTTACGAATGTTTAATTTTTGGAATGACAGTAATGACAGGCACGCCAGTTAAAGTACTGAGTTCGTCTTGTCTTCTTATGGTGGTATCGAATAGTTCTAATATTGTTGCGAGTCCGGCACCTAATGCCAACCCAGAAAATAAGCCTGCTAATATGTAAATGAGCTTTGGCAGATTAATAGGACCGCTTGGTGTAAACGGAAGGTCAATAATCTTAACTCGCTTATTCTGCTCAAATACACCCAGTGATCCCGTAAGTTGAGCCATTTCATAGCGTTCAACTAATTCGTCATAGAGTCTGCGTTTCAATGCGACATCGCGTTCAAGGTTGTAGAGCTGTTTGGCATTATCACCAAATCGTTTGGTTTTACTTTCAAGCTCTTCAATCATCAGATGTAAGCTTTTTGTTTCTTCTTTTAAGGCTTCATATTCGCTTCTGGCAATTTGCAATGACTGCAATTGGGTGATGAGTAATGGTTGTAACCCAGAAACACTCGGTAAACTAACATTACTTGCTATGTCCCAAAGCTTGTCACTGGATAGCTCGGGCGTGTCTGTCGCGATAAGTGTTGCTCGCTCGGTTTTCAGTCTTTGCAGAGCCTGCAGTTTTTCCTGAACAGCACTGTGACTGTTTGTGTATTTTGCTCTTAACAAAGTAAGTTGGCTATGAACGTCGATAATTTCTTCTTCTATTTTACCAACCACCGGGTTGGTTTTAGACAGTTGTTGGTCTAGTGAGCCTAAGCTTTTCTCTACGCCAGAAAGTCTGGCTTCTTTCTCAGCCAAATTTTGTTTTAGAGATGCTAAACGGTTTAAGCTTTCCTTTTGCATGTCCGGGGTCATGTTAGGGTTTTTATTTTGATAATCAGCTAAGGCAAATTCAGCGTCATTCAAATTGCTTAAACGTTTATTAATGTGAATGGTTAAAAATTCAGAAGAGTCTCGGATAGACGAGCGTTCCGGAGCAAGCAACTGCTCTATAAAATGATTACTAACGGATTCAAGCAGGCCTTTCATATTTTCTTTGTCTCTGGAGCGCAGACGTATTTGTACGAACTCTTTGCCAAGCTGTTGTACAGATAAGCTAGCCGATAATTGCTTAATAATACGTTCTGCTTCAATGCTACTCATTTCTGGATGAATGAGGTTGTGTTCTTCGGCAACGGAGTGCAATACGTGGCGGCTTTTAAGCAGAGTGCTAAGCGCATTGATGCGTTCTTTAAATCGGGTAGATACGGCGATATCCTCTAAAAAGGGGTTCATCTTTGCGGTTTCTTGTACCAGCATACTGGTATGAGACACGTATTGATTTGGTGATAAATAGCTAATAACCGCGCCGACGAAGGGCATGATAATGATAGGGATAACGATGACATATCTCTGCCGCCATGCCGAGGTCAAAATAAGCAGTATTCGATATTTTAGTTCTGTCATAAAAGCTCCATTAACCAACTGAGAAACTGACTTCGGTCATCCCAGCTTTGTTGCCGAACAGCGCTGGTTGGTATTTTTGGTGCGGATTTGGCTTTATTGAGTGAGTCAATAAACTCAGAGGCGCCACTAGCGCAGTGCACGTATTGACGATATGGGGCCAGTGCGGGGAAATCAGTGGTTACAACTGGTTGGCCAGCCGCCATGTACTCCATCAGCTTGAGAGGATTACATGAACGAATCTGTTCTGTCAGTTTGAAAGGAAGCATGCTTACGTCCCAATGCTGACAGTAACTAGGAAGCTTGTCGTGCTGACGAGGGCCCAAATAGTGAACATTATCTCGTTTTGGTAAGGGATTTTTGGATAATGCGATAGGGCCAATAAAAACGAAGTCCCATTCAGGCAGGGCTTCAGTTACTTGCTCTAGTAGCGGGTAATCTAACCAATTTGATATACTCCCATAGAAACCGGCGATGGGTCTTTTCTGAGTCGTTTTGTTTGATGGTAAGTCTTTAGCGCGAGCTGCGGGAGTCGAAAATAGCGCGGTATCGACTCCGTGAGGAAGCAGCTGGGTTTTAAAACCTGGAAACTTAAGCTTAAGCTTTTCACTGGCAGTGAGAATTAAATCGGCTTTAGTTGCCATTTTAATTTCATGTTCAGATACGGTTTTATGATCGACGCCGGCAAGTGAAGAAAAATCATCTCCACAATAATATACAACGGCAGACTCACCCAAATGTCCACATAAGTCAGCTGCTGTGGGTAAAGAAGACCAAAGAATGGGCTTCTCTAGTTTAAGTTGTTCTAATAGTGGGCGAAGCTGAGTTAACATCATATGTTTGGCTACGTTACGGGCAGCGGGTGACTCTGGCGCGGGTATCGTTAGTAAATTGACTTGCTGTATATTGTGTTTATCATCGTGTGTTTCGGAGAGCAACCGGTTGTTATTATCAGTGTTAGAGCCGAATCTAAAACATTTATTAATCATCCGCTTACCATCAATTAATGACAGGGTGGGTTGACGTAGCCCAATGGAGTTTATCCATACCACTTTACGGTCTGTCGCAAGGCGCCTGATAAGGTGTTGGGTGCTGGATGGAAGACCACCAAAGTCTTCAGCAAAAACGATGAGATCATGCATAATATTCTCCTTGTCTCTGACTTAGTTTTGACGATCTTTAATGGATCGAATCACTTTTGCCGGGTTCCCGGCGGCGAGCACGAAATCTGGCAAATCTTTGGTAACAACACTACCAGTAGCGACAATGGTGCCTTCTCCAATGGTGACTCCTGCTGAAACACTGACATTACTACCTAACCAAGCGTCTTTTTTGATCCATATTTCACCCACTTGTTCTTCTGTATCCGACATTCCATTGGCTCTGTCGCGAGCATTTAGTGGGTGCCCTGAGTAGCCAAAGAGAAACGCTCGTCCGGCAATACGAACATTATCTTCAATAATGACTTTACTGCCTGTAGCAATGGTGGTTTGCCAGCCAATGCCGACGTTATTGCCTATTTCCAATGTTGGCTGCTTGCTGCGAACACGACCAGTAAAGGTTGTTTGCCCTGAGATACGACAATGATCGCCAACGGTTATAGTCAGTGGCCCTGAGGTGAACGGAATGCCAGAGTAGAGATAGAGGTTTTTACCACAAGATTTTAGCTTTCCTTTGAAGGCAGGAGTGTAAATAAATAATCGGCTAAAACCAGTGAACAGGGCTGTGAGTAGAGTGAGAGTACAAAGAACGAACTTATTCCAAATCACAGGGGTTGGAATATCGGTGTTGCGGACTTTCTTTAACCATAAAAAAAGTTTTTGATACTTCGGGTTGGGATGGTATTGAAGCCAGTTCTTAGTTTTTATTAATGTGCTAGTAATCATATCTGTTCCCTTTTTTCTCTAATAGGGAATGACCTTCACAGATTGTGCCAAAATATTAACTTAATAAAATCAGTCTGTTATGTTTTTATCTATGGCTGTTCTCATTTTGATTGGCAATTTGCGCTACGCAAATGGTCAATGCAGCGAGTATATAAATGGGCCAGTTAAAGCCTTGGGTGAGGAATGTACCAGAAACAACAGTACCGATTAAGCCAGCATAAACTGCGTAAGCAATCGTAATCACATGGTAAGAGTGAGGGCGTGAAGGGTTCTGAGTTAGTCTAACTGTTTTTCTTGCCGTGCGAATGAGCGAGGCAATAAAACCAATGAAGATAAGCAAACCTAGGAACCCCGTTTCCGCTAATACACCAAACCATGTACTGTGCACCGCATGATTCAGCCCATCCCAGTGAGAGCTGTAATAGTAGTAATTAAAATAAAAATTATTTAAACCTACCCCCGTTAATGGGTTATCCAGCGCCATTTTAAATGCGGCTTCCCATGCATAAATTCTGCCCATAGCTGAGGCGTCGACACCTGCTTCGGCTGCACCACCAGAGGCTCTGTCGGAAATACCCGCTACCGTGTAGAGGACTATGACGGCAATTAATCCGATGGAAAGAATCAGTGTTTTTGAGCGGATATGTCTAAAGGTAAAGATGCCACAAACAGAAAGTGCGCCAAGTAAACCGCCTCTACTTTGCGTTGCAATAACCGCAAATAGCAATACCAAACTGGTTAGTGCGGCGGTAAACCTAAAAAGAGTGTGGTGTCCTTTGGTAAGCATGATGCTCAGAGAGAAAGCGAGTGGAAACATGAGTACCAAAGCTAAATCATTGGGGTCACCTAACATAGAACCCAGATTCCGGCCAATGGTGACGCGCGACCCTTCTACCAGCCCAATACCATTAATTGAATTATAAATGGCGGTGGCACCAACCAAAAGGCCGGCGAGCGTCATTAATCTGGAAATATGGGCTAGATGACTTTCACGATTGGCTATCCATATGATAGCCAATGTCATTACGATTATTTTCCAGTATATGCCTTTGAACTGCTCAATGGCGATTGGGCGGTTGGAAGCAAATATGACCCCAGCCATTACCATAATCCAGAACAGCGCCAACCAGGTAAGAGAAGGGTGCCAATATGGTTTTAATTGCCGGGAAATTAAACCATGCCAGAGTAGTGCTGCTAATGCGCCTGCAGATAATAATAACGGAATTTTAAGTGGGTAGAGAACAGGGATAACTTCATGAATTCGGAAAAAAGAGAACATAACAAACAAAATGACAGGCCAAAATGTTTGGTTAATGACAAAGAGAATAGCCAAAGGAGCAATACTCAAAATAATGCCAGTGTAAGGTAGAGGCGCTAAATACCAGACTGCCGTGATTAGCAAACAAATGATGAGGCAAACTAAAATAGCCATAGTGTTTACGGAATAGAAGTCACGGGGATTGGTCGTATTTATCCGCTTGTTCATGATGCTTTTTCACTGCTTGTTAAAGATGATAGCCAACCAAATGAAGGGGTTGGAAGCAGGTTAGTTGTGTAACTTATGCCTAGTATTGAGAATGGCGCTATTAAGGCGAATAAAACCAGAAGACCAATGTTATTAAGATGAAATGAAATCAGAAAATGGATACTGCAAAGACTCAGCAGAAGTAAAATAGAAAAATAGTGGTATTTAATGGGGTACAGCGCTTGGCTAATGTAGGTAACAAGGATTAGACGAATTAACTGAGCTACAACCAGAGATGCCAGTATTCCCCAAATTAAGTAATCTCTTAGCAACCAAGCCATACTAAGGGCTATCAATGTTGCGATCAGGTTGATATAGAGAAGTATCCGAGTCTTTTTTCGAAAAAGCAGCCCAATGTTAGTGAGTTCAGTGATCTCTTTAAGCATGGCAACCACCAGCGTACCTACGAGGTACTGAGAAGCAGAAAGATAACTAATAGGCAGGAGAAGCTGAATAAAGATAGGTGCTGCGTAAACGATGGTTGAACTGAGCAACACAATCCAAACGATACCATAATGGGTAATCTGGCTAAATTTTATATCATTTTCATTTAGGTAATGGAACCGCTTAGGCATCCACCACATACCAAAGGGCTGAACCAAAATACACATTGCCAAAGCAAATTTAGCTGCAATAGCGTAAATTGCCAACTGTTCTAAATTTGAACTACTACTTAATATCCATTTTTCGGCACCGTTGAGCCCAAAAGCGAGTAATCCGGACAATGCGATGGGCAGGCTATATTTTAAGTATGAAAGGGTGACCTTCATTTTTGGCAGTGACAGCCAAATAAATCGGTTAACACGATGCAAAACGATGAGTTGGATAGTATGTGCAATG
This sequence comes from Vibrio sp. UBA2441, assembly GCA_002342685.1. Taxonomy (GTDB): domain Bacteria; phylum Pseudomonadota; class Gammaproteobacteria; order Enterobacterales; family Vibrionaceae; genus Vibrio. Next base: position 28,948 of record DDQN01000055.1, read on the forward strand.
ACGGAAGACAGCAACACTCCAATAACGCCGAAGTCGAGTGAAATAAATGTCAGAATCAAACTCGCTTGCAGTGCGCAGGTAGATAAGCTAATCACAACGAACGCCTGTGCTTTGTCTTGCATTCTCAACCATGCCAGCGAGACACCTATCGCGCCTTCTATAGACAGGCCCAAGCTCAGTGTGACCAATTCACTAATTTGGAACATTGAGGTGTATCTTTCTGCGAACATGCATAAAGTCAAAATGACGGGTACAAAACAAGCGGCGATTAATAATGAAAGCAGGTAGATCTGATTTGCTAAGGTTTTTTTCTCGTCAATTTGTGATTGGCCCACAAACCGATACAAGACTTCATGCATTGATAATCCAACGATAATACCCGCAAATGCTGAAACGCTAGTGAGTAATTCTAGTTTGCCTATATCGGTCTGAGAAAGTGAATGGGCAAGCAATGGCAACATTATCAGAGATAACCCTTTCATCATGAATAATCCCAGACCATAAAAAAGCATATGTTTTATGGCGCGAGAGTGGTACCAATTCATACATAGTTTCATCGGTTACTCACTTGGTTTAGTTTTGCCCTATGGTTAGGATTTAACGTGCCTTGATTTAAGTAGCTGGCGATTTTCTGGTAGCAGGTTTCTGCACGATACTGATTAGCGATTTTTAAAGCGGAATGTCCCAATCGTGAAATCGTTCGAGGATTCAGAATAAGCCTGTAAAGAGCCTCTGAGAGTGCGGCATCGCTCCCGGCTTTGTACTTTATACAGTTGAGGTTATGCGTTAAATGTCTATCCCAGTAGGCGCCATCCCTGGGGATAAGAACACACATGCCTGCTGCAAGGGCTTCGAGTACAGATAGACCAAAGGGCTCATTTTTGCTGGTAGAAATAAAAATATTACAGCGAGAACGTATTTCATCCAAATTTCCGGGTTGTTGATGCCAATTGAATCCAGAGATATTGGCAGGTGCTTTGGATAGCGCTAAGCTGATATTTTTTGGGCGTATATAACAAACATGAACATTCATCTTTATTCTTTCACTCAACCTTTTTCCTGCCAGAACGAGAGTGTCTAACCCTTTCCATTTAAGCAGAGATGCCGCCCAGAATGCGGTTGGCTGTCCATACTCACAGGGTGTAGGCCAGTTGTGCTGGCCAATACCATTTTCGAATGACATATAATGAGGGCAAGTGAGATTGAACCGTGCCAGTTCATTGCCTATAGGAAGGTGTATTCTAGAGTGATAATACAGCGTCATAGACTGAATAATATCGATGCGGCTGCTTTCAAGATAAAATAGAATGTCAGCAGAAACCAGGCAATAACCAATGGACCGTGAATACGCAACCGGACCATGGACTAGTTGTACTAGCTGGTATTTATAGATAAATCGGCACAGGTAGAGCGCCATATCTATTCCGGGTCCAGAAGCGCCTAAAGCAATATCTATTTTATCGGTTCTCAATAACAACCATATAATTTGAGTCATGTAATAGAGCTGCTTTAGCCAAAAAAGCCAACCAGTACTGGCGACCTGCAATGTTTTGGGGCAATTAAATGCAATGATCTTGATGGAGTGCTTTTCGGCAAATTTCTGGTCAGCCCAACATTCTTTGCTAGCAGTTAATATGGTAAATTTTACTTGCTTATTAGAGCACTGATAAAGGGCTTCTCTCGTCGCTGTTTTAGAGCCACCTGAAAATGGGATGGGATCAAAAATTAAACAATGATTCACGCTGCTTTCTTGTGCTTGAAAATCTAGTTTCATCCGGCACTCCTTGCTGAAATTAATAATGTATCTATAACAGCAATTCAAATGCCAATAAGTGCTGGTGACTATCTTATTGATATTTATGGATAAATAAAGAGCTTGTCAGGTAGAGGTTTCACATTCTCATTTTGAGAATCATAACGGAAGCTTTGTCTCTCAGTGTAAACAAAGAAATCAGTAAGTTATGATGTGGCTTGTGTATAGTGTTTTAAAATGACAGGCAGGACGGCCTCAGGAGAAAAATTGTCGTTAATGGTGGCTCTGGCGAGTTGGCGTATGTGTGCTTGTTCTTTTGAGCTCAGTTCAAGCCAGTGATTTAAGGCATGGGTTAAATCGTTAAATGATTGACATACCCAGCCATTTTTTCCTGAAGAAATTAAAATATTGATAGCGCCAACATTAGAAGCGATAACGGGGATCCCACGCGACATTGCTTCCAATGCGGCCATTGGCAACCCTTCGTATCTGGAAGGGATTATGAGTAAACCTACTTCCGACCAAACTTTAGTCATATCCTGTTTATGACCGTGAAATGTCACATTCACCGGGGCTTGCGATTTACAGTCTTTCTCTAAAGGGCCGCAGCCATAAATATCGAAATGTTGATGATTGAATACCTTAGCCAGTTTGATGAAGCGGTCTGGGGCTTTTTCGTGACTTAACCGACCAACAAAAGCAATGTTGTTGGTGTATTCACAAGGCAGTTCAGGAACCGAAACAAAGTTTTTTAATACATGAGTACGGGTAAAAACTTTGTTTGCTACTAATGGGCTTACGGCAAAGCAACAGGATGAGACAAAAGCACTGTATCTATCTATCCAGTCATAAAGTCGAACCTTGCCCTTTGGTGTCTCTCCTGCATGAAAGGTTGTCATCTGATTGAGTTTATAGCCAATAACTTTAAGCATTTTGCTGATAATACTGGCTTTGTACCCATGAGCGTGTACTAATTTTGGTTGGTGTTGAGTAAAAGCGGTTTTTAACCGGGAAAATGAATTCGAATCAGCTGGAGCCAACCTGCTTAAGAAATGGAACGGAATATTACGTTGAGATAATAGGGCGACGATGGCTTGATGTGGATGGTATTCACTAATCAAAATGACTCGTACTGGTATATTTTGATTGATCAAAGCGCTAGATAGCTCTAGCACATGGCTTTCAATGCCGCCGAAAAGCAGGCTGTCTAACAGCAGCCATATCTCATTTTTTTCTGGGGTATCAAGCTTGATCAAGCTCATCTTCTGCTTCCCATGCTTGTTTCTTGCGATAGACGGTTGAAGGACTAAGTTCAAGCAAAACGGCTGCGTTTAAAACGTTACCCTCGCAAAAATCAATAGCGTTTTGAATCGCTTCTTTTTCTATTTTCCACATCGGTCTGATAGTGGAGTTGCCAGCTGTCTCAGTTGGCGTATTCGTTTCGTTGTTTTCGATTGTAACAAGTGTAGACTCTGAATGTTCAGATTGAATAGTGGCAATATCTGAGTGACTAATTTGCGCTTGAACGACTTTAAGGGAAGCTGGACTGGCGACTTCTTTTCTTGCTTTCAATTGTTGTGGAAGATGTTCTATTGCGACATGTTTGTCATTATTAAGCACCACAATATTACGAATGATGTTTTGTAGCTCTCGAACATTTCCTGGCCAAGCATAATGTTTGAAAACTTTCTCAACTTCACGGTTGATAGCAATGAACTTTTTACCGTCCTGTTTGGCGTATATTTTTAAAAAATGTGTGGCCAAAGCGAGAATGTCTTTTCCTCTATCTCTGAGAGGCGGCATTTCAATCGGTACGACGTGAACACGATAATAGAGATCCTCACGGAATCTTCCTTGCTCAACTTCTTTATAAGGGTCTCGGTTTGTTGCACAAATAATGCGAATATCGACTTTCCTCTCTCTGCTGTCACCTAATGGAGTAAAGGTTCCCGTTTGCAAAAAACGCAGCAATTTTTTTTGCATTTCAAGTTCCATCTCACACAGCTCATCCAGAAACAGAGTGCCACCGTGTGCCTGCATAGCAGCACCTTTACGGTCTGTGGTAGCGCCTGTAAAAGCGCCTTTTACATGCCCGAAAATTTCACTTTCCATTAAGTCTCGCGGAATGGCACCGCAGTTTATCGCAACGAAGGGTTTGTCGCGTCGATCGCTCTGTTTATGTATGGCTTCAGCGCAGACCTCTTTACCTGTTCCACTTTCGCCATTAATAAAAACGCTGGCGTTGGTGGGAGCAACGGCGTCGATAATCTTATATACCGCTTGCATCTGCAGACTCGATCCAATAAAACCGTGAAAACGAGATCTATCATGTTTTGTCTGAAGGTCTTCAACAATATTTTCTAGTTTGGCATTTTTAAGATGTATTTTTATCGAGGTTTTTAATCGGTTAGCCTGTATGGGTTTCTCTAAAAAATCCAACGCGCCGCTCTGTATCAGGTTAACGGCAATGTCTACGGTGCCGTGTGCTGTAGCAATAATAACTGAAGTTGGGATATCATTTTCTATAATCCAATCGAGAATATCCTGACCAGAAATATCGGGCAATTGCAGGTCAAGAATCACCAATTGAGGGGCATAACGTTCAATGAACTGCATTGCTTCTTTGCCCGTTTCCACGTGAAAGAATTCATAAGGTTCATCTTTAACATACTGTTTGTATAAAATGGCCAGTGATGTTGAGTCTTCGACCAGTAATACTTTCGGCTGCATACTTAATACCCTTATATTTTTAATACTTTAAAGCATACTCCAATAATGAATGATGCGCCTAATTTCATAGTGCCTGAAAGCCTTTCTCTTTGCGTTTTTGCAGCTCAGACAGGGATAATTCGGTTAATGGAATCAAGCTTTCAGCCAAGACGATCGCGAGTTCGTATTCTTCAGCCATGCAACTTTTCTCTACATTTTTTGCCAACTTCGATAAGGCTACGTTACCCAATGCCATAGAGGAGGAGCTGAGGGTGTGCACCTCAAATTTTAGTTGTTCGAAATTTTTGTTGTCTTTGGCTACTTCTATCTTTCCCTTATGCATATTGGCTTCAGTGATATAGTGGTCAATCAGCGTTGGCATCACTTCGGCACTGGTATCTCTTACCATCTGAATTAGTATATCTTCGTCTACCAAACGATCCTTTGGTTGTTCGTTTTTAGTTGGCATAGCTTCTGCCTCTACTTTTTTTTGTTGGTTAGGGTATGCTGAACATAGCTGAATTTCTTCACAATCTTGTTTGGCTATGTATTTATTTAATGTGTTGATCAGGTGAGATAAATTGACCGGTTTGGATAAGTAATCGGACATTCCTGCTTTCAAAAATTTTTCTTTATCACCGGTTAAAGCATGTGCGGTAAATGCAATAATAGGTATGTTTGCTTTGCTAGGTAGTTCCATTGAACGGATATTTTCACAGGCTTCAAGCCCATCCATTTCCGGCATGGAAATATCCATGAACACGATATCGTAAGATCTATGTTTGACCATCTCTACTGCTTGTATGCCATTATTGGCGATGTCTATTTTCAGGCCTATATGCTTAAACAAATTTTGGATCACTAGCTGGTTGGCTTTGTTGTCTTCTGCGACAAGTACTCTGATATGTGCGCAAGCTGGGTTTAAGGTTTGAGGTACGTTTTGCTGTTGAATAAAAGAGGCTTTCTCGGCTATGTCGAATGGAATACTAAAACTAAAACAGCTACCTAAGCCCACGACACTTTCCACTTTAATATTACCGTCCATTAGGCTGACCAAGCGTTTGCATATAGCCAATCCCAAGCCAGAGCCTTCGTAGGTGCGAGAAAAGGAGTGGTCTGCCATGGTGAATTCGTCGAATAGGTACGGGATAATTTCGGAATCGATTCCGATACCGGTATCGGTGATTTTGCAGCTAATTTCGATCTGATTATTTGATAGTGATTTACTGTCTAGTTCGACCTTTACTGTTCCTTTATTGGTGAACTTTATTGCGTTGCCGATTAGATTTAACAATACTTGCTTGTAACGAGTCTCATCTCCATAAATGTAAGCAGGCAGGTTATTGGCTTTTATTTGGAACGTAATTCCTTTTAGCCGTGCAAGCGGTTCAAAGCTGTCGGTTATCGAGTAAATGGTGTTTTTAATAATGAAAGCTTTTCGTTCTATCGTTAGGTTGTTGGCTTCCATTCTGGAAAAATCAAGGATGTTGTTGATTAAGGAGAGCAACATATTTCCTGACTCTGTCGCGGTTTCGACTAAATTTCTTTGCTCTGGGTCTAAAGTCGTTTGATCCAGTGAAGAGAGAAGCCCAAGCACACCATTCATCGGTGTACGGATTTCATGTGACATAGAAGCAAGAAAGCGACTTTTGGAATCATTTGCATGCTCTGCTTCTTCGCGAGCGAGTTGTAGTTCGTTGTAATTTTCTTCAAGACTTTTTGACATGCTATTGAACGCTTGAGCTACTTCGCCCAACTCATCATTTTGGTTCAGATCAATTTGAAACCCAGGGCCAGTTTTTCGAACGGTTTGAGCCGCATTTTTCAGACGAACTAAATTTTTGGTCAGGTAAGTGCCAAAAATAAATGAAAATAATGCAACGAGTAGTACTTCCAGAGAAGCAATACCAACGATAGATTTTCGTGCCTGATCTAACATAATACTGATGGCAGAAGTTGCGAAACCAATCTCTATCTGTCCATAGGTGTCTCCGTTGCCGGTGATATCTACTTTGGTATCGAACACACCATCGCGTATTGAGCGGAGATCCTCGTCAATATCCGGGTTTTTATTTAAAATATCTTGATCGCCGCCAAAGGCAAGCACCTTATTAAAACTAATGACGCGGACATACACTACATCGTCCAATTTCATTAGTTCGATAACCAAGTCATCAAGGGTTGCAAGATCGGTGGCTAATACAGCATCTTTGGTGGCATGAGCAAACATACTGGCGGTGGCTTGCGCTCGTTGTAATAACTGTTTTTCGTTGGAGTTGCCTAAAAAGGACATCGCACTGAATACCAATGTGACGAGAAGTACTATCTCGATAGCAGCAATGCCAAGTATGGTTTTAGTACGAAAGTTCATGATCTTGATCTATTCTGCCGCAATCAAATTGATATCGAGTGCCCGAACATCATCCCAGTCCTGATTACTGGCCTTAGTGAAGGCCTTAATTTTGAGTGGGTCTAGTAGATTTTTTCCCTCTTCTGTTTTAGCAAGTTCAACAAAGAAAGATTGAACCTGCTGTCTGAGCTTTATCGGAATGGATGGGTGTGCTGCGATAGCATGTGGCGTATAACCATTTGTGGTCCAAATTGGGTTTAGTTGAGCTTTTACCTTAGGATCCATGGCATTAAAGGTGCGCATTACACCGCCGCCTGCGGGGAAAAAACCTTTGGACACTGAAAGGTATACGGAATCGTGTGAAGAGACGTATTTAGGTGTATAAATTACGCTGTTATTTTTCAGGTGAGCCTGAGGCAATATACTCGCAGCAAAAGCCGCAGGCGCAGGAAAGGCGAGTTGCGCGTCATTGAGCTGTTCTAGTTTGGTTATGCCGCTGTCTTTACGTACCACAATAATGCCTTTGATTTTTTTGTCCTTGGCTTTGACTAAAGCCTGATAACCGGGCGATTCATTGAAGACGACAAAGTGGTATGGATTCATGTAGGCGAAACTGTACTCTCCTTTTTCCAGTCTTTCCTCGAAGGTAGGAATATTAGTGGCGGTAGTAAATATAAACTCATGACCAGTTTCTTTACTCAGCGCCTGCATGATGGGGTTCCACTGCTTTGCAAGGCGGCTGGCGGATTGTTGCGGAACAATACTAAAGGTGTAGCTTTGTGCTAATACTGGTGAAGAAATGCCGCTAAACAGAATCGCTATTAGGGTGATGAGTCGTAGCATAATATTCAGTTCCTTATTATTCGCTGTTTTATCAACAGCTTGTATTATTTAATAATAGTGTATTTTTAAAAAATGTCAGTGCAGGTTCGCGTTGAGTCTGATTTATATGGGGATCGACAAAAAGCGATTTTGTTTGATCCGATATTTAATGTATCTACGCCATGTCGCAGGAAGAAAAATAAGCCGGTTTACCTGCCTGCATAGTTCCTCTGGCAAGGAGGGTTGATCGCGAGAGTTTAATACCGTGCCTAGAATCTGGATATGATCCTCAGATAGCATTGTTATGGCTTTGGTTATTTGATGCTTGGTCGTGGCACAACTCAAAACGGATAACACAGCGTAGTCGCAGGCACTAGCAACGATTTGGGCAGGTATGTTGCCTCTGTTTATATTGAGCAGGGGAGATGTATCGATAACAATTCGGTCGTATGTTTCTAACCAGTGTTTGATCTGTAACTTAAGACTGTTTGGGTTTTTATAAGCCAATTTAGTTTGAGAGTTTGTTGGTGAGGGCAACCCAGTAAAACAGCGCATGGAGGAGGTGTGTTCTATCCATTGTTCCTCGTCGGCATCAAACAGTTCAAGTTCACGAAAGCTAGGATGATTTAGATTAAGATCTAAAAACATCACTCTATACCCGGCAAGCAGGTAACGTTCCGTTAAAGCCATTGCCAGTGTTGTTACACCTTCTCCCGACTGACATGAGGTAATGCAAATTGATTTGCAGCCCGCAAGTTCAGCAGCAATGTAGACTTGTTCTATTTCGGCATGAGTCGCAGGGATCATAATCAAATGGCTCCTAATAAAACGATGGTAGTCGCAAGTTGAAGTATGTCTTTTAATCCCACCCTCAGTTGCTCGGCGATGCTGTCTCTTCGGTCAGGGATATAGATAGTATCGCCAGCCCGAATTACCGGAAGATTAAATACACTGGCGGTTTTACTGAACTCAATAAGGTCAAAGGTACGAGCTTGGTTTTGGCAACAAGACATGTTTACCACACTGATTTTTTCCAGATAGGCTGAGTCACTGGGACCACCAGCCTCTGCAAGCAGGTCAAGAATGGTCATGGTATCGTTAAACGCATAACGGCCTGGTTTGTTTACCGCACCAAAGATACGCACGGTGGACTCTTTTGGTCGTTCCAGCCAGTTACGATCTTTCTCTGGAATATAAATGGTGTCTCCAGTGGTGACTTTCGGTAGCAGGGACTCATCACCGGTTTCAAAGTAGAGAGACAAATTCAGTTTACTGACTCTTGAATAGCGTTTATCCCTATGGGTGATCCGAATGTTGTGGATATCGGCACTTTGGGTTGGGCCGTCGGCAGCAGATAATATGTCCAGAAAGTGCATTTCATTGGTAAACCGATATCGGCCGGGGGCATTAACCTGACCAAACACGTATATAGAACTGTCAGAACTCTGTCTTACCCACTGAGACTTATTGTCTGAAGGGTCTTGAGGTAAGTCGTGTACTCGCACTATGGCACCTGCAGAAATGTCAGGCAATTCAGAGTGAGGGGCGCCGCGCTTGATAAACGCATCCAAATCAAACAGACGCATCTTATTCGATTTATTATTCTGGCTGGCACTAACGACTTCGATTCTCGTGGTGTCAGCTCGTCGCGTTGGACCACCTACATGAGCGAGAAGATCCATCAAATCCATTTCATCAGACCATTCGACGCGCCCGGGACGAACTACTTCACCGATGACCTTGACGGCGCGGTCTGGTGCGACTTTTAACCAGGACTTTTCGTTCATGTCGGTTTTTTCCGGGACGAAAATAGCATCACCAGGGTTGATATCTGGTACTGCAGTTCGGTCAAGGCCTTCGGTATAGGCCGTTAAGTCAAACTTTATCACCTGACCGTTACTTTTAATCACCCGAATTTGGCGTGATTCGGCAAAGCGAGTGGGGCCGCCTGCATTGGCAAGAATGTCCATGAAACTTGCGCCTTGCTTGCCGTCATACGCGCCGGGTGCTGCGACTTCGCCCATGATGTAAACTACATTAGCACCCGACTTGATCTCTTCCTCTTGCTTAGGGACAAAGATAGTCGTACCGGGCAGCAACACAGGAAGTAGCTGGCTGTCACCAGTATCCAAATACTGTTTCAAATTAAATAAGCTAGGCGCATTATTACTGATAACACGGATTTGCTCGACACCAGCATACCGGGTAACACCGCCAGATCTCATTAAAATATCAACCAAATTGGTATCTGGTTTATAGGTGAATGAACCAGGGGCGTTCACTTCACCAAAGACTTTAATTGCGGTTCGGTTATCAGCACTGTCACCGGAGTTGGCTAAGGCACTGGGATTAAACTCTTGCTCGATGTTGCCAACCAGTGCAGAGGCGGGTACAAATAAAGTATCTAGAGATTCAAGCGATGGAAGATGGGTTTTATTGCCGGAATCTAAAAATTGCTTATAGTTGAAGACGGTTGTATTTTTTCCACGTTTAAGCTGGAGTTTATCCAGTTGAGCGCCCGGTCGAATTCCTCCTGCCGCAGCTAATGCCGACTGTATGCTACCTATATTCGGAAGCGTATACTCTCCCGGAGATTTCACATAACCTTCAATAGAGACGATTAGTTGTTTCTCGGCGAGAGTGACGTTTGCGTATCGCAAGTCTCTGTAGGCATAACTTAGCCTATCGATAACCACCATTTTTAATTGTTGTTCATCGTAACCGGCGACAAATATAGATCCCACCTCTGGAAGGTTAATCTCCCCCTTTTTATTGACCTGAAAGCGCTTGTTAAGAGAGGGTTCTCCAGGTAAATCTACTTGGATTTTATCACCGATAGTGACAATGGAATCGGCATAGGCTATCTGAACGATACTCATTGAAACCAAAGTATTGATGAGTAACGTAATAAGCAAGTGAGTCCGTTTCATTTTTCGCTCCTTATGGCGATTCGCTAGAGGTGATTTCGATACTTACCCGGCGATTTGTGAGCCGGACAGCAGCGCCGTCGCCTTCAAATAAAGGCAATGAGGACCCTAGAGATTGGGTGCTAATCCGTGAAGGGTCGAGACCAAAGATAGTCAGGTAGCGTTTGACTTGTTTTGCTCTTGCCATGGCAAGTGTCTGGTTATATTCATCATTACCCGTAGCATCGGCGTGCCCGGTGACGGACAAATTTAGTTGTGGGTCACTTTTTAAGATATTAGCCGCCTCAGCGAGATGCCCCATATACTTGGGGTTAATGTCACTGGAGTCATACGCAAATTGATTGTCTATGTTTAACAGGTCAAAAAGTTGGGTGACGATATCAAGCTGTTTTGTCTCGCGTTGGGTTAACGACTGGTTGGGCGGTGAACAAGACGTTTGCGATAGAACGTAACCTAGTTTTTGATCTAGCTCAGTGAGTTGACGTCTATGGATAACGAGGTCATTAGCAGCATCAAGCAATAAGCCGCCTTGCAGTTCTCTGGCAATGCGATTCTGGCGTTTTTTTCCTTGAATGACGGAGGCGGGGAAGCACCATTCGGCGCCTTCTTGTATTAGCATCTCCAGATGAAGTTTACTTAATTTCCAGTCAAACCTAAGCCCATGTTCAGGGCCTAATGGCTCGTCTGGCATTACTGGAGAGAAGTCAGCGTTTAAGTGGTTTTCAGCCAGTCCACCTTGTCCTTGTTCTGGGTAGCTTGCGCAGCCACCTAGAAAGCTAATGACAAAAAATAACACTACTGAAATATGCCCCGCTCTATCCATGCTATCTCTCCTCGTTTCTTTATTAGCGCTTACCGGAATTGGTCGGAATCGCTTGGTTAATTCTGAGCAAATTTATGATTTCCAGAGGCTGCCCGTGGGCATTTTCTATGCGCATTGCACGCTCTCTCTCGGTTAATCGCTTATAAAAGTAGACAATGGCACCCACGCCGCAGGAGTCGAGGAAAGAGACATGTTTAAAATCGATTTCTATCTCTTTATGGATATCTTCAGCAATTACCTGATCGATATGAGGCAACGCTTCTTTGCTACCGTTTGCATCAAAATCGCCAGAGATAAGTAGTGTTAATGTTTGTTCGCTTGCTTCAATTTTTCTTAGTTCCATGGGTGGCTCTCCTTGTGAATGCATAAATTAGCGTTGAACCTGAGTGTATAACGCACAATGCATGCCATAAGAAAAGAGTAGATAAATCAAAGAGGTTGGGGTTGTATGTGTTGTTTTCGCATTTTGACAAGGTGGTTTTTCTCAATTTGAGAACGGAACTGACCTGAGGGAAAGGTAAAGCAGCTTGCCTAGATCTCGGAGGTGGCTCGCTGCTTTAGGTTGGATTTGAGATTTATACTAAAATGATCTCTGAGCGCATGCTAAATAGGACAAATAAAACTTCTTCTTGTTCTCTTTGTCCGACCCCTGCATTTTGCATGGCGACCACGACGTCATCGAGCACGGCAACAAACTCAACCGCAGAGATATTCATGCCTTTATGTACAGAAAGCATATCTTTGCCTTTGTAGACGTTAGGGCCACCGGTTCCGGTAATAAAAAACTCAGCCACGGTCTTTTTTAGTGCGGGTACGTCTGAATTTACGTATCGATTTGAGATGATATTGTTGCTGAGGTGAATATCAACGATATCACTAGATACTTTGGTAATAGCCTCTGTTCCACCAAGCCTTTCATATAAAGAAGCGCTCATAAATTTCATCCTTTTATATCTATTCAAGCTAATTCAAAATGCTCGTTTTACGTTAAAGTGTGTAAGTCGAGTCAGTTTGCGTATTGAGTTTATTTGTTCACGATAGGTACCATGATGTGAGCATATGGAGTGTCCTTCCACATCACATATGGCCCGCCATTGTATGGGTCATCAGAAATGCCTTTTAACATAGCTTTAGGCACGACTATCATGAGATGAGGTCCTTCCTGTACCCAGACATCACCATTTTCAGGGTCGGTTGCTGCCGGGTTGGAGTTACTAACATAAGCGTCGCCTTGCATCATGTAAGAGATGCCAATACGGTCTGTTTCAAATGGTTTACCCAGTGCAGCTGCTTGCAATAACTTCGACCAAACTGCGTCAACGCACATTGGATGGACATCACCTTCCATGACGGGAACACCTGGCATGCAATGCCAATGCTCATTTCCTTTACGTAACACTTTGCCATCTGTGTCCAATATGGTTGCTTTTGAACTTAGATCTGAATGAGCGGCACTTTCAGCACGCTCTATCTTCACCTTATCGTTCGCTGTAACTACATTGGCAGTCAAACAAAGCGTTAGGGAGAGCAAAGAAATTTGAAAATGTGTCATAGGACCTCCTGAAACTTTCATACCGCACACCAATAAACGTAGTTTGTATTGATAGATTTATTAATGATATTTTAATGAGATTTATGTGGTTAAGGCTGAAGTGACTATGCTTAGTCTAGGTTAGGTGAGCGTAACTGGTGAAAGAGTGAATAACGTAAATGATTCGTCGCGTGCGGTGGAACTCAACTTTCTATCGAGGATTTTTGATAATGACGGGCCTGATATTATTGGTGTATATGGTATAGCTGGCATCGGCAAAAGTACCTTGATGAACCGGTTTATAGCGTTATCCCAAACTCAATGTTGGAAGATTGATTGCCAGCTGTGCGAGCCGACTCCCAAGGCATTTCTTTCTTGTGTTATGGGACTGGTTGACTGTGAAAGTGCCGAACTTAATACCATTGCGGCTAAAATCAAACCGGGAACGATATTGATATTGGATCAATTCGAACTTTTTGGTTTATTAGAGTCATGGCTGAGACGGGAATTTATGCCAGTAATGAAAGGACGTTTGAATCTGATCTTTTCAGGTCGCCTTCACCCGGATAATCAGTGGTTACTGAATCCACCAGAGGAGATGCGTTTTTGCAGTTTGAGACTTAACAGTCTGTCTTTTAATGCCTCGATAGAATATTTACAATCTCAGGGGCATACGAAAGTTGTCGCTTTAGGTATTAATCAGTTTGCAAATGGCCATCCTTTAGCCTTAAAACTAGCGAGCTCTGCAATACTTGAACAACCTGATCGTCAACTAAATGAAGTCCCACCCAACAATGTTATTCAGGCATTAGCATACTATTTTATTGAAGACATAAAGAGTCCGGTACTTCGTCAAGCATTGGAAGCAACCTCTGTTGTGAGACGAATAAATGAACCATTGTTGCTTGGAATGCTGGACATGGAGCCCAGCTCAGAACTTTATCGTCAATTGTCTGAAGTGGCTTTGATTGAATATAGGGAAGATGGCCTGAGCTTTCATGAAGTACTAAAAAACGCCTTGTCGTCGAACTTAAAAGCCAGATCGCCGCAAAAATACAATGAATACAGGAACAAGGCGAGTCGTATTTTGCAACAAGAGATGAAGAGTGCTTCCGCCAGTCAGCTTTGGCGTTATACGGCAGATATTATTTACTTGGTGGATAACAGCTTGATTAGAAACGCTTTTTTTCCACCAGACGATGTTAGAAAGTACAGTGTTGAACCTGCGCAAGCGTGTGATCAAGATGTGGTGATGTCAATTATCAGGCAGTTTGAACCACAATCTTGTGTAGGAATTTATCAACGTTGGTGGCAACACTATATTCAGACCTTTCATTGCGTAAAAAACAATCGAAATGAGGTGGTTGGTTTTTATTGTCTGATCAATCCTTCTGAGGTGAGCGCGGAAGCGTTGCAATCTGATCCGGTTTCTGCGGCGTGGACTGCGCATTTATCTACTATGCCGCGGCTCAATCAACAGCAGGATCAAACCTTGTTTATTCGTCGCTGGCTATCGGCGAAAAGTGGTGAATCATTGAGTGGGGTACAAGCGGCATGCTGGCTGGATATTAAGCGTAAGTATCTGGAAATGAAACCCAACTTGCGTCATGTATATCTCACCTTGAGAGATATACAACCTTATGCTCTGGTGGCCACAGAACTGGGTTTTAAGGTTGAAAACCTGGAGATCAATATTGACGGGTGTTATTTCTATACCGGAATTCTGGATTTGGGACCGGATTCTGTGGACGGCTGGATTGCTAAGCGACTGGTTCATGAAATAAAGCAGGAGGCGAGTGAGGCCTTGTTTCCCGACTGGTTTGACAAAAAAGCGCGGCAAATACTTGTGCATGAACAGCGTGTGGATTTGACGCCATTGGAATATGGCACTCTGGAGTTATTGATCACAAATCGCGGTGTAGCAATAAGCCGCAAGGAACTTTTAAAAGAGGTTTGGGATATTCATTATGAAGGCGCGAGCAACGTCGTCGATACGGTGATTCTGTCGCTAAGAAAAAAACTCGACAACAAATCTGTATTGATTCAATCGGTAAGAGGAACGGGTTATCGATACATTAGTGGCAGTTAATAGGGAAGTAAACTCGATTCAGAAAGCTGCTCTCGTTCCAATGCTCTGAAGTGACCCCTTAATGTTGGATATTTATTGCTGATTTCATAACCTCCCCTTTGCTAACGAAGGGGAGGCAAAACTAAGTTTAGAAAAGCGAGTTATGCGGTCTCTTCACTGGCAAGGTTTGGCGTTTCACTCGTGTTGTTGTAAATGTCTAGATCCAGCTCGCCTTCGCTGCGGCTTACCAAAATAGAAACCATCAAGTCCCCACAGACGTTAACACTGGTACGTGCCATATCTAAGATTCTGTCGATACCCGCGATAATAGCCAAACCTTCCATAGGCAAACCAACAGTAGACAGTACTAGCGATAACATGATCAAGCCAGCACCGGGAACACCAGCGGTTCCAATAGAAGCAAGTGTAGCGGTAAAAATAATCGCCAGATAATCAACGAAAGCCAGATCAATACCAAAAGCTTGTGCGACAAAAAGTGCTGCGACGCCTTGATACAAGGCAGTACCATCCATGTTGATGGTTGCACCAAGCGGCAGAACAAAGCTTGAAATCCCTTTAGACACGCCCATTTCCTCACGTGCACATTTGATCGTTGCTGGCAAAGTGCCTGAGCTGCTTGTTGTAGTAAATGCAACTGCTGCTGGGTTAATTAGCCCTTTGACGTAAGTAACAGGGCTTAGGCGACCGAACACCTTAATGACGCCAGTATAGAACACCAACACATGGATCAAGCTACCAATATATGCAACAGCAATTACTTTAAACAGAGGCAGTAAAATATCTAAGCCATATTTACCCGCTACCCAAGCCATTAAGCCAAAAATACCATAAGGTGCAAACTTCATGACCAGCTCAGTTAGCTTGTACATTGCTTCCGCTAAGCTATCAAAAACTTGTATCGCTGGTTGCGCTTTCTCACCACATAGGTTGAGAGCAATACCAAGTCCTAATGCAAAAACAATAATTTGTAGAATGTTACCCGCAGCTAGTGCATTAACAGGGTTTTTGGGAACTAAATTAAGAATGGTTTGCACAAGAGTTGGAGCTTCTTTTCCGACAGAGGCAGCAACTGTCGTTGTCATATTCAAACCTTCACCAGGAGTAAGTATGGTCGCAAGGCCTAAACCAATACTGATAGCCACGGCTGTGGTTGTTAGGTATATGACTACCGCTTTAACGCCGATACGACCCATTTTTCGGGTATCTTGCATTGAGGTAACCCCAACAACGAGAGAGCAGAAAATGAGCGGTACAATCAACATTTTAATCGCGTTGATAAAGAGAGTTCCGATGGGTTTAAGCAGTTCTGCATCGGGGCCTAGCACGCTTCCTGCGACCACACCCAGAACCATACCGACTAGAATTTTCTTCCATAGGGCGAGGCTTCCCCAAAATCCTTTTTGTTTTTGCTTATCTTGTACATGTTCCATGTTCTATCCTTAATTTGTTTATCAAATAAAAGCTGTAACTCTTACAGCAAATGTTTGTAATTAAGGTGCCGAAAAATTGGTTGATTCAAATGTATTCCATGGCACCTGAAAGTAAACATTGCAAACTAGATGCCAATATGGAGTTTGTGCTTATCTTGTTGTTTTAATAGTATTTATGGTTGTTTTTGCGATGTCGGCTTAAGCTGAAGGGGTATAACCAAAGGAATAATTAATTGTTGTGAGTATGGTGTTATCTTTTTGTAAACAATGAGTTGGGTGGAAATGGTTAAGTTATAACTTATTCTTAGGTTATAGGGGTTTAACTTAACCAAATTGCGCTTGTCTGTGCTGCGTTTAATATAGGTTTGGATTTAGCGGCATGTTCGTGAAAGACCAATAGCCGTCAGCCATTTTTTTTAAGCCGTTTGCTTAATGCGGGCTGTGAAATCCCCAATAATTTGGAGGCCAACGACTGGTTCCCCTCGGATCTTTGCATGGCTTCGTTTACCAATAAATCACCTATTTCCTGAAGGGTAGGTAAAGGACGTTGTGGATTAAATAACATATGTTCCGTGTTTGCTTCTGGCTCAGGAGCGGGTATATCTTGATCAAGAACACGACGGAAAACATCCATAGATAACATCCGTGAGCGATGCAAACTCATAGCATCGTACGCTAATGCACGCAATTCTCGCACATTACCGGGAAATGCATAGTTGGAAAGTAAAACTGGCAGCTCTTTAGGGATTGTGGGTTTAGTTTTACCCAGCTCGCCCGCGGCTTGCTGAAGAAAATGCTCAAGTAATAGAGGAATATCTTCGTTTCTTTGGCGTAGCGGTGGAATATCAACCTGATGGGTTTTCAAGCGGTAATAGAGATCCTTACGGAAACTTCCTTCCTGCTGTTTTTGTTGCAGATCTTGATGTGTTGCGACGACGACGCGTGCGAGTAATCGTTTTGGCCTGTCGCTGCCTAAAGGGAAGTATTCACCTTCTTGCAAAAGGCGCAGTAGTTTAATCTGCGAAGCTTGACTCAAGTCGCCTATTTCGTCCAGAAATAAGGTTCCACCCGCGGCTTGTTCAACGAGGCCTGCTCTTGCTTTGTCTGCACCAGTGAATGCCCCTCGGCGGTGACCAAAGAGAGTGTCAGCAAAGACGTTATCATCCAGACCTGCCACATTGACGCTGACCAGTGAGCCTGACCGATTACTCAAAGTATGGATAGCTTGTGCAATTAGCTCTTTACCTACACCACTTTCGCCGCAGATCATTACTGGTTGACGACTTGGGGCAACCGATTCCAGATATTGAAATACTGACCTCATAGCTTTATTGGCGGTAATGATGGATGAGAAGGCGTCGGCATGTTCCAGAGTGTCGGTAAGAAAACGTCTGCGCAGCTCTTGATTCTCCAAACGCATCTCTTGCATCAGTATAGCGCGCTTAATTCCTTCATATAGTCTGCTCTCCTCTGCCGTCTTAACAAAATAGTCGTAAGCCCCTAGACGTATACAGTTCATCGCCGTTTCAATCTGGTTCAAACCACTAATAATGATAACTCTTATTTCGGGATGCTCTTCTACTATTTTCTGCAGCAATACTTCGCCTGAGATGTTAGGCATAGTGAGGTCTAGCAGTACTAATCCAATATTTTCTCGAGCAATGATACCCATTACATCGCGACTATCATCACAGCGAAAAACATGGTTAATTCCTCCTCGACGCTCGAGCACAATACTGAGGCTACGCAGGAAAGCGACTTCATCATCGACGAGTAATATGCCAAAAGCAGGATAGCGATTAGTATTCATTTAGATGAAGTTCCTTTAATAGCGGGTAATGATAATGTCACACAAGTCCCTTTATTGAGTTCTGATTCGTAGGTTAACGTACCACCATGTTCCTGAACAATACTGAAAGAAACGGACAGTCCAAGTCCGGTCCCACCTTGCTCTCTTTTGGTGGTGAAAAAAGGGTCACTTAAGTGAGGCAGATGTTTGGCTGAGATTCCTTGCCCTTGGTCGCAAATCTTAAATTGCAGAAGGTTTTGTTGAGAGTGATAGTCAGTATTAACCGAAATGCTCTTTTCTGGGCCCTCTAATGCCTGGCATGCATTGATAATTAAATTGATGATCACTTGTTCTATACGCTGAGCATTACCTTCAAAATGAGGTAATTTATCGGTGTAATTTACCTTGAAGTCGTGAGTAGATTTGGTGATCGTATTATCAACTAAGCGTATGGCCGTCGAGGCTACTTCATTAAGATCAACGACTTCATTAAGAACCGCTGGTTTTTGCTGGGCGAAGTCTCTGAGGTCATCTACGATGCGCCGAATTCGGTGGGTGCCGGTGAGCATATCATCCAGCATAGGTTCTATGGCATCCCTCATGCGGCTATATTCGAGCCCACCAATAAGAAAATCACCGTGTTCGTGATAATGGGCTTCAAGAATGTCCTCTATATCCTGATAGACATCCTTAAGTATGGGCAGATTAAGCAATAATAGGCTACTGGGGTTGTTTATTTCGTGTGCCACGCCTGAAACCAGAATGCCCAAAGAGGTCATTTTGTCTGCTTGGATCAACTGTTGTTGCTGAAGTTGTTGTTCTTCAGTACGCCGCGCCACTTCTCTGCTGAGGGCACGGTTCCAGATCAGTATAAACCCAAGCACCAACAATAGTAGCGCCGAAGCAAATGCAGCTGCCATCCATAACGTTTTCCAGGGCAACCCCTGATTCTCAATTGGACTCAACCATTTGTCGTAGATAGCTTGTTGCCGCCCGGTATTTTTGAGAATAGCTAAACCCTCGCTAAATTGAGCCAGCAAATCTTGCTTACCTTTTAAGACGGAATAACCATAATGCTGGGCGTTAAAAGGTTTACCTGCTGGCACTATGTTGGAAAGTTCCAGTTCTTCGCCTAAATACAAGCCGGGCAGGTTTGCAACGAGCGCATAATCATGTTGTCCGGATGCAAGCAGTCTTAATGCGTCCGTATGTGTACTAACCAGAACAAGCTGAGCACCGACATTATGTTCCAGTAAGTAGTCGTGCATTATTCCGCCATTTTGCACTATAACTTCTTTGCCACCTAATTCACTTAACTCTGAGATACGTGGTGATCCTTTACGGGAAAATACCGATTGATGAATGAAAGCGTGTGGTGGCGAAAAGTCATAATTTTTGGCTCTGGCTTCAGAAAAAATCATGCCCTGAAGGGCGTCGAGTTCTCCTGTTTCCAATTGGCTGCGCATTTTATCCCAATCGCCAAGTTGGATGTTAACTTTGATCCCCATTACCTCGGCAATTGCTTGCGTAAGTTCGGTGTTGTAACCGTCTGCCTCGCCGTTCGCATTGAGAAACTCATAAGGAGGATAATTGTGATCGCCGCCAATCATTATTACGCTGTCATGATCAGAAGCGTGTGCAAAAAACATTGGCATAACAGAAAGAAGAACAAGAACTAATCTGAGTAGGCCGAAAAGAGTGTTGTTAAAAGTGAATATCATACGACTGTCCTACATAGGGTTATTTTTATTCTAAGGACACGCTATTGAATGCTGGATCTTAGCTATACAGAATACTGAGCCTACAATATTGTGATAATTAATTCATTATTTAATCTGACAAATTAGAGCGTCTCATTTTGAAAGTTAAGCGTGGAGAATTCACACAGTTTCTGCCAAACCCGTTCTCCGGCAGGGTGAAGTTTGCTTTGTGAACGGTAGGCGTAAATCTCTGCTATTATTTCATGTTCTATCTCATCCAGTATAATGAGCTGCCCCGATGCGAGTTGATCTTTTATGGCGTGTTCTGGCAGCCAGCCTATTCCTTCTCCCTGAACGATAAGTGCTTTAACCAGTTCTGTCATAGATGATGAAAAGATAGGTTTTAATGCATAAAGACTGCTTGCTTCTCTGGTTAATCGACCCATGAAACTGCCTGTAGAATGCATAATCCATGGAGTAATCTTTTGTTTTGATAAGGTATATTTCGCATGGCTATTTGAGTTTAAGCCAGTAACACAATAAATTTTAGACTCGCCAATTTTATGAGCCAGATAAGGTTGAGCGTGTAGCTGAGAGTTTTTATAGCTCAGAACGATATCACAGGCGCTTTCCTGAATCATATTTACCGTATCGTCTACATCAAGAGCTCTTACATCCAGAATGACCTCTTTTTCTTCGGCGAATAAGTTAAAACGCATAAGAGGTAAAACGTCTGTGGCAATAGAGTGGCCAGCAACTACGCTGACTTTTTGATTTCCCAGTACAGAAAGATCGTTGATCCTTTCAAGTTCATATTCCAGCTGAATCATTAGGCTGCGGGCACTGGTACGAAATAACTTACCACTTTGAGTTAATGCGATAGGGGTTTTTTCACGGTCAAACAGTTGGCAACCAACGGCGTTTTCCAATGCTTGAATTCGTCTGCTAAAGGTCGATTGAGTGACATTTCGTTCAATGGCGGCTTTAGAGAAATTGCGCAGTTCCGCGAGTTTTAAAAAGTCTAATATCCATTTTGTTTCGATGTTGAGCATAGAGCAATTCTCCTTTGGCACATACCTATAGCCAGATCATATTATGCCATCATAGCTATGCAGTTTATGCATGGTTATGCCAGTTTTATCATTTCTTAGCAAGCTCTTTATTTGTTAACTTTATTATCAAATTAGGAGGCGTTATGAATAAAAAGTTAGGTGTTCTGGGTGGTATGGGGCCTATGGCCACTGTGGATTTTGTCCGGCGTATTGTAGAAAAAAGCCCGGCCAAATCTGATCAGGAACATATGGCTATGATTATTTCGAATAATCCAGTTATTCCTGACCGCACTAAATGTATACTCAAAAATGGTGAAGACCCACTGCAAATGATGCTTAACAACTTGATGTCATTGAGAGAGTCAGGTGCAACAAAAGTGGTTATTCCTTGTAACACAGCGCATTACTGGCTTGATAAGTTAGGTGAAAACGAGGTCTCTTTCATCAGTATAATCGATACAGTATTGCAGGAAGCCTGTCGCAGAAAAATGCATCGAATTGGCGTTCTGGCGACGGATGCAACCATAAAAACAGGCATATATACCGATGGTATCCTCTCAAGAGGAAAGCAGGCTTTGTTACCTTCAGAAACAGAGCAAAAACAAGTGATGGACGGGATTTATGCGGTTAAATCCGGTGACATTTTAACAGGCAAGCAATTAATGGAGCCTATTTTTGATCTTTTATTAGCACGTGGTGCTGATGGGGTGATATTAGGCTGTACTGAAATACCGCTGGCTTTTGATTCTATGCCTAATCAGAAAAAATTAATGGCACTTGATTCATTAGATTTACTCGCCGACCAGTGTGTTAAATATTATTATGGGGCTGATTAGTTTAACTACCAAGCACTGACTCACTTGTAGAGTGCTTCGTAGTTGTCAATGTAACTTTCCCATACAGGTGGAGTTCCAATTATTTCCTGAACGGTTTCGATAAATTGTTTAACCAGAGGTGGTTGATTTCGGTGCGAATATACCGCATAGATACCACCGTGGCTCATAGGCAATTTGTGGTCGGTTAACAGGGGCACAAGGCCCATTTCTTTGATGTTTTTGGGCAACATGAATAATCCAACCTGTGCGTAGCCTAACCCTTCTTGAATTCCATCCAGTATGAGCTCGGCTTCATTTACTTTATAACGCCCGTGAGTCGCAAAAGTCTTAATCTCACTGTCGCCGGGTGACTCTGCAATTTCTAACTTATTTATTGTAAATGCGCCATTGGAGTAGATAACAGACGGTAATGCGACTAACTCCTGTGGGGTTTTAGGGTAGCCATGTTTATTAACAAATTCTTCCGAAGCGAGGATTGCAAATGGGTTATCTGCTAACTTTCTGGCGATCAAGTTAGAATCTTTTGGTGGACCGATACGAAAAACAACATCAAAACGCTCACTGATGATATCGACCTTCCTATCGTCGAGCACCAAATCTATACTAACCTGAGGATATTTGCTCATGAAGGCTTTGACGGCTTTCTGGATATAGAACCTTCCAAACATTGTTGAGCTGGAAATTCGTAAATGGCCTTTAGGTTCATGGTGAAATGTGTCGGCCAGCCTGCGAGTTTGCTCTAGTACCTCGCGTACTTTTTCAGCCTGCTTAACGATTTCAAAGCCTGCCGTAGTCAGAGATAGCGAGCGGGTAGAGCGATTTAGTAGCCTAAGCCCTAATGTCTCTTCAAGGTTCTTTATCTGTTTGGACAGGACAGAACGGTCTATATTTCTTGCATCTGCTGCTTTGGCAAATGAGCCGTGCTCTGACACCTCTAATAAAAGCTCGAGTCTCGTTGCGATATCCATTTGTTTCCCTTTTATCTACATGCATTCACTGCGCATATGCTTTCTTTAATATAGCGCAGTATAACGAATGGTAATAAAGGTATTGATGCTAAATTGACATTAATGAATTGATATAAATCACTCTTTATATGTAACGCGATGAAATACCATGACTACTTATCCATTTGAAGTGAGCGGCTGGAGACTTAAGCTCACTTTTTCCATACATTTTTTGTATAACAGACACGCAACTACACCAGTTGATGTGTTGGCAATGAAGATAGAAATATAGACACCCTCGAGCTGAGCGAGCTCTGCACCAATCCAAATTGCGGGCAAGTAGAAGACGAATAACCGACACATGGAAAGCCATAATGCGATTTTCGGCTGACCTAACGCGTTCGATACTGAGACTATCAGCATGCAAACACCCAGTGGGCCGTAACAGAAAGGTACAAAGCTCAAAAAGTACATCAGACTTTCTTGCACCTGTGGGTCATTAGACATGAGCGGGCTTAAATATGAGTTAAATAATAACGCGGTGAAAGCCAGTACTACTTGAAGGGCAAGTACGAACAATACAGCTGTTTTTACCAGACGATCGATGCTTTCAAGTTTGCCCTCTCCAAGTAAGCGGCCAACCATTGGTGGCATTGACATGGTCAACGCCAATATTACAACCAGAGAAAGAAGTTCAAACCGTGTTATTAGCGTCCATGATGCGACTGCTGTTGTACCAAAATTAGCGATTAACATGGTGGTTAATATAGCGACAAGAGGGGGCAATAACTGGTTGATCGTGGCTGGCAACATAATCTTTAACAGGTCAAACAGGCTGTTACGACACTTGGTAAAGCTAAGAGAAAAACTGAACCAATTTTCCGTTCTGGCACGGTAGCATAACCACGCAGTGCATATGATATAAGCGAATAAACTGGCTATCGCTGCACCTTCTAAGCCCATATCTAAAGTAAATATAAAAATAGGGTCTAGAACAATATTAATCAGGCTGGAAAATATCAGTGCCAGACCTGGTAGTTTGGTATTTCCGTTGGCCCTGAACACACTGGAAACAAAGTAAAGTGCAGCACCAACCCAGCTACTTACCAGCCAGATAGGCCAGTAACCTTCAACCATAACAATAATAGTGTCGGATATGGTAAACAGTCCAAGTAGTGGTGCTCTTCCCCACCAAAGCAAATTACATATTACCGTGACACTCGCAAGTCCTAATAGGATAGTGATACTGGCGGTTTCTCTGGCTTGTTGATCTTGTTTCGCTCCGCGATATCGAGAAATTAATGCAGTACAGGCAATACCAAGTCCGACTTGAATTCCAATGATGACCATGGCGAAGGGAATGGTAACACCTTGTGCAGCGAGAGGTGTTACACCGAGCATACTGATAAATGCACTATCAATGAGCTGAAAACTCATGATAGAGAGTACGCCTCCTATCATGGGGAGTGTTTTTTGGGCTAGTTCTCTGGTAATGGAACAAGAAGCAAGTTTAATAAATAAGAAGTTCATTGGCCGCATCATACAAATAAGAGTTTAACCTGTCGTTTAAATCAGGTTGTCTGTGCGTTGAGGGTACCTATAACGCAATGACGCTATATTAAGGTGAATACCTAATAAAAAAAATATATGTTATGCCTTTTCATTAATGCCATATTGGCAACAGAGTCGATGCGTTCAGTCATTTTGTTTTAATCGAACATTCTGCATGAATAGATTAATTGAGTGAATTATTAATAGTTATCGTTTGAGCGTCTATAATTAGCATTGCAAGGTAATGCATACGCCTTGTCAGTAGATGATTTGTTGGTTGATTTCAAATTATCGCTGCAATCAACGTTAAGGTAAGTAATTATGTCAAGATACTATATCGACTGCAGAGATTATCCTGGTGATGTTAAATGTTCTGTAGCTCTCGCTGCTGATAGCAAAGAAGAATTATTGGCTGCCGTTGTAGAGCATGGATGTAAGGTTCATGGTTACGAAGATACACCAGAGTTCAGGAAAACCATCACGGCTGAGTTTAAAGAAGGTACCCCTCCTGTATAGTGACGAAAACTGCTGCCACTACTCTAAGTGGTAGTGGCGGTATAATTCATGTCCGGCAGGGAAGCTGACTTAACTTCATTTGACTATCGTATCGCTGACAAGGTTTCTTAACCAAGTATTTTTATCGTCGGTTGATTTTCTCGACTGCCATAACAGGGAGATAATAAAATCGTCGACGGCAATTGGTGGAGTTATTGCTTCAAGCCGATCGGGTAAGCTAGACATCTGAGCCATACGTTGAGGAACTATTGCGATGAGTTCTCTCTCTTCTAGTAATCGGCGAATAGTCAGAAAATTTCTTGAAGCAATTGTCACCCTACGTTTTAACCCTAATTCAGCCAATTGGTTATCAATTTTGGTAGACAACTTGCCATCAGGGCTAACCAAAGCCTGTTCAGTTTCGGCAAATTTTTGCACGGAAAGGGAATGGTGTCCCTCCAATAATTGTTTATTACATAAGCAAACATGTTTCTCTGTATATAAAAACTGACTTTGAAAGTTAGAATCGGGTTGTGGAATGCTGCCTATGATCAGATCCAGATTTTCCAGTTCTGCTATATCAACATAGTTATGTTTATTCACGTTAATAAAACTAATTTGAGTTTCTGGAGCGCACTTTCGGATTGCATCATAGAGGACGGGAGCAAAAAGGTATTCTGCGTAATCAGTCAGGCCAATTCGACAAACCCCCTGATAATGCAAGGCTGAAAATTCAGCCTTGCTCATTAAGTTGTTTTGAATCGAATTTAGTAGCGTATCTATGGTTGGAGCAATATGGTGAGCATAGTCAGTGGGCTCCATTTTATGCCCTTTGCGTTCGAATAAGGCATCATCGAACAGTATGCGCAATTTGGACAAGCTATGACTCATCGCCGATTGACTGACAAAACTTTTATTGGCTGCCACACTGACGCTTCTGTGCTGATATAAGTGCGAAAATACCACAAGTAGGTTTAAGTCTATGTTTTTCCAGTTGAAATCTAAGGTCATGCTTCAATCCTATTTCATTCATAGATAAAATCGATATTATCAATTTGAGTAATTATAGGTAATTTTTTACTTTATACACAAATTATTGAGATTTAAACGGAAACAAGATGTTATCGATATTTAAAACCTTTTTTGCATTGGGTTGGATTAGCTTTGGCGGACCAGCCGCACATATTGGTTATTTCCGTAAGGCTTTTGTAGAAAAGCGGCATTGGTTAAATGATGAAGAATACGCGCAACTCATTGCATTGAGTCAATTCTTACCGGGGCCGGGCTCTAGTCAGGTCGGCTTTGCTTTGGGTTACAAAAAAGGAGGAATTTGGGGCGCTATCATGGCGTTTACTGGATTCACTTTGCCCTCTGTATTGATCATGATTATTCTGGCGGTACTTAGTAGCCAGCTAATGGATACATCTTTTTTTCAACATCTTGTTCATGGGTTGAAATTACTCGCGGTTGTTATCGTGGCTGATGCAACTTGGGCAATGTATAAGAACTTCTGCAAGACAAAGTTACCGATATTTATTTGTCTGGTTACGGCCATTTCGTTGTTGGTGATGCCAGGTATTACAACCCAAATGCTTGCTCTGATTTTTGCGGCTTTGGTGGGTATGATTTATTTATCCACCGGGCTGGCTGACGACAAAATGATATTTAAGCCTTCTATGTGGCCTTTGCTGCTGTTTGCATTGTTATTATTTGGTTTACCTTTTATCGCGTCTTCATCGCCATCGGTGACATTGTTTAGTGAGTTTTTTAATGCCGGTAGTTTGGTGTTTGGCGGTGGTCATGTTGTTATGCCTTTATTGCAGAATATCGTCGGAGATCAGTTGAGTCAGGATGCCTTTATTACAGGCTATGCTGCTGCTCAGGCTGTTCCGGGCCCTATGTTTACTTTCGCCACTTATATTGGTTACGAACTAATGCCTGATACTCCCATAGTTGGAGCGTTACTTGCCACTATAGCCGTCTTTTTACCGGGTTTTTTATTGCAATTGTCGGTATTAAAAAACTGGCAGCAGCTCGCTTCTAAGCGAAAGGTTCGAGGTGCTATGAACGGGGTTAATGCTGCTGTTGTTGGTTTGTTGCTCTCGGCGCTCTATCAGCCTGTATTTACTAGTGCGGTGATTGACGGTTTGGATATATCGTTGGTGTTGATAGGCTTTTTCTTATTGAAGCAGCTTAAATTGCCAATTGTCGGGATGGTATTGTTCTTTGCTGTATCGGGTTTGATGGTGCCAATGATTAGTGGGTGAATGGCCTTTTTTCATCAGTTCAATGACCCTTTCTTTCCCCTTTGTAGGGGAAAGAAAGGGGCGAATGTGGCGTAACTAGCGTTTATTGCGCAGGTAACGTTTTCTTCTTTCTTCTTTTTTCTTGATCTTTTGCTGTTCTTTTTTCTCGGCTTCTATTTCTACTTCTATTAGCTCTTGAGTGATCATTTCCGGCAGTTCTAAGGTAATTTGGCCTAATACACCGCTACGCAGTTCGTGTAGAAGAATTTCGGAGGCTTTATGTAAATCAACCCGTCCACCTGAGCGTAATGCGCCACGCTTACGGCCAATTTCTTCCATGAGCTCAACGTCAGATTCTGGCAATTCATCAATTTGGTAACGCTCTTTTAAACGCTCAGGGTAATGTTGTGCCAAATACTCAACCGTATAGAACGCGACTTCATCGTACTCCATTGCTGTGTCTTTTACCGCACCGGTTGCCGCTAAGCGAAAACCGCTGTGTGGGTTTTCTACCTTTGGCCATAAAATGCCCGGAGTATCAGAAAGTACGATGCCGTTCTGTAGATTAATCCGCTGTTGACGGCGAGTCACTGCTGGTTGGTTTCCCGTCACTGCGATCATTCTGCCAGCGAGAGAGTTAATAATCGTGGACTTGCCTACGTTAGGGATCCCCATAATCATGGTGCGAATATTTTTGCCCATGGTTTCACGATGTGGTGCCAGTTTTCGGCACAGCTCCAATATTTTTTGTACTTCTTGTGGTTGCGAGGTGGTGATAGCCATCGCTTTTACACCGTTCTCTTTCTCTAAATGGTCAATCCACAATTGAGTCAATTCCGGATCGGCCAAGTCGCGTTTGTTAAGAACTTTCACCACAGGTTTGTCAGCACGAAGGGTTGAAATCATTGGGTTTTCGCTACTGAAAGGAATACGGGCATCCAAGACTTCGATAATGACATCCACCTGTGGGATCACTTCTTCGATCTCTTTTCGAGCTTTATGCATATGGCCCGGGAACCATTGGATTGTGTTGTTAACCATTTGAATATGTTGCCTTAACAATTATCTGAACTTTTATGGAGTACAAAGTGGGGTACATAAGAATTTAGATTGTCGTGATTATTTTGGATTGCGGCTATTGTACTTGAGATAGACCAACGTATCCACCTAACACACTTTTCCAACCACGGTATGCCTACGCTGAACTTACTCACATGTGGATATAGACGATTTTTCACCAGCGGTTTCTTATCTATGCCCTTTGTAAGCTTGACTTAGAACATGATTTTTAAAAGAAAAATACCATTAATTCTTCTAACCTTTAAGTACATGCTTTTGACAAGTGTGGAGTGGAGAGAACCATAGACTTTCCGGAGATGGATTATCCCAGCGTGATTACTGTCAGTTAGATTCTGGAATATTTATTGTGTAGGCAGTAGTCAGCAAAATAGAGCATTAAATAATAAGGATAACGAAAACATGGTATCTGACTTATTGCACAAGCAAGCAGAATCGCCTGCTTCAGGTACGGAGCCTTATGCAGGGTTAACTCAAAAAGAAGCCGAAAAGAGGCTAAATGAGTACGGCCTTAATAAGCTTCCTGAGCCGCCTTCGGCTGGGCCTTTGCTCATTTTATTGCGTCAATTTTTCAGCCCTTTTATCTATATTCTGCTTATCGCTGCTATCGTGTCGTTTGTTTTAAAAGAGTATTCAGGAGGGGTGTTTATTCTGGCGGTGCTATTTTTAAATGCGGTAATTGGCACCATTCAGGAGTATTCAGCCCAGCGTTCCGCAGCGGCTTTAAAGAATATGGTGAAAGGTGAAACCCATGTTATTCGTGATGGTATTGGGTTAACCATCGATGTTGAAGAAGTTGTGCCGGGCGATCTGGTTCTGCTCTCTTCCGGCGATAAAGTGCCCGCCGATGTACGTTTGCTCAGTAGCCACAATCTTGCGGTCGATGAATCTCTTCTCACTGGTGAATCGTTGGCAGTCAGTAAAAGTGCTTTGGCAGAAGTCGCTGAAAATGCGCCATTGTCTGAACGGATCAACCGCTGTTTTGCCAGCAGTATTATTACCCATGGTCGGGCTCAGGCAGTGGTTACTGCCACCGCAACTCATACTGAAATCGGCAAAATCGCCAGCCACGTTACCCGGGAGCGTACATCCGAGCCACCACTGATGATTCGTATTAAGCACTTCACCTATCAGGTAGCAGGCGGGATTTTTGTGGCGATTCTGGCACTAACGGTAATGATGTTGTTAAAAGGAGGATATAGCGCTGAAGCGATTGTGCTGATGACCATAGGCCTAGCGGTTTCGGTTATTCCCGAAGGGCTGCCAGTTGCGCTTACCGTGGCTCTGGCGATAGGTATGCGGCGCATGGCCAAAAATAACGTTATTATCCGGAAACTTGTCGCAGTAGAAGCACTTGGCTCTTGTACTTTTATCTGTTCAGACAAAACTGGCACCTTAACGGTCAATGAACTTACCATTCGTCAGGTGGTGCTGCCAGACGGAGCTATTTTTCGTACTACGGGTGAAGGTGTTGCACCAGGAGGAGAAGTTCAAGGTCACAACGAGCAACACCAATTACAAGAGCTGTGCATTGCTGGTGTATTAGCCAATGAAAGCCATCTTAATTATGCTGGAGGAGAGTGGGTGTCAAATGGTGATATCGTGGATATTGCTTTTTTGGTGTTGGCAAAAAAACTGGGCATGTCTATTTCCGAACTACGAAAACAGCAGACTCAATTAGAATTAATCCCATATGAGCCGGAAAGGGCGTATAGCGGCAGCGTTAATTATGACGGAGACACACATTGGCTATACGCTAAGGGTAGCCCGGAAAAAATGCTCAGTATGTGCCAAACAATGGCAACCGTTCATGGCCCGACTGATATTGACCATAAGCTGATTGAAGAGCAGTTTGAGTTACTGGCAAAGCAGGGGTACAGACTAATTGCTCTCGCAAAGCGAGAGGTGATTGAAAAGCAGCAACATCAACTGGAAGAAATGTGTTTTCTGGGCATGGTTGCTATGATTGATCCGGTACGCCCGGAGGCGTATAACGCTATTGCTAGCTGTCATACTGCTGGTATTGAAGTTGCGATGGTTACAGGTGATCATCCGGCAACGGCAAAATCCATTGCGTTGGAGCTAAATCTTTGCGAGAAAGATGCTCAGGTAGTGACCGGCTCTATGCTCCAACAGGCAATGACCAAAGGCTCTTCAGAAGTTGAATCCCTTATCCGTGAGGCTAGGGTATTTGCTCGTATCGAACCGCAACAGAAAGAGCTGATTGTTGAAAGTTTCATGCGTCAGAACCACTTTGTCTCGGTGACGGGAGATGGTGTCAATGACGCACCTGCGATGCGTCGGGCCAATACAGGGATTGCGATGGGCAAGCGTGGCACAGATGTCGCTAAAGAAACGGCCGATCTCATTATTACCGATGATAATTTTGCCTCGATTGTTGCGGGTGTCGAGCAGGGTCGTGTGGTGTATAACAATATCAGAAAGGTAATTGCCTTATTAATAGCCACTGGTTTTTCTGCCATTTTGTTATTTTTTCTTACAGTGATTGCTGGGCTGCCAATGCCCATGATTGCAGTACAGCTGCTTTGGTTGAATCTCATCGCCAATGGTCTACAGGACGTGGCGCTCGCTTTTGAACCCAAAGAAGGTAACGAGCTTTCCTGTTTGCCTCGTTCTCCAGATGAAGCTGTGTTTGACAAAAAGCTGATTGAGCACATTTTGATTTCAGGAACGGTGATGGGTGGGCTGGCGTTTTTAAACTACTATTTGTTGCTTCAGTCGGGTGAGTCGCTCGAGAATGCCCGAAACCTAACTCTGATGCTTATGGTGCTGTTTGGTAATATTCGTGCGATAAATGCCCGATCTGAAACCCGTTCTTTTTTTTCTCAACCTATCAATGCCAATCCGTTTTTAATGCTTGCGGTTCCGGGAGCGTTGTTGATTCATATCGCTGCACTCTATACACCAGGCCTTAGCTCGATATTGGAAATACAGCCAATATCATTAATTCAGCTTGGACAACTGTTACTAATAGCATCCAGTTTGTTTGTAGTAGAAGAAGTTTATAAATGGTGGCGTCGTCGCCAATCCGCTTCGTAGCCGAGTTCGTATTTTTATTACGAACGGCATTTGGTTTCTAGCGCCATGATTTTGCGAATGTTATTAGAAGACAAACGACCCTGTTTGATGGATTCATGTTCTATACTGTTAAGGGACTAAAAGAGGCCTGGTGCTTAGGGATGAGTTTGGGACTGCATGACAAAGAAGGTTCAGGCAAAGCGTGGTTAGAAAGAGCAAAACTAGAGTCTTTGTTTGACGTTTTACACGCCTTAAAATACAAGATTATCGGGCCAGTGGTGCGCAATGGCGCGATTGTCTTTGTTCCCATAGCTTCAGTTTCAGAGTTAGCTTCAGGTATCTGTGATAAGCAGTTACCTGGAAAATACAGTCTTGTGTCTGAAAACACGAATAGGCTATTCAGCTGGAATAACGGCCCTCAGGCAATTAAGCCTTTGTTATTTAAACCAGAGCAACCGCTATGGTTCTGCAGTGCAGATAACGCTCAACTTACCTTCCGACAAGCACCTAAAGAGGCAGAAAAAATTGCAGTAATTGGTGTTCGAGCCTGTGATTTGGCCGCGCTTGCTTTGCAGGATAAGCATTTTATGCATGGTCCATATACCGATGAATTTTACAAAGCTCAACGGGAAAACATGCTGCTTATCGCGGTGAACTGCAGCCGCAGCGGAAATCAGTGTTTCTGCGTATCTACTGGGACAGGGCCTGAAGCTAATTTCTATTATGACTTGCTTATCGATGAACTAGATGACGGATTTCTCATAGATTGTGGAAGTGATAAAGGGCTACATATAAAGGAAAGGCTTCAGTGCTCAAATGGTACTTCAGAGCAGATCGAGGTAGCACAACAACAGATTGCGCTGGCCGCAGCGTCTCAGACAAAAACAATGCCAGTCGCTTCCGAATTAATGAATCTTTACCAACTCTTGTCAGACGATGTGTGGCAAGAGATTGAAAGCCGATGCCTTGCTTGTGGAAATTGCACTTTGGTCTGCCCTACTTGTTTTTGTAGCAAACAAGAGTCCGTTAACCACATTGAAAAAATAAAAAATGGTGGGGTGACTACGTCTCAGGTTCGTATGTGGGACTCTTGTTTTAACCTGGACCATGGTCATGTGTTCGGCAAGAACTATCGCCCGACTATTGCGTCACGTTATCGGCAATGGATTATCCATAAATTGGTGAACTGGCAAACGCAATACGGGCGTTCTGGCTGTGTTGGTTGTGGCCGTTGTGTGACTTGGTGCCCAGCATCAATAGATCTTACCGAAGAGGTTAAAAAGCGTCTAAAACAGTTACCGGATAAAGCAATATCCAGTATCGATATTGGAGGTTGTTTATGAGTGAAATGGTTCCTCGTAACGCCACCATAGTGGCAAAAACAGAAGAGGTCTCTGGAGTTACTACCCTGTCGCTTCGGTTGGACGAAGATGCTTTGTTCTCGTTTAAATATGGCCAGTTCAATATGCTGTCTGTTTTTGGTGTTGGTGAAGTGGCTATCTCTATTATGGGGTGGAAAGATGGCAATTTACAACACACTATACGCTCGGTAGGAAGAGTGACGCATGTACTAACCGCGCTCAAGCCAGGTCAGCAAATTGGTATCAGGGGCCCTTTTGGCAAAGGTTGGCCATTAAGTGAGGCAGTAGGAAAGGACTTAGTTTTTATCACTGCCGGACTAGGGTGCGCTCCCGCAGTCTCAGCCATAAACTATGCGGTTGAACATCGTCAGAACTACAAAAAAATAGTGATTCTTCAAGGGGTGAAACATCACGACGATCTGCTCTGGCGAGAGCAGTACGAGGTATGGCGTGTAAGAGACAAGTGTCAGGTATTGCTGGCCGCCAGTGAAGAGGAAAAACAAAAAAGGCATTGGCGATTGGGGTTGGTTACTGAGCTGCTTAATGATGCCGATTTTGACAAAAGGCATTGTGTGGTAATGATGTGTGGCCCGGAAATTATGATGAAGGCTGCAATTAGAGAACTTCACCAGCTCGGTGTTGCAGATGATGTATTTTATCTGAGCCTAGAACGAAACTTCCAGTGCGGTCAGGGACTATGTGGACACTGTCAGATAGGACCTTACTTTGTCTGTAAGGATGGGCCTGTTTTTCGTTATTCTGATATTAAGCCTTGGTTTGGTAGGGAGGGTTTTTAATGGCTAAGCTCTCGATTGCGATCCATAAATTGACCTCATGCTCCGGTTGCCAACTCGCTTTTCTTAATCAGGGGGAAACGCTGCTTACGTTACTAGACTTTATCGAGATCCTTCATTTTGTTGAAGCAGGTATCTATCACCCTGATTGCAAATCGGATATTGCTTTTATTGAAGGTAGCATCAGCACGCAAGAGGATGTTGAACGGGCAATAAGCGTCAGGAGCAATAGCAAGTTAGTGGTGAGTATGGGTGCTTGCGCTACGTCGGGAGGGCTTCAGGCGTTACGGAATTTCTCTGAGATAACTGGCGGTAGTGAGTATATGAAAGCCCATCTCTATACCAGCCCGGAATTCGTCAAAACACTCGATCGTTCTGAGCCTGTAGCACAGGTGATTGATGTTGACTATGAGTTGTGGGGGTGTCCGGTATCTACAGAACAGTTAGAGCAGTTTATTTCTCAAATCATTGTTGGTTCTGAACCTAAGAAAGAAGTGGAAAAGTTGTGTATGGCGTGTAAACGGCAACAGACTATTTGCGTTTTAGTTACGAAGCAGTCACCTTGTCTTGGCCCAATCACCCGAACCGGGTGTGGTGCACTTTGTCCTTCTTATGGAAAGGCTTGTTATGGTTGTTATGGCCCATCAGAACAGTCGAATTGCCGAAGCCTTTCTAATCGGCTCCGGGGGCTGGGATTGGTCGATAAAGCTATTGTTAATCGATTTACCCAGCTTCATAGCAACACTGTGGAATACCAAGACGAGATAGTGTTCTGGTCTTCACAATGTGAAAAGGATAAATAGATGGCCAACCGAAAAATCAAAGTGAAAGTGCCTTTTATTACTCGTGTTGAGGGAGAAGCCTCGCTGGAGCTGAGTGCCAAGGGTAATCAGGTTGAAAAGTTACAGTTAAAGATTGTTGAACCCCCTCGTTTCTTTGAGCAGTTACTGGTGAGGAAGAGCTACAGCGATGTTCCTGAGTTAAGCGCAAGAATCTGTGGAATATGCCCGATGGCGTATCAGTTAACCTCGATTTTTTCCTTCGAGAAGCTATTTGGGGTACACCTGCCTGAACCGTTAATGCAGCTTCGCAGAGTAATGAATCTGGCGGAGTGGATTCAAAGCCATGCGCTTCACATTCATTTTCTAGCATTGCCAGACTTTCTGGGGTTTAGCAATGCCCTTGAAATGGGCAAGCTGCATCCCGAACTGTTTCAACGAGGTGTGAGGCTTCAGGGGTTTGGTAATCAGATAATGGCAACTTTGGGTGGTCGAAGTGTTCATCCTATAGGGCTTAAGGTGGGTGGGTTTGAGTCACTGCCAGATAGGCATAAACTGACTGAGCTGCAAAAAAAAGCGCTGGAAGCACGTCAATTGGCTGAGGACTTGGTGCTTTTCTGCTCGGGACTGACGCGTGGAGATTATCCCGATACATTTGATTATGTGAGTCTTAAATCTGACAACGGTTATCCCATAAACCAAGGGTGGATAGCCTCTGCCTCTGACCTGAATATCGATGCTGATGCTTATCTAGATTACTTTCAAGAACATCAGGAACCGCATTCCACCGCGCTTTATTCCACGCTAAATGGCCGAGAATATCTGGTCGGTCCTATTGCGCGGTTTAACAATAATTTTAAACAGCTGGATAAGGTCACACAAAAACTGGCTATTCAGGCAGGGCTCTCTGATAACTGCACAAATATGTTCGATAGTATTTTGATTCGGGCTCTGGAGCTTCACTACGCCTGCAGAGAAATAGGGCAGATATTGGAAAACTATACATTGCCAGAAAAATCGTGTGTGGACTATACGCCCAGAGCAGGAGTAGCATGTTATGCCACAGAAGCCCCGCGTGGACTTATTTACCACCGTTATGAGGTCGACAATAAGGGGAGTGTTCAGTCCTGCACTATAATTCCTCCAACGAGTCAGAATCAGGCAAGGATAGAAAAAGACCTGAGAAAGTCGGTAGAACAGTTTGGTCTGGAGCACAGTGACGAGGAACTTACGCAATTTTGTGAACAGGTGATTCGCAACTATGACCCCTGCATCTCTTGCTCCACCCATTTCTTGAAAGTTGATATAAAAAGGTCGGTATAAAAGTACCGACCTTAACTGTGTTTGTTACACCACATCAAACAGCGAGAAACTTCCAGGAGTGCAGTGACTATTAATCAGTACTATTTTTTTCTGTCTGCTTCTAACTCTATCACCAGATCTGTCATTGAGATAACACTATCAGGGTTTAACGATATAGAGCTAATACCCTGTTCAACTAACCAGCGTGTGATTTCAGGGAAGTCTGAAGGTGCTTGTCCACAAATTCCCACATATTTGTTTTCTTTCTGGCAGGCAACAATGGCCATTTTAAGCATTCGCATCACAGCTTCATGGCGTTCATCATACTGAGTTAACAGGCCAGAATCCCGGTCGACTCCCAGAGTTAACTGCGTAAGATCATTGGAACCAATAGAGAAACCATCACAATGCTCAAGGAACCGTTCTGCCAGGATTACATTGGATGGAATTTCACACATAGTGTAGAGTTTCAGGCCATTTTCACCACGGCGGATACCTTGCTGCGCCATTAATTCCTGAACGGACAACAAGTCTTCAGGGGTACGAACAAAAGGCAGCATTACCGCAAGGTTTACTAGGCCTTGCTGCTCACGTACATATTTAACTGCTGCACATTCAAGGGCAAAGCACTCAGAAAAACTGTCATCGAAGTACCTGGCTGTTCCCCTAAAGCCAATCATTGGGTTTTCTTCATGTGGCTCATAGGCATCGCCTCCTAATAGCGAACGGTATTCGTTGGATTTGAAATCGCTGAACCGAATAATGACTTGCTTAGGGTAAAACGCCGCACATATGGCACCCATCCCCTCCGCTAATCGATCGATGTAATACTGGGTAGGGGAGCAGTAACCGGAAATTCGACTGGAGATCTGATCTTTTAGTCTTTCTTTTAACTGGTCAAATTCAATTAACGCTCTTGGATGAATTCCGATCATGTTGTTAATGATGAACTCAAGGCGTGCCAGCCCAATACCGTCGTTGGGAAGCTGAGCGAACTCAAATGCCATATGGGGATCGGCAACATTGAGCATCATTTTAGTGTCCGGTCGTCGGCTAAAGTTTATTTCATGTTCAGTAACATCAAATGGTAATGCGCCGGGGTAAACAAAGCCCACATCCCCTTCAGCGCATGAGACGGTAATGGGGTCATCCTCTTTCAGAATGTCTGTACCATTTGCGGTACCGACAACCGCAGGAATACCCAGTTCACGGGCGATGATGGCAGCGTGACAGACCCGGCCTCCACGGTTAGTTACAATGGCCGACGCCTTCTTCATGATAGGTTCCCAGTCAGGATCGGTAATATCGGTTACTAATACTTCTCCCGGCTGAAGTCGGTTCATCTCTGCGCTGTCGGAAATAATACAGACCTTGCCGGACGCGATTTTCTTACCAACACTTTTACCGGTGACTATTGGTTTTAGTTTATCTTGGTTGTTCAGTTTGTAAGTGAGCAATAAGTTTTTCGACTGCTGTGAATGCACGGTTTCCGGTCTGGCTTGTAGAATGAAAAGCTGGCCGGTCTGGCCGTCTTTAGCCCATTCAATATCCATCGGCATATCTCTGCCAGCACTTTCAGAATAGTGTTGCTCGATAAGCATAGCGGTTTTAGATAGTGCCAGAACATCATCATCATTAATGGAAAAGAGACTACGATCCGCGGGTTCAACATCTACATTACCAGTGGTGGTGTGGTTGTTTTCATCCTGCTGATAAATCATCTTTATCGCTTTTTCACCGAGGTGGCGTTTGACTATTGGACGAAAGTTATTGCGTAATAGCGGTTTAAATACAAAAAATTCATCCGGTGAGACTGTGCCCTGAACAACATTTTCTCCTAGTCCATACGCAGAACTGATAAGCACCAAATCTCTAAATCCGGATTCGGTATCCAGAGTGAACATCACTCCCGCAGAACCAAGATCGGAACGAACCATTTTCTGAACACCGACTGACAAGGCGACTTTTCGGTGGTCAAATCCCTGATCGATGCGGTAACTAATTGCCCGGTCAGTAAACAGAGACGCGATGACTTTCTTACTGTAAAGCAATAAATCATCGATACCAGTGACGTTCAGGTAAGTCTCCTGTTGACCGGCAAATGAAGCATTAGGGAGATCTTCTGCTGTAGCACTGCTCCTGACTGCAACATCGGTATTTGGGCCATATTGTCGCTCCAGTGTTTGATATGCCGTGCTGATGGCTTGTTTTATTTCTGGGGTAAAATCTCCGTCCAGCAGTAATTGGCGGATCGTCGCCGCGGTTGTTTTCAATGCAGTTAGGTCTGTTTTATCAAGTCTATCGAGTAGAGGATAGATTTTTTCATCTAGCTGATTGTGGTGCAGATACGTCCAAAAGGCATCGGCAGTAAGGGCAAAGCCGTCGGGTAATTTTATGGGACTTTCAATTAGTAAATCAGACAGTTCACCCAAAGAAGCGTTTTTGCCACCCACTAAGGACACATCATTTATAGTTAGTTCGCTAAACCATTTTATGTATTGGTTAGTGTCCATGATTTCCCCCTCTGTTTTGGTTAAGTCATAAACAATTTAAGTGTAGTTCTGAGTTCTTATTAGGCATGATAATTCATTGCTTTCTTTGTTTTTTATCAATATAAAAATTAGCGACAAAGGTAGTGGGGTTGTGGTGTATACCGTTAACCATGCTGCTTGGTAATCTGTCTCCATATTAAAAGGAGACAAGAAATGTCTATAAGATTTCCCATACGACATTCCATACTTTCATTGGCGATGATTAGCCTGATTGGTTGCAGCACAATAAATGACAGTAATTACGCTCAATTAGCGGCTCAATCTTCTGAGCATATTGAAAATATTTTGCTAAATGATCTTATTAAGCCGTTTGACCAACAAGGGCCAGTTGAAACATCTTCACTATTATTGGCTGATGTAGTGGATGTACCTGAACTTAACGAAGTTGGTGGACGAGTAGTCACTGTAAGTCGAAAAGCTGAAGAACTGGGCAAAAGCACTCGACAAAGAAAAGCTGACAAGTCCAGTCCCGGATTTTCATTATAGTGAGCTCAATACGCTGGCAGATATAGTAAAAAATAGTTTGAGCTCGGTTCAGGATAGCCTAGAAAGAGAACAACAGTTTTTGGGTTATGCGAGCCACGAGTTACGAACGCCCATTGCAGTGACCCGAACTAACAGCGAGTTGTTAAAAAAACTGATCTTCAAAGGTAATAACACAGAAAAGCAACTTGAGGTTTTAGAGCGAATTCAACGCGCAAGTATAACCATGAGTGACCTGACGGAGACCTTTTTATGGCTGAATCGTCAGGAAGGAAAAAACCTACCCGATAGTGAAGTTCAGTTAGGGGGCCTTACTCAACAGTTAACTCAAGATTTGGCGTTTTTAATTCAAGGCAAATCTATTGAACTGGATATCGAAACAGACAATGCTTCGATTCGATTACCGGAAACCTTGTGTCGAATCATTATTACTAATTTGATTCGCAACGCGTTTCAGCACACCGCTGATGGCAAGGTAATAATTAAACAATCCGGTGTGTGTCTGTTGATTGTGAATCAGAACCTGACTGAGGTATCAAGCGGTGATGAGCTTAGCTTTGGTCTTGGTTTGCAGTTAACCGAAAAACTGATTGAACAATACAACTGGAAATATGAAAGTACTGAGCTTGATACAGGAAAAGAAGTCATTGTTTATTTTCAATCAGAGTAGAACGGAGCTCTGAACGCTTAAAAAGAGACCGAAAACATAACTAATTTATCATTTGCGCTGGAATCTTCGTAACCCGGACGTATTATCATGCGTCGATATTATCGTGCTGATTTTGCGTCTAAAAGTGCTTTATCTGCTCGAATGAGTACCTCCTCGATAGAGCTATCATTAGGTGTATATTCAGCGAGCCCATAACTTACACTAAATGTAATGGTGTCTCCCTGATTGATTATTTCAAGTTGTCTAATTGCCTTGTCTAACCTTTGTATAACAATATTTGCTTTTTCAAGGTTATTATCGTGCAACAAGGCGATGAACTCATCGGCTCCGAGACGACAAAAAACATCACTACCTCTTAACTCAGAAATGCAGATATTGGATAGGCTTATCAGCGCAAGGTCACCCATAGCCTGACCATGCTGGTTGTTTAGCTGCTTAAAGTTATTAATATCTATCATTAAAACAGCGAACATGCCGTGATAACGTTTTGCGCGTGTGAATTCAGTTCGAGCCATTGGAATGAAACCTTTGCGATTTTTTGCATTGGTTAGCGTATCAAGTGTTGCGAGTTTTCGATTATCTTCTTCTAGTTGTTTTTGTTTGGTTACGTCCCAAATGATGCCGGACATGGTGACACTGCCAGTCACAGAATCATGTTGCTTAACGGCTGTACAGTGAACGGTAGTAACAGTGTTGTCTGCTTTATTAATTCGAAACTCGCTGTCAAAAGTTTTATCACCCTGTAAAGCGAGATTGAGTTCGGTCTCAACCCGGGAAAAGTCGTCGGGATGAATGATTTTAATCCATTGACGTTGAAAGCTTCGCTTGCTGGTTTTGTCCATATCAAGTAATTGATAGGTTCTTTCATCACAGGAAAATCGGTTTCGTTTTATATCCCAGTCCCATAGACCAAGCTCTCCGGCTTTGGCGGCTAAATCCAGCCGCATATGATGGTTGTCTAGTTGCTTTTTTAAGTCAGTATTTGATTTTGATAGACGCTTTAGCCTGAGATAGAGTGCGTAAATTACTCCCCACAATGAAAGAAAGAAGAATATAAACAACCAATTGTTGCTTAGTGACGGCATTGGTAATCCATTGCTGGTATCCGCATAGGAAGATGATGCATTAAAAGTCAGACAAAGTGGTATAAGCATATACGTGACTAAATGTGAGATCCGCATAGAAAAATGTCTTTTGTAATGGATTCATAACAAGTATTAATCCAAGAATTTGACATAGCAAACTAGTAAGTTGGTTTTATTCAATATAAGCTTCATCTAATAATCAAATTGTCAGTAATCGTTTATTCTGTTATTTAACGTAGCTTTAATCGTAACAATGCAGAAATACTGATGATTTATTGCCATTGTACAGAGAAGTAGACGGGCACAGTATGACAAAAATCACCCCATCAGAAGCGTTAGTTCAAAGACTGCTTGGCGTATTTGACGCCTCAAATGAAGGATTGTGGTATATGGGCTCTGATGGCGCTATCACTTGTTATAATCCTGCTTTCTATGAGCAATTTGATCTCGACATGCAAAACGTTACGCTTGATGACTGGTTAGGGTTAGTACATCCACTGGATAGAAAAAAGATGGATGCCGCTATACAAGACCATTTTGATTTTGAAGAACGAGTAACAACTCAATATCGGGTCAAAACGGTTAGTGGGCGTTATATCTGGATTCAAGGTACGGGTGTCGTAAAAAAAGAACGTGATCAGGAGTACATGGTAGGAAGCCATAAGGATATATCTGACCAAAAATTAATGGAAGAGTATCTTTATCAGGCGGCTTATTTTGATAATTTTACTGGATTATTTAATCGAAAAAAATTGATTGTAGATATCGATGATATTAGGAATCAGACAATAAAAACCATTTTTTATCTAAGCATTGAAAACGTTAAATCTTATATAAATCAATATGGTGATAGTATTCTCGATGATGTTAATAATCATGTTATTGGTAGTTTTAATGCTTTCTCAAGCTACGATTGTCACTTCTATCGAGTAGGTACTGATGAATTCGCGGTTTTATTAAACGAAGACCTCACCGACAATGAGGTGAAGCTTCTTTGTTCAAACTGTATTGCTAAATATAACCAACTGTCAAAAGAAGACGGCTTACTGTATAGCGATGAACTGAGTATAGGTGCTTACCGATTTGTCCCTAAAGAAATGCCAGCTCAAAATATAATTCGCTGGGCGTCGAGAACCTGTGAATACGCAAAAGCGAAATTGGATGAACGCTGGGTGATTTGTGATGAAGAAGTGAAATCGCAAGTGGAGCGATTTTTCTTTATTGAACGCGAATTAAAACAGGTTATTGCTAATAAGGCTTTGTCTGTCAAATACCAACCTATAGTGTCCGTTGCGGACGAGTCTATTGTGAGCTTTGAGGCCCTAGTCCGGTGGAACAGTGAAGAGTTTGGCGAGATATATCCGAACGAATTTATCCCTATTGCAGAGAAGAAGGGGCTGATATTTGACCTTGGTTGTGTCGTGCTCGAGAAAGCGTGCGATTTTATCCGTCAGTACAATTCTGTCAGAGAAAAGAACATTCGTGTAAACGTAAACGTTTCAGTGCTACAACTATTAAAAAGTAATTATATTGATTCGGTAAAAAATATTGTTGAAAGAAGTGGTATTCCGGAAAACTGGGTTGTTCTGGAAATAACAGAAACAGTTATATTGGATGGTGCAGGACGGGCTAAAACTCAGATAGGAGAGTTGAGAAAGTTGGGGTATCACATCGCCCTGGATGATTTTGGGGCGGGCTATAGTTCGTTGAACAGTTTCTTTACTCTCGCGTTGGATCAGATAAAAATAGATAGAGTACTTACTTGTAGTGCAATGGAATCTAATGAACCACTCAATTACTTAAAGTTTATTCTACGAATGTGCCATGAAAATGGGGTTAATGTTGTCGTGGAAGGGATTGAAACTAAGGAGATGATGCTTAAGTTAGTAGAAGCTGGGCTCTCTATTCTTCAAGGTTATTGGTTTTCTATGCCACTGGAGGAACAAGATGCTTTGGCTTTTGACGTAGATTGGGAAAGCGTCAGATCTTCAATAATGATGTTGAGTGAGTAGTGGTTGAAGACACGTCTGAACGCTCCCCCTAATTTCTAGACTCAGATCCCACCTACTAAGCGCTTCCGTTTCTTTACAGGTAATTTTCTTGTTTTTGCGCAACTTTTCTAAATAATAGAAGGAAGTCTTTCTTTTCTAAGGTCATACGGCTTGTATTTTCACTAGGAAAGTCGATAGAATGCCTTACCATTGATAATGGTTATTATTATCACCTGATCCGTTGATCATCTAAGTATTTACTGGAATTTACGGCAGGCTGGAACATCTTTCACGTAACCGACGACAACTATGAATTTTTTTAAAACAAGCTTAACGCTTATTTTCGCTGTGAGTTTTTCGTCAGCGTATGCGAACAAATTAGACGCGGCTCGTACCGTTGAGAATAAAACCAATGCTGTATCGGCTTCAAGTCAAAAGAAGATCGATAAAAGCTCGCAGACAACAATATCTTTAAAGGCTGAAATAGAGCAGTTACAAGAAGACGTGAACAACTTAGAAGTTTATCGGAATCATCTGGCCGCCTTAATCGACAATCAAAGCCAGGAAGTGAATAGTTTAAATCTTCAAATTGAAGAAATTAAGTATACACGCCAGGGCATTGTTCCTTTGATGTACCGGATGATCGCTGGATTAACCTCAATCGTTGAAAACGACCGACCTATTAAGCGTAAACAACGTGAAGAGCGTGTTGCAAAGCTGCAAATCATGATGAACCAAGCGAATGTTAGCGATGCAGAAAAATACCGTCGAATTTTGGAAGCTTACCAGATTGAAATGGATTACGGCACCAAACTGGGTGTATATCAAGGTCAGGTTGATCTTTCTCCTTTACTGTCAATTGAAGCGGATATCCTTTATTTAGGTCGAATATCTTTGATCGCCCGTAATTTAAATCAAGATCAGTTTTGGGCATGGAATGATTCAGTTAATAAATGGCAGGTACTCGATACCTCGGTTAAACCTGAATTAGATAAAGCCTATGATATAGCGTCTAAAAAAGTAGCGCCTAGTCTAATTAACCTGCCGGTTTCTATCCTTACAACTAACCTAAAATCAGCTGTTCAAATGGAGGTTAATTAATATGAATCTCCATGTTATCACTTCAAAAATTTGTCTGATTGGATTGTCCGTAGTTTTGTCGCTCCAGCTTGCTATGGCTAATGATCAACTTGTTAATAAGGCGAAAGCAGCCAGTAAACAGCAAGCTATCCACAATGTTCTACGTGAATCTAGTTTTAAGCAAACAGAGAGCCATTATCGTGAACAAAAAGCGTCATTGATGGCTAAGCGGAAACAATTACAAGCAGAAACTAATTTATTAACCGAGCAATTTAGCGAAAATGAAGACACGCTTGCAAGGCTGGAAGAAAAGCTTCGTTTGGATACGGGCAGCTTAGGCGAATTGTTCGGCGTCGTAAGGCAGTCGGCCAAAGAACTAAATAACGAGTTGAGAACTTCTGTTACTCAAGTGGATTCGGCAAAACACACGAAAACCGTCGTGGATATTATTGAAGCGAAATCTCTACCTTCGATGTCTCAGCTTACGGGGTTATGGCTCAGTATGGTTGAACAAATTGACGCTAGTGGTGAGTTAGGTGAAGCTCAAGTTGATTACATTAATGGAGAAGGTAAGCGTCAGAAACTGAATGTGAGCCGTTTGGGGGCATTTGGCTTAGTAGCTGATCACGGTTATGTAGATTGGAATGGTCAGCGTGGGATAACAACGGATTACCTTAAACAACCCGAGAATGGTCCTACACTCTCTACCTCTATCGAGTTGAAGAATGGAGAGCTAACCGATGTTATCGTTGATCCTTCTCGCGGAATCATGCTGGAACAGCTAGCAATCACTCCAGGGTTAAGCGATAGACTTCAGGACGCCGGAATCGTGGGTAAAATCATTTTGGGTCTTCTTGCTGTTGGCCTACTTATTTCTCTTTACCGTGGTCTCTATCTTGTTATTGAGCGATATCGCATAAAACAGCAGCTAAAAAAGCCAACTCAACCAGGCAACAATTCATTGGGGCGAGTATTGGCGGTTTATGACAGTGAAAAAGTCCGCAGTGTTGAAGCGTTAGAGCTGCGATTACTAGAAGTGGTTGTGGATGAACAACAGGGCTTAGAAAAAGGCCTTTCTATGCTCAAACTGTTAGCTGCACTTGCTCCAATGCTTGGCTT
This sequence comes from Vibrio sp. UBA2441, assembly GCA_002342685.1. Classification (GTDB taxonomy): domain Bacteria; phylum Pseudomonadota; class Gammaproteobacteria; order Enterobacterales; family Vibrionaceae; genus Vibrio. Next base: position 73,330 of record DDQN01000055.1, read on the forward strand.
GCTCGGTACGGTGACGGGTATGATTGAAACATTCCAAATTATTACTCAATTTGGCAACGGTGATCCTAAAGTCATGGCTGGTGGTATTTCAATGGCGTTGAACACAACTGTTTTGGGCCTTATTGCCGCTATGCCGTTGTTACTAACTCATAATATATTGAGCTGGCAAGCGGAAAACATTCGGAACATTCTGGAGAAGCAAGGTATTGGCTTGGTTGCGGAGCAAGCAGAGAATGCGCAATCTCATTCTGAAAATGTAAAGCCTGAGGGATACGCAGCATAATGGACTGGTTAGTGATTTCCGACGTTATTCGGTCACACCACTGGACACTGACCTTAGCTAATTTTATGCAGCAGGGAGGAGTGATACTTTGGTGGTTGGCTGCAGTTGTCGGGTTATGCTGGTTGCTAATCATAGAACGAATTATTTATCTAATGTTCTCATTTCCAGCGCGGCGCAGGGTATGGGTAGAAAAATGGAATCTAAGAGAAGATCAGCATTCTTGGCATGCTCATGCTATCCGTGATAGATGGACTTCTGAAGCTCACATTGCATTGCATCAAAACCTGAACTTGATCAAAGTACTGGTCGGCATCTGTCCAATGCTGGGACTACTTGGAACCGTTACGGGCATGATTACAGTATTTGATGTGATGGCAACCCAAGGAAGTACTCAGCCTAAATTAATGGCATCTGGAATCTCTTTAGCGACATTGCCAACTATGGCAGGCATGGTGGCCGCATTAACGGGAATGTTTGTCCATGCCAGACTGGTTAAAGCATGTAGTATGTTTGAATTAAAATTAGGAAAATCATTAAGGAGTCAGAAATGAGGCTCGGAAAGCGTCAGTCAAAAATTGAAGAGGCTCAAATCGATTTAACTTCGATGCTTGATATAGTTTTTATCATGTTGATCTTTTTTATTGTAACTAGCTCATTTGTTAGAGAATCTGGTGTTGAGGTGAATCGCCCACAAGCGTCGAATGTATCAAGCCAAAAGGATGCTGGGATATTTGTAGCAATTACTTCTGCAAACGATATTTATATCGATAAACGTTTAATTGATGCTGAGCGGGTAGAAGCAACGTTAGAGCATATGTTGTTAGAGCAACCTGAAGCTTCGCTTGTTATTCAGGCCGATGAACATGCCTATAACGGTACGGTAGTGAAGGTAATGGATGCAGCAAAAGGCGCAGGTGTGAAAAGCATCGCTTTGGCGGCGGAGAAAACTTAATGCTACGTTTACTCTTAGCTTTACCGTTTTCTGTCGTAATATCAGCGGGATTATTTGCATTTATGGCGCTGATGGTGGACAACAGCAATTCAGCGGTATCAGATAAGAAACCAGCGCTAAGTTTTAATATGTTAATGGTAGAAAAAGAACCATTAATACAAAGAAGGAAACGTAGTGTTCCCGAACAGCCCCAAGTACCGGAACCGCCCCCAAGGGCACAAGTTTCAAAGTCTCAGCTTAAAACAGCGATGACGCTACCAGAGGTAACGGTTCCTGATTTTGGTATAGACGTAGAAGTAGATGGGCTGACTATTTCGGCACCGGCGATCTCAGAGTTTGCTTCAAATCAACAGGCTATGCCGTTGTATCGAGTAGAGCCTCGATATCCCTCAAAAGCGCTTAAGCGTAATACTGAAGGCTATGTGGTAATGACATTTACCATCGACCAAACGGGCAAACCGACGGACATTACAGTGATTGATGCCAACCCTAAACGAATGTTTGAACGTGAAGCCAAAAGAGCACTAAAAAAATGGAAGTATCAACCAAAAGTGGTTGATGGAAGGTCGACGGCTCAACAGGGGCAATCAATACGCTTGGAGTTTAAATTAGCAAGATGATGAAACGAATTATCTCATTTCTTTTTATGACAATTTTGGCTCACCTAACAACGATGATAAGTGTGTCTGCGACTGAATTGACTCAATATACCGCGACACAGGTTCAACGAGCCTATCAGCTACAACAGGAAGATAAACTGCCTGAAGCAATTAAAACGTTGCAGAAACTGGAACTAAAAAAACATTACGACCTTGCATATGTCGCTCGAATGCTGGGTGTTTTTTATTGGCAAGATAATCAGCCTGATAACGCAATTGAACAACTCAATGATGCCGTCGAAAGTGGATTTTTAGCGGGTGAGCAGGTGTGGTCGACGCGAAGAATGCTTGCAGATATCTTATTATCCCAAGAGCAGTTTGCAAAAGCGATTCCTCATTATTATAAGCTGGCTAACACGCTTCCAAAATCAGAAGAAGGATCAGTGCTTTGGATGCGAATCGCGCAAAGTCACTATCAAATTGCACAGTGGGAAAAATCTTTGATTGCTTTGAATAAATACGAGCAATTTAACCGACCCGATACCGTGCCGCCGTTATCGTTAAAGCTAGGAGCGCAACTGCAATTAAAACAGTGGATAAATGCAACCTCTACATTGGAACGTTTGCTTGTATTGCAACCTGATAAAGTGAATTGGTGGCGGCAATTGGTTGGAATTCAATTGAGATTAAATCAGAGTCGAGCGGCTTTAAACTCATTGTCGTTAGCCAAATTGCAAGGCGTCGAACTGTCGCAGCAAGATTTAGTTTTGTTGGCACAGTTATACGCAAAGCGAGGTGTTCCAGAGCGGGCGGCAGAAATTTTTAGTACTTTGGACGGAGTGAAAACCGATATTGGCTTGTTAACTGAGCAGGCAATGTACTGGCAACTGGCAAAAGAGTGGCAAAAATCAATTTCGACCTGGTCATTAGCTGCAAAACTAAATCCCAAATATCATTGGAATGTAGCACAATTACTCATCCAGGAAGGTCAGTATCGTCAGGCGCTGGTTTCGTTAGTTAACGTGTCTGAAAAACATAAGCAAGCAGACGTTGCCCTTGCGAAAACCCGTGTATTTTATAAATTAAATCAACTGGAAAAAGCGCTTATTAGTGCAAAACATGCTTACAATATCACTCCTTCAACCGAGGCGACCAGTTGGATTAAATATCTCACGCAACTTAAAACTGCATTGAGCTCCGCATCGTCTTAAGGTATCGATTTATATAGAAAATTAGATATAAATCAAGCTTTCGATTTGTAAACTGAAAATATCAAGTAATACTTATATAGGCATCTATCAATAGGGATTGATCTATATGAAGAACCTTGGGTTTAAAAATTTACTACTTATTTCTATTCTGGCGTTAGTCACGTTGTCTGTATCCGTATCAAGTTATATCTCTTACTCGAAAGAATCGGATTCCATATCAAAGATGATTATGAACTCGACAGAGAGTTATGTAGCAGAACAAGCAAAAATTGTGGAAACGCTTCTTGGCGAAAAGGTGCAGGCGATAGGCAAACTTGCCGGCCAATTCAAAAGCAAAGATATTCAAGGTTCTCCAGAACAAATCATTGAACTGACAAAAATGATCGCCAATGCAGCCAATCTGAATAGTGCGGTGATTGGGTTTAAAAATGGTGACGCATACTGGAACCAAACAGCCCCAACCTGGCCCGACCATAAGTACGATGGAGATGTAACCACTCGAAGCTGGTATCAGGCAGCAATAAACGCCAACGGAACCTCAGTAACAGAACCTTATTTGAGCTCAGACGGTGATTTGTATTGGATCAGCATTGTAGAAAAAACGTTCGGCGGAATGATCTCAGTGGATATGAAACTGGGTTTTTTAAACGATATGGTTAAAGGCGCGACTGAACTGCCAGGTTCAACGGCGATAATTATGAACCAAGATACCTCTGTATTAGCATCGTCATCATCGGCGTTAAAAATCGGAGAGAAAGGCTCATCTATTCAATCCATCAAATCAGTACTTATCAAAGCAACGCAGGAAGCAACTGCCGTTCAGGAATATGACTTAAATGGCGTCGAAAAATTGATGTTCTCCAAGCGAATAAAGGTGGGGGATAAAAACTGGTATTTTGTCATCGGACTGGACAAGGCGGTGGCCTTTAAGGCGTTGGAAGAGGCCAAGTTTGATGCAATAGTAGTGGGTGTTTTAGCGTGCCTTGTTAGTATTGTCGTTGCTTATTTTGTCCTTCAGGTTTTATACCAGCCGATACTAGAGCTTAAAAAAACCATTATAGGCCTTTCTAGCGGAGATGGGGATTTAACTCAGCGCTTAGAAGTGAGAACTAATGATGATCTGGGCCAGATTGCTAACGGTATAAACCAGTTTATTAAAAATTTGCAATCAATGATGTTAGAAATTCAAGGTGCTTCAATAGATCTACAACAAAATGTAGAAGGATTGAGAGCGAAATCGACTCGTAATGCCTCTATTCTCGAAAGTCATGTTTCTGAAACCGAACAGATTGTTACCGCGATAGAAGAGATGAACGCGACAGCAGATGCTATGGCCACTGACGCCGCAAATACCGCACAATTGACACAGAACGCCAACGACGCTAGTGATGTCTCGCAAACGACAGTACATCAGGCACAAGAAACGGTAACTGCACTAGTAAGGGATGTTGACGAAACCGCGGTAAATGTTCAACGCATGAGTGACGAGACTGATGGTATTAATGCCATTCTTAGCGTGATCGGTGATATTGCTGAGCAGACTAACTTGTTGGCATTGAATGCGGCAATCGAAGCAGCGAGGGCTGGTGAGCAAGGCCGTGGGTTTGCGGTGGTAGCTGACGAAGTGCGTAATTTAGCGAGTAGAACAAAAGACAGCACCGAAGAAATTGAAGCGGCGTTAGGTAGCTTGCTTAAAGGTAATCAGTCGGTCGTGGAAGCGATGGATACCACCAAAGAACGCTGTCAGGAAACAGCAGATGGAATGGGGGATGTGACAGTTAGTCTCGGGACAATGACGCAATTTGTCGGAGATATTAATGACCTAAGCACGCAAATAGCAACCGCAGCCGAAGAACAAAGCAGCGTGACACAAGAAGTGAGCCGAAACATGTCTGCGATCAGTGATATTGTTGGTGAGCTTGACGTGAACGGGAAAGAAGCACTTTCTGAAGCTGAGAGTATTTCAACGGTAAACAGTCAACTGACTGAAATTGTAAGTAGGTTTAAGCTTTAGCGACAGTTTTTTGACGAATAGCCACTTACAGTGGCTATTTTTTTGGATAGTTCTTAAAAGCACCGACGAACAAGGGCCGATGCTTAAGTAGTGTAGAATTGTGGTTTAGTATTGGAAGCTCGCGCGCATAACAAATTGATTTCCATAGACACCACCATTCATTAATGAAGCACCCAAAACAAGCTGTTGGGTTGAGTGGAAGCGACCGCCTATCTCCCAAACGGTATGACTATCGTCGCCATCAAGAAGCTTACCTAATTTGCCATGCAGTTCTATACCATCCATAAACCAGATCCGGCCTCCGAGATTCACCTCAGGTAATACGTCTTCACCCAGCACCTTTTCCGAGTCTTCTTTAATATTGTGTATTAACATTTGTCCCGTCATATCAGCAAACTGGCCTAAAGGACCATTAAAGCCAACACCAGCTGCAATGTCGTAATCCCCTTCAAATTTACTATCGGCTTCTGCAACAAAGTGGGCATTCTCCATAAACTGCATGGTCATACCCGCGCCAAAAGTCGTTGGGCCGCCACCGACTGCGAAGTGATATGAATTGTAGTTAAAGTTATTTGCATAAGCACTGCCGGTGCTAAAAATGAGTGCTGAAAGAAAAGCAGCTGAACGAGCTTTGCGTAACATGGAAACTCCATTTATGAAAAGTTTGATTCTAAGTACCTGCAAAAATTAAGCCAGAACATGTTCTTATCTTGATGCCCTTTAAAATGGTAGATTGTAAGCATGACTCTGTTACTGATAGGTTTCCAATTTACCGAAAATGACAAAAATTTGGCACATTTTCGGAATAAAGGCTTAAATTCCGGCAAAGAGTGGCCGAAGGCTACAGAAAAAACGAATGTTGTGAAGAAAAATGTCTAATTGTGAATATATTTATTATTTATCAATGGGATATGCTCTTGGTTTTTTTGCGATATGTTGATAATGAGAAGCCTATCTAGAGGAGATTGTTCATTGGCATGGTATATTGCGACTCTAATGCAGTAAGGAATATGACACTAATTATGTTACACACTTTTCGAAGTTTCACGGTATTGTTATTTGCATGCTTCTCATATAATGCGCAGGCAGATAGCAAGATAAGGATTTATTCTGCGGCTTCAATGACCAACGTAATTAACGAGATAATCCAAACTTACACAAAGAAAACCGGGGTTAAGTTTACTCCAGTTTTTGCTGGTTCATCTTCTCTTGCAAGACAAATAGAAAAGGGGGCACCAGTAGATATATATATATCAGCAAATGCCAAATGGGTAGAGTATCTGGTTAATAAGGGGTTGGCTGACAAAAGCAAAATCAATGTGATAGCGCAAAATGAATTAGTTTTGGTTAGCCCGTTAAATCATATCCCTGAACCATTCCAGTTGAACGATGCTCAGCGCTGGAATAGATTATTAAAAGATGAACGAATAGCGATTGGGCAAGTAAGCTCAGTACCAGCGGGCATCTATGCTAAGCAAGCATTTTCAGCCTTAGGAGTCTGGTCTGAGGTCAAAACTCGTACAGCACCCTCTAATTCAGTCAGAGTAGCTTTAGCGTTAGTTGAGAGGGAAGAAGCTGTATTAGGTGTTGTTTACAGAACTGATGCACTTGTAAGTAACAAAGTGGCCATTGTTAAACAATTCCCGAAAGACAGTCACGAACCGATTGTTTATCCTATGGTCGTTTTGAATGAAAGCACGCATGTGAAAGCATTTGCAGAGTTTATGTCGAGTAATAAGGCAAAACAGATATTTTTAAAATATGGTTTTAACTAATTAAATAATATTAGGATTGGGATTTGTCTGAATTTGAAGTAGAAGCACTTCTATTAAGCTTAAAAGTAGCATTGACAGCAGTAGTATGGCTTATTCCTGTTGGTATTTTACTGGCATGGGTACTGGCGAAGAAAAATTTTTTCGGTAAGCAGTTATTGGACAGCATTATCCATTTACCCTTGGTACTTCCGCCTGTCGTTATAGGTTACCTGTTGCTAGTCACAATGGGTAAGCAGGGGATTATCGGCTCTTTTTTATCAAAGACATTGGGTGTGAGCTTTAGCTTTAGCTGGAAGGGGGCGGCATTAGCTTCTGCGGTGGTAGCGTTGCCCCTTATGGTTAGAGCAATACGACTAAGCCTAGAAAATGTTGATAGTAAACTGGAACAAGCGGCGCGTACCTTAGGGGCTTCACCATTTAAAGTGTTTTATACCATAACGCTCCCATTGACGATTCCCGGTATTGTCACAGGTACTATGCTCTCTTTTGCCCGCAGCCTTGGTGAATTTGGGGCAACGATTAGTTTTGTCTCTAATATCCCAGGTGAGACACAAACATTACCCCTTGCAATGTATACCTTTATCGAAACCCCGGGAGCGGAAGCCAGTGCCGCTAGGCTATGTGTTATTTCAATTGGTGTCGCGCTAATTTCTTTGTTTGTCTCGGAGTGGTTAACGCGAAGAACCCAGAAACGTTTAGGCTACGGAAAAGTAACATGATAGAAATTACACTGAGTCACAAGCTAGGTGATATAAAGCTAGATGTAGATGTTCGTATTCCTTCGTCTGGAATCACCGCGATATTTGGCCGTTCTGGTTCAGGAAAAACGTCGTTGATCAATGCTGTCTCTGGATTAATTACTCCGGATAGCGGACGTATCGTTGTTGGAGAGCGGATCATCTTTGATCAAAAAAAGGGAATTGACCAACCGATAGAAAAACGTAATGTAGGTTATGTTTTTCAGGACTCTCGATTATTTCCTCATTACAGTGTTCGGGGAAATCTGCTTTATGGAGTGAAAGGAGACCTGGATAAAGCCCAATTAAGCCATATTGTTGAGCTGCTTAATCTCGGTACGCTGCTTGAACGATACCCTTCAGACCTGTCTGGAGGAGAGAAGCAACGGGTAGCCATTGCCAGAGCGCTGCTTTCCAGCCCGGATATTCTGTTAATGGATGAACCACTGGCCTCACTGGATCTTCCACGAAAAAAAGAAGTAATGCCATTTTTAGAACAGTTGGCAAAAGAGATAAACATTCCTATTTTATATGTCACCCATAGTATCAGCGAAATTCTACGCCTTGCTGACCACATGATATTGGTCGATGAAGGTAAGGTTATTGCGTGTGATAGTTTAGAAAAAATATGGCGTTCTGAGGTGATGAGACCTTGGCAATCCTTCTCTGAACAAAGCTCTCTGTTTGAAGCAAAAGTTATTGAACATCATGCTAACTATGCCTTGTCTAAAGTGTCGTTAAATAACCATATTGGATTGTGGGTGCAAAAAATCGATGCTGAGTTAGGCTCAGATATTCGGCTGCAAATTCGAGCCAATGATGTATCAATAAACTTGCAACGGCCTGATGCTACTTCTATTCGTAACATCATAGCTGCGACCATTATTAAAGTTGAAAATCGTGCTACCCATGCAGGGCATCAAAGCATTGCTGTGCAGTTATACTTAGCCGATGATTGCTATTTATGGGCAAACATTACTCAGTGGGCACTTGACGAGCTAGAACTGAAGCCAGGCCAAAAGGTATTCGCCCAAATTAAAGGGGTGAGTGTTGCACAGCGAGACATGGCTTTAAAGCCACTGGCACATCACTACGATTAGTTTGATTCAAAAAACGTCAAATCAATACATGTAAACGTGTTTAATGTTTGCTGTTGCTCCTGTGTATTAACGTAGTTTGCGCATATCGCTATTTGTTAAGTGCAGCCATTAACCAACCATCGAACTGGTTCTTAGGTAGAGCGCCATTGATCATGTCTATTCGCTGACCATTTCTAAATACCATAATGGTTGGAATACTTCTTATTTGATGCTGAGCGGCCAGTTGCGGGTTTGCTTCAGTATCAATTTTTATGAATCGGACGGTTCCTTTCTTCTCTTCAGCGACTTGTTTAAATACCGGAGCAAAACCAACGCACGGATTACACCAAGGGGCCCAAAAGTCGATGACCACGGGTAACTTGCCGGATAATAATGCAGCTAAATTCTCTGATGTCCCTTCGATGGGAGCACCGTCAAAAAGCGGTGATTTGCATTTTCCACATGTTGCAGGGTCAGAAACTCTGGCATTGGGCACTTTGTTCATACTGTTACATGATGGACAGCGGGTATTGAAATTGGTCATTTGTTTATCCTTTAAAGGCTTTATTCGCATAATGGCAATTTTAGCATTAGCTTTCAAGCTCCTATAAACCTGACTGACCAGAATCAAGGTATTTCGATGGGGTGAAAATGGTGCTGATGCAATCTGGACTTACCAGCTAGCATTTATATGCGTATAATGTGTTAAATATAAAAAAATAAATATGTAAAAAGTTGAGGAAATTCATGTCTAAAAACTATGCCGAAATTACCGGTTGGGGTAAGTGTCTTCCACCAGCGATATTGTCAAATGACGATTTAAGTACTTTTATGGAAACGTCAGACGAGTGGATCAGGACAAGAACAGGCATTGAAAACCGCCGGATCAGTCATGTAGAAACCTCGGATCTAGCAACCGTAGCTGCACAACATGCGTTGGCATGTGCTGGAATAGAAGCAAAAGATCTCGATATTATTATTGTTGCAACTTGCTCGGCTGATTCCGTGATCCCAAATATCGCATCCAAAGTGCAACAGAATTTAGGCGTAGCTGGTTCTGCAGCGTTTGATTTAAATGCCGCATGTACTGGCTTTGTGTATGGATTGGAGATGGCAACTCGCCTTATTCAGGCTGGCAATTACAAACATGCCTTGGTTATTGGCGCTGAACATCTATCCTTCTTTATCGATTGGTCTAAACGCGATACCGCTGTTTTATTTGGTGATGGGGCAGGAGCGGCAGTATTAAGCCGTACAGAACAAAAAGTTGGCCTTCAAGAAGCTTCGCTGGGTTGTGACTCTAAAGGTCGTGATATTTTGTCAGTACCCAAATTTGGTACTTGCATGGATCGCTTTGCCGCGGACAACGGTCATTTTGATTTTAACTTTGAAGGCCGTGAGATTTTCAAACGAGCGGTTAAAGGCATGGGCACAGCGGCTAAAACAGTACTTGGCCGAGCTCAGATGGATACCCAGGATATTGATATTCTCATTCCTCACCAAGCGAATATCCGTATTATCCAGACGTTAGCGGAACTTGCCGGTCTAAAACAGGAACAAGTGTTCGTTAATATTCAAAATTACGGAAACACGTCAGCAGCGACTGTGCCAATTGCTATCTGTGAAGCTCTGGAACAAGGCAGGGTCAAACCGGGTGACAATATTTTGCTTGCTGGTTTCGGTGCGGGTTTGACATGGGGAGCCGGTGTCCTTAAGTGGGGTGAAAGAGTGACTCCAGTTAACCTAAGTGACGCGGCATTGCCAGAATGTGACAAAACCGCATTAGAACTCATCGAAAAACATCGAACGCATTGCTTTAATAAACCAGAATAGTTTAGATGTAAGTCATTGAGCTTATATGAACACGGTAGGTTTTCCTTATTCACCGGATGCATGGTTCGCTCATGCTCCGGTTTTTTTATAAGTGTAATAGGTAAGCTTTGCGGGCTATTACTGATATGCTGCTTTAAAACTCTGAATTAATCGCTCTATCCAGTAATTGATGGCATCTTTACTGTCATCAAGTGAATCTATCATTGTAGAAAAATCTTTTTCACCAGCTTGAGAGTCAATAGCCGCTGCTATTGGCTTGTTGGTTATAGCATCTGAGATGAGCAGTTCAGCTGTCGCCTTTCCTACGTTACTGTGTTCGCCAGTCGTTATTTTTGAAATAGCAGATATGCCTAGTCCAATAGGAAGCACAGTACTGGTGAATGCGAGTATTGGATTTGGGGTTTCTACATTGCTAAGTGCAAAACTAATCCTTAATGTGGTCTCAGTTGGTACGGATACAATTTTCTTATACTTGCTGATACGCATGGTCAGCTGTTGTTTGGTGTACTGTGTAAGTTCATTGATCTGATTATCAGTGAGGTCGTTTGAGTGGTCGTCAATCACAACATAAACACTATCGAGTATGACGCTGTCATAGTTGGCTATAGTTTGTCTAAAGTCGGCAATGGAGCGTATTTCGGGAGATGCCCAGACTAAATCAACCCCATTTTCCGGTCCCGGTCTGAAATCACTGTAACTAATAAATTGAGTTTGTGTGTCATGTCTTTGATTGGCGCAACCCAAGAGAAGGATAGATATTGATAAAGAAAATAAAGTTTTAAATTTCATTATGTTACTTTCACCCGAATGTTGTGTTTTGAGCTTACCTAGTTTTATTGTAACAAGCAAATTTGACATTTTAACCTCAAGCCGTACTGTAAATAGAATTTAGTCGTTAACTCAAATGGGCAAATAGACCCAATTTAACTGGTCAAGATATGATAATTACGAAATACGTTACTTTTGATGAAGAAAATATAAAACATATCCAATTTGTAAGAAATACAGTCTTTACAGGGGAACAGAATGTGGACTCTGACATTGATTTTGATGGTAAAGACTCTAACGCCATACATGTCATTATCTTTAACAACGAAGAGCCCATTGCAACAGGTCGAATGTTAAAAGATGGCCATATAGGACGTGTAGCTGTTATTAGTGCGCATAGGGGGCTAGGCATAGGCACTAAAATTATCAAAGCGTTTGAACACTACGCCAAAGAAGAAAATTATCCAAGGTTGTATTTAGGTTCTCAGCTGCACGCCAAGTCATTTTATTCGAAGTTAGGTTTTACTGTTTTTGGTCAGCAATATACAGAAGCTGATATAGAACATATTTCGATGGAGAAAAATTTGCATGTACAGAATTAAGCAAATTAAAGGTTAGGTAGAGTCAAGTATCAATGAGATGACAGTTAATAGGAGTTGCGTGCTTTAGCCAGCTGTACTCACCCGTTAGCGGTACAATCTGAACAGTTACAGCAGATGCTGCAACAGTTCAAGGTTTAGCTGTACAATATTTATATGGCAAAATAGGGAAGCTCATGCTTCCCTATTTTAATTAATAAGTTCAACCGTTTAAGCTTTAGCAAGGATATAGGTACGGTAACCGCCAATAAGGTTTCGTGCCTTAAACCCATTGTTGACCAGTTGGCGATAGGCGACGTGGCCGCGTAATCCAACCGCGCAGTAGATGATAATCTCTTTGTCCTTTGGCAATTCATCCATTCGGTGACGAAGTGTGTCTACCGGGATATTCACTGCACCTTCGATAAACCCTGTCGCCTGCAGCTCTCCGGGTGTACGAACATCCAATAAGAACTGATGGTCTGTCAGGTTATCTATTTCATCATAGTGAATCGCTTTTGCATCACCAACTCGAATGTTTTGAGCAACGAATGCGGCTTGGTTGATAACATCTTTAGCGCTGCCAAAGGGTGGGGCGTAAGTAAGTTCAAGGTGACGAAGTTGGTCGACGGTCATACCCGCTCGCTGGGCGACAGCCATAATATCGATACGTTTATCTACGCCATCTTTACCTGCGGCCTGCGCACCTAAAATTTTTCCGGTGTACGGGCAGTAAAGTAATTTAAATGAAACCAACTCTGCACCTGGATAATAACTTGCGTGGCTTGCGGTATGCACATAAACCTTCTCGTAAGCAGTGCCTTCTTGTTTTAATGTACGTTCGTTTTTGCCTGTAGAGGCAATGGCAAGGTCGAAGATTTTGCAAATTGCAGTACCTTGAGTGCCTTGATAGGTGTCTTCTTTTCCTAACATGTTATCGGCCGCCATACGACCCTGACGATTTGCCGGACCTGCTAGCGGAACTAAAGTGGGTTTGCCTGTAATAAAATCAGCTTCTTCGATGGCATCGCCTACGGCATAAATGCAAGGATCACTGGTTTGAAGGCTTTCATTGGTATAAATTCCCCCCAATGCGCCGATTTGCAAGCCAGCTTCTGCGGCAAGCTTAGTTTCTGGCCGAACGCCTATCGCCATAATTAGGATTTCAGTATCGATCGAATCCCCATTATTTAACTGTAGCGATAAATGGCCTTCGATATGCTGATGCGTTTCCGTTTCCCCGCTTTCCAGGTTGGCAACATGATCACTGGGAATATACTCTACGGATTCTAATGCGACGCCCAAACGAAGATCGACGCCTTTATCTTTGATTTCTGCATGAGCAAAACCGGCCATTTCACGGTCGACAGGTGTCATTACTTGATCGGCCATTTCAACCAGCGTAGTTTTGATGCCTAGTTGGTGGAATGCTTCCATCATTTCTAAACCAATGAAGCCACCGCCAACCACTGTTGCGTGCTCTGGACGGTTCATCTCTAACGTTTTAATGATCTTATCCATGTCAGGAATGTTGCGTAGAGTGTGGGTGAGTGGGTTATCGATTCCGGGGATGGAAGGGATCACCGGAGCAGCGCCCGGACTTAACAGCAAGAAATCGTAATTCTCGGTGTATTCAGAACCATCTAATTGATTTTTGATGGTGACTTGCTTTTGTTCTCGGTCAATTTGGCTCACTTCACTCATGACTCGAACATCGACATTAAACCGGCGTAAAAAACTTTCTGGCGTTTGCAGTAGCAAATTGCTGCGTTCCTTTATGTCACCGCCAATATGATAGGGTAGACCGCAGTTGGCAAAAGAGACAAATGGACCTCTTTCAAACATAATAATTTCAGCATCTTCACTTAAACGTCTGGCACGTGCCGCTGCAGAGGCGCCACCTGCGACGCCTCCGACGATAACAATTTTGGTCATAATGAGCTCCGAATAAAACCAAATAATACAAAATCGAAAAATCTAAAAAAACAGATAATCAACCGCCTAGTTTTGTCATTAGGGTTGCTTATCATGCTTTTTTAGATTCTGCGATGGATTAGCCGCAGACTACTCATCGGCTGTTTACTCTCTAACTGTGACTGTCAGGCTTATGACTTTAGCCCCATTTTCTTCAAGAAGAAGACCGCAGGACATATGCCCGTAAATGCGCTTTGAATCAGATTAAGTCCAACAAATACGGTCAGCCAAACAAAGTTAGCATGTACTGTTGCCGTTAGGATTACCGAGAGAAGAATCATGCTTCCTGCCAAAACTCTTACACCGTTTTCAATTTTCATAATGCTCTCCTTTTTAGATGACGCTTTAAATATATCCTCCTAAATTAGCATTGTCTAATTTTAATTGATATTAATTTCTCAAATACTAATTAAGAGTTGACTAATTAAGATATATTAGTATTATCTAAATAAGGAAATTAATGAATGAGGTGGCTATGGACATTGAAAAAATGCACAGTAGTGCAAATGATGTATCTGAATTACTGAAAACCATGGCTCATCCAGAAAGGTTGATGGTCCTTTGCCAACTTATGCAAGAAGAAGTTGGGGCAGGGCGTTTACAAGAAAACTCTTCACTCAGTCAGTCTGCTTTTTCACAGCACTTAACCGTATTGCGAAAGCATGGTTTAGTGAAAATAAGAAAAGAATCACAACAAGTTTTTTACTCTTTGGCAGATGATCGCGCAGCTGCCCTTATAAAGTCTTTACATCAAATTTATTGTATTTAACCAGAGGTAGTAATGAGTTATACCGTTCCTTGGGATTCGTTGTTTGGTGGTGTGCTATTAGGGATATCGGCCACCTTGTTGTTGCTCATGAATGGGAAAATCGCTGGGATAAGCGGCATTCTTACTGGGCTATTAACGCCCAAATCAAAAGATTATTCATGGAGAGTACTATTTTTCATTGGAATGATAGCTGGGGGATGGGGAGCCGTTTCTCTTTTAGAACTTCAGACTCCAACAATGTTGACGTCAAATACAACGATATTAGCCATTGCCGGACTACTTGTAGGGATAGGAACTAGATTAGGTAATGGTTGTACTAGTGGCCATGGGATTTGCGGGATAGGTAGGTTATCTACCCGGTCGATAGTTGCGACTATAGTGTTTATGACGGTTGCAGCGCTCACTGTTTTCGTAAGACTTCATCTACTGTAATTCGGGGTAACTATGTATCGCTTTATTTCATTAATCGCTGGTGTTCTGTTTGGAATAGGTATGTCAGTTTCTGGCATGATTGACCCTGCCAATGTTATTGCTTTTCTCGACGTTTCCGGTAATTGGGCTCCTGATTTAGGTTTTGTTATGGCTGGTGCACTTTTAGTGTATATGCCGATGTATTTATTAGTGATCAAGCCTCGTAAACAACCTTTGCTTGCTGATGAGTTTTGCCTAGCAAAGAGCAGTAAAGTAGACACACGACTGATTTCAGGCTCTGTATTGTTTGGCCTTGGTTGGGGGCTCACAGGTATATGCCCGGGACCAGCAGTGTCTTCGCTGCTGCTAGGAAATGCAGAGATTGTAATATTTTTTGCCTTTATGATGGTAGGTTTAGCCGGAACTAATTTATTGATATGCATCAATAAAAACAATATTGCAAATGCGAAAACCGCATCAAGTAACTAACCTTAGATAGTAAAAATCTACAAAATAAAATTGAACGCAATTCTTGGCTTGTTAATGAGTCAGGAGGGGGTTTGAGTACCAATAACAATCTAAATAGAGATATTGGGCACCATTGAATGTAAGTAGGAGGGAGAGGATGAACAAGGAGATAAAAGGTGGATTTGTTCGTAGAGTAATGAACAGCTTTTTCCCACCAATCTTAATTATACTTGCGCTTGCCGTAGGTGCAGTTTCATTGTGGTTAACGCCCAAGGAAGAAGATCCTCAGATTGTTGTACCAATGGCGGATGTGCTAATACAAGCTCCCGGTTTGAGTGCCCGACAAGTTGAAAAGCAAGTGACCGAACCTTTGGAAAAATTGGTGAGTCAAATTGATGGTGTGGAATATGTCTATTCGTCATCAATGGAAGGTGCTGCTCAGGTTATCGTACGTTATTTTGTTGGCGAAGGGCGTGAAAATGCCTTAGTTAAACTTTATAACAAGCTTTATTCCAATCAAGATAAAATCCCAGAGGCAGTGACTAGTTGGGCGGTTAAACCAGTAGAAATTGATGATGTACCGATTGTTGTGGCGGCACTGTATTCAAAGAATCCTGAGCAAATTAGTGGCTATGAGTTGCGTCGTATTGCTACTCAGGCAACTCAACGATTAAAATCGCTGAAAAGTACCAATATAGTTGAAGTAGTTGGGGGGCAATCACGTACCGTCGAAGTTACTTTAAACGGCGCTGCTATGGCGAGTCGTAAAACGACGATAGAAGATCTGAAAAATGCCTTCGAGTTAAGCCACAGTAAGAAAAATTCTGGTTTAATTCATCAATCTGGTGATGTTTATGAATTGGAATCTGGTCAGTTTTTTTCTGGCGCGGAGGAGTTGGGGTCGTTAGTTGTCAATGTGGTTAACGGTCGCCCCGTTTATTTGCAAGATGTCGCGACTATTACGGACGGACCTGAAGAAGCAATAAATGATACTTGGTTCCAATATGGCCCAGCTGATGGTGAGGTAAGTCAGACTTATCCAGCGGTATTTATCTCCGTTGCGAAACAAAAAGGCTCCAACGCTGTATCCGTTGCCAAAAGTGTTCTGAGTGAATTAAAGGCACTGGAAAGAGATCAGCTTCCTGATGATATTGAAATCAGCATTATTAGGAATTACGGACAAACGGCAGATGATAAGGTTTCTAACTTAGTTTCCAGTTTGGGAATTTCTATTCTTACTGTTGTTGTTTTTGTTGGTTTGTTTCTTAACTGGCGTAGCGCATTAGTGGTGGGTATTGCTATCCCAATTAGCTATGGTGCAGCATTGGGTATGGACTTGGCCTTTGGTTACTCAATTAATCGTGTCACTCTGTTTGCGCTGATTTTAGCATTGGGTTTAATCGTAGACGACCCTATTGCAAGTATCGATAATATAGAACGTTATCTTAAGCGTAAAGATTTAAGCCGCACCAAAGCAATTGTATTGGCGATGGCTGAAATTCGAAGTGCATTGTTAATGTCCACGGTCGCTATTGTTATTGTGTTTACCCCAATGTTTTTTATTACCGGAATGATGGGGCCTTATATGGCACCACTTGCGTTTAACGTTCCGATTAGTGTGGTATTCAGTACTGTAGTAGCGTTTATGATCACTCCATGGCTAGCGAGAAAAATCCTGCGTTCGGCGAGTGATTCGGGTAGCTATGACGTCAAAACCACCTTGCTTTACAAATGGTACGATAGGTTATTACAACCCATATTACGTAGCCGGAAAAACAGTTGGTTATTCTTAGCATTAGTTGCGCTTTTATTTGTATCCGCTGCTATGTTACCTGCAATGCGATTGGTTCCTCTAAAATTGCTTCCGTACGACAACAAAAATGAGTTTCAGTTGGTATTGAACATGCCCGAACGGACAAGTTTTGTTCAGACTTCTAATGTGCTTAGAGACTTTTCAGATTATCTGGTCACTGTTCCTGAAGTGGTTTCTGTTTCGGCATTCTCCGGTGTAGCTTCTCCAATGGACTTTAACGGCATGGTTCGTCATTACTTCATGCGTAATTTGGCAAATCAGGGTGAGTTACGAATTGTTCTGGCGGAAAAGAACAGGCGACATCAACAATCCCATGAAATTGTCACCCGTTTAAGATCGGATCTTGAACACATTGCAGCAAAGCACTCTGCCGATATCCAGTTGGTTGAGGTCCCGCCGGGGCCTCCGGTAATCGCGACCATTACTGCGGAAGTTTATGGCAGTGAAACAACACCCTACGATAAGTTACAGGCACAAGCACTTAATGTGGCAGCCCGTTTGACAAGAGAGGAGTTTGTCTCAGAAGTTGATACTTCTATACAAGGTAACTACGAAACATGGCAGTTTGTGGTGGACAGAGAGAAAGCGGCGTTGTCTGGTGTTTCGGTGTACGACATTAATCAGACTATTTCCGCAGCGAACAAAGGTTTTGTGCTGGCGAACTTACAAGTAGAACGGGAGATTGATCCGTTGCCAGTGAAGGTGCGGCTTCCAAAGGACAACCGCGATAACCTGAACAAATTGTTATCTCTTTATGTTCGCGGTCAGCAGGGCATAGTAAAACAGGTTGTTCAGGGGGCGTTGCTTGATGCTCCGCAACCTCTGGTGCAACTGTCTGAGTTAGGTGAGTTTGTAAAACATAACGTAGATCAACCTATTTATCATAAGAACTTGAAACCAGTGGTTTATGTTTATGCAGAGTCGGCTGGGCGGGTTCCCGGAGAAATCATCGCTGATGTTCTGGTTGATTTTAATGGTGAAAAGAGTGAACAACGAATCCCAGTATCAGAACGTAGTTATCTCAATAATGGTGCGGGTGACTCGTGGAGTGTTACGGAAGATATTGAGATAGTGTGGAGTGGAGAAGGTGAATGGAAAATTACCGTCGACGTTTTCCGTGATTTAGGTATTGCCTATGGTGCAGCCTTGCTTGGTGTCTTTGTCGTGATGTTGGTACAAACGGGGTTACCCGCGGTATCCGGTATCATCATGTTGGCAATTCCGTTGACCGTTATTGGTATTATGCCCGGCTTTTGGTTACTAAACCTGACTGGAGAAGACATTAATGGCTACCCAAATCCTTCTTTATTTACCGCGACAGCGATGATTGGCATGATTGCTCTGGCTGGGATAGTAGTGCGAAACTCATTGGTTTTAATCGAATTTATTCACCAGTCTTTAGCGGCAGGGGAGTCGCTACATGATGCGTTAATCGAATCAGGTGCTGTGCGTATGCGACCTATTTTATTAACCGCCGGTACGACGTTATTGGGTAATGTGGTTATTACCCTAGATCCTATATTTAATGGTCTGGCTTGGGCTATCATTTTTGGAATTACAGCGTCTACTATCTTTACCTTACTGGTGATTCCGGTGGTTTATAACCTAGCTTATCAAAACGTTAAAGGACATGGCTTGCCCGTTCATGAGGAGGAAGAAGCATGAAGATATCGAAATCACTGTTAGGTGTAGTCCTATTTGCAATACTGGGTGTTTTATTTCTTTATATGGCGGGGTTCTTTACCGAAAAACTCCCTGAGAATAGAGTGGTTGCGGTTTCTGAATTTTCTAATATCGAAACAGTAACTGTTGAGTCAAAGCGCGTAGCGATCGCTCGTGAGTATACTGGTACCGTTGTAGCGGACCAAAAAGCCGTATTATCGGCCCGTTTAACCGCTCGTGTTGCGGAAATTCTTGTTGATGTAGGAGATGTGGTAAAGCAGGGAGATGTATTGATGCGTCTGGAAAGTACAGACCTTGATGCCCGAGTTAAACAGACAGAGCAAGGCCTTTCATCGGCGCAGGCTCGTCTCAATGCTGCACGGAAAGAGTTTAAGCGAATTAGCGAACTTGTGAATAGAAAGCTGCTGTCACAATCAGAGTTTGATCGAATAGAAAGTGAGTTGAAAACTGCCCGGGCCACTTTCAAACAGTCTCAGGCTGCAGTAGTGGAAGCAGAGACGACATTTGGTTTTAGTATGATCACCGCGCCATTTGATGGTTTGATTACTCAACGAAATGTAAACCGTGGAGATACTGCTACACCGGGAATGCATCTGATCAATATGTACAACCCAAGCACTCTTCAGTTACAAGCTGATATATCTGAATCTCAAATCAGAGCAGTGCAACTGGGTTCTAAACTGGATTATATTTTGCCTACTTACGGAATTGAAGGGGTCGGAGATGTTGTTGAGATTTCTCCGTCGGCAGACAATACATCCAGAACCTTTATCGTCAAAATCGGTTTAACCAGTAAAGCACTTATCTATCCTGGGAGTTATGGCAAGGTATCCGTTATTGTTGGTAAACAACCTTTGATGACAATACCGGATAGTGCGGTTTACCAAGTCGGTCAACTTGATTACGTCAAGGTGATCAACGGTGATCAGATTCAAATTCGACTGGTTCAGCTAGGCGCTGGTAATTCGGTTCGCAAGGGTTTATCTAGTGGAGATCAGTTGGTCGTCAATCCGTTAAAGTATTAAGCATATTCTCAAATAACGTCAGTACGCCCCACCCCAGATGGATTATTCAGAGTAGTCCGTCATCTTGAAACTTCTTTTAAAGGCCCGAATCTATCGGGCCTTTTTTTATGCTTCGACTATCGAAGGAAAACGAAACCTGTTCGATTTTGTTTGAACAATAGTGCCGTCTTTTTCTGATAGTTTGCGCTATGTCTACAAAAAGGATAATTTTCCACGTGGCTTTCCTTTACTTTCGATGAATTGTGATCAAAAATGCACGAAAGTTATCGAAAAGGCATTCGGAAAAATGAAAAGTATAATCGCTAGGCATAAAAATGGTGAGAACATAGGTATTTGTTCAGTATGTTCTGCACACCCATTAGTTATTGAAGCAACTCTACGCTATGAGTTGAAAACGGGGAATAAAGTTCTGATTGAAGCGACGTCTAACCAGGTGAACCAGTTTGGTGGTTACACTGGTATGAAACCCGCTGACTTTATGAGCTTTGTTGCGAGTATCGCAAAATCTGTTGGCTTTCCAATGGACAAAATCATCCTTGGTGGCGATCACTTAGGTCCAAACTGCTGGCAGAAAGAAACGGCTGCAGAAGCAATGGAAAAATCAAAAGTTCTTATTGCTGACTATGTTAAAGCGGGCTTTAGTAAGATTCACCTCGATGCATCTATGTCTTGTGCTGATGATGAAGTTCCTTTGAATCCTGTGACGGTAGCTGAGCGTGCGGCCATTCTTTGTGAGGTTGCTGAAAACGTAGCAACTGACGCGCAAAAAGAGTTGCTGACTTACGTTATTGGTACTGAAGTGCCAGTACCGGGTGGTGAAAAAGAGGCGATTAATACTGTTCATGTGACGACAGTTCCTGATGCAGAGAGAACGATTACCACACATGTAACCGCTTTTACTGAGCGTGGAATTGAAAAGGCACTTGAGCGAGTTGTTGGTGTTGTTGTACAGCCTGGTGTTGAATTCGATCATTCAAGTGTTATTCACTATAAAGCGGAGGAAGCGAAAGAGCTTTCGAAGTTTATCGAAACGACTGATTTTGTTTTTGAAGCACATTCTACTGATTATCAGACAAAACAAGCGTTTAAAGAACTTGTCAGAGACCACTATGCAATTTTAAAAGTGGGCCCTGCAGTGACATTTGCTTTGAGAGAAGCGATTTTTGCTCTGGCTGATATTGAAAAGCAGCTGGTCCCTACAGAACAACAAAGTCAGGTTAAAGAAGTTATTCATGACGTTCTGATGGATGATCAGTCTTATTGGAAGAGCTACTATAGCGAAACGCATTCACAAGCGATGATTGACTTAAATTACAGCTTGTCTGACCGAATCCGCTATTACTGGACTAATCCACGCATCACTCGTGCGATGGATATGATGATGACTAACCTAGAAGCCAAAGAAATCCCATTAGGCATGTTAAGTCAGTATCTTCCGGCTCAGTACACACAAGTCGTAAATCAAACTATTCAGCCACTTCCGAAAGAGATAATGATCAGTAAGATCCAAGGTGTTCTTGATGATTACTCGTTCGGTTGTAATGCATAGTTATATTTTTATGTTATGAGGATAGGTTTTAATTAACCTTTTGGGGGCTCATTTGTCCCCACTTTTTATCTTCACATTATCTTAATATTATTCGAGACGTTGGTTCAGGAACTGCTTGGGTTGAGAATATTGAGATAATTTGAAAGTAAATCCACTGTTGTCTAAAATTTCAACTGGTTATAAGTAATACCGTTGAATGAGTTTCAAGTTTGTCTGGTCGAATGACTGGTAAAACTAATAGCAGTTTCATGTTATAGGGGTTGGCTCGAAAGAGTCGTATTTGGGGGCTTGAATCGCCCCCGTTTTTTTGCCTTTTATTTAGCGATATTGCTTTACATAATTCTGAACCAGTTCATGGTACTCCTGATAAATATCTTGATATAAAGCGTGTTCTCTTTGTCTAGGTTCTGCAGTCATGGCCTCATTCATGCTGATACCTTGATTACAGATTTCCTGTATAGATGTTGAGATGTTGTTTTCGATACAATAAGCCCACTTTGCCTGCATTGCCGCACCAAGAGCTGCTGCCTCGTGAGACGTTGGTACGTTAACCACTAATCCTGTCACATCCGCTAACATTTGACGCCAGGTCGCACTATTCGAACCTCCACCGATAAGCGTAACTGAGGTAAAATCGAGCCCTGTTTCAGATAAAACTTCCACACCCTTAGCTAAGTTGAAGGTAACGCCTTCAACCGCAGATCTTAACAGTGTTTCTTGCCTCATATTATCAGCGGTTAAACCAAAAATGGCCCCTTTTGCCTTAGGAACATTTGGAAGCCGTGCTCCGGCGAGGTATGGCATCAATGAAATACCTTCAGAACCAATGGCTACATTAGAAATAAGGTTTTCAAAATGAGGGATATCACAGCTTAAAAGGTCTCGAAAGGCGGTGGTTGCACTTGTCACGTTCATCGTACTGGCTAGTGGTAGGTAGCCATTGGAAGAAGAACAAAATGCATTGAGGTCTGGGTAACTCTGGCTGGCAATTTGACGCTGCGTATGTGAATAAACAGTACCAGAGGTTCCTAAACTCATGGTGAGTAACCCTTCGTTTACATTTCCAGTTCCGATGGCCGCCATCATGTTATCGCCACCACCACTAGAAAGAACTACGGTTTTTGATAGGCCGAGTTGCTCTGCAAGTTCAGGGCGGATGGTGCCATGAGGGGTTTCAGAAGAAATTAATTCTGGTAACTGAAATGAATCAGGCATCTCAATCAAATCTAAAACCGAAGAACTCCATTGCTTAGTATTGGTATCCAAAAAACCTGAACCAGATGCATCACCGGCTTCTGTCACATAATTCCCAGTAAACCAGTAGTTTAAATAATCGTGAGGTAACATAACTTTCGAAGTTCTTTCGAAAACTTCCGGCTCGTGATTTTTTACCCATACTAATTTAGCAATAGTAAAAGCGACGGGAACGTTGATGCCAATTGTCGCAGCAAAATCTATTTGGTGACTTTCTACAAAATGATTTAAATCATCGGTAGTTTCAGTATCGCACCAGAGTTTTGCTGGCCGCAAAACCTGATTGTTTTTATCTAACAAGACTAACCCATGCTGTTGACCTGAGATACCAATAGCTTGGATCAATTTCCTGTCTACGCCTGATGTAGCAAAAGCTTCATCCATTGCGCTGACTAGGCCTTTAGTCCACCAATCAACTTCTTGTTCCTTTTTACCCGAATCATCACTGATTAACGGATATGTTTTATATCCAACGCCGACTAATTTATCTTCGCCGTCCCATATTGCGGCTTTAACGCCTTGAGTTCCACAATCTATACCGATAAACACTTTTGACTCCTTGCGGTACGAATATAAAAGAAAGCACACGAAAAGTGTGATCAAGATTTCAAAACTAGAAACTTTCGTTGGTTATCGAAATCTTTCGTTATTATACTTCAAAGCATAGAAATTGATACGAAGAAATTATTCGAAAGCTTATGTTTAAACGCGAGTACATTTGATACCGTGACGGGAGTAGCAAAAATGCAACAAAATATGGCGCAAGTGGTTGTCGAAAGTAACGACAATCTTGCAGTTCACAATACCGAAATACCGAAAGTCGTAAAAGGTAGTGTTCTAGTGAAAGTGAAATACTCGGGCTTGTGTGGCTCAGATATTCCACGAATCTTTCATGAAGGCGCGCACTTCTACCCTATAACCTTAGGGCATGAATTTTCTGGTGAAGTTGTTGAGGTTGGTGAAGGTGTTTCTTCAATTGAAGTGGGTAACAATATTTCATGTGCTCCATTGGTACCGTGTTTCAAGTGCGACCGATGTGAAGAAGGGCAATATTCACTCTGTAAAGATTATAGCTTTGTTGGTTCTCGCATGCCTGGTGGCAATGCTGAATATGTAATTGTTCCTGAAAGAAGCTGTTTTGTTCTTCCTGAAGGTATATCTCTAAAGCAAGGCGCATTCTTTGAACCTGTAACCGTAGGTATCCATCCAATTTTAATGGCTGGTGGATGCGCTGGCAAAAATGTGGTTGTTATCGGTGTTGGAACCATCGGTTTATTAGCGCTTCAGTCAGCGAAAGCGTTGGGAGCAAAAACAGTTACTGCTGTCGATATAAACGAAAGCAAACTGGATAAAGCAAAAGAGCTTGGTGCTGACTTCTGTATTAACTCGCTTAAGCAAAATTCAATTGATGCTTTCCTTGCTCAAAAAGAAACCTTAGAAAATCAACTTATTCTTGAAACCGCTGGTTCTCCAATCACTGTTAAGTTGGCGACACAATTAGCCGGTCCGAGAGCTAGCATCGGTTTAGTCGGGACTTTGCACAAAGATTTACACATGACTTATAAAGAGTTCGAAGTCATTTTACGTAAAGAACTGAACTTGTTCGGTAGCTGGATGAATTACTCCGCACCTTATCCGGGTGAAGAATGGAAGGTAACCGCAGAGCTATTTCAAAAAGACCTTATCAATATTGACATGTTAACTGAAGGAAGTTTCGGCCCTCAGGATTACATCAGCCATGTAAGCAAGCTTGAAGGTATGCCGTCAGAAGGGAAAATTTTACTTGCGTGGGGAGAAGAGTCATGAGGAATTTAATTAATAGTAACTACTTGCTGCGTGATGCGCAAAAACATGGTTATGCAATACCTGCTTTTAATGTGCATAACTTGGAAACAGTGCATGTGGTTTTAGATACAGCAAAAAGATTAGAGTCTCCGGTTATTCTTGCGGGTACGCCAGGAACATATAGCTACGGTGGTGTGCCTGAGATGATAAGCCTGGTTGATGCTGCTGCGCGCGACCGTGATATGCAGGTAGTACTTCATTTAGACCATCATCACGATCTGGCCGATATGGAATACAAGGTTAGAAGCGGTATTCGTTCATCTATGATTGACGGCAGTGCTTTCCCGGTTGAGCAGAATATTGAACTGACTAAACAAGCGGTAAAACTGTGCCATCGTTTTGGTTGTAGTGTTGAAGCGGAAATTGGTCAGCTTGTTGGTCAGGAAGATGACCTGATTATTGAAGAAGTAAACGACCCTTATACAAATCCTGATGAAGCGGTTCGTCTGGTAACAGAAACGAATGTGGACTCGCTTGCGATTGCTATTGGTACTGCTCACGGTATGTACAAAGAAAAGCCGCAATTGGATTTTGAGCGTCTGGAAAAAATTGCCAGCCTTATTGAAATTCCACTAGTACTTCATGGCGCATCTGGTGTCCCACATGAAGATGTTACTCGCTGCATTGAGTTAGGGATCTGTAAGGTTAATGTTGCAACGGAATTAAAACTTGCCTATGCCGATGCACTAAAACAAATTTTTATAAATAACCCAAATGTGAATGACCCGCGTGAATATAACGTGGCACCTAAACAAGCGATGGCTGAAGTAATAGAACAAAAAATAATTGTTTGTAAAAGCATGGGCAGAATTTAGTTTTATTTTATTTGAAGGTAACTAGGATGTTAAAAAATATCAGTCCACTTATTTCTCCTGATTTATTAAGAGAATTACATAAGATGGGGCATGGGGATGAATTGGTTATTAGTGACGCGCATTTCCCTGCATATTCATGTAATGATTTAATATTTCGTGCTGATGGAATAGAAGTGTCTCAATTATTAAATGCCATTATTCCTTTATTTGAACTTGATCAGTATGTCGATGATAAAGTTGTAATGATGTCACCAGTTAAAGGCGATAAGCTTCCTGAAGGTTTAGTTGAAGAATATTCATCTCAACTTCCTGAAGATATAGACATAACATTTATAGACAGATTTGCTTTTTATGATAGAGCTCAAACTGCCACGTGTGTCGTCGTAACTGGAACCACTAGGAAATACGGCAATATTATTCTTAAGAAAGGGGTAACACCCCTAAGTTAATTGCATTCATTGAATGCTGGGAAGCAATGTATGACCGAAGCTTTACTGTCAATGCGTAACATCTCCAAGGGTTTCCCTGGGGTTCAGGCGCTTAGTAATGTTGACTTTGATTTGCGCAAGGGCGAAGTCCATGCACTCATGGGTGAAAACGGCGCAGGTAAGTCGACGTTAATGAAGGTACTCATTGGAGTGCATCAAGCGGACGAAGGAACTATTTATTACAAAGGAAAAGAGACAAGTTTTGACTCTGTACTAGAGGCTCAAAAACAGGGCATCAGTATGATATTTCAGGAGCTCAATCTTATTCCTCATTTAACCGTTGCGGAAAACATTTTCTTTGCTAGAGAACCATTAACAAATGGCATCATTAATAAGAGAAAGATGATTTCTGATGCACAAAAGTTACTCGACATATTTGATATTGATGTCAATCCTTTAGATGTTGTTAATACATTGTCAGTTGCTAAGCAGCAGATGGTTGAAATAACTAAAGCACTCTCATTTGATGTTGAAGTGTTAATTATGGATGAACCGACTTCTGCGTTGACTGAAAAGGAAATTGAGAAACTTTTTGAGTTGGTTAATAAGTTAAGAGCTCAAGGTGTGTGTGTTGTGTATATTTCACACAGAATGGATGAATTAAAAAGAATATGTGACCACATCACTATATTCAGGGATGGAACTTATGTTTCTGACCATCCGTTCCATGATATTTCTATGGATGAAATTATCGCCAGAATGGTAGGTCGTTCATTAGATAATCATTTCCCGCCTAAGACATCTGTCGTTCAGGACGAGCTGATTATGTCTGTCATGAATGCTGAAAGGACAGGGGTTTTTGAACCGCTTAATTTTGACCTAAGAAAAGGCGAAATTCTCGGGATAACCGGCCTTGTAGGTGCTAAGCGTACTGAAATGGCACGTGCTATTTTCGGTGCCGATCCTCTTGATGGTGGCGAAATTTACATCCACGGTCAGCAAGTGGTTATCAAGAACCCGACCGACGCGATTAAAGCAGGTATTGCTTATTTGTCTGAGGACAGAAAGCTAAATGGTATCGCGGTGAAAATGTCAATTCGTGAAAACATTACCATGGCGTCAATGGACAAAGTGTCCAACAAGTACGGCCTTATCTCAGCGCCTGAAGAGGGTAAAGCCTCGAACACATTTATCGGCAAGATGGGAATTAAAACCCCAACGATAGAACAGTTGGTCAGTAACTTGAGTGGCGGTAACCAACAGAAAGTGGTTATTGGTAAATGGCTGTTCAGAGACGCGAAAGTCATGATTTTTGATGAGCCGACACGTGGTATCGATGTAGGTGCTAAATACGCTATTTATGAACTACTGAACGAGTTAGCTTGCCAAGGCGTTGGCGTCATTATGATTTCATCAGAACTACCGGAAGTACTGGGTATGTCTGACAGAGTGATTGTGATGAAAGAAGGCGAAATGACAGGCATTTTAGATGCACGTCAAACGGATCAAGAAGAAATTATGCATTACGCAACGGGCGCAAAAGATATGTTCGCTCACGGATATGGAGAAGCTTAAGATGACTGATAAACAAAAAGCAATGCTGCAAAAAATGGCTGCATTAGGAGGGTTGATCTGTCTATTTATCGCCTTCACATTAACCAACGACTATTTCTTTACCCTGAATAACATGATGACCATTGGTCTGCAGACGTCAACGATCGCCTTCATTGGTATCGGTGTAACTTGTGTAATTCTGACCGGTGGTATCGACCTTAGTATTGGTTCTGTTGTTGCATTGGCAGGTGTTGCCGCAGCTATGGCCGTAAATGCTGGGCTACCTGTGCCGTTAGGTATGGTGCTTGGTATTATTGTTGGTGGTCTATGTGGCATGGTGAATGGCATGTTCATCACAAAACTTAGGATCCCACCATTTATTGCAACGCTTGGCATGATGATGGTCGCACGTGGTATTGCTTTATACGTAACCAATGCTGCGCCTGTATCAGGAATGCCAGAATCATTCTCTTACCTAGGTAATGGCGCACTATTCCGCGTTGTTGAAATTGGCGCAAATGGATTCCCGCTGGTTAAATTCCCTGGTATCCCTTACCCAGTAATCCTGATGATCGTTATCGCTGCGATGTTTACCTTCGCGCTAACTAAGTTACGTCTGGGTCGCTATCTATATGCAATCGGTTCAAATGAAGAAGCCGCTCGCTTATCCGGAATCCAAACTGACAAAGTAAAAGTTTATGCCTATATAGCCAGTGGCGCACTTGCTGGTCTTACAGGCGTCGTACTTGCTTCTCGCTTAATCACTGCTCAGCCAAATGGCGGTATGATGTATGAGCTAGATGCTATTGCAAGTGCCGTAGTCGGAGGAACTTCTCTGATGGGTGGTGTAGGGACAGTCCCTGGAACACTTATTGGAGCCTTCATTATGGGTGTGCTACGTAATGGTCTGAACATGAATGGTGTTTCATTCTTTGTTCAACAAATCATTATCGGTAGCGTAATAATCATGACGGTAGCGTTTGATCAGCTTCGTCAAAGTAAAGTAAATAAACCAAAATCTGTACCTAAAAAGAAAGACACGCCTAACAAGGAGGGCGCTACTATGAAAAAACTCGCAATGGTTGCTATGATTGGACTTACAACTGTACTTAGTACTCCAGATGTATTCGCTAAATC
The DNA here is from genome assembly GCA_002342685.1 of Vibrio sp. UBA2441. Taxonomy (GTDB): domain Bacteria; phylum Pseudomonadota; class Gammaproteobacteria; order Enterobacterales; family Vibrionaceae; genus Vibrio. Next base: position 101,884 of record DDQN01000055.1, read on the forward strand.
ATCCGAAATCGCGGTTATCGTGAAAACTTCTAACTCTAACTTCTGGCAGAATGTTCGTGGCGGAGCTGAAGATGCGGATAAAGAATTAAGCAATTATACAATGACATTCCAGGGTCCTGAAGCTGAAACAAACGTTGCAGAGCAGGTGAACATGGTTGATAACGCAATTAACCGTGGTGTAGCAGGTATTCTTCTTGCGCCTTCCGATCCAAACGCTTTGATTCCATCAGTTAAAAAAGCATGGGAAGCTGGTATCCCTGTTGTACTTATCGATTCAAACCTAGATAGTGACGGAAAATATTACCAATCATTCCTAGCAACAGATAACCGTTCTGCTGGTGCTCTTGCTGCACAAAACCTAGTTAAAGATCTTAAAGGCAAAAAAGGCACAGTTGCTATGATGTCTTATACTCCAGGTGCTGGTTCTGCTATCGAACGTGATGGTGGTTTCATGGACGAAGTGAAGAAAGCTGGTGTTGATGTACTAGGTCCATTCTACTCTCAAGCAGACATGGTTACAGCGCTTAACCAAACTATCGACGTACTTGCGTCTAACCAAGAGCTAGTAGCTATCTTTGGTTCAAACGAACCAACAGCAATTGGCATGGGCCGTGCGCTTAAGCAACAAGGTTTTGCTGGTAAAGTAGTTGCAGTTGGTTTTGATGGTAACTCTGACTTACAAGCTTTTGTAAAAGATGGAACACTTAACGGTATCGTAGTTCAGTCTTCCTACGCGATGGGTTACAAAGGTGTGAATACAATCAACGCTATTATTAATGGTGATAAAGTTGAAAAATTCATCGATACAGGTGTTGTATTTGTAACTAAAGAAAACATTGATACTAAAGAAGCTAAAGCGGTTCTTTACTAATCGGCTTCTTTAGTAATTGATTAAAATATAGAAAGAAAAAAGTGCCCCTGTAATAGGGGCACTCATTGAAAAGGAATTAAACATGTCTCAATTCAAAATCTCGGAAAATGCCGTTGCTCAATCGGTCATACCTTATAAAGTTTTATCTAACGGCGAAAAAATGCCAGCGATTGGTATGGGAACATTTGGTTCAGACCGATTTACCGCTCAAGAAGTGTCTGATGCAGTACTTGGTGCCGCTTCAGTCGGTTTTCGTTTCTTTGACTGCGCATCTGTTTATGGCAACGAAAAACTGATTGGTGAAGTTTTTCAAGAGATGATGAACGGTGGCATTCCAAGAGAAGAGTTGTATATCGACTCAAAAGTATGGAATGACCAACATGACGATGTCATTGCAGCATGTAAACAGTCATTAGCCGATCTACAGCTTGATTATCTGGACCTTTACCTTGTTCACTGGCCTTTCCCTAACTACCATGCGCCAGGTTGTACGGTTGATTCAAGAAGCCCAGACTCTAAGCCATACATTCATGAAGACTTTATGAATACTTGGCGTCAAATGGAACAGCTTGTGGATATGGGTCTTGTAAAAAGCATCGGTACTTCAAACATGACTCAGGCCAAAATGGAGCTTTTATTAAAAGATGCTCGTATTAAACCTGTTGTTAACGAATTTGAATGTCACCCTCACTTCCAGCAACAAGCGTTTTACGATTATCTTGTTTCTGAGGAAGTTTTACCTGTTGGCTTCTGCCCAATTGGTTCACCAACACGCCCGGACCGCGATACGACCGAAAATGATACGGTTGACATCGAAGATCCTGTCATCGTAGCAGCAGCAAAACGTTTGGGAGTACACCCAGCAGTTGTATGTATTAAGTGGGCTGCACAGCGTGGACACGTTCCTATTCCATTCTCGGTTCGTGAAATTGAATATACGACAAACCTTAAGTGCATCACTGAAAACCCTCTGACCGACGAAGAAATGGAAGCAATCTCAAAAATTGATAAAGATTGCCGCCTGATCAAAGGCCAGGTATTCCTTTGGGAGACAGCTGGTGACTGGGAAGATCTATGGGACCTTGACGGTACTATCGCTTCTTAATCTAATTAATGCCGTTCACTCTTAATTAAGAGAGTGAACGGTTGTTTTTGTGTTTATAAAAGGAGGAGTTAAATGAATGTGCTCGAAAGGCAAGAAAGCATACTGGAACTGCTCGAAACTAACGGTAGGGTAGAAGTAAAAGATCTAGTCGAACTTTTTGATACGTCAGAAGTCACTATTAGAGGTGATTTACGCAAGTTGGAAAAATATAAAAAATTAAAACGATTTCATGGTGGCGCTCATTCTTTGGAGACTTTGCCCTTAGTTATTCAAAAATCTGAACGTGAGATTACGCTTGAAAGTCGTTATGACATCAATTTCCATTGTAAAAAGAATATTGCAATTAAAGCCGCTACATTTGCAGAAACTGGTGATTCCATCATTATTGATAGTGGAAGTACTACACATATGGTTGCTGAAAAATTGGCTGAAACCGGGGAAATAATCGCGATAACTAATAATCTAGCGGCGGCGGATGCATTGGCTGACGCCCCGGGCACGACGTTGGTTATTTGCGGTGGTACTTATAGATCCAAAACGAAATCATTACACGGTTCTAAGACAGAGCAGTGTCTAGAAGGTGTTTCTGCCGATATGTTATTTATTGGTGCTGACGGCATTGACCCGGATAAAGGCATTACGACGTTTAACGAAGGTTATACCATTAGTTCTGTTATGGCAGCCTGTGCACATAAAATAATTGCGGTTGTTGATTCTTCTAAGATGGGTCGTGTTGGTTTTAATCATGTATTGGATATCGAATTAATTGATGTACTAGTGACGGATCAGAATATAAGTAAAGAGTATATTAAAAAATTCCGTTCAAAAGGAATAGAAGTCGTTTTAGCCTAAATAAAAATTAAATAAAAATTAAATAAAAATACCCTTAAATAGAATTAATCCGATAACGTGAACTTGGATTGGGAGTCATTGTGCCTAAATTATCCTTTAAAAATAAAATATTTATTTCGATCTTCGCCTTTTTGTCGATTGCAATAATAACCTCATACTTGAGCTCGAAGTATTATATTGAGAGAAATATCAATGATATTTTTTTGGAAAACACCGAGAGCCAAGTATCTTTAATTTCAGGAAATATACGTGCTGAGTTAGACTCAACCTTGAAGCTGACAGAAAATATTACGGTACCAATTTCTGGGATTCAATCCATGATTGAAGACACTGGCTTCCATAATATTATCAAGGTATTGTCTTCTACCACCTTATTTAAATCGCCAGAAATTACCCTGACAGATGAACAACGCCAACGTTATCTTTCTATGGCGGAACAGGTTGAAAAGTCGCCCATTATTAGCGATTTAATTATAGAGAACAACTCACCATTAATCAGTATTGCTATGCCAGTAAGCAGTGCAAAAGGTGGTGGTATTGACCTATATTTTGTCGATCTTTCGTCGATTATAAAAACATTGGAATCTTTCAAGAGGGAAGGTCGATACTACGAACTGTATGATGCGATGGGTAACCAAATATATTCAGATAAAGTCCCGGGTGATTTGATTAATATAGAGTATAAAATCCCTGTAGGAACAAAGCATTGGACACTAATTGGTTATGTCGACCAACAATTGGTTAATCGCTTAACAGATAAGCTAAATATAGAGATTACTAAAGTGTTGGCGGTGGTCAGTGTATTATTGATTGTCATTTCATGGTTTATATTAACCATGGTTTATAAACCGATAGTGTCGCTTCGGGAAGTTGTTGGCTCTTTAGCGACCCAAGAAGTTGATCTCACTAAAAGACTAGAGGTTAAAAGTGAAGACGACCTTGGGCTTATAGCAAAAGGTATCAATGGATTTAGCCAGCATTTAGAAGAATTGATTGCGAATATTTTAACGTCAAACAACGAAATTTCCCATGTAACAAATAGCCTTAACGACAATAGCAAAGTGAATGCGTCGTTGATTAAGGAACACAGACAAGAAACCGAAATGATAGTGACGTCTGTTACCGAAATGGCCGCAACATCTGAAGATATAGCCAGAAACTCCAATGATGCTGCTAAGCTAACGCAACAGGCAGCGCAAGAATCTGAGGAGAGCAATGGAGTTGCAGCAGAAGCCATTCATAGCGTTGATACCTTGATAGAAGAGGTTGAAGAAGCGGAAAATCATGTATCGTCAATGTCTGGTGATATCGAAGAGATTGCGTTAGTTCTTAATGTTATTGGCGATATTGCAGACCAAACCAATCTTTTAGCACTAAATGCAGCGATAGAAGCAGCGCGGGCTGGAGAGCAAGGTCGTGGATTTGCAGTGGTAGCCGATGAAGTTAGAGTACTTGCCGCTCGAACGCAGAAAAGTACTTCTGAAATAGATCAAATGTTGGAAAGGTTACGAAGTGGGAGCAATAAGGTAGTCAAATCTATTGCAAATACCAAGCAATGTTGTACGACGACCTCAGATAAAACGGCATTAGTGACCACATCTTTGGAAAAAATAGCCCAATCTGTTGCGCTCATCAATGATTACAATACACAGATTGCAGTCACAATTGACCAACAAACGTCAACGAGCCAGCAGATTAGTGAAAATATGAACTCGATTCAATCTGTTGTGCTTCAGCTGGAACAGGGTATTGATGACTCCGATCAGAAGACTTCTTTATTGTATTCTGCGAATATACAGGTTCAGAAAGAGGTTGGTAGATTTAAATTAACTACTGATTAAATAATGATGATCCAGTGATTTTGACCATTTTAGGAACAAAAATGTAATATATTGCATAATTTTAGTCGCTTTATCCGATCTGGCTTATTTTTTGAAACATTTCGACTCTTTACGAATAGGGTCGAAATAGGCATACTTGTCCAAGTAGACTTCAAAATAAATCGAAAGTGGATAACTAGGTAATACTATGAATGTGCTTGAGCGCCATGAATACATACTTCAACAACTTAGCCAACATGGAAGGGTTGAAGTAAAAGATTTGGTCGAGTTTTTTAATACTTCCGAAGTGACCGTGAGGGCAGACTTACGAAAGCTGGAAAAAGAGAGTAAGTTAAAGCGCTTTCATGGAGGTGCACAGTCTTTGGTTTCTCTGCCGCACAGTACCCGAGATTTTGAAAATGAAGTAAAATTAGAGCGACGTTATAAGATTAACGCCAGTGCTAAAGATCAAATAGCCGCCGCTGCTGCGGAATTTGTCCGACCGGGAAATTCCATCATACTTGATAGCGGAAGTACCACACATCTTGTCGCAAATCATATTGCTGAAAATGGCGAAGTCATCGCTATTACTAATAACTTACCAGCAGCACAAGCGCTTGCCGATGCACCCAATACTACGCTTGTTATCTGTGGCGGCACTTACCGTGTGAAGACAAAATCATTGCATGGAGCAAAAGCAGAGCAGTGCCTCGATGGAGTCTCAGCCGATATATTGTTTATTGGTGCAGATGGTATTGACCCTAAAAAAGGGATCACCACCTTTAATGAAGGTTATACAATCAGTGGTGTAATGGCTTCATGCGCGAAGAAAATTATTGCGGTTGTAGATTCAACTAAGGTTGGCCGAGTTGGCTTTAACTCGGTTCTTCCAACGGACAAGATTGATGTACTGGTAACGGATAAAGATATCAATTTAGATTGCGTCAGAGATTTTGAAGAACTAGGTGTGGAAGTGGTTCTGGTATAACGTTGATAAAAAAGCCCGATATTTAGGTTTCTGAATATCGGGCTTGTTCGTTATAGGGGTTCTTTGTAAAGATTAAGCTGTTGCTGTTTTCTGCGAATCTCTAGATTTATTTTTTAGGCCAAGCAAAATTGTTAGACCGAAAGAGACTGCAAACGAGATAAGCATGCCGATAACATAGAAGCTGATGTCTCCTGGGCGAATTGAAATGATACCAGGTAGACCAGCTGCGCCAAGGGCTTGAGCTTTTACGTTGAATAGCGTGATAAAGGCGCTAGAGATAGCGGCTGCACATACAGCAGCATAAAATGGATAACGTAGTTTAAGGTTAACACCAAACATTGCTGGTTCAGTTATTCCGAGTAGAGCAGTTACACCTGAAGGAATCGCAATACCTTTGGTTTTAAGATCTTTAGTAGTGAAACCGACAGCCAGAGCAGCACCACCTTGAGCAATGTTCGACATCGCTGCGATTGGGAAGATAAATGTTCCACCAGTAATAACGATATCTGCTAGTAACTGTGTTTCGATGGCAATAAAGCTATGGTGCATACCAGTAATTACAAATGGCGCATATATTAGGCCGAACAGTGCGCCACCCACAAAACCTGCAGAGTCATAAAGCCAGTTAAGACCATCACCTAAAAGGAAGCCAATATCACGTGTCCACGGACCAACGAGAGTGAAAGTTAAAAAACCAGTGATAAAGATAGCTAACATTGGTGTTAGTAGATTATCTAAAACAGATGGAACGACTTTACGAAGACCGTTTTCAACTTTTGCTAGAATGAAAGTGGAAACAAGTACCGGAAGAACTGAACCTTGATAACCTACTTTTTGAATTTCAAATCCAAAAATATTCCAAACCGGAATAGAACCTGAAACGCTGGCTCCACCAAATCCCCAGCCGTTTAAAAGGTCAGGGTGAACCATGAGCATACCTAAAGCAGCACCTAAAAATGGATTGCCACCAAATTGTTTGCTGGCAGAAAATGCTAATAGTACAGGGAGATAGACAAAAGGAGCATTAGCAAATGTATTTATCATGCTTGCTAAGTCAGCCAAGCCTGGGTTTGCTTCTATAAGAGATTGATTTTCAATAAACAAGCCAGATGCTGTTAATAGGTTGAAAACCCCCATCAATAGACCACCCGCCACAATCGCAGGAATAATTGGGACAAAAATGTCGGAAAGGCCTTTTATCGCTCTCTGAAAAACATTCTGTTTCTCGGCTCCGGCACTAGCCACATCCCTTGTTGACATGTCGGTCATTCCAGTGAGTTTAGCCAATTCTGCATGAATTTGATTAACGACACCGGATCCGAAAATGATTTGATATTGGCCAGCGACTTTAAACTGTCCCTTAACCCCTTCAAGTACATCGATAGCGGCTTCGTCCACCAATGTTTCATCATTTAATGCTAAGCGTAATCGAGTAGCACAATGAGCCAAAGCGTTAATATTAGCTTTACCTCCTAGTAACTTCAGTAGCTCTTTTGCTATTTGAGGGTAATTCATAATTTACTCCAAAATTCATAATTGAGTTTACCGTACTTAGTCTCGGTAAAATTTTCGGGAACGTTTGCAAAAACGATTCTTATGAAAATATTCAGGATGGTCAAAGATAAAACGGTGAAAATGTGATCTATGTATTGAAAGTTATGTTATTTGAACGTTGATTTCGCCGATTTTTGCCTTTCATTCCTTCAGTTTTGTTGTCAAAATTGCAATCAATTGCAAAATAACGGAAGTATGAACTATATGGCTAGTCTTCATGATGTAGCGAAATTAGCGGGGGTATCAAAATCTACCGTGTCGCGTGTTATAAATGATGAATATGGTGTAAAAAAAAGTACTAAGATCAGAGTGCAAGAAGCGATTGATTCGTGCGGTTATATTGTTAACCAGGTAGCAAAAGATCTGAAATCTCAGAAAACCAATTTAGTTGGTGTAATCGTTCCGAGAGTGTCATCTAACTCCTCTGCGCAAGGGATAGATGGGCTAATACAAGTATTTAACGCCTCAGGGAAACAAGTTTTGTTGGCGAACAGTCAGCAAGATAGCAGCAAAGAAGTTGAATATATTAAGTTGTTTAATCAAAAGCGTGTCGAAGGCATTATTCTATATGCGACGAACCTAGATGTTGAGATTATCAAAGTAATAAGCCAGTCGGCTGTGCCCGTTGTGCTAGTTGGGCAAGACGGGTCGCTGCATAACATAGCAAGTGTCATCCATGATGATGTAAGAGTGGGTTTTACTGCCGGTCAAAGGTTAGCAAAGGCTGGGGCAAAAAATATCGGGTTTATAGGTGTTTACAGCCAGGATATAGCCGTAGATGCTATGCGTTATCAGGGGTTAGAGCAAGCCATGAGTTTTTCCAATATGGGAAAACCATTGTTCCACAGCCGTGGTGATTTTTCGATTGAATCAGGTTATACGCAGATGTGTGAGTTGCTAAATAAGTACCCTAGTTTAGACGGGCTTTTTTGTGCTACTGACCGAATTGCGATAGGGGCGATGAAAGCGATTAATGAAGCTGGGTTACAGCCAGGTAAAGATATTAAATTGCTTGGTGTGGGTAACGATGAACTTGGATTTTTCACCACACCATCGTTATCTACATTTCACTATGCTTTTGAATCTGCTGGAAAAATTTCGGCAAATGTGTTATTGGATTTAATATCTGGAAAGCAACAATTAATGAGTAAGGTTGTTCTTGGGTTTGAAGAGATAGAGCGTCAAACCTGTTGAACGGTGAAGGAAAATATCTGAATAACTGACGCTGAATAGATAATTTCCTTGTTTTTAGTCCGTCTCTTTATTAGTATTGCAATCGTTCCCAATTGACGAGCGAGTAGGAATGTTGTTACAAAATTATATTAAACAATGTGGTGGTATCGAAAATATTTGCCGGGTATTAAACCCTGAAGGCTATGTAATATTTGAGATTAAATCCCCTGACAGGCTAGATAAAGAACTGCTGGTATCTAACTTTTCACATAAGTTACAGCAGCTCAAATTCAAGTTATCTGAGCGTTTAGATGGACAAAAACTAATGAATATCGGTATTAAAATTGCCGAAACTCAATCTGAACAAGCTGAAGCATTTAGTCAACCTACCGCTTGTGTCCATCGTCCTGTATGGCATGTGTCGCCACCTAGCGGCTTATTGAATGATCCGAATGGTTTCATTTTTCATAAGGGTGAATACCATCTGTTTTATCAATGGAACCCATACGGCTGCAGTCATAAAGATAAATTTTGGGCGCATTTGGTTAGTCAAGATCTTGTTACTTGGCAGTGGAAACCAGTGGCATTGACGCCGTCCGATTGGTTTGACAGTCATGGCGTATTTTCAGGGCATGCAATTAGTCAAGATGATGAGCTTAAGCTATTTTACACGGGCAACGTGAGGATAGGCGAAGATAGAGACCGTCATACAACACAATGTCTTGCTGTCTCGAGAGATGGAATTAATTTCGAGAAAAAAGGGCCAGTAATTTCTGAATTACCGCCTGGTGTGACGCCGCATTGTCGTGACCCTAAAGTAATCAAGATGGGGGACGAGTGGTGGATGTTATTGGGTGCTCAAAAATCGGATTTGAAAGGGTGCCTTGCTATATACAAATCTCGTGATTTAGAAAATTGGAGGTTTGACAAGCTCTATAGCGGAAATCTGGGTGATTTCGGTTATATGTGGGAGTGCCCAGATTTATTCGAATTGAACGATCAGCTTATCGCAATTATAGGGCCGCAGGGAATTGAAGCTGAAAGTGATTACCATACAGTTCCTCACCACAATGGTTATTTGAAAGCTGAAATTGATAGTGAGGGCGAGCTGGCTTTCAGTGATTTTGAATGTTTGGATGTCGGTTTTGATTTTTATGCCCCTCAGTCATTGGCTACACCAGATGGTCGACGGGTAATTATCGCTTGGATGGGGTTACCGGACGAAGTGGATCATCCTAGTGTTGATAACGGCTGGATTCACCAACTAACCTGCCCAAGAGAAATTACGTTTGTTGATGGAAAAGTAATACAGGTTCCATTAAAAGAACTTGAATCACTTCGATCTGACCATCAACATTTCCTGCTAGAGAACAGTGGTGTTGATCTGAATACAAAGTCGTTCGAACTAGAAACTGAGTTGCGTTGGGGCAGTAGACTTTCTTTGTTCAAAGATGATTTAAACGAAGTTGCCATTGAATTGGGGTTAAATAACACCCTGTATTTAAATAGAGTAAAAACAGAGATACGTGAAGGCGACACTATTAGAGAACTTAAGTTGGCTGGTGATACGGTTAAATTAAGAATTCTGGCAGATAATTCTTCATTGGAGATATTTGTTAATGATGGCGAGCACGTATTAAGTTGTCGTGCATTTACTCCTCCAACTGCGACAGGAATGTATTTGCATGGGCAGGGTAGCTTTGATACTTGGTTTCTTACACGCTGAATAAGTAATGAAATAGCTCTTTATTTCAAATAATAAAGCCTCTATAACAGAGGCTTTTTTACGTTACAATTCATTGATATATGTTGTTAATGTTTCTTTATTGGGCAGAGCTGTCATCGCCCCTTTTTGTGTTGTTGCTAATGCGCCGCAACCATTTGCCCATTTGACTGATTCGTAAATAGACTTTTCTTCGTTCCAGTCTTCATAAGTAGATAGAGAAGCTAATAGCCCTCCGACGAAGGCATCGCCAGCACCAGTGGTGTCGATAGGTTTTACTGCTTTACCGGCGATGAGTTGTTGCTTTCCTTTATAGACGACTAACGCACCTTTGGCACCTTGAGTAATTATTACCAGAGTATTAGCGTACTTTTCCAGTTTTTCTATTCCTTGCTCAAGAGAGTCAGAACCAGTTAGATAAAATAACTCGTCATCGGAAAACTTAACGACATCAGCGAGTTTTACCGCTTTTAAAACAGTCTCTTTTATCTCTTCTGGATTGGCCCAAACTTCATCTCTTAAGTTAGGGTCGAAACTAACAAAACCACCTGCATTTTTAATGTTTTTAATTGCGGCCATTGTACTCGTTCTGCTTGGTTCATTGGCCAAAGCGATTGAACATGTATGTAACCATTGGTTTTTTGAAAACTCTGGGATATCCGTTTCAGCCATAAATTGGTCGGCACTTGGTTTTACCATAAAAGTAAAACTACGCTCGCCTGCATCATCAAGATCGACAATAACGGTTGAAGTACGTTGATCTGCATCCAATACTAAAGAGGCGATGTCTACAGCTTCATTTTCTAACGTTTGCTGCATGAATTTTCCTAGCGGGTCATTTCCGACACGGCCAAAAAAACCAGTCTCTCCATTCAGACGCGCAATGGCAACAGCAACATTCGCAGGAGCCCCTCCCGGACATTTTAAAAAACTATCTTTACCATTTGGTATTAGATCGACAACCGCGTCGCCAGTTACCCATACTTTGTTCATGACTACATTCCTGTTTCTATATCTGTTGAAAACAGTTTACTAAATCGGTTTAGCAAGTCAAAGGTAAAGTTATTTTTCTTTGAAAGTTATTCAGGAAACATAATCAGTTAAGCCAATTAAGCGTATTTTTTTATTGCGTTTAGCGATAAGCTAATGGCGGTTACTTATGGGGGAAACCGTGACTAAAAAACTTACCTTAGCAAATATTGCAGAAATGGCAGGGGTATCAAAATCCACTGTAAGTTTTGTTCTTAATGGCCATGCTCAAAAATACCGAATCAAGCAGTCGACTATTGATAAAGTCATGAGTGTCGTCAATGAGCAGCAATATTCTCCAAGTGTTTATGCCAGAGCACTGAAATCGAAAAAGACCTATACCATCGGTGTTGTCATTCCGGACCTAGTTAACATGGGGTTTGCAACTGTGGTGAAGTTTCTTGAGTCCAAAGGTCGGCAACAAGGATATCAGCTATTAGTCGCATCTTCTGAAGATGACACCGAACTGGAAGCTCTTGCCGTTGAGAATTTAATGCAAAGACAGGTTGATATTTTGATGGTGGCCTCTTGTATGCAAAGCCCTGACTTTTATCAAGATATAAATAAATCGGTCCCTGTTATTCTTTTTGATAGAACGATTGAAAATAGCCACTTACCTTGTGTAAAAACAGACTCTGTTACTGGGACAAAACAATTAGTAAGTAAACTATTGCTCAATAGTAGAAGTGAAGAGTGTATTTATTTTGGCGGCTCCCCAGAACTATCAACAAGTAGAGAGCGTTTGGAAGGGTTTAAGCTTGGTTTACAAGAGATGGGTATGCCTTTTGCTGACAACTATGTTTTTCATGGTAATCATAAGGCAGAGTCTGGTTTTCGAATGATGGCTTCAGTAATGGAACAGAGAAAACAGTTACCCAAAACAATTTTTACTGCTTCTTACTCAATACTGGAAGGAGTATTAAAATATTTGTCTCAACACAATCTGATGAATGAAAATATCTGTTTAGGCACGTTTGATGATTATCAAATATTAGACTGTTTGCCAATTAAAATTGACTCCATCGAACAGGATTATCTTACTATTTCTTCTGAATTAATCTCGATGATGAATAAAATTTTTAATAAAGAAAAATTGTCAGAGCCGCATGTTTCTGTTGCTGCAAAAACTCATTATCGATATTAATTCCAATTGGAATAAGCATCTGAATAGATGCGCAATTTTTTACAAACGTGCCTGATACGCTTATGTTAACCTGATTAAAAAGGAGATGTGATGATGAAAACTATTGGGTTAATCGGCGGCATGAGCTGGGAGTCTACAGCAAGTTATTACTCGGCGATCAATATTGAAGTGAAACAATCATTGGGTGGGCTGCATTCAGCAAAGCTTATATTGAATAGCGTCGATTTTGCGGAAATTGAAATGCTTCAGCATCGTGGTGACTGGGACAAAACTGCGGAAATATTAATTTCGGCAGCGAAATCATTAGAACTCGCGGGAGCGGATTTCTTTATGATTGGCACCAATACCATGCACAAAGTAGCAAAAGAGGTTGAAAGTTCAGTTTCCATTCCTTTATTGCATATTGCAGATGCAACCGCAGAAAAATTATTAAGTGACAATGTCACCAAGGTCGGTTTGCTTGGCACCAAATTTACCATGGAGCAGGCATTTTATAAATCACGCCTGACGGAAAAATATGCTATCGATGTAGTGGTTCCTGATACAGCCCAACGGCAGCTGGTTCATGACGTCATCTATCATGAATTGTGTCTGGGAAAGGTAGAACAGGTTTCTAGAGAGGCATTTATAGGCATAGTTGAAGATCTTTATGCTCAGGGTGCGCAAGCGGTTATTCTTGGTTGTACAGAAATAGCGTTGCTGATCAATCAAGAACTGACAGAAGTTCCGCTGTATGACACGACGGAAATTCATGCCACAGCGGCTGTACAGCTTGCACTGAGTGATTCTGCTCATTGAGCTAAACATACAAGCTGTTTATAATTTGTACATCAAATGTGCTTACTTGCATGGCATCACTCCAATAATTTTCAGGCCATTTTGCCTTGGCTTTCAAGTGACGAATGAAGTCCTCAGGTTGTGGAAGTTGCTGCCAAACTTGCGGTAGAAATACCGCAGTTCGTTGATGCTCTCTTAGCATTACCCCTAGCTTATTATTTGCTAAGTAATGAAGCAGAGCAATTTCAGATTCAATCACTAATGGCTTAGGTTTCGATAACACTGAGATCTCGACGGTGAGGGAACTCTGTTGATTTTTCATTAATGGGGTAAAGCGGTTGTCTTGGTGCGTGCAGGCAAAAGCCTTGTCGTAGACTTCAAGGGCCAGAGGTTTAGTTGCTTCTAGAGTTCCTAAACAGCCTTGTAATTGGTCTTTAACTTTGAGCGTGACAAAACACGCGCCGATTTCTTGCACTATTGAATCATAGTTGTCTAACGACGGTGGGTTTGCGACACCTTGATGTAAATAATCCCGGATGGCCTGCTGAGCAATAGTGAGCAATTGACGTTGTTGTGCACTGTTTAATCTATGATATAAGGTAACTGACATAACCGACGACCCTGTTTTTATCACCACTGAAGCTTGCCGAATTACTGTATTCGATTCGTTTCAGTGTGAGCTGTTTTTGTCTTATCAATAATAATAGCGCGTTTATTCCGATACTCCCGCAGGCTTGTTGCTGAGTTAGTGAAGCGGAGCTCTGTTCAATCAGTTTACAGGTGGCCTGATCTATTTTTATGGCACCGTCTAAACAGTTAAAATGGCTAAGATCGCTGCTAATAATCAGCAATGTGTCATTGGTCCAAATCGGGTCAATGATGTTTGCCAGCTCCTGGGCCGAGATGCGCCCGGTGAGTATGGGTATCAGAGAGCACTTATCTAAGCAAAGTTGTAAAAAAGGCAATTGCACTTCTAAGCTGTGCTCTGGGGCATGAATGTTATCTGAGGTGATCACCTGATTTTGCAAAAGCAATTGATCAATAGCGGGCTGATTTAATGGCACCTTGCCTAGAGGCGTAGAAAACTGCTGAACGTCCGGAACCGCTATACCGTCAAATCGAAAATAATGGCTTGGGCCAACCACAATGACTTTTTGGTACTGATTTTTATGGCCAAATAAATGTCGATATGCATTTGCCGCAGTATGTCCTGAGTATACGTAGCCAGCATGCGGCACTATCATCGCACGTGGTGGTTCCTGTGGATCAGCAGGCTGGTCCATCCAAGGGGTGAGTTGACGCCGAATGTGTTCTGGGTCGGCATAATAAAATGTACCAGCCGCGCTAGCGGGACGAATTTGCATAATTGTACCAACATAATGATCAGCAACTATAGTTAGTTTAGGCGCTATTTCGATATTACAGGCTATGTTTATGCCTTCAATGTATGACAAATTTCCAACCAAATATTGGCACGTGATCGATGATGGTCGCGTGGTATGCGACCTTTGTCCGAGAAAGTGTCATTTGAGGGAAGGTAAGCGAGGAGCCTGTTTTGTCAGGCAGGCTTATGAGGGCCAAATAGTACTCACCAGTTATGGTCGTTCTAGTGGGTTCTGCATCGATCCGATAGAGAAAAAACCGCTTAATCATTTCTATCCGGGAAGTTCAGTTCTTTCATTCGGAACAGCCGGATGCAATTTGGGCTGCAAATTCTGTCAAAACTGGAGTATTAGCAAGTCACGCGAGATGGATGCGTTAGGTTCATTAGCGATGCCAGAACAAATTGCCCACGCGGCAATTAACAACGGCTGTGAAAGTATCGCGTTTACCTATAATGATCCGGTTATATTTTTAGAATATGCGGTCGATACCGCCAAAGTGTGCCGGGAGATGAATGTTAATTCCGTTGCTGTGAGTGCTGGATATATTTGTGATGAGCCTAGAAGGGTATTTTATCGCCATATGGACGCCGTTAATATTGATCTTAAGGCATTTACTGAGCGTTTTTATCGCAAACTATGCAGTGCTCATTTGGATCCTGTTTTGGATACCTTGATGTATATTCATCATGAAACAGATGTATGGCTGGAGATAACCACATTACTCATTCCCGATGAAAATGATTCTTCGAAAGAACTGGATGATATGTGTCGCTGGATAATGGACAACCTTGGACCTAATGTCCCACTGCACTTTAGTGCCTTTCATCCTGATTTTAAAATGCTGGATAAAGCAAGAACTCCTTTAAGTACCCTAAAGCGAGCTAGAACTATCGCGTTGAGCCATGGCTTGAATTATGTGTATGTCGGTAATGTTCATGATCTTGAAGGGGACAGTACTTATTGCCCTAATTGCCATCAGCGTGTGATAGAACGAGACTGGTATCAGCTCGGAGAGTATCAGATTACAGATGGTGGTTTGTGTGCTGATTGCGGACAATCTATTGCCGGTAAGTTTTCTAGTCAACAGAAACGCTTTGGACGGAAAAGAGTCCCAATTCGCATTTTGTAGAGGAGGAGTGGGTAGTTAAGTGTGAACGCAATTGTTGGCTGGTTTTTCTTTTTGATTCCAAATAGGTAATTCCGTTAATATACCCAAGCACCTTGGGTATATTAACGGAACGACTATTTTTTTCAGGATTCAGTTATGGAACTAGAAACAATCGCGAGTGCTCTTAAAGAGCTTGGGCACCCCAAAAGGCTGAGTATCTACAAGCTTCTGGTTAAATCGGGTCTTGAAGGAATGCCAGTTGGCAGCTTGAAAGAAGCTCTGGATATTCCCGGCTCCACATTAAATCATCATATCTCCTCACTAATGTCTGTCGGTTTAGTCAAGCAGGTAAGACAGGGACGGACGCTAATTTGCATCTCTCAGTATGAAGTATTGGAAGATATTATTGAGTTTTTACAAGATGAGTGTTGTGTTCAGGGAACGGGCGAGCTGAAAAATAAATCCGCCTGATGTCCTCATTCAAAAACAATCTTATCTGTTATTAAGGTTGTTTTTGAACTTTCTCTAACCTTCACAGCTGTTCATTCCTACACTTATTTCTGTATTTATAGAAATGTTTATTGACAATATTTTCGACTCAATTTATATTTCTATTATTCTAGAAGTATAAATTGAGTTAAACTATGAATCCAGAAATCATCTCCATGGCAAAAGAAGCGTTAGACATGTTTGCTTTCTTAGCCACCGAACTAATCATACTTTTTTTAGTCATCAGTTATCTTGTGGGTGTATTGCAAGACTTTATTACGCCAGAAAAAGTTAAGTCCATCCTGAGCTCCCGTAATGGCAAAGGTTATGTTATTTCAGCTCTGCTAGGATCAATTACGCCCTTTTGTTCATGTTCTACAATCCCCTTTCTCAAAGGACTATTACGCGCAAGAGCCGGGTTTGGACCCATGATGGTGTTTTTGTTTTCCAGCCCATTGCTTAACCCCATAATTATCGGTTTGTTTGTGGTGACATTTGGCGCTGACGTGGCGATATTTTATTTCCTCATCGCCATGACAGTGTCGATAACGGCGGGTTATGTACTGGAAAAACTGGGGTTTGAAAGATACGTTAAAGCAGAAGCCTATGAAGTAACCAATGCTGTCTCTCAGTGCAAAGAAGTGAGTGAAAAAGGATCTGATATCAGTTGCTGCGCTAACCCTGAACGTAAGCCAGCTGTTACTTCTTGTGGAGAGTCGGCCTCCGTCCCTGCGATGGCATCGGTATCTGATTGCGGTGCGCCCCCCGTGCTTTCCCCCAACTCATGCAATACCAGTGTGAGCTCTGCCGCGCAACAAGCGGATAATCGTTGGTTACGTATCTGGCATTCTACCTGGAAAGATTTTAAACAAGTGTTTCCATATTTAATGCTGGGTATTTCAATTGGCTCTCTCATTTATGGTTTTATGCCAACGGACTTGATTGCCCAGTATGCAGGTGCAGGCCACTGGTACGCAGTACCCATTGCGGCGGTGATTGGTATTCCTTTGTATATTCGCGCTGAAGCAGTGATCCCGTTGAGTGCTGCTTTGGTTGCGAAGGGCATGGCGCTTGGGTCTGTGATGGCTCTAATTATTGGTAGTGCCGGTGCCAGTTTGACCGAAGTCATTCTGCTAAAGTCTATCTTTAAGAATCAAATGATCGCCGCATTTTTAGTTGTGATACTTGGTATGGCTATCGGAGCAGGATACATGTATTCGATAGTATTTATTTAATGTAGATAATAGACGTTCATCTGTTTTCGACTGAAAGGTCACATTCTAAATGATGTGACAAAAATAGAATTAGCTAGAATTTATTGTGAAGCTGGTATTGGTTGAGGAACTGAGCGTTTATGATGAGTATTAGAGGTAAGCAATGGCCGTCATTGTAAAATGACAGCCTTGTTTAAAGAACAGTTTTTAAAAATAACAGCCTTTTTTTAATAAAAAGGAAATAAAGAGGCACACTGATGTTTGATACAGAATCCATACGCGCTTTTCAGGATGCTTCTGATTGGTCGATGTTAAATAAAATGGCGTTGAAAGCTTCTTCTCATACCTCAAAGCATGCAGCGTTTAGCTTTACTCCAGTACCTATTGAGGAACAAAGATATAAGTACTTAGTGGGTGCCGTTCCAATACTAGGCAAATTAATACACGGGGTATCCGAAAATCGCGAGTTTCTTCGCAATGCAATCGGACCGGTTTCCGATGGGGATCCGTTTTTCAAAGCACTGCTCAAGATGCATGATCAAATCTACGCTGAAAGTAAGGCTGTGCCGCCCCGACTACCATTGTTGATAATGCGTTCCGATTTTATGGATGACGTTCAATCAGGACCTCAGTTGATCGAATTTAATGGAATTGCTGCGGGTATGGGGCCATTTGGCCAGAAGATCCACGAACTTCACCAGTACCTTAAACTGTCATGGCCACAGGTATTTGATCGGTGGTCAAGTAGTACAAGCGATGCGTTTATTGATAATCCCGCAATAGAACGAATCGCGTTAGGAATTGCCAAAGCATCTGAGCAAATTCGGATAGAAAGTGGTAATGAAGGCCCGGCAACTTTTCTTATGATCGTGCAGGAAGATGAAGACAATATATTTGACCAACATTTATTAGAAGAGCAATTGCAGCATCTTGGCTTGAAGACGATTAAACGAACCTTTCGGCAATTACACGGAAACTTGTCAACAGGAAAAAACAACAGATTAATACTTGATGGATTTGGTCCGGTAGATACCGTTTATTTAAGAGCGGGCTATCAATATTCTGACTACATCGCCAATGATTTCGATGAGACTAAATGCTGCGCAGCGTTGATGTCTACCCGAATTTTTATCGAACAACATCGGGTAGCGGTAAATGCAACGGTTAATCAACAGCTAGCGACGAGCAAACGTATTCAAATGTTGCTTTCTTCGATGGATGTAAAGGCTTTGACGCAATTTGGTTTGACCACAGAAGAAGCGAGAGTAGTGAAACAGTTGATGGGTGAAGTGCGCTCAGTTAATAAATACAGTTACGACGCTATAAAGAATGATTCGCTAACAGAATGGGTACTTAAAAATCAGGGTGAAGGTGGTGGCCATTGTGTGTTCGATCAGGATATTTTGCCTGCTCTTCAAAATTTAGAAGAACAACAGTACCCAGCCTGGTCTTTGATGCGAAGAATTCATCCACAACCGAGAAAGAAATCTGCTCTGGTAATCAGGGATGCAAAACCATCTATTGTTGAAGACCTTATCAGTGAATTGGGCATGTTTACTGTACATATCGATGGCAAACCTGCGGTTGAAGAACAAGGGTTTGCAGGATATCTGATACGAAGTAAATCAGCAGCAGCGACAGAAGGTGGCGTTCATAGTGGATTGGGCGTATTGGACTCGTTGATTTTTAAATAAGTTTAATCAAAAGAGAACAGTGATGCCCGTTTTCTTGGTAAGTATTTGGCGCGCTAATCTGGACGCCATAAACATTCTAACGTTGCGCATTGAGGTGAAATTGATGACCATTTATCACAATTGAGGTTTAATTGCACCAAATGGGCTGTTTTAAGCGGTATTGTAACACCGAGCAGATCCTCGGCCAGGATTTCTAACCCAGGATTATGTGCTACCAGAACGATGTGTTTTCCATTGCCATCCTTAGTCAGAATTTGAAGTAACTGGCTTGCATTAGCCTGATAAATTTCTGGTTTAAGATGGAAAATACCATAAAGTTCAGGATTCATCTCAAGTAGGTGAAATGCAGTGCTATAGGCTCTAATGGCTGGTGAACACCAGATAGCATCCACATCCTTCGGAAAACGTTCGGCCAAACGCTTTACTTGTCTATAGCCTCGATTATTTAATGGGCGTAAATGATCATCTAGTGTGGCGTAATCCCAACTGGATTTAGCATGACGTAATAATGTGAGCTTGAGCATAAAGTGCTCCCTATTTATGAGTAAATAGCTAGTGGCGCCTACTTTGACCCTATGTAATGTCTTAGATGTCATCCCATTAAATGTAATGACGCTAGCTGACCTATTAGCATTTAATTTGCATTATGCTTACTATTTATCATTATAGACTGTCTATATTCATGCGGTGTAACGTGATGCTCAAGCTTGAACTGTCGTATAAAGTAGCTAGTACTGTGAAATCCACATTTCTTGGATACAGTGCTAATAGGTAAGCTTTTGTTTTGGAGTATTATTTTGGCGGAATTTAAGCGCTGTTTATTAATGAACTTACTTAGCCCAAGATTTGTATACAACTTGAAAAGTCGACTGAAATAATAGGGGCTCAAATTGACATGTGAAGAGACCATTTCAAGGGTTAATTTATTTGATAGATTGTTGCATATATAATTTATGGCTTCTTCTATTCTCAATCTGTTTTCTAATTTATTAAGTTCTGAGTTCTCTACTACTTTTATGGGGTTGCTGGTCTTATCTAAATGAAAATTATTAGACAGAGAAGAATCAGATAAAGACTTTAACGTATTAGCACAAGAGAATAATCGAGACAATTTTGTTGTCTCGGTCTCTTTATATAGCTCGTGCAACTCTTTATCGATAAGGTAGCTGTCAATACGATTATTAATTAAAGGAAGCTGGTCGGTCTCTTCAATTTTGGCCTGTCCGCATTGAATGAATCCAAGTAAATCACCCTTTACAAGTAAAGGTACCGAGAAGTCGACCAAACCAGCATGACAACGGTAAAATCCAACACCTTGATTTTTTAACGAATTGAGCCCGCCAAGTCGATCGCAGTTCTTACAATTTGAATATAAATAATCATGAGTTCGTATTTTATTGCATAAAGATGAAAAATTGAACCGTGAAGAAACCTCATTACCCTGTATATCAACAACGACAACAGCAAGATTTGTCGCAATAGCAAAATCTTCCATTGCGCTGGAAAAATTGTCGTTGATGGATAAAGTTCCTCTCATGATACGCCGCTTATAAAATTATAGATTACTAAATATAACATATAGAAGTTTAAAAAATAGTTATATCGATCCATAGATTTGAATTGATATTATATTTTTATCCATGACTGTTTGTGTTGAATAATTACTTGTTCGGGCATAGGTATAGCACGTGTCACATAAATGAAACTTTCCTAAAATGGTCTAAGCAATAAATTTGTATTGATTTTATGGGTTGCTGGCCAATAGGGCGGTAAATAATTATCAAGAGTAAAAAAATATTGCTGTTATTTTGCAACATTCTCCTATTAGCCAGTTTTTTAATAGCAATAAATTGCAAGTGAATCCCATTAGAATAGTTTTAGAAAAAGTTTTATATGAATTAAACATTGGTAAAACATAAAAACATTGAGGTGAAACATGCAACAAGAAGCATTGGGTTTGGTAGAAACGAAAGGGCTTACTGCCGCAATTGAAGCGGCGGATTCTATGGTTAAGTCTGCAAATGTCCATTTAGTGGGTTATGAAAAAATCGGTTCAGGTTTAATTACTGTTGTTGTTCGTGGTGATGTTGGTGCAGTAAAAGCCGCAACAGACGCAGGTGCCTGCGCGGCAAAGAATGTGGGTGAAGTTATCGCAATTCACGTTATTCCTCGTCCTCATACAGATGTAGAAGCAATTTTGCCAAAAGGTATGGGTAAATAATGAGTGATTCTTCTTTGGATAAAATCATATCTCAAATTTTGGAAGAGGTAGGTGACCCAAAAGAAGGGGTAACTGAACATAATCTTTTAACAGATCACCTGCCTGACCAAGATAGTGGAGTTGGTATGCAAGACAAAACAAATGCAATGACAGAATTTGTTGGTACTGCGTTGGGCGATACCATTGGCTTGGTTATCGCTAATGTAGACGATGCGTTATTAGAAGTGATGGCATTGGATAAGAAGTATCGTTCTATTGGCATTATTGGCGCCAGAACGGGTGCCGGGCCTCATATAATGGCCGCTGATGAAGCGGTAAAGGCGACTAATACCGAAATAGTAAAAATCGAGCTTGCCCGAGATACCAAAGGCGGTGCTGGTCATGGTTGTTTGATTATATTTGGAGGCTCGGATGTTTCTGATGTAAGGCGAGCTGTAGAAGTTGCTTTAAAAGAACTAGACCGAACATTTGGTGATGTCTATGCCAATGACGTTGGCCACATAGAATTGCAATACAGTGCCAGAGCGAGTTATGCACTTGAAAACGCGTTTGGCGTTCCTTTAGGTAAAGCTTGTGGACTCATTGTTGGTGCGCCAGCAGCTATTGGTGTGTTGATGGCGGATAGCGCGCTGAAAGCTGCCAACGTTCAAACTATTGCATACAGTTCACCTTCGAATGGTACCAGTTACTCTAATGAGGTCATTCTGGTTATTTCCGGCGATTCTGGTGCAGTAAGACAGTCTGTCATGACGGCCCGGGATGTTGGTAAGAGTCTGCTCGAAACCATGGGGGGGAAAGCCCCATCTGTGACTAAACCATATATTTAGGCAAGAGAAAGGAACAATATAATGAATCCAATATCGCAAGGTTTTAGCGAACCAACTTCTCGTGTTTGTCTTTTGAAAAACCAAATATTTGATGCTGTACCTCAAATAGAAACGGCACGCGCGTTATCTATTACCGCGTCATACAAAGAAACAGAAGGCAAACCTGCCATCATTCGCCGTGCAAAAGCATTCGAACGAATTTTAAAAGACTTTCCAATCATCATCCGAGAAGGGGAGTTAGTCGTCGGTAGTGCAACTATCGAGCCTCGCTCGTCGCAGATCTTTCCCGAGTTTTCCAATACGTGGATAGAAGATGAGTTTGACAGAATTGGCAAACGAAATGGTGACTCGTTCCAAATTTCAGAACAAGCAAAAGATGAACTGAGAACCATTTTCCCTTATTGGCAGGGCAAGACAACAAGTGAATTGGCGACATCTTATATGTCTGCGGATATCAAAGCTTGTATGGAAGCTAACGTCTTTACGGTTGGCAACTATTATATGAATGGTGTAGGTCATATATCGGTTGATTATGCAAAGATACTCAAAGTCGGTTATCAGGGTGTTATCAAAGAAGTCGCTGAAACTATGTTATCTGCGGATAAAACTGATCCTGACTACATTAAATCGGAGCAATTTTATAAAGGGATCATAATCTCTTGTAATGCGGCGATTCAGTTTGCAAAACGTTATGCAATGAAAGCCCGAGAAATGGCGGTATCTGCTAGCGGACAACGCAAATCTGAACTAGAAAAAATCGCAGAAATCTGTAGCCGGGTACCTGAGCATGGCGCGAAAAACTTCTATGAAGCATGTCAGTCGTTCTGGTTTGTCCATTTGCTCATTGGTATCGAATCGAATGGCCATTCGATCTCTCCTGGTCGCTTTGATCAATACATGCTGCCGTATTACGAAATGGATAAAACCATCTCTCAAGACGAAGCTCAGGAATTAATTGACTGTATTTGGGTTAAATTAAACGATATCAATAAAGTGCGGGACGAAGTATCAACCAATGCGTTTGGTGGCTATCCCATGTTCCAGAATCTAATCGTTGGTGGCCAGGACTCTGTTGGAAATGATGCAACCAATGTACTTTCCTACATGTGTATGGAAGCGACAGCGCATGTGCAACTGCCTCAGCCATCCTTTTCGGTGCGTGTATGGTCGAAAAGTCCGGATGAGTTCTTGTTAAAAGCGAGTGAGCTTAGTCGTCTCGGTTTGGGCGTACCGGCATTTTATAACGATGAAGTTATTATTACCGCTTTGGTTAGTCGTGGTGTTGAACTCGCGGATGCAAGACGCTACGGTATTATTGGTTGTGTAGAGCCACAATGTCCAGGAAAAACAGAAGGTTGGCATGATTCAGCATTCTTTAATTTGGGCAAATTGCTGGAGATTACACTCAATGGTGGTCAGGCAGATGGCAAACAACTTGGGCCAGTAACCCCTAAACTTACAGAACTTAAAGACTTTGATGACCTACTCGCTGCGTATACTAAGCAAGCGGAATACTTTGTCTATAACCTAATCACGGCGGATAACTGCGTAGATATTTCTCACGCTGACAGGGCACCATTGCCATTCTTATCTTGCATGGTTGATGATTGTATTGGGGCGGGTAAATCCCTTCAGCAAGGGGGGGCAAAATATAACTTCAGTGGTCCTCAGGGGGTTGGTGCAGCAAATGTTGGCGACTCTTTTGCAGCGATTAAAAAACTTGTGTTTGAAGATGGTGTTCTTTCGTTATCTCAGTTAAGTGCGGCTTTAGAATCAAATTTTTCTGGTGGAAGTGCTCAAAGTACGACCGGGCAAGATCCTTCTTACGATGTTGTCATGGAGGCAGTTAGAAAAGTACTGTCTGAAACGGACGCAGCTAAATTTGGTCAAATTGACGCAAATAAAATTGCTCAGGCAGCAAGCCAGAGTTCAGGTGGTATAGATTCAATTCGACAGATTCTGCTTGACGCACCTAAGTTTGGTAATGACGTTGACTACGTGGATGAGTTAACTCGTGAAGGTGCAGCCATTTACTGCCGTGAAGTTCAAAAATACTCAAACCCGAGAGGGGGCAAGTTCCAGGCCGGACTCTACCCTGCTTCTATCAATGTGTTAATGGGAACAGTTGTTGGTGCATTACCTGATGGGCGTCCTGCGGGAGAACCTCTGGCTGATGGTGTATCACCTAGTCGTGGAATGGATAAAAGCGGGCCTACTGCGGCAACAAACTCTGTTGCTAAACTAGACCATTTTATCGCTTCAAACGGAACGTTATATAATCAAAAGTTCCATCCTACTGCTCTTCAGGGTGAAAGTGGATTAAATAATATGACGGCCTTAATCCGCAGTTACTTTGACCATAAAGGTATGCACGTACAATTTAATGTGGTGAATAAGGAAATATTGCAAGCGGCTCAAAAAGAGCCTGAAAAATATCGCGACCTTGTTATTAGAATTGCAGGTTATAGCGCGCAGTTTATTTCTCTTGATGAAAGTATTCAAAACGACATTATTGAAAGAACGGAACATAACTTTTAAGTAATAGAGTTGCTCGCTAGCATCAAACTAGTGAGCAACTATTAAAAGTAAAATACGCATAACATAATAATTAATATTCTATTAGAGGGATATTGAATGCTTGACTCGCAAAAGCAAGGTGTAATATTCAACATCCAAAAATTTTCAGTTCATGATGGCCCGGGTATTAGAACCGTTGTATTTCTAAAAGGGTGTCCATTATCTTGTAAATGGTGTAGTAATCCTGAGTCACAAGAGTTTGGAAAGACGCTACTATTTGACCGTTCAAAATGCACCAGGTGTGGTTTATGCATTACGGCCTGCCAGAATTTGTCAGGTTGCGATGATTCTGCACTAAGTTTAAACAGAATCAACTTGATCGACAGGGAAAAAGTTCGTGGTTGTGAACCCTGCGCTGATGTCTGTCCTACTAAGGCATTGACGCTTGTGGGTGAGACTGTCTCGGTTCAGGAAGTAATAGACGAAGTAAGTAAAGATTCTGTTTATTACCGTCGTTCACAGGGTGGGATGACTTTATCTGGTGGAGAGCCATTGTCGCAGCCTGAGTTTGCAAAAGCATTACTGGAAAGTGCTAATGCAAAAGGGATTCACACAGCTATGGAGACGACGGGTTACGCTAGCAAAGAGGTGATTAAGCAAATTATTCCTCTATTGGATGTGGTGTTGCTGGATATAAAAACAATATTTACTAAACAACATGAAAAATATACTGGTGTAGGAAGTGAATTGATTTTGGAAAATGCCTTGCTCATATCCAAAATTGCGAAAAAAGTGCATGTAAGGATACCACTAATACCTACATTTAATGCTGATGAAAAAAGCATAAAAGCGATTTGCAGTTTTATTGGCTATATGAATAACATTGACCAAGTACACATCTTGCCATATCACAATTATGGAAGTAATAAATATGACTTATTGGGTGTTGAATATGAGCTTGATAATATTGAAACTCCAAATGAATACGAAGTTATTAACTATAAAAAAATAGTGGAATCTTATGGTTTTAAGTGTGTCATTGGCGGCTAGTATGCTGCGTAATAATATTTGATTAGTATTACTGATGGATCGATTTTTGGTAAAAACTGCGGTTATAAAAATGTGAAAGCGGTGGGTGAAGTTAATATGAGTGCTTCATTAAATTAGGTTTAGACAGTTATCGTCTCTTTAGTATGGACAAAAATAATAGTTCATCTTAGTAGTAATGACGGGAGTTTCAGATGAATAAAACACTTGGTCTGGTTGAAGTAAAAGGTCTCGCACTGGCGATTCAAACGGTTGATTTAATGTCCAAGTCAGCCAATGTTGAAATATTGGGTTTAGAGAATACAAATGGCTTTGGCTGGACCTTAATTAAAGTCACGGGAGATGTAGGCTCAGTTAATGCAGCAGTGGAAGTGGGTATGCATAACGCAAAGGAGCAAAATGGACTTGTTTCACATAAAGTGATTGCGAGAATGAGCGAAGGGCTTAGCGTTGGGTTAATGGAATCCTCCGCACCAGTTAGCGATATGCAAGTTACCGAAAAATCGGAAGTAAATAATAATTCAACTGACAAAAAGGTTCAGGTCAAAGCGGAGTCTGTTCAAGTAGAGAGAACAAAAACCAGCAGAAAAAATGCACTTGAAACTAAGACTATTGCTAAAACAACATCAACCAGAAAGGCATCACCTAAGAAACCACCGCCTGAAAAAGGAGGTGAGGCGTGAGTAAAACCATAACTGAAGAACTTGTTGCTTGTGTCATTGAAAAATTACGCTCTCGCTCGGTCCCGATTGGAATTTCCAATCGCCATGTTCATCTATCTGAGGGTGATTACAATGCCTTGTTTCCTGGTGAGGGTATCTCAGAAGGAAAAGCATTATATCAACCAGGTCATTTTGCGGCTGATCAAACGGTAGATGTTGTTGGTCCAAAAGGCCGTATTAGAAATGTGAGAATATTAGGGCCACTAAGAAAACAATCGCAAGTGGAAATATCAGCGACTAACGCTAGGGAATTAGGAGTAAAGGCACCAATTCGAATTTCCGGCGCCCTAGAGAATACCCCTGGTATTAAATTAGTCAGTCAAAATGGTGAAGTAGACCTAGCTGAAGGGGTAATCGTTGCCCAGCGACATATTCATATGTCTCCGTTTGATGCTTCTGTTTTCGACTTTACCAATAATCAGCATGTCAGTGTCATGGTTGGTACCGAACCACGTAGGGTTGTATTGAAAGATGTGTCTGTTCGAATTGATCCAAGCACGATATTAGAGCTGCATTTGGATACGGATGAAGCGAATTGCGCGGGCCTTACTGGATGTGGAGATTTTGCCAATATAATTTTTGAGGTTTAGGCAATGGCTGATAAATCAACAATAAAATCTAATTGTAATTCTTCATCAATATTAATCGTTCATAGCAAAGATTTGACAGGAGATTTATCAAAAGTTATTTCATTGTCGTCAAAGCCAGAATATATAACAGAGATAAAAATTGTATTGCCTAGTCTGAAATTTATGAACGCGTTAATAGAATTAAATAACGATGATGAAGGTGTAAATATAGTCACTGATGCATGGTCAATAGGTATCTCCATTACGATAATTATACATCAGAAATTGATACCATTATTATCTCCGGATAAATTATACAAGCTACCTATTTTATTAAAAGACCATAAAGGCTTTGACATAATAGTAATAAACAAAAAAGTGATTAGTTATTCTGATGTCGCGTTATTTAAAAACGCCTGGATACTAGTTGGAGCGAATGTAATAACAACAAATCTGGCTTTTGAACATATGCAAAAGAACGATTTGTACATAGTGAAACAATAGGGGTTTGTATGTATTTAGCAAAGGTGGTTGGTTCTGTGGTGATGACTCAGAAAATTCAATCTCTATCAGGTAAAAAAATATTGTTATGCCAGGCTGTTGGCGCTGATATGAATATCATTCCGGATTCCCTTAAAGTCGTTGCTGACACGGTTGGAAGCGGCGTGAATGATATTGTTTTGATTTCACAAGGTTCTGTTTGCAGAGCTATTTTTCAAGACCAAGGAAACGGAATAGATAGTGCTGTGGTTGGTATTGTAGATAATGTTAATATAGGTTAAAAATATGCGTAATATAAATGTAGAATCTTTAGTTGCAGAAATATTAGAGCAAAGTTCATTTTCTGAATCGTTCTTATCAAACTCAAATAATCACGAAAACTACGCATCGTTTGATGATGTTGAAAGTGCGATTAGTGCAGCGAAGACTGCTTATGAAAATTTCAATCAGCGTCCATTAGCTTGCAGAAAAAAAGCCATTGAAAATATGAAAACTGATCTTAGTGATTATATTAACAAAATGGCGGAAGATGCTCATATTGAAACGGGTATGGGTAATGTCGCGGATAAAATTAAGAAGAATAAAGCCGCGCTTTTTAATACCCCAGGAGTTGAAGATCTTGAAACGCGGGCAATTACGGGTGATGGTGGCATAACACTATTTGAATATTCGGCCTATGGAGTCATAGGGTCTATTACTCCTAGTACAAATCCAACAGAAACCATTATTAATAATACGATTAGTATGATAGCAGCAGGGAATACGATTTGTTACAGCCCGCATCCCGGAGCCGCAAAGATATCAATCTGGTTAATTGAAGAAATTGAACGAATCATTTTTGAAGCAATTGGTATTCACAATATCGTAGTTTGTGTGAAAACCCCCACCTTTGATAGCACCAAAAAAATGATGAATAACCCTGATATTGCGCTTCTGGCGGTGACTGGAGGGCCAGCCATTGTGAAGATGGCAATGCAAACCGGGAAAAAGGTGATCGGTGCTGGTGCGGGGAATCCGCCAGCAATTGTGGATGATACTGCTGACATCCTTAAAGCGGCAGAAGACATCATTGCAGGGGCCTCTCTGGACTACAATTTACCATGCATTGCAGAGAAAGCAGTGGTTGTCGTAGACAGTGTTGCAGACCAGTTATTTGACGCATTTCAGAAAAGCGGAGCTACCTGGATAAATGATGCAGTTGAAATAAGCAAGTTAAAACACGCAGTTATCAATGATAAAGGTGACGTGAATAAAGCACTGATTGGAAAAAGTCCAAAAGAGATCTTGAATGTAGCAAAAATAAATGTCGTAGGTGAACCTAAGTTAATTGTTTTACAAGTAACAAGCGATGATCCTTTAATGATGTTGGAGCAACTGATGCCAGTGTTGCCGGTTGCACGAGTTAAAGATTTTGATGCGGCACTGAAAACGGCCATTAACGTTGAAGGTGGTTGTTTTCATACTGCGGTTATGCACTCCAAAAATGTCTCGAATTTGAATGTAGCAGCAAAAGCAATGCGAACCAGTATTTTTGTCAAAAATGCACCTTCATTTGCTGGCATAGGCGTTGGTTCTGATGGCTTTACTACCTTTACTATCGCTACGCCAACGGGTGAAGGTACGACATCAGCCCGATCTTTTGCACGGTTACGCCGCTGCGTGCTGAACGAAGCATTTAATATTCGCTAGGTATCAGGTAATGCATAAATTTAAGTTACCCGTTGAGCTTGCTATTGGTCCTGGCTGTACGAGAGTGTTGAGTCAGATTTCTGGTAAGCGCATATTAATTGTCTGTGATAGATTTTTGGCAGACAGTACTAATTTGACCGAAATAAAACTGGCATTAGATATTAACAATCAAGTTAAAGTATTTAGTGATGTTAATCCTGATCCTAGCGTTATAGATGTCACTAATGGAATCGTTCAGCTAAGTCAATTTGTTCCTGACTTGCTTATTGCTTATGGTGGAGGGTCAGCAATTGACCTTACCAAAGCGGTGAAGTTTTTTGGTAATAAGGTAGGTCTGCCAGTAGAAAAGTTTATTGCGATTCCTACAACCAGTGGAACTGGGTCTGAAGTAACGAACGCCAGTGTCATTAGCGTACCAGATAAGCAGATAAAAGTGCCTCTGTTAAGCGATGATTTGTTACCGGATTTAGCGTTGCTTGATCCTAAACTGACATTAACCGTTCCGGCAGAAGTTACCGCTAATACGGGTATAGATGTATTAACACATGCTATTGAAGCTTTAGTTTCAAATAATAGCAGTGACTTCAGTGATGCATTGGCTGAAAAGGCGATTGCCTTGGTGTTTGACCATCTGCCGGTTGCTTACAGTGATGGGAGTAACATAGAGGCGCGGGGCAAGCTTCATAATGCGTCTTCAATAGCTGGAATTGCGTTTAATCACGCAGGCTTGGGTATGGTACATGCGATAGCTCATCAGTTAGGGGCTCAATTTCATGTCCCTCATGGATTGGCCAACGCTATCGCATTGATACCCGTTATCAAATTTAATATGCGTTGTTCAGAGACGTTAAGAAAATATGCTTATTTATCTAGAAAACTAGGTTTTTCAGCTTCTGAGGAACCTGATGTCAACTGCGTAAGTAAGTTGATTGGTGAGATAGAATACTTATATGAAAAAGTCGGAATTGAACCTAATTGTCGGAAATACACCTTTAATCATACTTCAACCGATAATTTAACCGAGATAGTTAATAATGCCTTATCAGATGTAACGTTAAAAACGAACCCTATAATACCTGGTAGAAGTGAATTGCAGGACGTTATCACTAAGTTTATTAAACTAAGTTAAAGGCCATTAATATGAATGATAAGGTTAATAAATTCGAACGTGTTATTCAGGAACATGTTCCAGGCAAAGAAGTTACTCTTATTCATTTAATTGCGAACTTAGAACACGACCTGGCAAACCGGCTAAATGTACATGAAGGTGGTCACTCATTAGGGTTGGTGACGGTCAGTCCTAATGAGGCCGCGATTGTGGTCGCAGATCTATCGGTTAAGTCAGGTGCTGTGGTTATTGAGCAAGTCGATCAAAGTAACGGTTGTGTGGTTATCAGTGGAGATTTTTCTTCCGTCGAGTGTGCTTTAAAAAAGGTAGAAGATATTTTAGGTAATGTAATGCACTTTGCAGTTTGTCCAATCACCAGAACCTGATGCAGTGTAAATAATTAAGGAAAGTTAATGAGTAAGTTAGTTTTATCAATTAATGCAGGTAGTTCTTCTCTGAAGTTTAAATTATTTTCGATGCCAGAAGAAAATTGTATTTTAGTTGGTCAGTTTGATGGTATTAATTCGGACGAAACGCTATTTAAAACGGAGTTGTTAGGTGAAAGAATAGTTAGTGATTTAGGTTTTTGTAATTTTGAACGTTCAATTGATCAATTGCTAGACTATTTAGTGGATCAGGACATTATTGATAAGCTAGATAGTTTGGAACTAATTGGCCATCGCGTGGCGCATGGTGGTGAGACCTTTTCCAGCTCGACCATGATTGATCAAGAGGTAATGGCTCAATTAGATAAACTGTCCAGGCTAGCTCCAATTCATAACCCGATAAATTTGTTTTGCATTCAGCAATTTATTGAAAAGTTGCCCAATGCCAAGCAAATTGCTGTTTTTGATACCGCGTTTCATCAATCCATTAAACCAGAACACTATTTGTATCCCTTGCCATATCGCTTGTATACAGAGCATGGTATCAGGCGTTTTGGCTTTCATGGTATTAGCCATCAATACATTGCAGAAACGGTGTCTGAAAAAATAAATTCAAATTCGAATCAACGAATTATAAGCTGCCATTTAGGTAATGGAGCGAGCATTTGTGCCATTAGTAATGGTGAATCGATGATGACGAGCATGGGTTACACACCGTTAGCGGGATTAATGATGGGTACTCGCTGTGGCGATATCGATCCTGCATTGCCTAGGATAATTGCTGAGGCAGAGAATATTGGAATGGGTGAGGTTGAGAAAATGATGAACCACGAGTCTGGTTTGTTAGGTATCTCTGAATTGTCCAATGATTGTCGCAAACTTAATATGGCAAAAGATCAAGGTAATGAGCAAGCTGCTTTAGCATTGAGTATTTTTGCCAATCGAGTGACTCAGACGATTGGCGGCTATGCCGCTTTAATGGGAGGTGTAGATGCAATTGTGTTCACTGGTGGCATTGGCGAAAACTCTGCAACTTGTCGTTCTGATATCTGTCAGGGGCTTGGGTTTATGGGGGTTGATTTTGACCAACAAATAAACGCTAAAGGTTTTGAAATGGTAAGTCGTGCAGACAGTAACGTTCAGGTGCTTGTGATTAACACAGATGAAGAGCTAATGATTTCCCGTGAAGTCATAAAGCTCACAGCAGTTTAAATGATTGAAGGTAAGTTATGAAAGACGCTATTGGTGGAATTGAAATATCGTCGATTGCTCAGGGGTATGAAGTAGCCGATGCAATGATGAAAGCTGCACATGTTGAATTATTAATGAATCAGACTCTGTGCCCGGGAAAGCTAATGTTATTAATAGG
Source organism: Vibrio sp. UBA2441 (assembly GCA_002342685.1). GTDB lineage: Bacteria > Pseudomonadota > Gammaproteobacteria > Enterobacterales > Vibrionaceae > Vibrio. The sequence goes on from DDQN01000055.1 coordinate 133,766, forward strand.
TGGTAGCAATTCTTCTGTGCAGAGTGCCTTAGAAGCAGGAGTCGCTAAAGGTGGAGGATTTATTGCTGATAAAGTGATCATTGGTAATATTCACCCTGAAGTTATTAATGTCCTGAAGAGAGCAAAACAACCTCTGCCTTCAAGTACCGTAGGTGTTATTGAAGCTTTCACTGCCGTCGGGGCTATAGAGGCCGCTGATATTATGGTAAAGGGAAGTAATGTCGAGCTAATAAAGATTAACATGCTCATTGGTATCGGTGGCAAGGGTATTGTAACGGTTATGGGAGACATTGCCTCTGTAAAAGTGGCTGTTGAGACGGTATACACTCAGTTAAGATCTCGTAATGTAATGGTTAATAAGGCCATAATTTCCAATCCTGATTTGGAAATACTGAAACATAAAAAGCCATAGTGAGATCTGATTAAAGAAATACTTAGAGCTGCGGTTGTAACCAGGATAACAGAGTGGGTATAAACGGTAATATGGCAAGGAAAGTCAATGAGCTGATTAACCAACAGGCATTGGCTAAATCTTGATCGAGCTTGTACATTGCAGCGGGCAAAATAACAAGAAAAGCGATAGGCATGGCCGCTAATAAGACGGCAACTTGCAGCATTAAACCGTTATATAGCTCAGCCTGACCAACGAGTACGATCAAACAAAATACAATCGCTGGCAGAAAAAGTTGCCGACTAAGCGTTAATGTAAGAGCAACGCGCCAGTGCTGCAGAATGGATCTAAACCTAAAGACCAGCCCGACTGAAATCATCAGGCAGAAACTGCCCATAGGCACCAAAATGGAGGTAATGGTTTCGAACCAGTCCGGTCGAATAACCTCTGATACGTTTAATGAAACACCCAGCACCAACATAACAACCATGGTTTTCAATACAGGATCTTGCCACCAGGCGCGTTTTTTTAATTGGGGCAGGGATGAAAAGCTAGCTGCATATGGGAATAGAAAGCCGAAATACACAATCTCTTCAAACAACTTAAACAGTGGAACCAAAGCAAAACCAGACTCACCAAGATAAACGAATACGACCAGCGCGCCTACTGCGCCAATGTTAGTAAAACTGCCCGCCGGAGCCACAACAGCATGCTGAATATC
>DDQN01000056.1:0-111151 GCA_002342685.1 Vibrio sp. UBA2441
TTGTTAAAGAGCGTTGCTTTAAGATTCCGTTAAGGTCTCTTGAAGCGGACGGTTATTTTAGCGAGATAACCTTCTGTGTCAAACACTTTTTTGCTTTTTCTTTTTAGCTTTAAAAAGTCAAGCAATGTCATTTCGCCAATCAAATTGTCCTTGTTCTCTCAGCCACTTCTTAGCGAAGTTTGCTGTGACAACGGAGGCGCATTATAGGGAGAATTCTGACAAGCACAACCCCTAAATATCCTTTTTCTTAAAAAAACAATCTGTTCGATTAGAAATCGAACAGATTGAGCAAAAAAGGGACTTCTCATCCTTTTTTCTTCTTTATTTACAACTTTACTGGTGTGCGATAATACGTTCGTTATTCACTAATAGCTGAATTTTCTTATCAGGATTAACTTTCCCAGCCAATATGGCTTTTGCTAATGGATTTTCGACACTTTGTTGTATCGCTCGCTTTAATGGTCGCGCTCCATAGACGGGATCAAATCCAACCTGGGCAATAAGTTCTAACGCTTTATCGGAAACCTCCAGTTCGAAACCATTATCAGCCATTCGATGTGAAAGCTTATCTAACTGAATTGAAGCAATAGATTTGATGTGCCCTTTTCCTAAAGGATGGAATACAACACTTTCATCAACTCGATTCAAAAATTCTGGGCGGAAGTGCTTAGTGACCTCATTCATCACCTCTTGCTTGATTCCATTGTAATCCAGTGTTGCAAAATTCTCTTGGATACTTGTCGAGCCAAGATTAGACGTCATAATCACGACCGTATTCCTAAAGTCTACCGTTCTTCCTTGCCCATCAGTCAACCTACCATCATCTAAAACTTGCAGAAGTATATTAAAAACATCAGGGTGCGCTTTCTCAACTTCATCAAGTAAGATAACTGAATACGGCTTTCGTCGAACCGCTTCAGTTAAATAGCCACCTTCTTCATAACCGACATAACCAGGAGGTGCCCCTACTAGCCTTGCGACAGAATGTTTTTCCATAAATTCAGACATATCAACCCGAACCATGGCATCTTCGCTATCAAACATAAAATTGGCTAATGTTTTACAAAGTTCAGTTTTCCCTACACCAGTAGGACCAAGGAACATAAATGAACCAATAGGTTTATTTGGATCCGAAAGCCCTGCTCTACTACGGCGAATGGCATTAGCTACTACTTCAACAGCTTCTTGCTGACCAATAACACGCTTATGCATCACCTCTTCCATTCTAAGCAGTTTTTCTTTTTCGGCTTCTAACATTTTAGAAACGGGGATACCTGTCTGCTTAGAAAGTACTTCTGCTATCTCTTCATCGGTTACTTTATTCTTTAATAACGTCATTTCTTGCATTTCAGCTTGAGTCGCTAAATCTAGCTGTTTCTCAAGTTCAGGAATTCGTCCATACTGAAGTTCCGACATTCTGCTTAAATCACCTGCTCGTCTGGCAAAATCCATATCCATTCGCGCATGTTCTAATTCGGACTTAATGTGCTGAGTTCCAGATAATGCTGCTTTCTCTGCATTCCAAATTTCTTCAAGTTCCGCGTAATCTCTCTCTTTCTCGCTTAATTCCTGATTTAAAGTACTTAGGCGTTTTGTACTTGCCTCATCGCTTTGATTGATTAAGGCCTGTTGCTCTATTTTAAGTTGAATAATTTTTCGTTCTAACTTATCTAAAGACTCAGGTTTAGAATCAATCTGCATTCGAATACTCGATGCAGCTTCATCGATCAGATCAATAGCCTTGTCTGGTAATTGACGATCCGAAACATATCGATGAGATAAACTGGCTGCAGCCACGATAGCAGGATCGGTAATTTCTACATGGTGATGTAGTTCATAACGCTCTTTTAAACCACGCAATATGGCTACGGTATCTTCTACGGTAGGTTCATCTACCAGCACTTTTTGGAACCGACGCTCTAACGCTGGGTCTTTTTCAATATACTGACGGTATTCATCGAGTGTGGTCGCACCAACACAATGAAGTTCACCGCGGGCAAGTGCTGGCTTTAACATATTGCCCGCATCCATCGAGCCTTCCCCTTTACCAGCACCAACCATGGTATGTAGCTCATCAATGAAGAGGATAATATTACCTTCTTCTTTAGAGAGTTCGTTTAGAACTGATTTCAAGCGCTCTTCGAATTCGCCACGATATTTCGCCCCCGCAACAAGTGCTCCCATATCCAGTGAAAGTACTCTACGTCCTCGCAACCCCTCAGGCACTTCATTATTTATGATACGCTGAGCAAGTCCTTCAACGATGGCCGTTTTTCCGACACCCGGCTCTCCAATAATAACTGGGTTATTTTTTGTTCTCCGCTGCAATACCTGGATAGTACGACGAATTTCATCATCACGGCCTATTACCGGATCTAACTTTCCCTGCTCAGCTCTTTCAGTAAGGTCAATTGAGAACTTTTCTAATGCCTGACGTTTTTCTTCCGCATTGGGGTCATCTACTTTCTGTCCGCCCCTAACCTGCTCAATCGCATTTGATAGAGACTCTTCCGTTAATCCAAATTCTTTAAGAAGAGCACCTAACGGACCTTTATCTTCGATTGCTGCAAGCAGGAACACTTCAGAAGAGATATAAGAATCCTGACGCTGCTGAGCCACCTTGTCACACAAGTTAAATAAGACACCCATGCCACTGGATAATTGTACATCGCCGCCAATACCACTCACCTTTGGTAAACGATCTAGCATCTCAGATAATTTTGAACGCAGTTGCACCACGTCCACATTCAACATAGTTAAAAGAGGACGAATGGCGCTGCCTTCTTGATTCAGTAGCGACACCATTAAATGAACGGGTTCAATATATTGATGATCGCGCCCAAGCGCTAATGACTGAGCGTCGGAAATCGCGACTTGAAACTTGCTGGTAAATCTATCTAAACGCATAGCAATCCCAAAAGAAATAATTTGCTTATGCTAGAAAGATGGATACAGGTAGGCTTTTTTTCAAGGGAGAGAGTCTCCCTTTAAGTATAAATTATTGAATTAGCGGTCGATCCAGATAAATGATGCCTGTCGCCCCGTTATTCCGTCTCTTCGGTAGGAATAAAATCGTTCTGTATCGCTATAAGTACATAAGTCACTATAAGAGATATTATCTACACCAACAGAGTGTAGTCTTTGTTTCGCTAACAGACACATATCGGCCAGATACTTGCCATTATCTTTCCTGATAAAGGCTTTTTCAGCTTCACCGGTATGAGATGTAAAAATATCAAAGACATCCTGCCCTACTTCAAAAGCATTTTGTCCTATGGCAGGACCAAACCAAGCAAGAACAGGCTTATCGAACTGCTTTACAGCTCGCTCCAAAATTCCATCAGCGAGTCCACGCCAACCAGCATGAATAGCGGCGACCTTAGACCCATCAATATCGGTTAACAGTACTGGCAAACAATCGGCTGTCATCACTGCGCATACAATGCTCGACGATGAAGTAACACTTCCATCCGCATTTATTGCTTTTAAAGTTGGCGTATTTACAGCGATAACATCTGTGGAATGTGTTTGATTTAGCCAAACGGGCTCGCTGGGCATCTCTGAAAACTTCGTCAGCAACGATCTATTTTGCATGACTAAAACAAGGTCATCCTCAACATGCATGCCCAGATTCAGGCCCCGATAAACACCTTTAGAAATACCTCCAATACGTGTGGAGCTAAAAGCTTTGATGTTTTCAGGTGCGTTCCAGTTAGGAATGACCAATTCCATTAGATATCTTCTTCTTTGTTCAATTTTGCATCTTGACGAAGTGCTTCGGCCATGATCACCATATCATCTGGAATAGGAGCATGAAACTCTAACTCTTCTCCAGTTGCAGGGTGTACAAATCTAAGCATTACGGCATGAAGTGCTTGTCGATCGAAGCTGCGAATCATATCTGTAAGTTCTTTAGACGCCTCTTTAGGAATACGCGCGCGTCCACCATAAGCAATATCACCTAGGAGAGGGTGTTGCAGATAAGACATATGTACACGAATCTGGTGAGTTCTACCCGTTTCAAGTCGTAATCTTAGGCGGGTATGCTCTCTAAAATGTTCCGCGACACGATAATGCGTCACCGCAGGCTTACCGAGTTCATTGACTGCCATCAACGTTCTTTTCGTTGAATGGCGGCTTATCGGTTTTTCAACCATGCCACCAGCCGTCATTTTGCCTATAGCTATCGCTTCATATTCACGGGTGATTTTACGTTTCTGTAGTGCACGTACTAAGCGAGTTTGTGCGGGTACCGTTTTCGCAACAACCATCAATCCGGTAGTATCTTTATCGAGACGATGTACTATCCCTGCACGGGGTACTTCCGCAATGGCAGGAAAGTGGAAAAGCAGAGCATTTAGCACTGTTCCATCAGGTGTTCCTGCGCCAGGGTGTACCACAAAACCTCTTGGCTTGTTGATAACAATAATGTCGTCATCTTCAAAAACGATATCCAAAGGAATGTCTTGAGCTTCCCAGCGCTCTTCATCTGCAAGTTCGGCTTGTACCGTGATGACTTCTCCACCCATAACCCTTACTCGAGGTTTGGTCGCCACTTCTCCATTCACACTAACCTTGCCATCCAACAACCACTCTTTTAGACGAGAGCGGGAAAAATCAGAAAACAATTCTGCAATGGCTTGATCTAATCGTTGACCAAGTTGACTTTCTTTTACTGTATCAGTTAATTCTATTTGCTGTGCCATATCGAACTTTTCTAAAAAGTATGAGACTAATGCTCGTGAGTGTGAAAAAATTTATTATTCCCAACCCTTTTATAAGGCAGTTGGGTATACTTGCTGTTCATTCTATCTGTTAACTGTTAGAAAGTAACGGAAGCATCAGATTTATTTATATCCAAGGAACCAACTCCGGACATGAAATACCGTACTTTATTAGGCTTGCTTACCCTATCACTGCTATTTGGTTGCTCTAGTAGTGACGAAATTGTGCCTGATGTTCCAGCAGCCGAACTCTATTCAGAGGCACAAACTTCACTCAGAAGTGGTAATTGGCTCACTGCAATTGAGAAATTAGAAGCATTAGATTCACGCTATCCATTTGGTCCCTATTCGGAGCAAGTTCAGCTCGATCTGATTTACAGCTATTACAAAAATAACGATCTGCCTTTAGCTATCGCCACTATTGAAAGGTTTACCCGGTTAAATCCAACACATCCTAAAATGGATTGGGTGTTATACATGCGCGGGCTATCTTACATGGCACAAGATAGAAACTATATGCACGATATATTCAACATTGATCGTTCAGATAGAGATCCTGAACCAGTAAAATCGGCCTTTGCTGACTTTAAACGTCTACTACAGCGATACCCAGATAGCACATATGCTGCAGATGCACAAAAGCGTATGTTTTCACTTAAGAATCGTTTAGCTAACTATGATCTCGCTACAGCCGATTTTTATTTACGCCGTGAAGCCTGGATTGCTGCGATCAATCGCTGTCAAGAGCTGCAAAAAACCTACCCAGACACCGTCGCTGCCAGAAAGTCTTTAGAAATTCAATTAGAGGCGTATAAGCAGCTAGATTTGCAAGAAGCGGTAACCAGAACTCAAGAGTTGATTAAACTCAACCCGCTCTAATGATTGGATTTTGTTTTCTGTGTAGAAAAGCCGCTATATGTTTAGCGGCTTTTTTATATAAGGGAATCATACCTCATCAAGATCACACTTTGACTTGATGATTTATTATACAGAGAAGATTTTTGAATCGAACAAACTCCCTAAAAATGGAGTTATTTTTAGTACGCTACTTCCTACCAATTTATAGAGATTAGAGGCTACTACAAGCTTTTTTTAGCTATTTACTCACAAAGATTTGCCATAGATCACATTTAGTTACTAATGGAATTATCGCTCCAATTAAAGTGATCTGGATCACGTTATTTTCTTATCGAAACAGTAACCTGAAATTAACCCATGAGGGATGCAACAGAGGAAAACATCTATGAAAATAAATATTACTGGCAAGAATCTTGAGATCACCTCTGCAATCCGTGCGCATATCGAGGCTAAATTTAAAAAGCTCGAAAAATGGCAAGTTGACATCATCAGTAGTCAAACCACCATTAGTGAAGAACCTGGCAAAAAAATGAAATTTGAAGCAAGCATTTCGGTACCCAAAGGAAAACTTGTTGCTTCATCAATCAATGAAGACCTATATAAGGCAGTCACAGACGTCGAACAAAAATTAGAGCGTCAATTAAACAAGCTAAGTCATAAACCAGAAGCGCGTCGTGCAACACATGCTGAAAAACTGGAGCTGGACGAAATCGAATAAAGACGACGACAATTAATTAGAATTCCTAGATTATAGCGCCTTCTGGCGCTATTTTTTTTCTTGACGGGTCAGAGTCCCTTGCTTATTGTGTTAGACCAAATTCAATAAAAGTATTTAGATCATGACAACAAACGCACTGTTCTTTTTTGACTTCTTTTTTCTCTCCTAATTGGAGGCTTAATTCGTTTTAGGAAAAACAAGTCAAAAACGAACAGAAAGCCTCCCTTAGGGAGGCTTTTTTATTAAAGGAATAAATAGGCAGCTAACATGACAGACAGTAAATATACTCTCGATGAGATTAGACTCCGTTTAAACGATTTAGATGATCAGCTTCTGCAGCTATTTTCTGAACGAAGAGCACTTAGTATTGAGGTCGCCAAAAGTAAAATTGAAACCTCTAAACCAGTAAGAGATGCAAAACGTGAGCAACAACTGTTGGTTAAACTAATTAGTAATGGAGAAACAAAATACAACCTAGATGCTCAATACATCACAAAGTTGTTCCACTCCATTATTGAAGACTCTGTGCTATTGCAGCAATCGTACCTGCAAAATTTAGCCAACCCTGCGCTAAGCCGAAAGCCCATTGCCCGAGTTGCCTATCTCGGAGCAAAAGGATCTTATTCCCATTTAGCTAGTCGTGAATACTTTAGCCGTAAAAATACCGAACTCATTGAGCTTAATTGCGAGCACTTTAAAGAAGTCACCAAAACAGTCGAAGCAGGTCATGCTGATTTCGGTGTACTTCCAATAGAAAATACTAGTTCAGGCTCTATTAATGAGGTCTATGACCTATTGCAACATACAACGCTATATATTGTTGGGGAGATAACCCTGCCAATTGAGCACTGTATATTAGCCAACGGAGAAATTCGTCTTGAAGAAATCAAGACACTGTTTTCTCATCCACAACCTCATCAACAATGCAGTGAGTTTTTAAGTCGCTTAAATGGTGTTGCATTAGAGTCATGTGCAAGTACCGCAGATGCAATGCAAAAAGTTAAAGAGCTTGATCAAGCTGGTGTTGCAGCGATTGGGAATTCTTCAAGTGGAAAGCTTTATGGTTTGCAGGAAATACAAGGCAATATTGCCAATCAAACAGAAAATCATACCCGCTTTATTGTTGTTGCTCGTAAGCCCGTAGAAGTATCAACACAAATACCAGCAAAAACAACGTTAATTATGTCGACCTCTCAAGAAGCTGGCTCTCTGGTTCAGACACTCCTTGTGCTGCAAAAATACGGTATCAACATGAGAAAGCTAGAAAACCGCCCAATCATTGGTAACCCGTGGGAAGAGATGTTTTATGTTGATTTGGAAGCACATTTAGAATCAGACAATATGCAACAGGCCATCAGCGAGCTCACTAAGATAACTCGCCATCTAAAGGTTCTGGGTTGTTACCCAAGTGAAAATGTGAAGCCAGTTACACCCAAGTTAGACAAGTAAGTCCGTCTATCCTTTGGAAAGGAAAAACCAATATAAGTGGAACTATGCTAATGAGTAAAGTGGTTGTCGCCTCGCTTAACCCGGCAAAAATTAATGCAGTCAAAGATGCATTTAACGATGTCTTTTCTGATATCACATTCGAGTTTATAGGGGTTAGCGTTGCCAGTGAAGTTCCCGATCAGCCAATGTCGGACTCAGAAACGAAGCTAGGCGCTTTAAATAGAGTTAAGAATGCCAAACTATCTGTTGAAGATGCCGACTATTACGTTGGATTAGAGGCTGGTAATGAAGGTGATTGTACTTTTGCCTGGATGGTAGTTGAGTCTCAACTAAAGCGGGGAGAGTCTCGTTCAGCCAGCTTAATGCTTCCACCAGTCGTATTAGAAAAGCTGAGAACAGGCAAAGAGTTAGGTGATGTCATGGACGAGGTATTTTCCACGGAAAATATCAAGCAAAAAGGCGGTGCCATTGGTTTACTAACTCAGCATCTATTAACACGAAGTTCTGTTTATCATCAGGCGCTGATTCTGGCGCTTATCCCCTTTATGAACCAAGAACACTTCGCAAACAATTTATAGTGACAACAGTAAAAATGAAATGCTAGCCTTCGCTAGCATTTTTATTGTCACTGAGAAGCTTAAACAAAATCTCTTTTTCGCTATCCGTGTGCGCTTTCAGTTCATTTGAGCCACGTGTAATTGTTGCAATGCCTACACCTAACATCTGACTAATTTGACGCTGCGACAAATCACTCTTCAGTAGCTCATTAAAAATATTTACTCTGGCGACCAACGCGTCCCTTTCATCTGCAGTCAACAGCATAGTAAGCAACATTTCATGTTGTTCTTCTTCCGCAGCACTTTTTACTAATCGCATTAAGTGTTGCCAATCATTAAACTCAGGCGTTAAAGACATAAATTAAACTCGTTCTGTTGGCATACTAAAAACTCAGTCACACATGAAACCTCATGCGGCTTGACGATATATGAGTATATAGCGTTTTATCACAGATTTATTCTAATATTTTGACAACAATTCGTTAGGTCGTAGAAAGTCACCTTCTACCCTCATCAGGTTACGGTAATAGCTCTCAAACATTAAAATATTTTGTACATATCCTCGAGTTTCTCTAAAAGGAATAGACTCAATAAAAGCGAATACGTCCAGGTTTTCATCGCTTCGCTTACGCCATGTTTTTACTCGATGAGGTCCGGCATTGTAAGCAGCAAAAGCATAGATCCGATTGTCATTATATTGAACAAGTAAGCTATTTAAATAACGGCTGCCAATCTCTATATTTTTACCTACATCATAAAGATCTCCCGCCCCTTTGTAGCTGAGCTTATACTTTCGTGCTGTGTACTTTGCTGTTGTTGGCATGATCTGCATTATGCCTCTGGCACCAACGGGAGAGCGAGCCTGAACATCTAGCGCACTTTCTTGCCTAGCAACAGACATCAGCGTTATGGGGTCAACATTGTGTTTATCACCATAGAAATTGAACCACCATTGGTGAGCAATCGGAAAACGCAAAGCTGTGTTATCCCACATTTTGGCTTTTATCGTTGCTTTAACCGTTAAGTGGTGCCAGTTTTTATTGGCGGCATAGACAGCTAGAGCCTCTTGCTCATTTTTATTGACTTGCCACAGTAACCAATTCCATTCACTTTTCGCCGCAGCTATCTTCTCCATTTCAATCAGCTCACTAATTCTCAAAAGGCTGGATTGATAGGGCTTTAAAATAGTGGTGCTGGTTTCGCTACGTATTACCTGATAAGTGACAGGTTGATCAAGCGATTTGGCGGCAGCTACACTATAAAAATTACGTTTACCCAATAACGCCTGCAGACGAGCAATTCCGTCGGCTGTCGCTCCCAAAGCCAACTCACTACGTCCCAACCAATATTGCCAACGCATTGAGTCTCGCTCGCTTTCTGGAAGGTAAGTAATCCACATTGGAATGATTGGCCAATCAGCCTGTCTGATTGCCAACCTGATTCTCTGTTCAATTGCTGAAACATTTGAGGATTTTTTTAGTACTTCATCGCGCCATATCGCCAGATGCGTTTTTTTGGTTTCGATCAACCGAACCGCGACAAAGTCGGAAAGTTTCTGTGCTTGTTCAACAGGAAAAGCTTGAGCAGCCAGCACTGGCTCAAGCGAACGTTGAGCCAGTTCAACGTCTTTTCTTGCTAGTTTTTTTATCGCTATTTCTGCTTTCTTGCGATTGAACTCAGACACGAGGACCTTTTGTGAGAACTCAACGACATACTTCGGATTTCTTGATAAGTATTTGAGCTCTTTTGCCTGAATCTTGCTCTGTTCACTTCGAGTCATTTTTGCCAGATAATTAAGCAATGTATTACTGTTCCTTTCAAAGCTCAGCAACATTCGTCTCAGAACTAGGTCATCAGTTCGCAATCCTGCTTTCTGCCATTCAGCAAAAAGAGGTTCACAATTATCAGAAATACTGTTTCCGCTTAACCATAGTTGGGCCGCACCTTCAAACGCTTCACTCTCCTTACCATTTTTAAGCTGCGCATAATAGTAACTGCAACGATACTTCTCCATACGAGGCTCAGTGGTTTGATACTGGTATAAGGTTTGCCAATCTCCTTGTTTTATCAAAGCGTCCAGGTAAGTGGCACGTATTCGATTTGAAAATGGGAAGGACTGGTGCTGAGTGACAAACTCATTCACCTCTTCTGGCGTCCGTTTTCCAATGCTGAGGATAAATGTCCGGTAATCCACATAGGGCGTGAGAGGATAATCCGCAATTTGAGCGCGAATCCCCATGTATTCGTCTACTTGTTTTTTGTCCAAATATTTTTGGGCTTTTTGGTAAATGACTCGTTGCTGGTCAAGAGACGCTGGAGAACTTTGCACTCCAGAAGAGAAGGCCAATAAAGGCAACACAGCAGAGACGAGCTTGTTAAACCTCAACATCAAATATCTAATTCCTAATGTGAAAAAATCGCTATTTACACCACTAAAATACACTTCATTCTTTAATAGTTTGTAACTCTAATGTTAGGAAACTAATAGGGTATTAATCAAGCTCTAAATTAGAATAATTGTACTTATATTTATCTCGTTCTCAGACGTTAAGAATTGGTATAAAATAGCCCATTAACTTTTCTTAAAACATAGGATCGATCGGCAATGGCTGAATACGTCTATACCATGTCACGGGTGAGCAAAATTGTGCCGCCTAAGCGTCAAATTCTTAAAGATATTTCTCTTAGCTTTTTTCCAGGTGCAAAAATTGGTGTCTTGGGTCTAAACGGTTCAGGTAAATCGACACTACTACGCATTATGGCTGGCATCGATCAGGACATTGATGGTGAAGCACGTCCACAGTCTGGATTGAAAGTTGGCTACTTACCACAGGAACCTGTTTTAGATGAATCCAAAACCGTTCGCGAAATTGTAGAAGAAGCCGTATCTGATGTTGCGGGCGCTCTAGCGCGTTTGGATGCGGTATACGCCGCTTATGCAGAAGAAGATGCAGACTTCGATGCACTTGCCAAAGAGCAAGGTGAACTTGAAGCACTTATCCAAGCGAAAGATGGCCACAATCTCGATAATGCTCTAGAACGTGCGGCAGACGCACTTCGCCTTCCTGATTGGGATGCAAAAATTGAATTTTTATCTGGTGGTGAGCGCCGTCGTGTGGCAATTTGTCGTCTTCTTTTAGAAAAACCCGACATGCTACTTCTCGATGAACCAACCAACCACCTTGATGCAGAATCCGTTGCTTGGCTTGAGCACTTCCTTGTTGATTATTCTGGTACTGTTGTGGCAATTACCCACGACCGTTATTTCCTTGATAATGCGGCAGGTTGGATTTTGGAGCTTGACCGTGGTGAGGGTATTCCTTGGGAAGGTAACTACACATCTTGGTTAGAACAAAAAGATGACCGACTAAAACAAGAAGCATCAAAAGAAAACGCTCGTCAGAAAACCATTGAAAAAGAATTAGAATGGGTTCGTCAAAATCCAAAAGGTCGTCAGGCAAAATCTAAAGCCCGTATGGCACGTTTTGAAGAACTTCAAAATACAGACCACCAAAAACGGAATGAAACCAACGAGCTGTTCATTCCGCCAGGCGAACGCTTAGGTGACAAAGTTTTAGAAGTGAAAAACCTAACCAAATCTTTTGATGATCGCGTCTTAATTGATGACTTGTCATTCAGCATGCCCAAGGGTGCGATTGTCGGTATTATCGGTGCTAATGGTGCGGGTAAATCAACACTATTCAAAATGCTGAGTGGTACTGAAGAAGCAGACTCTGGAACAATTGATCTTGGGGAAACCGTTAAGCTTGCTTCTGTAGACCAGTTCAGAGACAGCATGGATAACAGCAAGACCGTATTCCAGGAAATCTCAGAAGGTGCTGACATCATTAAGATAAATAACTTTGAAATCCCGGCACGAGCTTACTGTTCTCGCTTTAACTTCAGAGGTATTGATCAACAAAAAATTATTGGTGAGCTTTCTGGTGGTGAACGTAACCGTGTTCATTTGGCTAAATTGCTTAAGACTGGCGGTAACGTATTGCTACTGGATGAACCAACCAATGATTTGGATGTTGAAACTCTACGTGCACTTGAAGAAGCACTACTTGAGTTCCCTGGTTGCGCTATGGTGATATCGCACGACCGTTGGTTCCTTGACCGTATTGCCACTCATATTCTTGACTACCGTGATGAAGGGCAAGTCAATTTCTATGAAGGCAACTATACTGAATATACAGATTGGTTGAAACAGACTCTTGGTGCTCAAGCGGCGGAGCCACATAGAATCAAATACAAACGCATTACGAAGTAATTGACCTATATGAAATATCTAAGCCGCTATTAAATAGCGGCTTTTTTTTGCATTTTTATTTACAAAAAATTGAGAGCGTTCCATCAAATTGTGCATCATAACTCTGACTAAGTTTTTCTTAACACTAACTATGATGATAACCTTATCAAGTCACGACTAATGTAATAAGAGAGGGAATATGAGCGAACGTCGACGTTTTTCTCGGGTTATATATAAAGCCCATGCAGAGCTTCATCAAGGGCAGGTGAAGGCGAGTTGCTCTATAATGGACCTCTCGTTACATGGTTTATTACTTACGGCACCAAATAAAGAATTAGATCCTGAACGCTACGTTGATGTTTTTTTTCAAATCCCGGAAAGTGACATTATTATTTCTCTTCAGGCTCGAATAGTCGAGGTCAATGAGAGTTTCATGCGAGTCAGTATTCAACATATTGATATCGACAGCATTAGCCACCTTAAACGTTTAGTTGAACTCAATGTTGGAGATGATGAGCTATTACACAGAGAGATTGAGCAACTGTCCGATCTCGGAGAACATCATCAATAGTAAAGTGATTAAGATCTTTCGACGCAAATAAATACACCGAGCAAAAACTGTTATTTGCGTCGGTGTATGTTCAATCTAGCTTATTACTCAGCCTTACGTTTTGTCAGCATAAGCAGGCAAGGCGTTAATACCAAAGTTAAAACCGTAGCAAATGCCAGCCCACCAGCAACTGCGGTGGCCAATTGAGACCACCACTGAGTACTTGGTGCACCAAACTCAATTTTTTGATTAATCAAGTCAATGTTCATCTCAAGTACCATAGGTAATAACCCTAATATAGTAGTAACCGTGGTTAACATTACTGGACGTAAACGCTGAACCCCAGTCCTCAATATCGCTTCTTTCCTATCTAAACCACGCTTTAACAGCTGATTATAGGTGTCAATAAGTACAATATTGTTATTAACCACGATTCCCGCCAGCGCAATAACGCCGATGCCAGACATGACAATGCCAAATGGCCTTTGGAAAATCAGTAAACCGGCAAAAACGCCCACCGTTGAAAACAGAACCGCACTCAATATCAAAAAGGCTTGATAGAAACTATTGAACTGGGTAATTAAGATTAACGCCATAACCGCTAGTGCAACAATAAATGCCGACTCAAGAAACGCCGATGACTTCTCCTGATCCTCATTTTGTCCGCGTAGCTTAAATTCAATAGTACTTGGTAAGCCTAGCTTGTTTAGTTCAGCTTCAATTTTGGGTAGCTCCAAAGCCAAGTTATAACCCTCTTTAAGATCGGCCATTACCTGAAGTACCCGCCTTCCATCAATACGTTTGATCGTGTCTTGCTTTTGGCTTGGTGAAATTTGAGCAAAGTTAGTAATCGGAACTAACCCTGATGGTGTTTTCACTCTCAATTGATCAAAACGGCCAATATCTCGTTTATCTTCAGGGAAGCGAACCAATATATCGACCTCTTCACTGGCGTCATCAGGAAGGTAATCACCAATTTTTAATCCATTGGTCACAAATTGAACCGTGTTACCTACTAGAGTAGCGTCTGCACCAAACCGACCAGCATCATCTCTTTTTATATCGATTTGCCAATCAATGCCCGGTTTACTTGATGAATCGCTTAAATTAGTAAATGCAGTATAGGTATCCGCCCAATGACGGACGACTTTGGTGGCCTGATCAAGATCGTCGCTTGCACTTGCAGAAATCTCTATTACTAAATCATGATCACTCGGTGGGCCCGCATCCGGTTTTTTAAACTCTATTTCAACGCCAGCGTAGGAAGATAGCTTCAATTCTAGCTCTTGAATGATCTTATTTACCGGTCTACGTAACTGCCAATCAACAGGCGTAATTTGAATTTGACCAATAGAGTCATCACCACCGGTTTTGGTATACACACTTTCAAACTCTTTTCCTCCAATAACCTCAGCTTCAATATCAGACATTATTTTGTCTTTCTCCTGAATAGAGAGATCACCGTAGGAACGCACTTTTATCGTAAATGATGGTGGATCAACTTCTGGGAAAAATTCAGCTCCCAACCCCGCTTTATAGTATGAAAACCCCACCCCAACAGACAACAGAATGGCGCTGAATAAGACTTTCCATGGATGGTTAATCGCGATTGCGAGTGTGCTGTAATAAAGCTTAACTAACCCTGTTGCTTTAGAAAAATCACCGTTATGTAGTGCCACCATTTCAGCCCGCAACTCAGGGCGTATATACTGCTCCTTACCAATAAGGCTGCCTAATACAGGAACAAATAGTAACGCCATGATAAGAGAAGCGCTCAATGTTGCTATCAGTGTCATGGGTAAATACTTCATGAACTCTCCAGTAACATCCGGCCAGAAAAGAAGCGGTGCAAAGGCGGCTAATGTAGTCGCTGTAGATGCAATAATTGGCCAAGCCATCCGTTTAGCGGCATCTCGATAAGCATCTTGTCGGGACATTCCTTCATGCATTCGCCTATCAGCAAATTCAGTGACCACTATTGCGCCATCGACCAGCATTCCCACAGCCATGATCAGCGAAAACAATACAACGATATTTACAGTCAAACCGAAAACAGAAAGCACTAAGAGGCCAGTCAAAAACGAGCCTGGGATAGAAACACCCACCAAAAATGCAGTACGAACACCGAGGATCGCGATGATCACTATAACGACCAGAATAATGGCAGAAAGAATGTTATTCTGCAGATCACTCAACATGATCTTCACATCTTTCGACTCATCCCAAGTGTACTTAACCATGAGATTCGCAGGCCACTCTTCCCTTTCCTGAGCTTTTGCTAAAACCGTTTTAACCAAATCAACCGTTTCAATAATGTTTTCGCCAGCGCGTTTTTTCACATCTAAAACGACGGCGGATTCACCATCCAAGCGGGCAAAGCTTTCTGGATCGCGGAAAGAACGGCGAACAGTAGCAATATCGCCAAAAGTAATCACTTGTTTGCCTTCGACTTTAACCGGCATTTCAAGGACATCTTTCAGCGACTCAAATACTGATGGAACTTTTATAGAGAATCGGCCGTAGCCAGAGTCAACAAAACCAGCAGCGACAACACGGTTATTCAGAGCAATTAAATTGTAAATATCCGCTTGGTCTAAGCGATAACTTTCCATTAATAATGGATCAACGACAATTTCGACAATATCTTCTCTGTCGCCAGCAATATCGACTTCTAATACCTGTTTATAACCTTCAAGCTTATCTCTTAACTCCCTGCCAATTTGCACAATAGTCCGCTCAGGTACCGTCCCATAAAGCACTACCGATAAAATAGGCTGAAAACTGGCAAGAGTAACCTCATTAACTGTCGGTTCATCGCTGTCTGCTGGCAGTTTTGGCTTGGCTTGATCCACGGCATCACGAACATCCGCCATGGCTTTATCCAGGTTCATTCCGACATTGAACTCTAGCGTGACCGAAGCATAACCTTCCGATGCGTTTGAACGCATCTCTTTAACCCCTTCTATTGAACGTAATTCTTGTTCAATTGGACGGACTAACAAACGCTCTGCATCATCGGGAGAGATCCCTTGATGACTGACACCTACATAGATAATAGGAATGGTAATATCTGGACTGGACTCTTTAGGAATGGTCACATAAGTCCCTACACCAGCAATCAGGATAAGGATTAGCAACGTGATCATAGTACGAGCACGAGAAAGTGCGGCATCAATTATGGCTAACATATTCGTCTCCGCGCTTACTGATTAATAGTGTCGGATTTTACCGCGATAACACTGTCATTTTCTCTGACAAAGCCCTGACCAACGGTGATAATATCCGCACTATCACCTAATCCAGTGAGCCACACACCATCTTGTTCTGCTTTGACCAACTGGATAGGAATAAATTTAACTCGCTTTTCCTTTAATACCTTAACGCCAAGGTTGCCACTTTCATCAAGTGCTAACATGGCTGGTGAGACTTTGATAGCTTTTTTCATTTCCAGGTTGAGTTCGACCTCGGCACTTACCCCTGCTGGTACTTTCTGCTGGGGGTTTGCAATTTCAATTTCAATGGGAAAAGTGTTCGTCGCAACGGAGGAGACTCTAGAAAGATAACGTAATTTTCCTTCAACACTTTCTCCATTAATCAAACGAATTTTGGCGCTCTGATTTTTTTGTAAATTTTGAACATGTCGCTCACTTACATCCGCTTCAATCACCAATACTTGGAGATCAATAACCGTGGCGACAGGATCACCCACGCCAACAAAATCACCAACTTCAATATATAAATAATCAACAATGCCGTTAAATGGCGCTCGAATGAGGCTGTTTCTTAGGGCCAGTTGAACCTTTTTTACCTTGGCTTTAGCATCTACCAACGCCGCCTGAGCAGAACTATAAGCCACTTCACCTTGCAGGCCTTTACTCTTTAATAGTTTTGCTGCTTTAAACTCTTTCTCTTTAACACTTAACCCTGCTTTGGCTTGATCTAACTGTATATCTAAATCATCTTTATTTATTTGCGCAATTGCTTGGCCTTTTTTAACGCTATCGCCTTTTTTGACCAGCAAAGCCACAACTTTCCCTGCCACTTCAGCCCCCAATTTAGCTTGTCTGTCTGGCGCGGTGCGCCCATAAAGATCCACCGTTTTAGCCATTAACACAGCATCAAAGGTTTGATATTGGACTTTCGCCAAAGGGGCTTCTTTTATCGATTGTGTCGTGGACGTTACTGGTTCTTGAGCCCGGAGCATACCGAAGCCTAACCATGTAGAGATAGCGAAGAGCAATAAGAAAGAAATGACCCAGGGTCGCTCAGAAAAATAACGACCAACATGACGTACAGACATAAGAAATCCCTTTATTCTTTTTATTTACTTCCACAAAAACAGATTATCTTTATGAAAATGAATAAAGCCTTACACAGGTTTATTGCATAAGGCTTTAACAGAGTTAAGCGGATGGACTATAACATCAAGAACATGAGAATATTGTGCTATAGATCAGACACTAAAGGACGCACCACATCCACATGTTGTCGTTGCGTTCGGGTTATTTACAAAAAAACGAGCCCCTTCCAGACCTTCAGTATAATCCACAATTCCGCCAATCAGGTATTGCAAACTCATAGGATCGACCACCAGCGTAACACCACTATTTACGATAGTCGTATCTCCATCGTTCACCTTTTCATCAAAAGTAAATCCATACTGGAAACCACTACAACCACCGCCTGTGATGTATACTCGTAATTTTAATTCAGGATTTTCTTCCTCAGCAATCAAGGTCTTAACCCGAATGGCTGCTGCATCTGAAAATGACAATGGTATATTTACTTCACTCACGACGACCTCTCTTCCTGTAATACAAGTTTATCTCTCTACTTATATGACAAATAGCTGCTTATGTTTTGATTATTTGACGATTATCTAATACCCGAGTAATTCATTCAAGTATTCTTGCTTTCTTTATATCTCACCATTATCTTTGTCTTCGCTCACTTTTTTGAATTTTTAATAAAAAAAGCTAAACCAATTCAGCCCAGAATCGTTACAATTCAAAGCTATTGATCCAATTTTAAAGGTTAAGGATAAGCTCATGACCAAATCATCCGAACTATATAAAAAAGCGCAACAAACCATTCCTGGTGGAGTTAACTCTCCGGTTAGAGCATTTAATGGTGTTGGCGGCTCTCCTATTTTTGTAGAAAAAGCAGACGGCCCATTTATTTATGATGCCGATGGCAAAGCTTACATCGATTTTGTTGGCTCTTGGGGCCCTATGATTCTAGGTCACAACCATCCGGATATTCGTAATGCTGTCATCGAAGCGGCAGAACGTGGTTTAAGCTTTGGCGCGCCAACTGAAGTAGAAGTAGAAATGGCCGAGCTCGTTTCTAAAATTGTTCCCTCCATGGAACAGTTGCGTATGGTCAACTCTGGCACTGAAGCAACAATGAGTGCTATTCGTTTAGCACGGGGCTATACAGGCAGAGATAAAATTCTAAAATTTGAAGGCTGCTATCATGGCCACGCCGACAGCCTTTTAGTAAAAGCAGGTTCCGGCGCACTAACCTTAGGTCAGCCTAGCTCTCCAGGTGTACCGGCAGATTTTGCTAAATTCACACTGACTGCCACCTTTAACGATCTTGACTCTGTACAAGCTTTATTTGACGCTAATAAAGGTGAGATTTCTTGTATTATTGTTGAGCCCGTCGCCGGCAACATGAACTGTATCCCCCCAGTTGAAGGTTTCCATGAAGGCTTGCGTCAAATCTGTGACAACGAAGGGGCATTACTCATTTTTGATGAAGTAATGACTGGCTTCCGCGTGGCAGAAGGTTGTGCTCAAGCTTATTACAACATCAAACCCGATCTTACTACGCTAGGTAAAGTTCTCGGTGGCGGAATGCCAGTGGGCGCATTTGGTGGCCGTAAAGAAGTGATGCAGCATATCGCACCAACCGGTCCGGTTTATCAGGCAGGAACACTTTCTGGAAACCCTATAGCAATGGCGGCTGGTTTAGCTTCTCTAAAAGCATTGACGGCAGAAGGTAATGAAGAGAAGTTAGCGTCTATTACTAAGCAGTTAGCCCAAGGATTCAAGCAATTGGCTGAAAAGCACAATATCCCGCTGCTGGTTTCTCAGGTTGGTGGTATGTTTGGATTCTTCTTTACAGATCAAGAAAAAGTAACCTGTTACGATGAGGTTGCGAAGTGTGATGTAGAACGATTCAAGACGTTTTTCCATTTAATGTTAGAAGAAGGTGTTTATTTAGCACCATCAGCATTTGAAGCCAGCTTCACTTCTTTAGCCCACGGTGAAAAAGAAATTCAGGCTACATTAGATGCAGTAGACCGCTGTTTTGCTAAGTTAGCTTAATAAAAACGGTTGTGGGTTGTGGGTTGTGGGTTGTGGGAAATTAGTCCCATTACCCATTACCTATCGCCTATTATCCTTTCAATTCCAATTCAGCACGACCAGAATAACCAGCACACCAAGAAGACAGCGAAACCAAGGGATACTTTTTAGGTTTCTGCCGCTTTTGGAACACGCTTTATCATTTCCGCAACACCCCATATAAATACCAACTATTTATTTGATAACCAATAAAATTACCGCCATTATATACCCAAGCGACCTCAAGATGCAGAAATCCGTCACCTCAGTTTCGAATCTTCTGGCTTCTATCCTATAGAAAAGGGACTGTTCAGTGTTGGACAAAAAACAAATTTCATCCAGCCATTATGTGCTCATTTTTGCATTACTTGCTGCTGCTTACGCCTGCTATCTTATTGTGCAGCCGTATGTAAACTCAATTATTATGGCTTTTATTATCTCTCTACTAATGTTTCCGCTACATGAATGGATTGAGAAAAAATTACCAAACAAACCAAATATTGTTTCCCTTCTTTCTTGCACGGTTTTAACGTTTATTATCGTCATTCCATTACTTGCTGTATTTGCCGCGATTGTTCAACAAGGCTCTGTCGCAACGCAAGGAATATACCATTGGGTTACGGCCGGAGGTATTGAAGAGTTTTTTAAACAGCCGTGGATTTTGAAAGCAGTAAACCTTGCTAACGAGTATTTACCCTTTGATAAAATAGAACCGCAAAAAATTGCGGAGAAAATTGGCCAACTTGCTACCAGTTTTGGATCCAATCTTGTGGCTATCAGCGCCAAAATATTGGGCGATGCGACGAGCTTTTTAGCCAGCTTCCTACTCATGTTGTTTGTTCTGTTTTTCTTACTTAGAGATCACGACAAAATTATTAAAGCTTTACGCCATATTCTACCTCTATCTCGCAGCCAGGAAGACAGGTTACTAAATGAAATAGAGCAGGTTTCCAAATCCGCCGTGCTCGGCTCATTTTTAACCGCGGTGGCACAAGGTATTGCAGGTGGCATTGGCATGTGGGTGGTTGGATTCCCTGGGCTTTTCTGGGGAACCATGTTTGGTTTCGCTTCCTTTATTCCCATTGTCGGTACTGCATTGATCTGGATACCAGCCACTGCTTATTTATTTATTATTGGCGATACCAACTGGGCTATTTTCCTCGCTATCTGGAGTATGGCCGTCGTAGGGTCCATAGATAACATACTCCGCCCTCTATTAATGCAAGGCAGTGGCGGCATGAATACCCTAATGATATTTTTCTCTTTATTAGGAGGCATCCAGCTATTCGGTCTTATTGGCTTAATATATGGACCGCTCATTTTCGCTATCGCTATCGTGCTATTCAATATCTATGAAGAAGAGTTTCATGGATTCTTAAACAATCAGGATAAGAGTTAGTCAAATTAACCTGACTACATAAAACTTCTTCATGCTATGGGCAGATTGTGCGAAAATCTGCCCTCATTTTTTCTAATACCAAGGCCAGTAGATAAACATCTGCTGAAATTGACACTATAACTTTTTAGAGCATTTTCATGTCGTCATTTATTGCACCGAGCCAGATAGCCGAACGTCAACTTGATTTTTTTAAAGGGAAACACGTTTTGGTTGCAGGGGAAGCTGAAGACCTCTTTCCTGTAGAGCTGAGCAAACATTGCCAGTCTGTTTCCGTATTTACTACCAACTATGGCTACTATCGACAGTTAGCAGACAAAACCGCACTTCAATGTTTTTTTGATGCAGAACTGAAACAAAATGTACAGGCAGATATGATTTTGCTTTATTGGCCTAAGGCGAAAGCGGAAGCAGAGTACTTATTGGCGATGCTATTGGCGAAGTTAGGCAAAGGCACCGAGATCATTGTGGTTGGAGAAAACCGCTCTGGTGTTAGAAGCATCGAAAAAATGTTCAGCCAGTATGGTAGAGTCATTAAACACGACACAGCCCGCCGCTGCTCTTTTTATTGGGGAGAATGCACAAACGACCCCGCTAAATTTGACCTCAATGCTTGGTTTAAGACTTACTCATTGGACATAAATAACCTTTCTGTCACGATTAAAAGCCTGCCCGGCGTATTTAGCCATGGACAATTTGATGTGGGTAGTAAACTTTTACTCGATTCATTACCCAAACTCAATGGAAAGGTTCTTGATTTTGGCTGTGGCGCAGGAGTCATAGGTACTGTAATGGCATTGCAAAACCCTGATATTGAACTGGAAATGTGCGACATTAGTGCCTTTGCAATTGCTTCAAGTAAGGAAACTCTCAAAGCGAATAAAATAACGGGCAAAGTGTTCGCTTCCGATGTCTACTCAGATACCGCGAACAACTACAATTACTTAATCAGTAACCCACCATTCCACGCGGGCCTTGATACCAGTTATAGCGCAACAGAAACCTTACTTTCTCAATCACCTAAGCACTTGAAAAGAAATGGTCACCTCTATATTGTTGCCAACAGTTTTCTTAAGTACCAACCTATCATTACTGATGCTTTAACTAATTGTGAGACGATAAATAAGACTTCTAAATTCGCCATTTATCACGCTACAAAATAAAATCATTAGCAGGAATACCGAATTTTCGGTATTCCTCTCGAAACAAAGAACAATTAATACCTATTTATCACGCTTTCCTATAAACTTACTTGCCACTATAAAAAAAGTTATTGCTTTGACGGCAATAGCGTCACACTATTAGGCTTATTAATTAATAATGGCTATTTACCCTAATAAACAAAATTTTAGAAAACTAAAAAGCACTCTGATGCTTGCTTTTCTGATCTTAAGTTTAACGCCATTAACGATCACAGCTCTATTTTTCCTCAACTCTCACAGCAAAGACCTTCAGGAGCAAAGCCACTCCTACTTAGTTTCCGTTCGCGATACTAAGCAACAACAAATTATTGATTATATAAAAAGCAAAGAATCCGAAGTCATGGGTTTTGTCCGTTCTGAGTTAGCGTATGCTAGTGGTGGTCGTTTCTACGGCTTGGTTAATGCTTTTAAACAACTGGGCAACGATATTGAACAAGCGAGAGATAATGCCCAGCAACGCTATATAATAGGTTCAGGAAACCAAATTCAAACCACCCCCAAAAAAGAATCAGATAATTTTGCAGGAAGCGAGCGATATCGGTTACTTCACAAACGATATCATCCTGCCTATGTCGAGCTACTTAAACGTTCTGATTTTGATGATATCTTATTGGTTGATATTGCAGGTAACGTCACCTATTCCACTCAGAAACTCAATAATTATGCTGCTAATCTTCTCAACACAATCAATAGAGAAACCAATCTAGGCAAAGCATTTTCCAATATTAAACAAGAACTTAATAACAACACAAAAAACAAAGACTATACTCCTGTTATTATGTCTGACTTCGCTATAGAAAATGGACAATTATACGCTTGGTTTGCCTCACCTATTATTCAACAAGGTTATCTGCACAGTTACGCACTATTGAGGCTCCCTATAACAAGAATAACAAGAATAGTTAATGACTTAGATAAAACATCGTCCGCATCTATTTTATTGGTGGGGTCTGATTATTCTCCCAGAGCTCAAGGCATTAGCCAGAAAGAAATTAATAATAGTCGTCAGGTCATAGATGATGCATTAAATAATCAAACGGTTGTAAGCACCTACAGTAGCGAAAAAAAAGAGCGATTTATCGCAGCTTATGCTCCGGTAAGAACAAGTTCATTTAACTGGGCTCTTGTGGCTCAAATACCAGAAAACCTCGCCTATGCACGAATTCATCAACTGGAAAAAGTATTTATTGTGGCGATGTTTATTGCCATTATTCTGGTCATAGTTGCCTCACATTACCTTTCAAATTTCATTACTGCACCACTACTTAAACTAGCTTGGGCGGCAGAAAAGGTTTCCGCTGGAGAAATTAATGATGACATGTTTCATACTGAAAGAAATGATGAAATAGGTCGTCTCGCTATCAGCTTTAAACGTATGCAACGATCAATCAGAGACAAGATCCAGACGATTAAAGAACAGAATCAAGAGCTGGAAATAAACCTTCAGGTTATCCAAAAACAGAACGATGAACTGCACATTGCTGACAAACTAAAAGATGAGTTCCTTGCGACCACATCTCATGAACTTCGTACCCCTCTTCACGGGATGATCGGCATCGCTGAAACACTAATATCTGGTGAAAATGGACATGTACCCGCCCCACAAAAACATCAGCTCAATATTATTATCAATAGTGGCCTAAGGCTTTCTAACTTAGTCGATGACCTCCTTGATTATCATAAAATGCGCTACGGACAATTAGATATACAAAAAGCAGGGGTCAATATTTTTAACGCTACTAGCTTAGTTTTAGAGTTATCAGAACACCTGTTAAGCAATAAACATTTACGTATCATTAATCAAATCCCTTGTGATATTCCTCTAGTTTTAGCTGATCCACAGCGGTTGGAACAGGTTTTGTATAACCTGATCGGCAATGCGATAAAATACACAGACGAAGGAAAAATTGTTATATCTGCCAGCCAAGTAGATGATCGAATAAGAGTCCATGTCGTCGATACAGGGCAAGGTATACCAACGGAGCAATTAGAGCATATTTTTGAACCATTAATTCAGGCTGGACAAGATACTCAGCGATACAGGCAAGGGGCGGGCCTAGGGTTATCTATCAGTCGCCAACTTATCGAGCTGATGGGTGGTACGTTATACGTCAGTAGCCAGTACCTTGTCGGTACTACCTTCAGCTTCTCGCTACCAGTAGTATCTAAGGACGACAGCGACGTCGTAAAAGCGCCTTTAACGTCACCACATTTTGTACTTCCCGCGTCAGGGGATGCCATTGAACTGACAAATAGTCCATTACCCGACAACCCAGATGGTCACCTTATACTGATCGTCGACGACGAACCCGTCAATATACATATCTTAGATAGTTTTTTAAGACTCGAAGGATATCGCACCAAGTCAACTCTAAATGGAGCTGATGCTTTTAAGTGTATCGAGAATGAAAAACCAGACCTTTTATTATTAGATATTATGATGCCTGGAATCAGTGGCTACGACGTATGTGAACAACTAAGAGCCCACTATGACCACGGTCAGCTCCCAATCATTATGCTCACGGCATTAAGTCAGCCAGAAGACCGAATTAAAGGGTTTGAAGCAGGTGCTAATGATTATTTAACTAAACCATTTAATAAACAGGAACTTTCAGCAAGAATCAAAGCACATTTAACCGCCAGTAAAGCAGAATTGAGAAGAATAGAAAATAGAGAATTACAACAAGAACTAAAGCGCCGGGAAATCGTTGAGGAAAACCTGCTGAAAACTCAATATCAACTATTAGAACAACTAGATTCTGCACCAGAGGCCATTATCTGTATAGGAAATGAAAACCGGATTCGCTTTAGTAATGAAGCAGCAGCAAAGCTTTTCGAACGTACAACTGAACAATTACGACGCAGCCGAATAGACGACTTGGTTCCATCTAAGTACCTAAAACAATCTCAGCACCATTTTTGCGGGGAAGTTGAGGTTTTCGTTGCTAACAAAAAAGAGCGCATGTTAGCCGATATAATGAAGCTGCCAGAGGACTCCAACATTACGTCAATGTTAATATTCAATGCCATAGGAAAAAGCAGTAATGACCGAATAGATAACCTTGAAACAGCAATTGAAGCCTTATCTAGTTACGCATTTGAAGGTGATAAAACTCAGTTACAAGCACTAAAAAAACTGGGCGGCGATTTTATTGAAATTGCAGATAAAGTGGCAGACTCTAATCAAGATAAACAGCTAATTAAGCGTCAACTACTGGTAGAGGCGATGACAACAGCTTTGAATTATTGGGAACTGTCGACTGGCACATCCAAATTCACCTTCGCCGAAAAAAGTAATTTGTGGAGAGTCTATTTAGACAGAAGTACTCTACAAACCAGAACCTTAGACAAGTATATGCATGTTGAAACTTTACCGAAAACGCCCCGCTGGAGAACAGTTATCAGTTCCATAGACTTCATACTCAGCCATTGCTCAGAGAATAGCAATGAAAGAGACAAGTTGATTAAACTACGTGATCAATTACAAGCACTGTTAAGCCTTTAACGAAAACCTCTATACTCTTCTTGTTACAATCAAAAATCACCCTACCCTTCTACACACAGCTTAATTATTGATAATAAAAAAGACAGTCAAAATCATTTTTCAAGCGCTTAAAAAGAACCCTCAACGGTATACAAAACCAGTTATTTTCCATTTTTCGATTAATATCACGACAAATTGTTATAATTATTTATCAGAAAGAAATTAACGATTCTTACTGTATTTGACATCAACCACATTAATCAACAACAACCAGAAAAACCTCAACAACAAAGAGTAAAACAAAAAGTAAGCACTTACACATGACAAGAACGCATGATAGAAATTGCTATTAGTTCACACTTTTTGATGAGACTGATTCCCATCTATTAAGCACGTTTTTAACGTTTCTAACGGAGCCATTGAGTAATTTAACGTTTTTGACGAACAATCAAATTGATATTCGAGTTTACAAGGTGTTTTCTAGTTGCATCTTAGGTCTGCAGCTCTCTTTTATCCTACAGAGTCTAAAAATAACTGAGACTGAGATAGAACGATTAAACGTGATTATCAAGGGATAAACATCCCATTAGTGACATAAAAGCTAAAAAGTAAGGATCCGCTATGCTTACCACAATTAAAAAGACAGCAATGACAACGGCTATTTTGGCCGCTTCTGCTAGCATCTCAGTGCCTCTAGCAGCAAAAGAAACTAGAAGTGAGTTAACGATTGTTCCGGATTTCTATCCAACGATGGTGCGTAACTTCAATCCATTTTTAGAAACAGCATTAAAAACAACCACCGATTTTATCTATGAGCCTTTAGTGGTTTTTAATGAAATGCACGGCAATAAGCCAGTGATGCGTCTCGCTAAAGATTATCGTATGTCTGCTGACCTTCAGACTATCACTTACGACCTTCGAAAAGGCGTCAAGTGGTCAGATGGACAGAGCTTTAGCGCTGATGACATTGTCTTTACTTACAAACTTCTAAAAGATAAGCCTGAACTCGACCAGCGAGGCATCAACAAATGGGTACAGTCGGTTGAAAAAATAAATGACAGACAAGTAAAATTCTATTTAACAGAGGCGAATTCAAATGTCCCTTACGAAATGTCACATGTTCCCATTGTCGCCGAACATATATGGGATCAAATAAAAGACCCGACGACTTTCACCAATGAGAATCCTGTTGGTACCGGACCGTTTACCGAAATCGACACATTTACTCCACAGTTATACGTTCAATGTGAAAACCCTAACTATTGGGATGCAAATAACTTAGACGTTGATTGCTTGCGAGTTCCGCAAATTGCTAATAATGACCAGCTACTCGGTAAGATAGTCAATTCTGAGCTTGATTGGACCTCTTCATTTGTTCCTGATATTGACCGCACTTACGCCGCGACAAACCCTAATCACCAATACTGGTATCCGCCATCAGGTACTCAAGCCTTTATAGTGAACTTCAAAAACCCAGACGCAGCTAAAAATGAAGCACTGAATAACGTAGATTTCCGCCGCGCATTCTCTATGGCCCTAGATCGTAAAACTATCATTGATATTGCTTTCTATGGCGGTGGTACCGTAAATGACTTTGGCTCGGGATTAGGCTATGCCTTTGAAGCCTGGTCAGATAAAAAAGTTCATGAAAAATATAAAGGGTTCAATACTTACAATATTGACGGGGCGAAACAAGTTCTGGCTAAAGCTGGCTTTAAAGACCTAGATAAAGATGGGTTTGTAGAAACGCCATCAGGCAAAACTTTTGAATTACTGGTTCAATCACCAAATGGCTGGACTGATTTCAATAACACCGTTCAACTCGCGGTAGAACAACTTCTGGAAGTCGGAATCAAAGCGCGTGCCAGAACCCCTGAGTTTGCGGTTTATAACCAAGCGATGCTAGAAGCGACTTATGATGTCGCCTACACTAACTACTTTCATGGCGCCGATCCTCATCTATATTGGAATAGCGCTTATAATTCTGCTCTACAAGGCGGTGAAGGTATGCCTCGCTTCGCGATGCACTTCTTCAAAGATGACAAATTAGACACACTTTTGGATAGTTTCTACAAAACAGCAAATAAAGATGAGCAATTACAAATTGCTCATGGTATTCAAAAAATCATTGCTGAAAACCAAGTAACCATTCCTGTCATGTCTGGTGCCTATATGTACCAATACAACACCACTCGTTTTACTGGCTGGTGGAATGAGACCAATCCAAAAGGCCGTCCTAATATCTGGGCTCGTATCCCTGAGCGTCTGCTTCATGTGCTAGACCTAACACCAGTTAAATAGTATCAACCTGCGGCGTACCTTTCAGTACGCCGCCCTCCCCCTTTGTCTAATCGATAATATGGTGATTTTCGCCAGGGGTTTTTGCACTCTTTATTAAGTGCGCAACTTAGTCCGATACAGAGATGAATTTGGCTAAGAATGTAAGGTATGAGTTATGGGTTATTTTTTTAGACGATTGTCTTTTTATTTTGTTGCGCTGCTGGTTGCGGCTACTTTGAACTTTATTATTCCACGAGCAATGCCGGGCGATCCCGTTACTATGATGTTTGCAAATGCGACAGCACAAGTAACCCCCGAACGTATCGAAGCAATGAAGCAATTATTAGGCTTTGTTAATGGCCCAATATGGATGCAATACTTTACTTACATGAAGAGTATTTTCAGCTGGGAGTTAGGGACATCCATAAAATTCTATCCACTAAGCGTTAATGAGTTACTTGGTAGTGCGTTTGGCTGGTCACTTTTTTTAGCCGGTTCAGCCGTCGCGCTCTCTTTTTCTATCGGTTCTATGCTGGGTATTTTCGCTGCCTGGAAACGCGGTAGCGCATACGACACTATCGTCACTCCGGGAACGTTGGTTATTCAGGCTGTACCGCAAGTGGTTATCGCAATGTTAGCCATGTTCATTTTTGCAATTGGCTTAAAATGGTTCCCAACGGGGTACGCCTATACCGCTGGAACCACTCCAGACTGGACAAGCTGGGCTTTCATCAAAGACGTTGCGTATCACGCTGTTCTTCCTCTTTTGTGCGCGTCAATCGTGCAAATTGGTGGCTTCCTGATCAACATGCGAAACAACATGATTAACCTGCTTGCCGAAGATTATATCATCATGGCGAAAGGTAAAGGGTTGAGCGAAAACCGAGTTATCTTCAACTACGCCGCCAGAAATGCCTTACTTCCAAGTGTCACCGCGCTTTCTATGTCGCTGGGTATGGCTATCGGGGGACAGTTAATTGTCGAAATTATTTTTAACTACCCAGGGCTAGGAACCGTTCTTTTTAACGCCATTACGTCTCGTGATTACCAAGTACTTCAAGGCCAGTTACTCATCATGACGCTGTTTATGCTGTTCTTTAACCTGCTGGCTGACATGCTGTATGTGGTTCTTGATCCTCGTTTACGTAAAGGAGGCAAATAATATGAGTAATCTTCTTAAACTTATCCGTGGCAATCGGATTGCGATGATCGGTGTCATGATATTAGGCTCCTTTTTATTTATTGCTCTGGCAGCACCATTAATCACCAAACATGCACCAGATAAACGTACAGGTAACCCTCACGAGTACCCTGCATTTGTTGTGCAATCAGCCAAAGCTAACCAAAGTGGATGGATAGCTGAAAATTTAGCCACTGACCGAAGAACCTTGCATATGTCTAAAAAGGCAGACCATGTGCTTGGAACGTCGCGCATGGGTAGAGATATCTGGTCACAGGTCGTTTATGGCGCTCGAGTTTCCTTAGCTGTCGGCTTTGGTGCAGGTATTACCGTGTGCTTCCTAGCCACCATTATAGGTATATCTGCGGGGTATTTTGGTGGACGAGTAGACGACGTATTAACTGCAGCAATGAACATCATGCTAGTGATACCCCAGTATCCACTATTGTTTGTGATGGCGGCATTTATTGGTGAAGCGGGACCATTAACCATAGCACTAATTATTGGCTGTACATCTTGGGCTTGGGGCGCGCGCGTTGTTCGTTCTCAGACTCTGGCATTGAGAGAAAAAGAGTTTGTTAAGGCAGCGGAAGTTTTAGGGGAGTCATCCTGGCGCATCATCTTTGTCGAGATCTTGCCAAACCTTATCTCAATCGCAGGAGCCAGTTTCATAGGCTCAGTCATGTACGCCATTATGATGGAGGCCACAATCTCGTTTCTGGGTCTTGGCGACCCGAACACTATTAGCTGGGGCATCATGCTCTACAACGTACAAACCTCGTCTTCAATGTTGATTGGCGCATGGTGGGAACTACTGGCGCCATGTATGGCGTTAACTTTACTTGTTACTGGCTTAGCGCTACTGAACTTTGCAGTAGATGAAATTGCCAACCCTCAGCTTCGTTCGCACAAGGGAATGAAACGCTGGAAGAAACTAGCTCAACAAGACAGAAAACATCGAGTAGAAAAAGTAACGGCTCAACAAACGATTTGGAACGGAGACAAATAACATGACTGAATCACTTATCTCGATCCGTAACCTATGCGTAGATTACATTACCAATGCCGGTGATGTCAGAGCTTGTAACAATGTAAGCTTTGACATTGGCAAAGGAGAGGTCTTTGGCTTAGCTGGTGAATCAGGGTGCGGTAAATCCACCGTTGCCTTTTCCCTGATGCGATTGCACAAACCACCTGCATTTATCACCCACGGGGAGGTTGTTTTTAATGGTGAAGATATCCTTCAATACAGTGATCAGCAGATGCAAGGTTTTCGATGGAGCCAGATGTCTATGGTTTTTCAGAGTGCAATGAATGCACTCAACCCAGTATTGACTATTGAAGAGCAATTCTGCGATGTAATCATGCGTCATACAAACTTAACTCGTTATGAAGCTATTCGCCGGGCACAAAAGCTACTCGAAATTGTAGATATCCACCCCAGCCGTTTAACAGATTACCCTCACCAGTTTTCCGGTGGCATGCGTCAGCGTTTAGTTATTGCTATAGCTTTAGCTCTGAACCCTAAAATGATCATCATGGATGAACCGACAACCGCATTAGATGTTGTCGTCCAACGTGAAATATTACAAAAAATTTACGCACTTAAAGAAGAGTTTGGCTTCTCTATCTTGTTTATTACTCATGATATTTCTTTAATGGTCGAGTTTTCTGATCGCATAGGCATTATGTATTCAGGTGAACTAATAGAAGTGGCACCATCTATAGAAATACTGCAAAAACCATTTCACCCATATACCAAAGGATTGGGAAATTCTTTCCCTCCTCTTACCGGACCTAAAACCAAACTTACCGGTATTCCAGGCAACCCGCTTAATTTACTGGAAGTCCCACAAGGCTGTCGTTTTCAAGCTAGATGTGACCGCGTCAATGAGCAATGTACAAAAGTTCCCACGGTGTTGCGCCAGATCGAACACAATCGATTCTCCAACTGCCACCTTTATGGTCAGCCTATCGCTACTCAACAAATGTAGAAATCGAGCAATTAAATAATGGAGAAAATTATGAATAAGGGCGTTGGCGAACTACTTGTTGAGGGTAAAAATCTGATTAAAGATTTTCCTATTAGCAGTAACGCACTCAAACAACCTATGATGCGAGCCATCAACGATGTTTCATTCAAAATGTATAAAAGTCGCGGCTTATCTGTCGTAGGAGAGTCTGGATCAGGAAAATCAACCACAGCAAAAATGATTGCAAAGCTATATCCACCTAGTGGCGGTAGTATTGAGTACAAAGGTCAAGATATCCAGGATATCAAAAAACGTACAGACCTCATGCGTTACCGCGAAGGAGTACAAATGGTGTGGCAAGATCCGTTTGGATCTCTGAACCCAACTCACACCATTTTTCACCACATTGCACGCCCGCTACTCATTCATAAAAAAGTGAAATCAGGAAATAAGAAAGAGCTGCAAGAACGCGTTTACGATCTGTTAGAACAGGTTGGGCTTATTCCACCGAAAGAAACCGCGGAAAAATACCCGCATCAGTTATCTGGTGGGCAACGTCAACGCGTTAACCTAGCCAGAAATATCGCCGTTGGCGCAGAGGTAGTGCTGGCAGATGAACCCACATCAATGCTGGACGTATCAATCCGCGCTGGTGTTCTCAACCTGATGGAAGAGATGAAATTCGAAAGAGAAATGTCTCTTCTGTATATCACTCATGATATCGCTACTGCGCGCTATATTGCTGAAGATTTGGCTGTCATGTATGTAGGTCATATGGTTGAGTGGGGCGACACTGAAGAGATAATTCACAACCCTCAACATCCTTATACACAGCTGCTTGTTTCGGCAGTACCAGACCCAAAGAAATCGATTCACGAAAAACTGAAAGGTAACAAAGGTGAAATTCCACTCTGGACACCAACGTCACTTGGTTGTCCATTTTCTGGACGCTGCACTCACGCAACTGCCCGCTGCAAAGAACAGTTGCCCGAAGTGACACAGCTTTCAACCAATCATTTTGTTCGCTGTTATTTGTATGAGTGATGAGCGATGGGCGATGGGCGATGGGCGATGGGATTTTAGCTAAGGAGATTAGTGATGCAAATTTTGACTAACCATATTGGTTATGAGCAAAAAGGTTCTAAGCAAGCTATTTTGATGACAACACAGTTGGAGTTGCCAAACAAAACGGCATCTCTTGTTTGTGCTAAGAGCCATCAAGTTGTTGCAACGCTTGATCTTGTTGATCAAGGTAAGGTCGCGAATTGGCATACTGGCAATTACTACTGTATTGATTTTTCATCCTATTCAAAGCTCGGTAGTTTTTACATCTGTTACGATACTACCCGTTCAGAAGTGTTTAGAATTGACCAGTTCCTGTTAATGAGAAACACTTTTTCTGATGTTCTTCATTACTTTAAATCACAACGTAGCGGAGGCATTTTTGATCAAAAAGATGCTGAAGTAACTCTACTTGGAAGCAACAAAACTGCCGATGTACGAGGTGGGTGGTACGATGCTTCTGGCGATGTCAGCAAATACCTTAGCCACCTTTCCTACGCGAATTACCTCAATCCACAGCAGACTCCGATGGTTGTCTGGAACATGCTTAAAGGGCTGAGTTTATTAGACGGCAACTGTCACTTCCCTTCATTTTCCAGACTCCGTTTAACTGAAGAAGCTTTGTATGGCGCTGACTTCTTAGTGAGAATGCAGGACGAAAAAGGATTTTTCTATACCACTGTTTTCGATAAGTGGAGTAAAGATATTAATCAGAGAGAAATCTGCGCCTATTCATCTCAAAAAGGCCACAAATCTAGTGACTACCAAGCAGGTTTTCGCCAAGGCGCTGGGGTTTCCATTGCTGCACTAGCCGCCGCACCTAGATTAAATGAGAATGGTGAATTCAATTCCGAGATATATTTAAAGTGTGCGATAAATGGCTATCAGCATTTATTGGAACACAACCTTGAATACCTAGATGATGGTGAGCAGAACATCATTGATGAATACTGTGCTCTACTCGCTAGCACAGAACTTTATCGAGCCACCAAGAATCAATTTTATTTAGCAGAAAGTAGAAAGTGGGCGAATGCTCTTAGCAATAGGCAGCATTCTGACAACATTATGCAGAATTATTGGGCAGCGAATAATGATAAAAGTCGCCCTTTTTATCACGCCAGTGATGCCGGATTACCTGTTATCGCACTTAGCGAATACCTCTCAATAGAACCCAACGATGGACAAAAAAACTCAATAAAATCAACAGTAGAGTTTGCTATGATCTTTGAGGTCATGATAACAAAAAAAACAATCAACCCATTTGGTTATCCACGACAGTTTGTTCTTTCTTCTGATGGAGACAAACAAGATACGTTTTTTATCCCACATAAAAATGAATCTGGATATTGGTGGCAGGGAGAAAACGCCCGTATCGCATCACTAGTAACAGCCGCTATGTTATCTCTGCCCTATGTAGACTCCCCTCAATTAAAACAACAACTTTCAGAATACGCTCAAAATGGATTGAACTGGATATTAGGATTAAACCCTTTTGATCTCTGTATGTTAGACGGTCATGGGAGAAACAACCCAGACTACCTTCCTGAGCAAGGCTTCTTTAACGCTAAAGGAGGCATTTGTAACGGCATAACATCTGGCTTTGAAGACGAAAGTGATATTGCTTTTAATCCGAAGAAGCAAAAAAACGATATGTTACAAAACTGGCGCTGGGGAGAACAATGGATTCCTCATTCCGCATGGTATTTGCTTGCCATTATTAGCCAATTTCATATGCAAAATTCCAAGAATAAAAAGGATCAACAATGACAGTTTACTATGCCGGTGTCGATGGCGGCGGTACTTCATGCAGAGCAAGAATCCGCAATGAACTTGGCGAGTTAGTCGGTGAGTCCAAAAGTGGAAGCGCCAATATTCTACTGGGAACCCAACTCGCTATGGAATCAGTAATCGAAGCAATCAATGGCGCTGCAAAACAAGGAAACTTGCCAGAATACCAGTTCAACAATATGCATGTAGGGCTCGCATTAGCGGGAGCAGAACAGAAATTAGCCTGGCATGAGTTTATGCATCTTCCCCACCCTTTTTTAAGTATGACATTAAATACCGATGCCTACGGCGCTTGTATCGGTGCTCATAATGGTGAGAACGGCGCCATTATGATCGCAGGGACGGGCTCTTGTGGCATTTTTCTTCAAGATGGTAATCAGCACGTGCTCGGCGGAAGAGAGTTTCCTATATCCGATCAAGGTAGTGGTGCCATTATGGGATTACACCTTATCCAACAAACCATTCTTGCTTATGATGGCATTCGTCCAAAAACAGCGCTTACAGAACGAATCCTGCACCTTTTTTCGAACGATATTGACAATATTGTCTCATGGTCTAAAACTGCAAAACCTTGTGACTACGGCAAGTTCTCCCCAGACATTTTTGATTTTTTCAAACAAAACGATCCCCTAGCAGCGGAACTGTTAAAACAAACTGCAACTGATATTGAGATGTACTTAAACGCGCTGCGAGGTAAAGGAGCCACCCGTATCGCACTGATGGGTGGCATTGCTGAGCGTATTGAACAATGGCTTTCACCACAAATACAACAATACATAGTTAAGCCACGCTTTGATGCTATTGAAGGCGCGTTGATGATGGCAGGCATACCAAAACACAACCTATACATATCTACAAATTATGGGAGTTCACAATGAGTTTTCGACTTGATCTTACGGTTATCAGTGAAAATGAAAATACAACCAAGCTGGCACTAACCTTAAATAACTTCAGTAACTCAGCCTTAAGTGATTGGACATTACATTTTATTTTTGGCCGCTATATTCAACCAGACAGTTTGTCTCACGGTTACATCCGACAAATTGGCAGCTACTGTAGTATCACTCCGGAAAAGAACAATGAGATTGCCGCAGGTTCTTCTCACTATTTTGAGTTTTTGGTAAATACACCACCATTTAGATTAATTAGTGATGGTATTAAAGATGCGGTTATCCAAACTCAAGTATCTCGTATACCACTAGAGATAACACCATTGTCCTTGCTCTCATTGAATGCAGCAAAAACCTCAATTCCCGATGTAAAGCCAGCTGAACTAGCCTTACTTCCCTTGCCAAACAATCTAGTCAGGCTGCACGGAAATTTAGTTATTGAAAATCAATTGGTTATTTCATCCGAACAGCTTAGCGATACAGCAACATCTTGGTTTTGTGAAGAAATACAACAAAACAACAATATCAAAATCCATTTTAGTGATGATAATGCAAACCTCAATCTTAGAATAAATTCGGCGCTGGATAATCAAGCATACACATTACGGATATCCGAACACGTGATAACTATAGAATCAAATAGTCACGTAGGATTTATTCATGCTTATGCTAGCCTGCTTCAGCTGTGTAGTCATCAGAGTACCTCTATTGTTTTGCCCTGTGTCGAGATTACCGATAAGCCCACATATCAATATCGGGGACTGATGCTTGATTGTGCAAGACATTTTCATCCCGTTGAGCATGTTAAGCGGCTAATAAATCAATTGGCTCATTATAAATTCAATACTTTTCACTGGCACTTAACCGATGATGAAGCATGGAGAATCGAGATTAATGCCTTTCCAGAACTAACAAATGTAGGAGCATGGAGAGGGCCTAATGAAAAACTAGAACCACAGTTTTCTCATATCAGTCAGAAATATGGCGGATATTACTCTCAAGATGACATTAGATCTGTTGTTGCTTATGCACAAGAACGAGGCATAGTGGTCATTCCTGAAATTGATATACCTGGCCATTGTCGAGCTGCCATTAAAGCACTGCCTAAACTTCTTTGTGAACAAAATGACACATCAGACTATCTCAGTGTCCAGTTTTATTCAGATAATGTGCTCAACCCTGCGCTAAAAGGAACTTACCTCTTTATCGACAAAGTCATCGAAGAAATTTGCCTGCTATTTCCTTCACCTTATATTCATATTGGCGCGGACGAAGTGCCAGACGGAGTCTGGGGAAACAGTCCTGCCTGTCAACGTTTATTAGAAGAGCAAGGTTATTCTGACTTCAAAGCACTGCAAGGTCACCTACTCAGTTACGCAGAGAAATCTATTCAAAGCTATGATAAAAGAATGGTGGGTTGGGAAGAGGT
Organism: Vibrio sp. UBA2441; assembly: GCA_002342685.1. Lineage (GTDB taxonomy): Bacteria > Pseudomonadota > Gammaproteobacteria > Enterobacterales > Vibrionaceae > Vibrio. The sequence continues at coordinate 36,143 of DDQN01000056.1, forward strand.
ACAACAAGGAAACAAAGTCACTAAAGATACGGTCATTTATTCTTGGCAAAATGAAGAAGCCGCAATCAACTGCGCTAAGCAAGGTTATGATGTTGTACTTCAACCAGCTCAAACTACGTATCTAGATATGGCGCAAGATTACCAGCCAGAAGAAACCGGAGTATATTGGGCAAATATATTGACTCTCGAACAAGCATACCGCTATAAACCACTCGCACACATAAAGTCAGATAATCCTATCAGAAACCGTATTAAGGGTATTCAATGCGCTCTATGGTGTGAATATGTGACTCACGTAGATCAGATAGACTATATGCTATTTCCACGCATTATTGCCACCGCTGAAGTCGCTTGGACTATGAATGACAAACAAGTTTGGACGGGGTTTCTATCTCGCCTGCAAGCGCACATTCCTAGGCTAGAGCAAAATAACATTCAATATCGAACATTATGCTAATCCAATACTCATAAGCTTTAACTTGGCCCTCTTTTAGCAGGGCCAAATCTAAATTACGCTGATGGACCAGTGCAATAAATACATCCTTTATACTGATACTGGGTAGGTTATTTTAATGGTTAAATACCATCGCCCCTTCGTTTTCTAGCACAATTTTAACTGTGTCACTGACCGCTAAACGTTCTGAAGATGTCGCTAAAATTTTATTACCATCAACCTCAATAGCGTAACGACAATGATCACCCATAAACTGTTGTTCGATTACGTTCGCCAGTCCTTCCGTGTGCTTTTTCAACTGAATATTTTGAGGACGCAACAATACTTGGCAAGTATCACCGACCCGAATAAGAGCTGATGAAGTCGCTTTAATGATTCCAAGTGACGTTTTATATTCTGTATCGTTCAACTTAATTGCTGTTAAATAACTGCCGCCGCCCAAGAAATCGGCCACAAGCTTACTGGATGGCTGATGGTAAAGTTCCGATGCACTGCCAAACTGTTCAATCACTCCTTTATGCATAACCGCCATTTTATCAGAAAAAGCAAATGCCTCTTCACGGCTATGGGTAACAAAAATAGCGGTAACACCCTGCTGTTTAAAGATTTTACGGATCTGTAAAATTAACTCATGGCGCACTTGCGTATCAATATTAGAGAAGGGCTCATCCAACAAAAGCAGGTCCGGTTTATAAGCAAGAGAGCGAGCGATCGCAACACGTTGTTGCTGACCTCCAGAGAGCTGATGTGGGTACCTTTCTCCGTAATCAGACAGGTGCACCATAGATAGCATCTCTTTTACTCGCTGTTCTACTTCGTCTGAGTTATAACCTTTTAGACCAAAGGCTATATTTTCCGCAACATTAAGATGTGGAAAAAGCGCATAATCCTGAAAAATCATGCCTATATTTCTTTGCTCTGGCGGTATCCAAGATTTACCATCATCTAATAGTGCTCCACTTAAGCTTAAACGACCTCCACTTAATGGAATCAACCCAGCAATGGCCTTGAGAAGTGTTGTTTTTCCGCAACCACTAGCCCCAAGAAGACAAACTATCTCTCCTTGATCTACCTTTAAAGACAGTGACTCCAGAACCGTTTGATCATCATAGCGACATACCAGATCTTTAATCGACAGTTTACTCTTCATCAGTGGGCTTGCTCCAAAGAACGGTTGATAATAATAAGAGGGATAAGGCCAACAAACACCAATAAAAGTGCAGGCATCGCAGCAAGTTCTAGCTGCTCATCAGAAGCAAAGTTATACACGTAGGTTGCTAGTGTTTCGAAATTAAACGGCCGTAAAAGCAGCGCTGCATTAAGTTCCTTCATAGATTCTATGAAAACCAATAACCCAGCTACTAATATACCTCTTCGTATCAAAGGAAAATGAACACGTTTAAGCATTTGGTTAGTATTGCAGCCCATCGTTTTACTGGCCATATCCAGAGACGGAGAGATCTTGTTTAAACTACTTTCCACCGCTCCTATTGCCACCGCAGAAAAACGCACCACCATAGCAAAGATAAGCGCAAACATAGAACCAGACAAGACTAAACCCGGGCGTCCCCATTGCATATATTTAGCAATGTCATTAATCCAGTGATCCATCGTCAGCACAGGGGCCATCACTCCAATAGCCAATACGGTACCGGGAACCGCATATCCCAGAGATGCCATACGCGAGTGGGTCAGGCTCATTTTGTCGGGCCTGATACGGATACTGAAATTCACCACTAAAGCGACAAACACGGCGATAATAGCAGCGGTGATAGATACCTGAAGACTATTCAGTGCATATTGTTGAAACTCAGAAGTCCAACTCTGTAAGAAATATTGATAAGCATATATTGCCAATTGAGCTAATGGCAGAATAAATGCGACGGCTACCAGCCCCCAGCACCAAAATAGAGCTAACCATTTTTTCCAACCATTCAGTTGATATCGACCATCTTCGTGGCTACTAAATGCCATCTGATATAATTTTTGTTTTCTCCGACTATATCGTTCTGTACTGATGAGCAGAACAATTACGATAAGCATAATAGCCGATATCTTAGCGGCGGCGTGTAAGTTGGAATAACCAAGCCAAGTATCGTAAACCGCCGTAGTCAGGGTGTTCACGGCAAAATAGCTAACCGTACCAAAATCACCTAACGTTTCCATAGCAACCAAAGACAAACCAACCGCTATAGAAGGGCGAGCAAGAGGTAGAGAGATACGTTTAAAACTTTCCCAAGGAGAACATTTTAACAGACGAGCTGATTGCAGCAGAGTGACACTCTGTTCCATAAAAGCCGCACGACACATCAGGTAAACATAAGGATATAAAACAAGCGCCAATATCGTAATGGCACCGGGCAGCGTTCTTAAATCTGGAAACCAGTACTCCCCTCCTTTCCAGTCAGTGAGGTCTCTTAAAAAAAGTTGTATAGGTCCAGCAAAGTCAAACCAGTCAGTATAGATATAACCGATGATATATCCTGGCATGGCTAATGGAAGGACCAATGCCCATTGCAAAACTTTTTCTGTAGGCAAACGGCACATCGCCATTAACCAAGCACTGGGCACACCAATGAAAAACGAGAGTACTAACACCCCTAATACTAAAATTATGGTGTTATACGTATACGTTGGCATCACCGTCGATAACAAATGGGGAAAAAGATCGCCAGAGTCACCGAGTGATAAATAGAATATAGCTAAAATGGGCAAAACCAGTAGCAGAGCTAAGCTTCCACTACTGGTTTTAAAAATTACATTTTTTTCTTTCATTACCTAATACAACAAAGGTATTTAAAGAGGGGAGTATCCCCTCTAATCTTTAGTTTTAAGGTTAAATGTTAAAGATCAAACTTCACTTCATCAAGAAGTTTAACTGCTTTGCTGTGATTATTGGCAATATCTTCCAGTGGAAGCATATCCGCTTTAAAATCACCCCAAGATGCAACAAGTTCTGAACGTTTAACGCCTTCTTTCACTGGGTATTCGTAGTTCACTTCAGCATACATTTGCTGTGCTTTATCAGCCGTTAAGAACTCCATTAGCTTCTGAGCGTTTTCTTTGTTTGGAGAGTACTTCGCCATTGCCATACCGCTTACATTCACGTGTGTGCCCGTGGAATTTTGGTTCGGGAAGTTAATATAAACCGCGTCAGCCCATGCTTTCTGGTCTTCATTGTTAACCATTTTACCTAGGTAGTAACTGTTACCAAGAGATACGTCACACAAGCCCTCTTTAATGGCTTTAACTTGTGCACGATCGTTACCCTGAGGTTTACGCGCTAAGTTGGCTTTCACACCCTCTAGCCATACTTTAGCTTCCGCTTCACCCTTATGAGCAATCATAGATGAAACAAGAGAAACATTGTAAGCGTGTTTACCGCTACGAGTACAAATTTTACCTTTGAATTCTGGATTGGCTAGGTCGGCATAATCAAACTCGGCACCTAGTTTACCTACATTGTCACGAGATGAGTAAACATTACGAGTACGTAAAGTTAATGCAAACCACTCATCGTTGCTATCACGGTACTGTGCAGGAACGTTACCTTCGATAGTGTCACTTTGTACAGGTTGTACAACTTGTTTTTTAACCAAGTCAGCCAAACGGCTAATGTCTGTAGTTAGAATAACATCTGCAGGGCTATACTCGCCTTCTTGAACCAGTTTCTCTGCTAATCCTTTTTTTGCAAACTTCACGTTTACTTTAATACCAGTTTCTTTTGTAAACTCATTAAACATTGGCTCAACCAAAAAAGGCTGACGGTAAGAGTAAACATTCACTTCCTCTGCTGCAAAAGCGTGTGGAGCAATAGATGTAAGTGCAAAAGCAGAAAGCGCAAGAATCTTTTTCATTGTAAATCCTTTAAGTATAGATGCAAATGATAATAATTATCGTTCGTCATTATATTTAATGTGACGGAAAGTTCAATGACTTTTATCAATAAAAATACAAGTTGAGAAAAAAAATTGGACAAACTGGAATGGAGCGGCTTCTAAACGGTTCAATTTCCATACGCTATAAATTAGCGCAGCTAAACCAAACTAGCTACACATGTAGTCCTGACATAGTTGGTTGCTTAGAAACAAAGAAGCCCGCTATATAGCGGGCTTCATACTCATTAAGTTAACTTACTTTAGCGAAACAAACTCAGGGTAAGCGCCTACACCACAATCGTGCATATCCATACCTTCAAGCTCTTCATCTTCAGTAACACGGATGCCCACTGTGGCCTTAAGTACCGACCAGACAACAAGGCTTGCACAGAATACCCAAGCAAAGATTACCGCAGCACCTAATAGCTGAGCGCCAAATGATGCATCACCATTGCTCATTGGTACCAACATCAGACCTAAGAATCCACATACACCGTGTACTGAGATAGCGCCTACAGGATCATCGATTTTTACTTTATCCAGGGCAATGATACTAAATACAACCAATACACCAGCGATAGCACCTATGATGACAGAGAATACAGGCGAAGGAGATAAAGGGTCTGCTGTAATAGCAACCAAACCAGCTAATGCACCATTTAGAATCATCGTAAGGTCAGCTTTACCCCAAGTGGTTTTACAAACTAGCAGAGAAGCAATCGCACCTGCTGCTGCTGCTGCGTTAGTATTCAAGAATATTTGACCTACCGCCGTTGCGTTTTCAAAATCAGAAAGCATCAACTGAGAACCACCGTTAAAGCCAAACCAACCGAACCAAAGTATGAATGTACCTAATGTTGCTAACGGCATGTTTGAACCAGGAATAGGGTGAACTTCGCCGTTCTTACCATATTTACCTTTACGGGCACCCAGTAATAATACACCAGCCAACGCTGCTGCTGCACCAGCCATATGAACAATACCTGAACCAGCAAAGTCACTGAATCCAGCTTCAGAAAGGAAGCCACCGCCCCAAGTCCAATAACCTTCAATTGGATAGATAACGCCAGTTAGTACAACTGAGAATAGCAAAAATGCCCAAAGCTTCATACGTTCAGCAACCGCACCAGAAACAACTGACATCGCTGTTGCCACAAATACGACCTGGAAGAAGAAATCTGATTCCAATGAATGGTCAGCCCCCTCACCTTGAGTGCCAATTAGCGCACCAATCGAAGGTATAAAGCCACCTTCACTATTGTCTACGTACATAATGTTGTAACCAATAAGCAAATACATGGTACAAGCGATAGCGTATAGTACGAAGTTCTTGGTTAATATCTCAGTGGTATTTTTGGAGCGAACTAAACCCGCCTCCAACATGGCGAAACCAGCGGCCATCCACATGACTAACGCACCTGAAATTAGAAAGAAAAAAGTGTCTAGTGCGTAACGTAATTCAGTTACTGTTGTTAAAAGTTCCATTATAAATTCTCCAATCCCTTAAAGAGCTTCTGTATCCATTTCACCAGTACGAATACGTACTACCTGACTCAAATCGTAAACAAATATCTTTCCGTCACCGATTTTTCCTGTGTGAGCGGCTTTACTTACTGCATCAATGACACGTTCAACATTTTCCGCCTGTGTAGCGATCTCGAGTTTTACTTTTGGTAAAAAATCGACCTGATACTCAGCTCCACGATACAATTCAGTGTGACCTTTCTGGCGACCAAAGCCTTTTACTTCAGATACCGTCATCCCTTCGATACCCACATCGGAAAGTGCTTCCCGCACATCGTCTAATTTAAATGGTTTGATTATCGCGTTTATTAGTTTCATTGCATTCCCTCAGAGCATTTAATTTCGTTAACAGTGAAGTAACAATCAAGAGGCATGCCAAAAACGCAACCGACTGAAAAGTAAGGGTTATATTATTTAAATGTAAATTACTTGAAAATATAAGCACCAAAATAGTGCAGGAAAATCACAATTATGAGGCGGGAAATATGTCAGCCCTATTATTGTGCAATAGGGACAATCGACAGAGATATGAGATAAATGGAGAGTGATATTGCAGTAAATTAACCTATAAAATCCAGCCAGGAATTAAGCAGTTGCTCAAAATCTTCCAGACCGCAACCCGCAGTACTTTCACTAGTGTAGTAATCGAATTCACTTTCTTGCGGTAATTCTTCATCCGTGCTGAGTATATTTTCCTGAACCGTCACTTCATCATGAAGCAGAGATATTGATATCTCTTTCCCCTGAAAAGAAAACTCTTGGCTCGCCCCCGCTTTAATCTGTTTGATGGTAGAGAGCAACTGGTCAATAAAGCGTTTATCCGTATAAACCTCTTGTTCTAGCCAGCGTCCTACAACCTCATGTCCCATACTGCATTTAATGCGATACTCACCAGTCAGACCACGGACAAATTGATATTCCATAAATTTTATCTCAATGTAATTGGGGTATACCCCATTGATACAAAAAATCGAGGAGAGCACGTGAGTACTCTCCTCGATATTCATTACCCTAAAAACCAACAGCTTGAACTATTTGTCTTATGAAATAGTTCTAAGCGATTTTTGGCCTTACGCTTGCGGTCTCATTGCAGGGAATAGGATCACATCGCGAATGGTATGTGTGTTAGTAAACAACATCGCCAAACGGTCAATACCAATACCCTGACCTGCTGTTGGCGGTAATCCATGCTCAAGTGCAGTGATGTAATCTGCGTCGTAGTACATAGCTTCGTCATCACCAGCATCTTTCGCTTCTACTTGTGCTTTAAAACGAGCATCTTGATCTTCAGCGTCGTTCAGCTCAGAGAAACCATTCGCAACTTCGCGACCTCCGATAAAGAACTCGAAGCGATCAGTGATAAACGGATTATCATCATTGCGACGAGCCAGAGGAGAAATGTCCGCCGGGTATTCAGTAATAAACGTTGGCTGAATAAGTTTAGGTTCTGCGGTTTCGCCAAAGATTTCTTCGAGTAACTGACCACAAGTCCAGAAGGATTCAACATCCATATGAACAGATTTCGCAATGCTAACAAGGTAATCACGGTCTTGCACTTTCTCATAAGTTAGCGCTTGAATCTCTGCGTGATCAGGATTGTACTGTTTGATTGCACTTAGCATGCTCATACGTGGATATGTGCCACCAAACTCAACCATTTCATCGCCATAAGGCATTGCAGTAGCACCCAGAACTTCCATAGATACCGTGCGCAGCATCTCTTCAGTCAGATCCATAAGATCATTGTAGTCTGCATATGCCATATAGAATTCCATCATAGTGAATTCTGGATTGTGGCGTGGAGAAAGACCTTCATTACGGAAATTACGGTTGATCTCAAATACGCGGTCAAAACCTCCGACCGTTAAACGCTTCAAGTAAAGCTCTGGTGCAACACGCAGGTACATATCAATATCCAGCGCATTGTGGTGTGTAATAAACGGACGTGCCGTTGCACCACCAGGAATGACATGCATCATCGGTGTTTCTACTTCCATAAACTGCTTAGACACCATAAAATTACGAATGGCAGTAACCAGCTTTGATCGGATGATAAAAGCATTACGTGAATCTTCATTCACGATAAGATCAACATAACGTTGGCGATAACGCATCTCTTGATCCGTCAAGCCATGGAACTTTTCAGGAAGTGGGCGAAGTGCTTTTGTCAGCAATACATACTCTTCCATATTAACGTAAAGGTCACCTTTGCCTGATTTATGCAACGCACCTTTTACACCAACGATGTCACCAATATCTAAACCTTGATATTTTTCTTTTAGTTCTTTTTGAACCGGCTTAGCTGCATAAGCCTGAATACGGCCTGATGTTTCCTGAATAACCAAAAAAGGACCACGTTTTGCCATTACACGACCAGCAATAGCAACAATATGATTTAATTCTTCTAGCTCTTCCTTACTCTTCTCGCCAAACTCTGCCTGAAGATCACCCGCTAGGCTATCGCGGCGAAAATCGTTTGGATGCCCATTCGCTTTACACTCTTTGCGAATATGTTCTAGTTTCGCACGACGCTCAGCAATCAGTTTGTTTTCTTCTTGTGCATTTACTTCTGAGTGAACTTGTTCAGTCATTTTCTTATTACCTTAATTAAACGTGCTTACAGACCTGACTTCAGGCTGGCTTCGATAAATTTGTCTAGATCACCGTCAAGTACCGCTTGCGTATTACGGTTCTCAATGCCGGTGCGTAAATCTTTAATGCGCGAATCATCCAGAACGTAAGAACGGATCTGGCTGCCCCATCCGATATCGGACTTGGCGTTTTCATTCGCTTGTTTTTCTGCATTTTGCTTTTGCAATTCAAGTTCAAACAGTTTTGCTTTCAACTGTTTCATCGCCTGATCTTTGTTTTTATGCTGCGAACGATCATTCTGACATTGCACTACAGTATTTGTCGGCAAGTGAGTAATACGAACCGCTGATTCAGTGGTGTTTACGTGCTGACCACCCGCGCCAGATGCACGATACACATCAATACGAAGATCCGATGGATTAATATCGATAGCTATGTTGTCGTCAATCTCAGGATAAATAAATGCAGAGGCGAATGAAGTATGTCGACGACCGCCTGAATCAAATGGCGATTTACGAACCAGACGGTGAACACCTGTCTCAGTACGTAACCATCCGTAAGCATATTCGCCCACAATTCGAACTGTAGCGGATTTTAAACCAGCAACATCACCGTCAGAAACTTCAATAATTTCTGTCTTGAAGCCTTTGGCTTCAGCCCAACGAAGATACATACGAAGCAACATTGAAGTCCAATCTTGAGCCTCTGTACCACCAGAGCCTGATTGCAAGTCAATATAACAGTCAGAGCCATCATGCTCACCAGAGAACATTCGACGGAACTCTAATTTCTCCAGCTTAGCTTCAAGCTCAGAAAGTTCCGGGTCGATCTCGTCAAATGTTTCTTGATCTTCAGCTTCTATTGCCAGTTCCAAAAGGCCTTCAACATCATCAACACCTTGCTCTAATTGGTCAATAGTATCAACAACTGCTTCCAGTGATGAACGTTCTTTACCCAGAGCTTGTGCTCGTTCAGGTTCGTTCCATACTTCTGGTTGTTCCAGTTCTGCATTTACTTCTTCTAAACGCTCTTTCTTAGCGTCATAGTCAAAGGTACCCCCTCAGGACATTCGTGCGTTCAGACACGTCCTGTAAGCGGTTTTTAATTGGATTGATTTCAAACATGTTTACTCAACAATAAGTCTAGATTTTAACCGCAGAATTCTACTGAAAAATGTGATGAAGATACAGGGAAATATTATTTCTACTCTATGCACTCTACCATCAATTGTAGCGACTGATTGCCACGAAATTCATTGATATCCAAACGATAGGCCATACGCACTGTTTTCGTGGCGGCATCTGGCCAACGACGCAAGTCGACATTAAAGGCGATTGCATCCAGAGTCAGGTTGGTAGGATGGCCTTTAAATAGAGGTTCCACTATCATCTTCAGGTGCTTTTCGCCAACCAGTTTTTGATGCAAAACCTTAAAATCCCCATCAAAAGTGGGCTCTGGAAAATTTTGTCCCCAGGGGCCTGCGTCTCTAAGCTGTTGGGCGGTATGCATTGAAAATTCTTCAGGTATCAGTTCTCCATCTGATAGCACAACTCCCTGCAACGCCGCTTCATCAAGCTCTTCTCTCACTATTTGATCAAAAAGCTTACAAAATAGATCATAGTTAGTTTCTTTGATTGTCAGTCCAGCCGCCATAGCATGACCACCAAATTTCAAGATTAAATCTGGATGTTGTGTATCGATCCGATCGAGTGCGTCTCGCATATGTAAACCAGAAATTGACCGACATGAGCCCTTGATAAAGCCATCACCACCGTCAGCAAATGCAATCACCGGACGATGAAACTTATCCTTAATTCGAGAAGCGACAATGCCAATAACGCCTTGATGCCAATCACGTTGAAATAGCACTAACCCATAAGGGAGTTCGGAGCTATCACCAAATTGGAGCCTTTCACAAAAAGCAACAGCCTCTTGCTTCATGCTCTCTTCAATTTCTCTGCGGGTTTGATTTAACCCATCCAATTCATTTGCCATTCTGCGAGCTGCATGAATATTATTACTCATCAGAAGCTCTACACCGAAGGACATATCATCCAACCGCCCTGCTGCATTAATTCTTGGTCCAAGTGCAAAACCGAAATCAGCAGCAACTAACCTTTTGGCATCTCTTTTTGCCACTTCAATTAATGCCTGAATACCAGGGCGAGCTTTTCCCGCTCTAATTCTCTGTAACCCCTGATGAACTAAAATACGGTTGTTTTCATCAAGAGATACCACATCAGCAACCGTACCCAGCGCCACAAGATCCAATAACTCAGCCAGGTTTGGTTCTGGCATATTATTATTAGCAAACCATTGTTGTTCACGCATACAGGCTCTGAGTGCCAGCATTAAATAAAAAGCAACACCAACACCAGCAAGTGCTTTGGAAGGAAAATCGCATTCATGTAAATTTGGATTGACCATTGCGTCCGCAACAGGCAGTTCACCACCGGGTAAATGGTGATCAGTGACAATAACTTTAAGCCCCTGAGATTTGGCGTATTTCACCCCATCCAAAGACGATACGCCATTATCTACTGTCATTATGAGTTCAGCACCAAGTTCAATGGCTTGGTCAACAACTTCGGGACTTAAACCATAACCATCTTCAAAACGATTGGGGACCAAATAATCGACATTTCGACTACCAAAACTGCGCAAAGCTAAAACCGACAACGCAGAACTAGTCGCACCATCGGCATCAAAGTCGCCAACAACAATAATACGACGATTTTCAGTAATGGCGGCAAACAATAGCTCTACTGCCTTTTGAATACCGTATAACTCATGGAAAGCATGTAACCCCTTCGCTGCTTTCTCTAACTGCTTTGGATGAGAAATCCCTCGGGATATATAGATCCGACGAAGCAACGGAGACATAGTTTCAGGAAGTAGAGTAAGATCGGGAACCGAACGGCGAGTGATTTTTATCATTTGAATTAGGGTTAGTCTCAATTTAGTTTAAGCGTTTAATGAATATAATAAATGTGTATCGAAAAAATAAACTCTTCCGATACACATATTAATGGGATTACTCTGCCATCTCAGCATTTAAACGAGCATAGAGTGCTGCTGGCGGCATGTAACCTGCGACAAGCTTACCATTAGGTAGAAATATAGCTGGGGTACCCGAAATACCCAGTTCACGGCCTAATTGATAGTGCTGTGCAACTTTACCCTTACATTGCGCTAGGTTATCTACTTGTTCTGTAAAATTACGTTCAATTTTTGCTTTATTCATTGCTTGAGCAGAATCCTTAGCGCACCAGATTCGAGCCATTTCTTCAGCCACTTCACCACTTGGCCCTTGGCGAGGATACGCTAAGTATCGCACTGTAATACCAAGTTCGTTATAGCCACTCATTTGGCTGTGCAAACGCACACAGTAACCACACGTTGTATCGGTAAATACAGTAATCGCATACTTTTCATCTTTAGCAGGATAGACAATCATCTCATCTTCGAATGCCGCAATTTTTTCTGCATTAGCAGGCGCTTTTCTTTCTTCAATTAAGTTAACGTACTTCCCGTCGTCATCAAGTGAATAAAGTGCACCTGCAATAAATAGATCGCCTGCTAAGTTAGAAAAAAACAGTCCACCATTGGTATCAACTTCGACTAAGCCATTCATAGAAGCTGGAACAATGCTATTTACTTCCACGCCCATTTTTTCAAAACGCGCCCTAAGTTTAGCTTCATCAAGTTTAATGCCTGCCACTTGAAGTTCAGCCTGAACTTGAACATCGACTACTTGTTCTGTTTTCGCTTCTTCTGCATTACATGCAGCGACTAACATTGGAGAAGCCAGAATAATCATTCGGCGTAATACGCTCATTTTTTTTACCACCTTAATAAGTTCTAATTCACGCCCTGGGATGATGTTGTTCATGAATTTGTTTTAATCGTTCCGTTGCTACGTGAGTATAAATTTGGGTTGTTGATAAGTCACTATGCCCAAGCAACATCTGAACGACTCTGAGATCTGCACCATGATTAAGCAGGTGCGTAGCAAATGCATGTCTTAAAACATGCGGAGAAAGCATTTCAGTATCAATTCCGGCAACAACAGCATATTGCTTTATGCGGTGCCAAAAAGTTTGCCTGGTCATTTGTCTGGCTCGCTTACTTGGAAAAACCACATCCGAACTCTTATCTCCCAGAAGTATTGGTCTGCCTTGCTCAATAAAAGTTTCAATCCAGTCAATAGCATTTTCTCCCAAAGGCACAAGCCGTTCTTTATTGCCTTTACCTATTATACGAACCACACCCTGACGAAGACTCATGTTTTCCATGGTTAAACTGACCAGCTCAGTCACCCGCAACCCAGTAGCATAAAGAAGTTCGAGCATCGCCTTATCTCTGAGCTCTATAGGGTCATTAGGGTCTGGAGCTTCCAGCAAATCATCAACCTGAGATTCAGAAAGATCTTTAGGTAGCCTTTTAGGCAACTTGGGTGATATTAATAAGGCGCTAGGATCATCACTACGCATCTTTTCACGATAGATATACTGAAACAGTCTTCTGATCGCTGAAAGCATTCTGGCGCGGGACGTCTGTTTGTAATTTTTATCAACTAACCATGCCTGATAATCTTGCAAATCCGAAGTAGAAACAGACAAAATTTTGAACTGCCCTTTTTCCATCCATTCAAACAAGCGCTTCAAGTCATTTCGATAGGATGCCAGCGTATTTTCCGACAGCCCTTTTTCCATCCACATAGAATCCAGAAACTGTTCTACAATCACTAAGTCATTGTTCATTAATCATCTCGAAATAAATCTTCCACCATCGTATCTAAGTTTAATTATATACTCAAACCACTGCAAAATACTCAACGAGATGATTGTAACTGCATTTTGAACTAAATTGAGTATGCGGGTAGAATCGACTCATTAATTATAAAAAGAATTATACATCGCTTATGAAAATTGGACTGTTTTACGGCTCTTCAACTTGTTATACCGAAATGGCAGCAGACAAAATACGTGCCATAATTGGAGATGATTTGGTTGATATTCACAACGTGAAGGATGTGCCGTTAAGTAGGATGAATGACTATGACTTACTCATTCTCGGCATTTCAACCTGGGACTTTGGTGAAATCCAAGAGGATTGGAGTGCCATATGGGAGCACATCGCTGGCGTGTCGCTAAAAAACAAGTGCGTCGCATTGTTCGGCTTAGGCGATCAAGAAGGTTATGGGGAATGGTTCCTAGATGCAATGGGACTGTTACATGACGAATTAGTACCAACTGGAGCTAACTTCATTGGTTACTGGCCTAATCAAGGGTATGAGTTTGAAGCATCTAAAGCGCTATCTGAAGATGGTCAGCATTTTGTTGGGCTCGCTTTGGATGAAGACTCTCAATATGAATTAAGCGACGAGCGAATCGCAGCTTGGTGTGAGCAAATTCTTATCGAATATCAGGAAACATTATAAATTTTTCAAAAAAAAGGAAGGCTTATATTCAGCCTTCCTTTTTCAATTCTCTACGCTTTAACGTTTACGCTGTTTCTTCTGTTAACAACTCTTGCTTTTCAACATGAATAAACAACATCGCTACCAGTGTTATTGCCGTTGGTAATAACCAACCCATACTATACTCAAACAGTGGAAGGAAGCTAAACGCTGAGACATCCAAGCCTGCCACTTTAGCTGCATCAAGCAATGCAAACAGCAGAGAAACAGAAATAACCGCACGATAAGCAAATTTTCGGCTTGGTAATCTGTTTCTAAAGAATGTCAGGGCAACCAATGCAATCGCAATAGGATAAAGAGCAAACAATACCGGAACTGACAAGCTGATCAACTGAGCAAGCCCAACATTTGCTACAAGTGTACATGTTAGACCAACAATAATTACCCACGCTTTATATGACACTTTGCATAATGAACTAAAGAAATCAGAACAAGCAGAGATAAGACCAATGGCTGTTGTCAAACAAGCAAGAAGTACAATAGTAGACAATACATATTGACCCGATGTACCAAATAATGACTGAACATACGCACTCAGAATGACTCCACCATTATCCGCATTAAGCGTTACACCACCACTAGTTGCACCTAAATAGAATAATGAAATGTAAATAAATGCTAGTCCACTTGCCGCCACTATACCTGCGATGATTAAATATTTTGTTATTGCTGCCTTTTCTGTAATGCCTTTGCCGCGCAAAGCATCAACGATAAGCATACCAAACATCAATGACGCAAAAGTATCCATGGTGTTATAACCTTCAAGGAAACCTTTTACTAATGGTTGGGAGATATAATCCCCCTGAGGTGGCATAATTTCACCCTGTGGGCTTACAAATACACCTATAGCTAGCACAACCAAACTGATAAATAATACTGGCGTTAATACTTTCCCTATAATGTCGATTAGTTTTCCTTGAGACCAAGCAAAAAACATAGCAACAGAAAAGAAAACCATGGAAAAAATAGTGAGATCAGACTGAGCAGCATCAATGATAAATGGCTTAATAGCCATCTCATAAGCAACTAAACCGGTACGCGGTGCAGCGAAAGCTGGACCAATGATAACAAACATCAACAGAGCCATAATAGTCGATGCACGTTTTGGTAAGTCTTGCGTCAGTTTATCCCATGTGCCACCAGCAATAGCGATAGCAACAATCGTAATTAACGGTAAACCAACAGCGGTGACTAGGAACCCAAACATTGCTGGCAGGGTATTTTCTCCAGCTAACTGACCCGCAAGAGGAGGAAAAATAATGTTTCCTGCACCTAAAAAGAAAGCAAATAGCATAAAACCTACTGCTATTATGTCAGTTAATTTTAAGTTCTGACTCATAAAAAAACCTTAAGATAATATATTGCATACAGAAGAATAAATAGATTATTCGACTAATTTGAAGGGCGTGATAATGACGAAATAGAGTCGAACGGTCAATAGTTAGCCCAAAAACAAAACATTCGACCGCAATAACAGCAAAAGCATAGCTAAAGAAACTATATATTAGTTAAATTATAGATGATCGACAAAGCTAGCTTATTGAACTGCGCTACAGTGTAAAGTATATAAGTTTATCCTTTTCTCCATAATCAGTTATAAACACCTAGCAACTTTAAATTTGCAGAAGATAATGAAAAAAGAAAAAATAAGAACTAAAGACTTTAAATTCAAGAAGTTCAATATTTACGGAGGCTTCTCCGGCATGCCAGTAAGCACTGACGGTGTGCTGCTTGGTGCTTGGATTGACATAGATCAAGCTCGGTCCATTTTAGATATTGGAACAGGAACCGGACTCTTATCGCTGATGTGCGCGCAACGCTTTCCAGAGTCCACGGTTACTGCTATAGAGATTGATCACATGGCTGCAGAAGCTGCATTACAGAACTTCAAACAGAGTGCGTGGTCTGACAGACTCAAACTCATTCAGAAAAACATCCTAGAGTGGGAAACCCCCACTGCTTTTGACACTATTATCTGCAATCCTCCTTATTTCAATTTTGGGGAGCAGTCTCCGTCAGTTCGACGGGCAACAGCTAGGCACACTGACTCGCTAAATCACAGAGATTTACTCACTAAGAGCTGGAAAGTATTAAAGCCAAATGGCAAGGCAAATTTTATTTTGCCCGAGTTTGAAGGAGAGCAGTTCATCCAGTTAGCATTGTCTATGGGTTGGTATTTATCTCGTTTATGTAGGGTAAAACCAAATGAAAACAAACCGATAAATAGATTAGTATTTGAAATATCAAAGAGCCAATGTCATTGTCGGGAATCAGAGTTAACCATCCGGCACTCAGGCAGCTACAGTTCTGAATTTATTGCTTTAACAAAAGAGTTTTATTTAAAGATGTAGAAAAGCCGCACAATCATCTATAATGCGCGGCCAAACTTTTAACTACCCGCTTGTGGAGATCCTATTGTGGCCAATAAATTTGCTGAACTAGAACTTGATCCAAACCTTTTAGCCGCGATTGAAGATATGGGATATGATCGCCCAACCCAGGTACAAGAAGAAGCCATACCACAAGCTTTGGACGGTAAAGACATTCTAGCCTCAGCGCCAACGGGGACCGGAAAAACTGCCGCTTTTGTTTTGCCAGCCTTGCAGTTTCTACAAGATTTCCCTCGCAAAAAATCTGGACCTGCTCGTATATTAATACTGACTCCTACTCGTGAATTAGCTATGCAGGTCGCCGATCATGCTCGTGCACTGGCCAAAAATACTAACTTAAAGATCTTTACTATCACCGGCGGTGTTATGTATCAGGATCACGCAGATATTCTAGCGACAACGCAAGATATCGTAGTCGCAACTCCAGGTCGTCTGATGGAGTATATTGAAGCAGAGCGTTTTGATTGCCGTGCTATCGAATGGCTAGTACTGGACGAAGCAGATCGAATGTTGGACATGGGGTTCGGTCCCGTTGTAGACAGGTTATCAGGCGAGTGCCGCTGGCGTAAACAAACGCTATTGTTTTCTGCGACTTTAGAAGGTCGTGGTGTGGAAGGGTTTACCGCTGATTTGTTGAATGAGCCTGCAGTTGTTACTGCTGAGCCTTCTCGCCGAGAAAGAAAAAAAATCACTCAGTGGTATCACCGAGCAGATACCTTAGAGCATAAGGTTGAGTTGCTAAAACACATCCTTACACAAGATGCTGAGCGATCTATCATCTTTATCAAAACTCGTGAGCGCCTGGGTGAATTGCGTGAATTATTGGATAGCGCACAAATTCCTTGCAGCTGGATTCAGGGAGAAATGCCACAAGACCGCCGCAACAATGCAATTCGACGTTTTCGCGACGGAGAAGTTAATGTCTTATTAGCAACAGACGTTGCTGCCCGTGGTATTGACCTGCCAGATGTCAGCCACGTAATCAACTATGACATGCCACGCACTGCAGACGTATATTTACACCGTATTGGCCGCACTGCACGCGCAGGTAAAAAAGGTAATGCAGTCTCTATCATAGAAGCTCATGATCAACCAATGCTAGATCGCGTTGCACGATACACACAAGAAGAGATTAAAGAACGCTTTGTGAAAGGGATGCGTCCTACACATAAAAAAGCCGTGTTTAAGAAAAAGAAAAAAGTGAAAGATAGTGCGAAGAAGAAAAGCGCTGTTAAAAAGAAAAATGCTAAGAAAAAATAACATCAAACGTTAACCTTATTGAAAAATGGGCATTATCTGAAAAATGATGATGCCCACTTCCTATCTAATACTGTGCAATACTAACTCTGCTCTTCTCGCTTAAATACTAGCTCTGTCGCACTCGACTCTTCTTCGACAAAGTAATATCCAGCAATATCGAACTTAGTCAGTTCTTCAATAGAACTAATTTGATTATCAATAATGTAGCGGGCCATCATTCCGCGCGCCTTTTTAGCAAAAAAACTGATCACTTTATACTGACCTTTTTTACAGTCTTTGAAAATCGGAGTCACGATAGTTCCATCCAGCTGTTTCTTCTTCACTGATTTGAAATATTCATTGGACGCTAAATTGATAAGTACGCGATCACCCTGCTCAGCTAATGCCTGGTTTAACTTTTCAGTAATCACGCTTCCCCAAAATTGATAAAGATTCGTACCGCGTTTGTTAGCAAGCTTAGTTCCCATTTCTAAACGATACGGTTGCATCAAGTCTAGAGGTTTCAATAGTCCATACAAGCCAGACAACATCCTTAAATGCGACTGAGCAAAATCAAAGTCAGTGTCACTCATCGTCTCAGCCGCTAACCCCGTATACACGTCGCCCTTAAAAGCAAGAATTGCCTGTCTTGCATTCTCTATCGTGAAGTCTTCGCTCCACTGTTCAAAACGCGCAACATTAAGCCCAGCAATTTTATCGCTTACCTTCATCAATGCTGAAATATCCAATGGTGTGAGTTTCTGACACACTTCAATAAGCTCTTTGGAGTATTCAATTAACTCAGGCTGAGTATACTTTTCTGTAGCTAGGGGTGACTCATAATCTAACGTTTTAGCGGGTGATACGACGATAAGCATATTTGAATTCCTGAATGATTTTTAATTTATATTGTACCCAAGTAGCGTTAAGGTGATCGGTACAGTGACAAAGTATTTTCGCGCCTTTAAATCATAGAATATAAAAAAAGCCACGCAGAGTCAGCATGGCTTTAACTATTTAATTGATAGAGAGTGCCTCTCAGAGATTAAGAGCTCTTTTTATCCTGATACCAAATCCCCTCTTCCAACTGTGATTTCAGCTCAGGGTATTCGTTAGCATCAAAAGTAGGCACTTTACCTGCTGCTAATTGGCGATTGTAGTCTTTAGCCAGTTTAATCACTATTCCAGATAATAAAATAATTGCCACCAAGTTAACTATCGCCATTAAGCCCATTGACACATCAGCCAATGACCAAATCACTGGAAGAGAACCGATAGAACCAAACATCACCATACCAAGTACGATCAAACGGAATACATTCAGACCAGCTTTGTGGTTGTGCTCTAGAAATATCAGGTTTGTTTCAGCGTATGAGTAATTTGCAATGATTGAAGTAAATGCGAAGAAAAAGATAGCTACAGCGACAAATATTGAACCCCAATCGCCAACCTGAGAGCTAAGCGCCCTCTGAGTAAGCTCAATGCCCGTAACCTCACCATGTGGAACATACTCACCGGAAACTAGAATGATAGCCACAGTGGCTGTACAAATCACCATAGTGTCAGCAAAAACACCTAACATTTGCACATAACCCTGCGAGGCAGGATGCGGAGGATATGGCGTAGCAGACGCCGCAGCGTTTGGCGCAGAACCCATACCGGCCTCGTTAGAGAATAACCCTCGTTTGATTCCGTTGATCATTGCTTGAGCGATGGCATAACCTAAACCACCCGCTGCCGCTTCTTGGAAACCAAACGCACTCTTAAAGATCAAAGCGATAGCACCAGGAACTTTATCAAGATTCATTCCCACTACAAAGACAGCCAAAGCAAGATACAACAGTGCCATTACTGGAACAATCAGTTCAGCAGTACGAGCAATTGTTCGGATACCACCAAAAATGACAACAGCGGAGATAGATACAATACCGATACCGACATAAAGCGGCTCCCAGCCAAATGCAGTCTCCATCGCGCCAGCGATTGAGTTTGCTTGAACGGCATTAAATACTAAGCCAAATGCGATAATGAGAAAAATAGAGAATAGAACGCCCATCCAGCGCATTCCAAGACCCTTTTCCATGTAATACGCAGGACCGCCTCGATAGTTACCATCATCATCTTTTGTTTTATAAAGCTGTGCTAGCGTACTCTCAGCGAAAGAAGTCGCCATACCGAGCATGGCGATAAGCCACATCCAAAAGATGGCACCGGGACCACCTGCAGTAAGTGCAACAGCAACACCAGCCATGTTGCCAGTTCCCACTCGAGCAGCCAAACTAGTACAAAGAGCCTGAAAAGAAGATATCCCAGCTTTGTCTGCCTTACGGCTATTTTTCAGCACACTGAACATATGACCAAAATGGCGTATCTGAATAAATCCAAGTCGAACAGTAAAATAGATACCTACGCCAACCAAAAGGTAAACCAGTATCGATCCCCATAGGAGATCATTCATTAAGTTAATTATGTCTGTCACAAGAGCCTCTTATTGAGTTAAGCGATAATATCCAATCTCGAACTTGGTGCGATAACAACACTATTTTTAGACTCAAACCGCTTTAAGGTATAGATGTTTCGTCAAATCTATAAAATTGGTGAGATTAATTATGGTTTTTAAGGGGAGTCCCCTTTGGTTGTCATGTTGCTTTATTGGCTGCATCGCATCAAATTAAAGTAAAAATGAAATACATTGCATATCATCATATTTATTGACCGCAGGATAATGCAGCTCCAAAGACAAAAAATCAATACCAAACCAATTGCTTAAAACGACTGTTTTTCACCAACCTAACACTAATAATCAACATTATTAACAACACATAATTCAAAATAAGCCTACAAACCACTAGAAACCAAACTAGAAGAACCAATAGGCAATCCTTAAGACAATTATGAGTCACTCGTCTTTATTAAAGTCTTTAGATTCAAGGATTGAGCAGAATAAGAAGGGAGTCTCTTTTATGCGAGCGCTAACATTCACCACCCAAAAGTACATCTACATTTAGTGAATTTCTAGACTCATCGGATAAATCGTTTTTAACAAGATAAATATCTCAAAAAATAATTCTCTATTTGCTCTACCTGCTTAATTTTTAAGCAAATAAAAAGAATAAACTGTGAATCCAGATAAAATTTCTAATAAAAAGTTCATCAAAGAGAAACAAATGAGAAACACATCATAGTTATTATCACCCTCAATATGGTACTTAAGATACTCATACACAAACATCTCTAAATGTTGAGATATTGGGTATTAAGGTCAATAACTATAAAGAGAGGTCAACATGGAAGGCTTTCTACTAGACGACATAACGGGAATCAGCAACCATCAACCACGCTCAAGCAGAGCAAAGCCAGCAAAGCGTAGATGGCGAGAAATAGAGGCAATTAAAGACCGCCAGCGTCTACAAAAAGAGTTAATGGATATGGACGTTTGCCTTGATCACTGCTTAGAAAAATTGGATATTTAATACCCTCTACTAACAAACATTCAGAACAGGCACCTTTAGTGCCTGTTTTATTTTACTACTGCTTTCAGAACGTTTCAGTTTCAGTTTGCCGCACACGATCTGCCAATTGCTTATATTTATCCGCAATGGTGTCCCCGAACACTGGGTCATCATCATTTTGTTCCCATAAGCCTTCGACAAACTGCCAATCTTCGGTGGTAAAAGAACGCTTGATTAACGGCAAAATTTCCCGTTCTTCTAAATCTAAATGACGCTTCTGTATATAGATAAATTCTTCAAGTTGGTCGGCAAACACATCTAATGGCACCACAGCATCTTGCAAGATCATCTCAACAGTCATCAAAAAGTCTTTCGTTTTTTCTGATAACTTTACGTGCTCTTCTTCCAAATTTTTAACTTTAGTATTATCAGGGTAGTGTTCTATAAAATAACGATAAAGAATGTCTTCTTTAGGATGGTGCACAGTTTCAGAATGACAAGATAAGTAATCAACTATCTCTTTGATTAATGAATAGTTTATTGGCTTTTCTGCTTTTATGTTGTCCCATTTACTCTTAAGGATAACTAAAAGACGTACCATGTAGCCATGCTCACGGTGGATTTGCTCCAGCATCATTGCTTCGTTCTCCTTTATATATGTACTCAAATCACTTTTAAAATAATCCATTCAGAGCGCACCTAACATCGTAAAGTAGCCTGAATATAATCCTTATTTTTCATAATGATTTTAGTATATATAAAGAACAGTAAGCTTGCTTTGATTGCTGTCGAAAATTTACTCAATCAAGTTTTGGTTGCCAGTCTATTGGTGCTAATCCTTTTTCAGACAACAGGAGGTTGGTCTGTGAAAAGTGTTTACAGCCGAAAAAGCCTCTATGAGCAGACAGTGGTGATGGATGTGGAGCGATTAAAACATGATGCCGCTCTCTGTCTATTACCTTACCTTTCTTTTGCGCATGAGCGCCCCACAGCAGGAAAACGACCCCTTCACAATACTGGTTAACCGACTCAATGATTTTATCTGTAAACGTTTCCCAGCCACATTTAGAATGTGAATGTGCCCGGCCTTGCTCTACAGTCAGAACGGTATTAAGCAATAAGACGCCTTGATCTGCCCAGCTCTTTAAATAGCCGTGATTAGGAATCTGGAACCCAGGAATGTCCTGAGCCAGTTCTTTATACATATTAACTAAAGAAGGCGGAGTTTTGACGCCTGGTAATACGGAGAAACAGAGCCCATGCGCCTGATTCGGTCCATGGTATGGATCTTGCCCGATAATCACCACTTTTACATCAGCAAATTTAGTGTATAGAAAAGCGTTAAAAACATCGTCAGAAGGCGGAAATATTGATTTACCAGCCGCTCTTTCCGCTTCAACAAAATCGACTGTCTTTTGAAAATAGTTCTGCTGTTTTTCCAGATTAATGACATCATTCCAGGTAGGCTGATCACACATATTTTAATTTCCTAAGCAACGGTTTTTGCATTGTACTCTAAGCACTGCAAAATAATCCTCCACTTTGAAAATTTATAGGCAACAACGTCGCCGACTTACTAAAACTTCTATGCAGTGAAGATAACTCCCTTTACCTTCAACTCTAACAATCAACGGTTTCTCTGTGGTGTACGAAAATGTCCTCGGCCTTGTATATGACGGTTTGGTACTGGTGCATGACGGCCGATAGTTTGTGTTACTGCGGTTGATATAAATTTCATAATGGCATCCTCTTTCTGTTTGTGAATCGCTCACACAAAACACTATGAAAGAAAGATGCCAACATCAGAAAATAGAGCAAAAATTCAACAGCAACACACTGTTTTTAATCTTATTTCATTTCTAACATCCGTAAAGCCTGAATTTCATCACCCCAGATTTCTGGCTCAATTGTCTCTAAGATCAATGGGATAGAATCAAAACGCTTGTCTTTTGCTATGTACTCAAAGCATTCCCAACCAATTTCACCTTTTCCTAGTGAGTGGTGTCTATCCACCCGGCTGGCAATTTCTACTTTTGAATCATTAAGATGCATTGCTCGTAAAAAGTGCATACCAACAACGCTATCAAATTCAGCAAAGGTTTCTTCGCAGGCTTGTTTAGTTCGTAAGTCATAACCTGCCGTAAAGGTATGGCAAGTATCGAGGCAAACTCCTACCCTTTCTTTGTCCTCTACCTGGTCAATGATCTCTGCAAGATGTTCGAAACGCCAGCCTAAGTTAGTTCCCTGACCCGCCGTATTTTCGATTACCGCGATAACATTAGGTACCGCCTTATGCGCCAAATTTATAGACTCTGCGATTTTTGCTAAACACTCTTTCTCAGATATCTTCTTTAAATGACTCCCAGGATGAAAATTAAGCAGAGTTAAACCTAATTGTTCACAACGCTCCATCTCATCGATAAATGCAGCCCGAGATTTTTCTAACTTCTCAACTTCCGGAGCACCCAAGTTAATAAGATATGAATCATGAGGAAGGATCTGATCTGATTTAAATCCATACTTCTGACAATTTTCTTTAAATGCACTGATACTCTCGTCTGTCAGAGGCTTAGCCGCCCACTGTCTCTGATTTTTTGTAAAAAGAGCGAATGCATTTGCTCCAATTTCTTTCGCTCTGAGAGGTGCGTTTTCAACACCGCCCGCTGCAGACACATGGGCGCCAATAAATTTATTACTCACAATAGAACTCTTCCTTTCGTTTGTTTCTTTTTAACGATCAATATACGCTGCCTTAACGCTTTATTTTACTGATTTACCATCAATTCAGGTAATTTAATAAAAAACACCTTGTAGTAAAATTACAACAAAATAAAAATACCCTTCCACCCTGTAGCACGTAAAAATATTTAAAATCACTGTCATTACAATGACCTTTGATTTCAATCAATAAAATTACCTTTATTTATTTGAGGTTTTTGGTTGTATTTTGACGTAAATCAATATTATTATAGTCACATAAAGTTACAGCACTTACTAACAGTTTAATAAATTACATCATTTTTTGATGATTAGGAGAAATTTATGATCCAAGGTATTCAAATTACTAAAGCCGCAAATGATGAGCTACTAAACTCTATCTGGCTATTAGATACTGAAAAGAACGAAGCACGCTGTGTTGCTGCTACTTCTGGCTATGAAGCCGATCAAGTTGTAACTGCATCTGATCTAGGTGAATTCGAAAGTCGTGAAGTTGCTATAGAAACAGCACCAAAAATTGAAGGTGGCCAGCACCTGAATGTGAACGTTCTTAAGCGCGAAACGTTACTAGATGCAGTAGAAAACCCAGAGAAATATCCACAGCTGACTATTCGTGTTTCTGGTTACGCTGTACGCTTTAACTCACTGACACCAGAACAACAACGCGACGTTATCGCTCGTACTTTTACTGACTCTCTATAATTTTAGAAATCACCAGTTTGTTGTTTAAAAGGCGCTTATAAAGCGCCTTTTTCAAATTATTTTCATTTCCTTCCTATGGCTTACTCTGTCTCCAATGAAAGCTCTTGAAATCAAATGCAACAGAGCGCACAATAAATACAGTAAGCGCCGCACTACTTACACAAAGCAAATAAAGGCACCAAACTCCAGAAGACAACTCAACTAACCACTATAACTTCCCGTTTCAGTTAGTCGTCGCATAAGGAGATACAAATGCCTAAATATCAGTTTTTTACCTTTCCCTACAATCAAACGACAGATTTTACCTATCTGGAGATGGGTACAGGTACTTTCTTGGAAGAAAAAGAGAGTTTACTTGAGCAAGATTTCGAAGTGGACGGCGACCCAATATATGCAAAAGACGCTTTTACTGCGGTAAAAATTTATCAGACAGGATTTACCCGAACTGTACACGAATATAACTTATCAAATCCATTATATGCGCTGGTACACGGGTTAATAGAACTCGTAAGAACGATAGCAAAAAGGCGCTAAATAGCGATATCTAGTTGGATAGTCCTGACTACAAATTCAATAGTTTTCTTTTTGAGTGCTACCGTAATCCATACCACTTTCTATAAACTGGCGAAATGGCTTCTCTCTATCCTTTCGCCAATCTAATTGAGTTGTTGATTTATCCAAACATAATATAGTGGTTATTTGCACAGAACACGAACCAAGAAGGTACGTTATAATTATCCACAGAGAAGTTGCTTACCTTACCAATGACAAGTAAGTTATATTAAAGCGTAGCCAAAGAACAAAAATATAACACCTGCTATGAACATGGAAATAACGCTTGCTTTCATACCAATCCTCTCATTATCCATGCGTTGTCGGCCACCACTAAGAATTAGGACTGAAATTATCAACGTGACAACGCCAATGTAAGTAACATAGTCATATAGAGGGACCTTACTTAAGAAAGTAAATTGTCTGAAAATGATTCCCAAAACTGATATCACTACAAACTTAAAAAGTGTTTTCTTAACAAGTTCTAACATAGATATTTCCCTATTTTTATGCCAAATGTAAACATATGCAACTAAGCCTACATCCAGCCAGAGCTATGAGTGCCTCTTTCACGCCCTAAATAAATCACCCTATCCACGAAACCTAGTGTTTCTTGGCTGTGTGAAATAATTATTCGGGTCATTTTTAATACACTGATATTACTGTTTATCCTCTGTTCATTCTTTGTGTCTAAATGGCTGGTAGATTCATCCAGACAAAGAATTTCCGGATTTTTGTACAAAGCCCGTGCAAGAAATAGTCGCTGCAGTTGCCCGCCAGAAAAACTACTTCCCATATCACCTACCAACGAATGGAGCTGCATGGGGAGGGCATCTATATCTTTTTTTATACAAGCCAACCGACAACATTTGTTCAGTTTTTCAACATCATAACTTGTATCAAACATTGTAATATTTTCGGCTAATGTGCCAGATAGTAGAATATCATTTTGCATCACCGCGCCAAAGTGACGTCGATAGTCATTTAGGGCGAGTCTGCTCATATCAATACCATCTAGATAGATGTGCCCTGAACAGGGCTTGAGCAGCCCTAACATTATTTTGAGCAGCGTGGTTTTACCACAACCAGACGAACCAGTTATCGCGACCGACTCCCCAGCCTTTACTTCTAATGAAATATTTCTAACAACCCACGGGCCATTATCTGAGTAACGAAAAGAGATATTCTCTAATCTTAGATTTCCCTTAATGATGCTCGATAATGTCGCACTGCCACCAGTTTGCTGATCTTTATCTTGTAATGCGATATCGGATAGTCGTTCAAGATGTAAGCTAAGCAATTTAAATGTGAGCACATTATCAATAAAATTTGTCACACTGGACGTAAATTGGCTTTTGTAAGCAATAAAGGCCAATAACATACCTACCGTTAAGTTTCCTTCTATCACCGCTAACGCACCCAGGTAGATAACCAAAATTGATTCCAGACCGAACAATAGACTATTAAGAGCATCCTCTGCTATTCTCAGTTTACCAAGCCGAATATGAGTATTAATAACGTCAGCATATCGATTTAGCCAACTATTTTGTCGACTGCTTTCATGTGAAAAAAGTTTGATCGTTTGAATCGCTCTAATCGACTCCAAAAAGGTAGAATCTTCCTTAGCCCCTGCCACTATAGCTTCTTCGGTAATTCGCCTGTTTGGGTAATAAAATAGCATTTGAATGACAAAAGAAACGAAAACGACCCCCACAACCAATGTGGCAAGTATCGGATTATATAGGTACATTACGACCAACACGACAACCGCCATCAAACCGTCAATAAGTGCTTCGACCAGGCCAGTGGTTAGCATTTCTCTGATAGAGGCTAATGACCCAAACCTCGATACGATATCCCCAATGTGTCTTTTCTCAAAATAATGCATTGGAAGCCTTAGCAGATGATGGAACAGATTCGCTCCCATTTGTATATTTAATACACTACTAAAGCGTAATACTAACCAACTACGAAATGCACCTACACCGATTTTTAGAATCATTAATGAGGAAAAGCCGACAGCCAATACAATCAACAACGACTTATCATTACTCAGTAATACATTGTCGATTACCCATTGCATATAGTATGGCGATAGCAGTGCAACTCCTTGTAAGACAATCGATAAAGAGAGCAGAGCAGCTAATGACCGTTTTAAACCTAAAATATTGTCCCACAATTGCCTCATTTTCATAACGACACGGACATCCTGCTTCTTAAATGAGGCTGCAGGTGTTAGCTCTAAAGCAACTCCGGTAAAGGACTGACTTAATTTTTTTACATTAATTTTTCGTTTTCCAAAGCCAGGATCATTGATATAAATAGCGTTCTTAGTTACACCTGTAAGCACAACAAAATGATCCAGATCCCAATGCAGTACGCAAGGTAATTTGAGTTGACCTATTTCTGCTAAAGAACACTGAACAGCACGGCATGAAAAATTCAGATCACCAGCCACTTGCATAAGCTGCGTTAAATTCATCCCTTGTGTATCGAGGTTTAAATGTCTTCTCAATGGTGACAGGTTAACTTTATGACCGTAATAAGACGCGATCATAGCAAGGCAGGCCAATCCACATTCAGCTACTTCAGATTGCAGAACCAACGGCACTCGACGCTTACCAGAATAAGAGAGCAGTTCAAGAGCATCTGTTGTTTGCTCTTTTTCTAATGAAGAATCAATCTTTTCACTCATCAGAGCTTCCCTTTGACCGCATATATAGGGTCTAGTAGCCACTCTAGCAAGCTACGCTTTTCGAGAATAATATCGGCATCCGCTATCATGCCCACTTTAAGTGGGAAGGCTTTACCGTAGGCTTTGATAGATTGCTGGTTCAGGGATGCCCTTACCCGATACATCGCTTGGTCTATTTGAATTGGTAGTATCTTCTCTGCAGGAAGAATAAGAGATTTATCAATATTGGATATCTCACCAACGACTAATCCAAATTTTTGATAGGGAAACGCATCAAACCGGATATTAACCTTATCACCTACTTGCACAAACCCAGCCGAACGGCTAGGCAATAACAGTTCAATTTCTAATGGAGAGTCGATAGCAATGATACTAAGCAGAGGCGCGTTGATATCAACTCTTGAACCAACCGTTGGTTGAATAGTGGTGACAATGCCTGTCTCTGGCGCTTTTTTAATAAATTCATACTGGTTTTTTAATTCGGCTAACTGCGCGGCTAATTCGGAAATCTGACGCTTAATGGCTGACTGTTTTAAAATTTTTTGCTCTGGATAAATAAGGCGCTCAGACTCTAATTCCGATATTTGGATTTGAATGGTAACCAGCTCTTTTTCTAAGCGGTCGCTAGATTCAAGATCATCTAAGTATTCACCCTGCAATAGGTCGAATTGATTAGATGAAAGGTAACCCTTGTCATATAAGCGCTTGTTATTGGTTATTTGCCTTTTTTTAAGCGCCAATTTTCTCAATCTTGTCTTTTGGGCTTTCTCAATAACTTTTAAGCTTTGATATAGCTGAGTGAGTTGGCGTGTAATACTGAGCAGATCTTTTTCATACATCAGTGTGGTAGCATCATATTCTTGGTTGAGGGTATCTATTTGAGTAGATAGCTCTTTTGCCAAAGCAACGGATAATTCAACCCCAGAGGAAAGGCTTTGGCTATTTTTAATCTTAACAAGGTTATCGCCCTGCATTACTTTGTCACCCTCTTTAACGTACAAGTACTCTATTACTCCAGTTCGGTTTGAATACACTTTCATTACCCCTTTTTCTGGAATGAGATAACCTTTAACCGTTTCTTTTCTGGAGTAGTGAGCTTGGGTTAAATAAAAAGAGAGCAATAAATAGACAACGAATACTACAATGCATATTACGTAGATAGACAATGGTTGAGTCATAATTACTCTGCCTAACATTCTTTGCTCTTTTGCCTTTATAACCTCCTTTCTAAACAACAAAATAAACCTCTCATATGTATCAACACAAAAGCATTCATTAAATTAATTATATTTTTCCATACTAAAAACCTAAAATTTCAAAAAAGTGAGAAAATCATTATTAATTAAACCTCTGAATGTTCGATGTAGTGCTTAGCTCTATAATCAAGTACGATAT
This sequence comes from Vibrio sp. UBA2441, assembly GCA_002342685.1. Classification (GTDB taxonomy): domain Bacteria; phylum Pseudomonadota; class Gammaproteobacteria; order Enterobacterales; family Vibrionaceae; genus Vibrio. The sequence continues at coordinate 65,216 of DDQN01000056.1, forward strand.
AATTATCTGTTGAAGTGAAAAATGAAGAGATCTCATACCAACCTCCATAAACAAAATTAATAATAACTTAATTATCACTCAACAATAATCTTATAAAAATATTATTGAATAAAACTCACAAACAGACTGGCACTATATTATTACTTACAATACGAAGAGTGATATGACTCGATAAAAAGCAGAAGAAATCTAGATATTTATTGATTCTCCTACTTGCTAGGCGTCTACTAAACAGATATAAGCACTTGCATTTATCAAATCCAACTCATACCATACTTAATAAAAACATGGACTTAATAACTATAAAAATAGAATAATCACGTTATATATAGAATATCTACTAATTGGCGAGGTTCTCAAATATGCAAAAAATTGGATTTATTAACCAGTTACAGATCATATACAAATTAGTTGATACATGTAACCTTTCATGCACTTACTGTTACTACTTCAATGGTGATAGTTATACAGGACACGAAAATAGACCCAATTATGCCCCGTTAAGTACCTCGGAAAAATTAGCACATAGAATTTCCGAATTAAATGAAAGATATGACATACACAATTTGAGCATCGTTCTTCATGGTGGTGAGCCGCTGATGATGAATAAAAACCAATTCAAGAAACATATAGAACTACTAAGAAAAAAATTAGGTGAAATTGAGATAAACCTACAGACTAATGGTATATTATTTAGCAAAAAATGGTGTGAAATAATTAACGACTGCGATATAACTGTTGGTGTTAGTCTTGATGGACCAAAAGAATTAAATGATACAAATAGAATCACCGCTTCAGGTAAAGGTACTTACTATAAAACAATAGAAGGGTTAAATATTGCTCGAAAGTATCTAAATCAAGATAGAATTGGAACAATTTCAGTCATTAATCACAAATTTGATTATGAATATATATGTAATCACTTCTCTAATAAACTTAATTTATTCGAAATAGCCTTGTTAGTTCCGGACAGAACTAACAATATAGCCTTAACAAAAAATGAGCATTTGGGTTATACCAAAGCCTTAATAGATGCATTCAACTTTCATGTTAACAATCCTAAAGTAAACATTAGAGAAATAAATTCATTATTGGATAACTTTCAAAAATACGAAATTAACAACTTAGACATGTATTGTAATGAACATTATATTGAAAATAACATAATAGGGAATGAAGTTATTACAATTCACACTAACGGCGACATTAACTATTACGATTTAGTTTATCCTGAAATCATGTTAAATAAATTTAATCTAGTAAATAGAAGCCAGAACATTCAAGACATAAGCCTAGACAACTTCATGTTTTCTGATGAAATTAAAATAGCTAGAGATGCTAGCAAAGAAATAGCATCTTGTTGTAAAGAGTGTAAATATTCTCATCTGTGTTATCAAAATGCCCCTTCTTATAGAGCCACTTCAGAAGGATACAACTCTAAATCAGTTTACTGTGAGGTATATGTCGATTTTTATAATTTTGTTTTAAACTGGTTAATATCCAACGGCTATCCTAAAGAATTATTATTTAGCTCATTTAAGAGCTAATACACTTGCGAACAATTCGCATACCTTTATATAAAATGCAATAGGGATAATTATGAATAAAATAGTTTCAGAACTTTTAACAGAAAAGAAGAAAACGTCTATTGGTGTACAATTGACAAACGATGAAGCAAGCAAAGTGAATGGAGGGTATAGTCACCAAGAGCATGCGCGACAAATGTCTCATGCTCGTATGAACAACCCTCGTCCTTGGTAATTTATATAAAAGGGGTTTACTCCCCTTTTTATTTCAAATGAATAACCTTAAGAACTATATTATTATCACACTTATTGCACTTATTGCACTTATTGCAACTCTATATTTAATTTCGTTTTTTTCAACATCTCAGCCAGTATTTGAAGGAAGTTGCGAAAAGCAATACTTATACAAGACAGGAATTAATTTTATTGTTCCTAATTCAACTTTTAGCATAATGAGCGCAGAGGAAATATCGCTAAAGTTAATTGATTTTATTTCATACAGTAATAACGTATTAAGTAACTCTTGTATTCCGTTGTCTAGATTTATCAAGAGTATTAACTTCATTGATGACAGCCGATTTTTTCCACTTGATATTTATGCACTGCGTTCTTGGTTAGAACATTCCAATAGCTCATACTTTCCAAATAAAAAGACCAACTATACAGTTGTCTTATATAGTTCAGATTCGACATCTCTTAAGGACACTTGTGGAGAAGCTGATATGTATAATCGTAACTTTGTAATGGTGTCAATAGATTGTCCCCGTTATGTTTTAGAACATGAACTTGGTCATACTATGTTAGCTCAACACCCTAAAACTCAGTTTTTAACTGAAAATAACCTTAAAGAATCGACGTACTTATTGGAAGGAACTTTTAATAAGTATTCTTTTGGGTTTACTTGTGCAAAACATGGCAGCATCATGACATATGAGCCTGAGTATTTAAGAGTTCCTATTTATTCTTCACCTTTAATTATATTTAAAGGTGAACATTGTGGTAAACAAGATGAAGCAGACAATCGACGTCAAGTTTTAAATTGGATTAAAGAGAGTTTCTAGTATTCATTGCACAATTATCAGGTGATTTAATAGGTGGAAGTATTGATTGGTTACCGTATTATTGGGGGATATGAAAAGCTGGCAACCAAAATCGAGTTGCCAGCTTTTTCTGTGCTTGAAATATAATTAAATACCCTGCACTTATTCTTTTCTTTGTCACGAGAAGCCTAGCTCCCGAGCACCGAAATGTTACTTATGAGCCTTTCTCAACACTGCTTTAAGTGCTTCAAAATCCGCATCTTGCTCTTCAGATAAGTTTTCCATTGCCGCATGTTTAGCCAGAGGCGCAGGAACGTCAATATCAGTGCCCAGGATTTCATCAACCACTTCTTTAAACTTGGCAGGATGTGCGGTACAAAGGAACAGACCGGTTTCACCTTCCTGAAGTTGCTCATTCAGGCTACGGTATGCAATCGCACCATGTGGTTCACACAGGTAGCCAAGGTCATTAAGTTCTTTCACTGATTCGGCGCTTTGCTCGTCAGTAACCACACCTTTACCCAGTGTATCTAAACCCCAACCTTTAATACGGCACAGCTCTTCGATACGAGGCCAGTTGTTTGGCTGACTAACATCCATTGCGTTCGATGTCGTTGCAATTGTCGGTTTAGGCTGCCATTCACCCGTTTCCAGATAACGAGGAACCGTATCGTTTACGTTGGTCGCTGCAATAAAGCGTTTCACTGGCAGGCCTAACGCTTTAGCCAAAAGACCAGCAGTCAAGTTGCCAAAGTTGCCACTTGGCACTGAAATCACTAAGTTTTCACGCTCTGCTTTACTCATTTGAGAAGCGGCTTCGAAGTAATAGCAGATCTGAGCCATCAGACGGCTGATATTGATAGAGTTAGCGGAGTTCAGACCAACTTCTTCTCTTAGAGCCTGATCATCAAACGACTGCTTAACTAAGGATTGGCATGCATCGAAATCACCATGGATTGCAACCGTATGGATATTCTTACCAAGCGTACAGAATAGTTTTTCCTGTAGAGGACTGATCTTGCCTTTAGGGTAAAGAATAACTACGTTGATATCTTCCATGCCGTAAAATGCATGAGCTACCGCAGCTCCCGTATCGCCCGACGTTGCTGTAAGGATGGTGATCTTACCGCCATCCGATACCGCAGCCAGAGACTGAGCCATAAAACGGCCACCAAAATCTTTAAATGCCAGCGTTGGGCCATGGAAAAGTTCTAGCGCATATACGCCATCTTTAACAGACTTAATCGGTGCAGGGAATTGAAACGCATTTCCAACCAGCTCATTTACTTTTTCTTTTGAAAGTTCATCACCAATTAAAGCAGATAAGATCTTACTGCTGCGAGAAACAAAGTCTTCTGCAAGCAAAGCGTCAACGTTTTCAAACTTAGGCAGTTCTGATGGAAAAAATAGGCCTTGGTTACGACCTAACCCTTGGCGCACAGCTTGGCCAAAAGATACTTGTTCGTCATTTTCTTTGATGTTGTACAGCTTCATAGCTCACTTCCTGTTACTTTCGAACCTTGCTTGTCCAGACGGCAAACATGAACGAATCCTTCTTCATTTTGTATGTAATTTTGTTCTAACCAGCGAGAAACTCGCTCAGCGACATCTTTTTCTTTGCATATACTAAATAGCGTTGGGCCAGAACCGGAAATTCCCGTAGCTAAAGCGCCGGCAGATGAAGCATACTCTCTGGCTTCAGTAAAACCTGGCAATAGTTTCGCACGATATGGTTCAGCAATCACGTCTTTGATCAATTTGGCCGCTAATTCAGGCTGCCCTGAATGGCATGAGTGAATAAAGCCTGCTAAGTGGCGACCATGAGTAATCACGTCTTGACGACGATATTGAGATGGTAATATTTCTCGCGCTTCCGCAGTAGATACCTTTATACCCGGATAAGCCATTACCCAGTACCACTCATCAAAGCAAGGCACTTCCTGGCTGATGATGCCCAGCTCCTCCAGCATCAGCTGCAGCCCACCCAAATAACAGGGAGCGACATTATCGTAGTGGATACCGCCTGAAATTTTTCCTTCCATCTCACCCATCAGGGCTAACAACTCCATCTCATTGAGTGGCTGTTCATGGAATCGATTTAACGCATCTAACGCGGCAACAATTGAGCAAGCACTAGATCCCAAACCAGAACCAATTGGCATGTTCTTCTCTAATGTCATTTGCAACGGTTTAAGTGTTATGCGTTTTTTTGCCAGCTCACGCGCAAATACCACCCAGCAGTCATAAACGATGTTCTCTTTAGGCTCCGTTGGAAGCTTGCTGACAAAGTTACCCGCTGTTTTCAATTCGAATGCACTTTCACCCGATGTGACTAATACTCGGTCACCGAGAAGGGTTCCATCAATAGGCGATACCGCAGCACCAAGCACATCAAAGCCAACGCTCACATTACCTATAGAAGCAGGTGCGTATACCACAACACCCATATCCGATGAACTCATTGGTTATACTCCTAATTTCCAGCCTAATGTACGCATCACATCAGCAAATACACCGGCTGCTGTGACTTCTGTACCTGCGCCATAGCCACGTAATACAAGTGGGATTGGCTGATAGTAACGACTATAAAATGCTAATGCATTTTCACCATCTTTGATCTTGAACATTGGATCATTTTCATCCACTTCGGCCATGCGTACTTTACATAATCCGTTGTCGATCTCACCCACATAACGTAGCACTTTACCTTCCGCTGCGGCTTGTTTAGATCGCTCTAAGAAATACGCATCTGCTTCTGGTAAGCGAGTCATAAAATCATCTATTGATCCTGAGTCATCAAATCCCGGTGGTAGAGCCTGCTCTACTTTTACATCCTCTAACTCAAGTGTCATTCCAGCTTCACGCGCCAAAATTAGCAGTTTACGGGCTACGTCCATTCCAGAAAGATCGTCGCGAGGATCGGGCTCTGTAAAGCCATTGTCCTTCGCAATATTTGTCGCCTGACTCAATGTCATACCTTCATCTAACTTTCCAAAGATATAAGATAGGGAGCCGGACAAAATACCATTAAATTTCTCAAGTTCATCACCCGCAGAGATTAAGTTCTGTAGGTTCTCAATAACAGGTAGCCCAGCACCAACAGTTGTTTCATACATTAATTTACGACGAGAGTTCTGAGCGACTCGGCGAAGCTGATGGTAATACGCCATGCTCGCAGTGTTCGCTTTTTTGTTTGGTGTGACTACATGGAAGCCAGCACTAAGGAAATCAACATATTGCTCTGCAATAAATTCGCTAGATGTACAGTCAACTAGCACCGGGTTGATAATGTGGTTACGTTGAACCAAAGCAACTAATTTTGCCAGGCTAAACTCATCACTCACATTGCTCATTCTGTCTCGCCAGTTATCTAATGGCAGACCTTTACTGTCGAGCAATACTCCTTTGCTGTTTGCAAGACCACAAACGCGCAAAACGATGCCTTTTTCCGCCAACTTACTTTGCTGACGCTGAATTTGATCAACGAGCTCACCACCGACACCACCAACACCCACAACAAACAAATCGAGGAAGTGTTTAGAGTTAAACAAGTTTTCATGACACGCTTTAATGGCTTCAGAGACTTTATCCTCTGGGATCACAGCAGAAATTGCGCGCTCGGAAGAGCCCTGTGCAATGGCGACAATATTGACATTAACTTCTGCCAGAGACGAGAAGAATCGTGAAGCAACGCCTCGTGATGTACGCATACCATCACCGACCAAAGTGACAATCGAAACATCATCAGTGAAATCAACAGGCTCTAATAATCCATCTTTAAGTTCTAATTCGAATGCGTCACTGAGTATCTGCTCTGCTTTTAACTTATCTGCACTTTCTATACAGAAGCTAATACTGTATTCAGAAGAAGACTGAGTGATCAACACAATAGAAATTCCAGCCGAAGACATAGCACCAAATACTCGGCTTGCCATACCTACCATGCCTTTCATGCCAGGTCCGGACACGTTCACCATGGTCAATTCATTAAGGGTAGTAATACCTTTGATCTCGAGATTATCTTCACCAGTATCCTGTCCAATTAACGTTCCCGCCCCTTGAGGGTTAAAACTATTTTTGATCAGGCAAGGAATATGGAACTGAGCAATGGGAGCAATCGTTTTTGGATGCAACACTGAAGCGCCAAAGTAAGACAGTTCCATCGCTTCCTGATAACTTAATGATTTTAGCAACCTAGCATCATCAACCAAACGAGGATCGCAGTTATATACGCCGTCAACATCAGTCCAAATTTCACAGCAATCTGCACGCAAACACGCTGCCAACACCGCTGCGGAGTAATCTGAGCCATTGCGTCCAAGGGTAACAAGTTCTCCCTTGTTATTGCCTGCCGTAAAACCAGGCATAATGTTTACATGACCTTTAGGCAGTGGTTCTTTTTTAAAGTTAAGTGTAGAAGCATCTACATCCACCATAGCTTCTAAATGGTCACCAGAGGCGACTAAATACTTAACTGGGTCAATAAGGCTAGCTTCTTGACCTTTCGCTTGCAAAACGGCCTGCATAAGCTTAATGGAGATTCTCTCACCTTTACTGATGATTCTTGCATTTGCATTATTAGGGCACATGCCAAGAAGCGCGATGCCTTGTACATATTGACGAAGCTGAGCCAACGATACATCGACTTGCTCGTCAAAGGCCGTACCATCTAAATTTGGTAGTTCTGATTTGATATCAGAAAATAACTGACTAAATGAATTTTCTATTTCTGCGATTTGCAGATCCGCATCCCCATTGCGAAGCGCGCCTTCTATTACGGCCACAAGCTTATTTGTCGTTTTACCCGGTGCTGATAACACCACTGCTACTTCTTCCTGTTGAGCATTATTAGCAATGATATCCGCCGCTCTTAAAAAACGGTCCGCATCAGCTAATGATGAACCTCCAAACTTGAGTACTCGCATCCCTATCTCCAGTATATTTAAAGCTATAAAAAAAGGCCTGTATCTTCGTGGGATACAGGCCTTTTTTTGAAATTCTTTTTTTTCTCAGCAGCCCGCCCCAACATTGGTAATGTCGGTAATAATAATGGTGGTGGTCATCATTAAATGGCTTATCGCTGGCATCGTAATAAAACTCTATGTTCAGTGCATTTGTGTTCTCTGGTACATACGTTTACCGACTTTCAGTTGCAGAGTCAAACAAAAGTTCAATTTTTTTTTGCTTCAAGTCTAATTATTCAATAAAAATCATTATAGATTCTTTGTGGTTAACCTATTGATTCATATATGAGTTAAGTCTCACATACTGTTTTAAATAACCATTACTTCTATATAAAGAACGAAATGGAAGGATCCGTTTCTCTCATTTTGTGTTTTAATTAACAAACGAACAAAAAACTTAACAATAATTTAATTCGCCTTAATACATTAACCCGTGAACAAATCATAAGGAGTATACAGTGAGAAGCATTCTGTTCTTTACCCTTATTATATTCACATCAAATGCACTTGCAGAGCTACTTCCGGCTTTACCTGCTAGTATCAAAAGCTCTCCACATAAATTATTTATCTCTAGCCAAAATAATACTATCAATGAATTCGATACTTGGAAGATAGACAGTGGTTATGCTTATTCGGTCTTTGATTCTGTTGATATTTATGTGGGTGCCAGAGTGGATAACTCTTCTGAAACGTACAGTGAAAATGGATTCTTAAGTGGGGTGAGCTATAATCTCGGCGATAAATTTTCACTGAAAAGTACGCTACATACAAAACAAGAAGTGCAACAAAGTGGAACGTATACGAGATCATTTGGTGCAGAAGTATCCAGTAGAGTAAAAATACATGAAAACCTCGACTTGCATGCCACCCTTGATTACGAAGAGTGGCAACAAGGTTTTGAGTTTGGGTTAGGGTTTCGTTTTTAAAACCCTAGAGCCCTGATCTACAATGCTAATGCTTGATTAGAAAGTATTGTGCCGTTCCAATCTGCATAAATGTAATCTCCTGGATGAACTGTCTGTCTGTTCATTGTGAGACAGACATCTATTTCTCCAGCGCCTTTTTTCGCGGTTTTAAATGGGCAGGCCGCTAATGCTTTTATGCCTAAATCCATTTCAGATAAGGCTGCAACATCTCTGACAGCGCCATAAATAATGACGCCTTCCCAACCATTTTCAATAGCCAGAATAGCGAGTTCATCGCCTAATAGTGCTTTTTTACAGGAACCATTCCCGTCAACAAAAAGAACTTTACCTTTTCCATTTTGTGCCAAAACATCTCTTACCTTAGAGTTGTCATGGAAGCAACGTACTGTAACAATTTCACCCCAGAAGGCATACCTTTGCCCAAAGCTTTGAAGTGGAAAATCCAGCAAGGTCACTTGATCTTCATATTTATCACAGATATCTGGAAGTATATCGTTCATTTTTCCTCCTTGATTGTTCACAGCTATCCCTAAACATAGAAATAAGCTATGACTGATTTTTAATTCCGTATATAACTTTCTCTGCACTAATTTTTTATAATGACTCTATCCGAGAATTTTCCTATCTTCTCGATGTACTGATCTGCTTGATCAGCTCTGCAGGAAATTATGTATAGCTCTCCGTTACGAACAAAATAAATGGCGTTTTGATGATATTTTTTTACTAGTTGGATTGCTTCTATGGCGGGTAACTCTACAGCAAAGCTCTCTTCTAGCCAGATTTTTTTTTCATCACCAACCAAAATATCACAATATTTGTATTCTGAGATGTCATTGGCAAGTTGCTTGTTTTTCGCCTTATTTACCTCATCTAACGCTCTCTGCGAATAGGGGTTACAGGCGGTAATCACAGCAAAAGACTTATAGTCTAACCAGTTGTTTAAAAAGAAATAACTCTGCTTATACGCCAACCATAGTTTCGGCTTTATCTTCATAGCCTTATCCTGACAAAATACTTATTTACTATCTACATAAGTTATATTTCGACTCTTGATGTAAATCAACAAAGTGAAAAAAATTAACAAACTGTTATTGTTGCGATACGGTTAAGATAATAAAATCTGTCACAATTATGGCAAATTTGTAAAGAGACTCTCTGGGAGAGAATTTAGTCTCAAAACTAGGTAAATACCAAGGAAGGCGAACCTAATTTAAGTGTTGAACAATGTTTTTTGTTACATATCATCGCAAACACTTTACCCATATGTTATTTTTTGCCTAGAATTCTTTTAAACAAATTACAATTTCGTAACAATTTAGGTACCGCCGATGCAAACCCCGCAGATTCTTATTGTTGAAGATGAGCAAGTAACTCGTAATACACTGAAAAGTATTTTTGAAGCAGAAGGATACAATGTGTTCGAAGCGAGTGATGGAGAAGAAATGCACGATGTGCTTTCTGATCATCAAGTAAACTTAGTCATCATGGACATCAATCTACCAGGTAAAAATGGTCTATTACTCGCTCGTGAACTGAGAGAACAAGCAAATGTTGCGCTAATGTTCTTGACTGGCCGCGACAATGAAGTAGATAAAATTTTAGGCTTGGAAATTGGTGCAGATGATTACATTACTAAACCTTTTAATCCTAGAGAGCTAACCATTCGTGCTCGTAACCTGCTAACTCGTTCAATGAATGGCAATATCGCACCTGAAGAAAAACGCAGTGTAGAAAAGTATGAATTTAACGGCTGGATATTAGATATTAATAGCCGTTCTTTAGTTAGCCCTATTGGAGATAGCTACAAGCTTCCTCGCTCAGAGTTTAGAGCATTGCTACATTTCTGTGAAAACCCAGGAAAAATACAAACTCGTGCCGATCTTCTGAAAAAAATGACCGGGCGTGAACTTAAACCTCATGATCGTACAGTAGACGTAACGATTCGTCGTATTCGTAAGCACTTTGAGTCTATCACTGATACACCAGAGATCATCGCGACAATCCACGGTGAAGGTTATCGCTTCTGTGGTGACTTAGAAGACTAAGATAGTAAACTACGAATAACAGGCTATGAGTATTACTGATAGCCTGTTTTCTTTAGCCCCATAGCCCATAGCCATAGCCATAGCCCATATTATCTATCTGCTAACCACGCTTTCAATACCTCGATATCATTCTGATATTCATTTTTGATCTCTTCAACCCAATCTTCTATATTTTCCCACCAAGCGGGCATTTGTGGCGACTGAGCTTTTTGAGCGACTCTCTGGATATGCTGTAACCCTATAGAACCAGCTGCACCCTTTATTTTATGAGCTTCCGATACAATTCCGTCCTGATCTTTAGCCGTCATATTTGAATCAAGCACGTCAATATAACTAGGCATCATCTCTTCAAACATTTGAATACTGTCTAGGACCGGCTTAGCACCGACGATATCAACATATGATTCAAGCATTTCAAGGTCAAGTATCTTTGAAGTCACTTCTTTAGCCACTGAAGCTTCTACCGTTATATTTGTTTGATTCTCCATAACAACTTCCTTATTCAGACATTTTTTCTCAATTACTTTTTGAATCGCTTTAACAGACAACGGTTTACTTAATGCGTCATCCATTCCCTTTCTAATGTAATCTTTTTTATCTTTCATCACATTAGCGGTTAAGGCGACTAAAGGTGGTAAGTGAGCATAGTTAGCCCGGTAATGTTCAGCGATATCAAATCCCGTCATATCCGGCAATTGAATGTCGAGTAGAACTAAATCAAAATCGTCGGGATTAAACTTCTCAATAGCCTCCTCTCCATTCATAGCAGTGGTCACGGTATGACCTAAGGTCTCTAGAAGTGATTTGGCCACTGTAATATTGAGTTCAATGTCCTCCACCATAAAAATACGCTGACTGGCTTGTTGTTTTGGTGCACATTTTACTTGCGCTGGCGCATCAATCACTGGAACACGAATATGGATAGTAAATACACTTCCAAAGCCTTCTTCGCTACTTACGAAAATATCACCATTCATCATTTTGATCAGCTGCCGAGAAACAGCTAACCCGATACCTGTCCCAACTGCGTGTAGGTTATCTTTTCCGGATTTCACCTGATAATACATAGCAAAAATTTTATCCAGCTCTTGCTCTGGAATGCCAATACCGGTGTCTTCCACTTCAAAAGTAATATCCGCCATGCCATGCTCAACTTCAGCACTGACACTCATGATGACACTACCCTCTTTAGTAAATTTGGTCGCATTACCAATTAGGTTCCATAACACTTGTCTTAACCTGGTAACATCAACTTCAATCATGCTAGGAAAGTCAGTTAACCTTTCTAAATCAAAGCGTAAACTTTTTTGCTCCGCCATAAGCCCGGAGATACTCTCCATTTCAGAGATGAAGTCTTCAAAGTTAATAGCCTTCGGTAATAACTCTAGCTTTCGTCTGTCAAACTTATCCATATCAATAATATCGTTAAAAATATTACCTAATGTAATGGCGCTGACATTAATGGTTTGCAGTTGTTGGCGCTGCTCCTCGGTCAATTGTGTATCCAGAAGCATCCTGCTTAGCCCAACAATGCCATTTAAAGGCGTACGCAGTTCATGGCTAACAGTAGAGACAAAGGTGGTTTTATCACGACTGGCTTTCTCTAAAGCGTCTTGATATTTCTTACGTTCAGTAATGTCCCGCCCATAACCAACCAAACCTAAGTGACGCCCTTCCTTGCTATAAAAAGGCACCTTACGCAATTCAAAATACACTTTTTTCCCGTCAGGGTATTCCAGCCACTGCTCGTAAGTAAGCGCTTCATTGTTTTTAAACACTTTTTGGTCGGTTTCGACTATCTGCGTCGCCACCTCTTTGCTATATACATCCCAAGGCGTTAATCCAACAAGTTCAGCTTCTGTTTTTCCGGTAAGATCTTCTATCGCTTTGTTACAACCAGAAAATTGCCCATCTTCATTCCGGTAATAAATCAGATCAGGGGATGCATCAATGAAAGAACGAAGCAAAGCAGTTCTTTCCGACAACTCAAGCTGAGTACTTTCTCGTTGATAGACCTCATTCTCTAAGTCTTTCATTGCCTCTTCACGAGCGTCTTCTGCTTTTTGTCTATCTTCTATCTCCTGATTCAATTTTATGATGTTCTGTTGGAGTTGATTATTAAGCTCCTGATCCCGCTCTCGCATATACTTAAGCTTAGCGACAAGCTTAGAAAGACGTTGACGAGACTCTTCCAGTTGATCGACAACGACAGAAAGAAAATAAACAGCCCAAGGAGTAATGAGTAAGCCAAAAAATACCGAACGAATTATATCGATATCATCAACATTTCCTTGTAAACCAAGAGTAATTCCGACTTGTACGAATACCGCTAGCGCGACAATAGCTAAAGCCAATAAAATTGAAAATCTGAGGATCCCTAATTTAACCAATAGATCCACATAATATTGCGCTAAACTTTTGATTGGTTTCATTTACTGCTCCGTGCTTGAGAGAGTGCACATTCTAATTTCTAAAATGTAAATTCGTAAATCACATCTTATTGATAGTAATACTGTGTTCGGTTTCGACCAGACTTTTTCGCCGCATAAAGTGCACTATCAGCATGAGCGATTATTTGTTCAATGGTATCGCCGAACATTGGTACATACGAAGCAACGCCCAAGCTCACTGTAAGATGCTCACTGACATTAGAGAAACCGTGTTCTATCGCCAAGTCATGGATAACTTGGTGCACATTATTAGCGATAATTTTAGCGCCATTATGATCGGTATTCGGCAAAATAAAGGCAAACTCTTCGCCACCATATCGGGCAACGCAATCAGATGAACGGGTGAGTACATTGGTAAAGGCCTGAGCAACCTCCACCAGCGCCTGATCTCCTTTTAAGTGGCCGTAATTGTCGTTATAATCTTTAAAAAAATCAATATCACATAGCATAACCGTCAACGCCGTTTTCTGCCTTCTGTGTAGGTTCCACATGGTTTCTAACTGTTCATCAAACCGCCTTCTGTTTGCTACCTGAGTTAAACCATCCAAAAAGCTTAGCCGCTCTAACTGTTCGTTCATTTCTTCCAGTTTCATTTCGGCTACATAGCGTTCAGTTACATCCCTGGCCAAGAGCAAAATACCATTCACCCCAGACGATGGATCTTTATAAGGTGACTTCACAACATCAAACCACTTGTGTTTACCGTTCTCATCAATTATTTCGTCAATATGACGAAGAGATATGCCTTGTCTCAGCACTTGATGATCCGTGTCCGCAAAACGATCAGCTAATCGGGCAGGAAGAACGTCTCGTAAGTATTTACCCACCAATTGTTCTGGCTCCATATCAAGCCCTATTGATTCAACATAGGCTTGATTACAGGCTTCATAAATAAAATTCTCGTTGAATAGAGCAATGACATCGGGTGAAGACTCTAGGATGGATTGAAGGATAATTTCACGCTGAGCTAACGCGATCTCTGTCCCTTTCCGTTTATCCATTTCATCACGTAAATTTTGCTGCATTTTAAACCAGTCGGTGACATCGTGGCTGATACCAAGCGTTCCTAAAGTATCTCCATCAGATGACAGTAAAGGCGTTTGTGATGTTTCAAGTAAACAACTTCGGCCCTGAGGATCTGTTGTCCATCGTCTCTGATTACTCCGGCTTTGCATCACGCCTTTAACAGTCACACTTCCTTCTTCAAAACGGTGATTCCAAAAATGGTCAAAAGCTCTGTTGGTATCTAAAATTTTCCCGTTGTTATCCTTTATGTAAATGAGTTCAGACAGCGAGTCAAAGGCGGTACGGGCAATTCTCAATGACGCTTTTACTTGCTCACCTTCATTTACAGGTTCTTTATATTCGGTAACATATACCATCCAGGCTCGTCGATTATTATATCTAGTTTTTCTTCCGGTCAATTCAACCTTAATAGTTTGGGACTCTGAAATAGCCCAAGACTGAAGAATATTTTTAAAATATAAGCCGCTCACCTGTTTTAAACCGTTCAAAAAAGTATCTGTATCCATTGCCAATGGAAATAGATGACTTTTCCCTACCAGACGAATACCCAACAACTGCATAGCAGGTCTGTTCGACAGTAAAAGCTCCCCACTAGCTTCATCAATAACCAACATAGCGAGAGGAGAGTCTTGCAATAAAAGATTTAACTTACTCTGGTAGTTATATTTGAGCAAAAACATCCAAAATAGAGCGACAATAACCACAAGGAAATAGAGACCCGAAGGGTAAAACCAAACTGACAACTGATAAAGCAGGTTATCCATCATTGCACTCATTACTCCTCCCTATTTAATTAATAAATGTATCATATGATTCCACTTGAGTCAGATGGTGACTTCTTATTTGTAATCACAAAATTAAAATGATTCGATTTATTTAGAAATAGGTACATTGAACCTAACTGACTAATCTCAGCTCAGGTTTCTCATAATAGAATGGTTGATCAATCAATGACCCCTGTGCGCCATCTTTATCTAATGCTTTTCCAATTTCAGTCATGGCTAACCATCGGTTTTCACACCATAGTGGGGATAGGAGTGTTGGACGACGTGCAGCTGCAGATACCCGGTGATATACCACTTCTGGTGGTGTCATGCGGATCAGCTCACTCGCTACACTGACATACTCGGCCAATTCAGGGGCATCAAGCCTCCCTGCTCGCCACGCTTTGGCCATTGTACTGCCTTCAACGATATGTAACGCATGCAGTTTTATGCCATCAGTACCAACTTCAAGTACTTTTTTCATCGTCTCCGTGTAGTCTTTTCGGTTTTCTTTCGGTAAACCAATAATTAAATGCGTGCACACTTTAATACCTAGCGCTCGCGCCTTTTTTGTAATTTCTGCATAGCATTCAAAGTCATGTCCACGATTAATTCGCTTCAATGTTTGGTTACTTGCCGTTTGCAGTCCAAGCTCCAACCATATTTCGTAGCCTTGCTTTACATAATCAGAAAGAAGATCTAATACAGCTTGTGGAACACAATCAGGTCGGGTGCCTACACATAACCCCACTATATCTGCTGCTTTAAGGGCCTCTTCATACATATTTTTCAACGTTTGTACTTCGGCATAAGTACTCGTATATGCCTGAAAGTATGCGAGGTATCGTTTTGCTCTGTGTACTTCCCCTGCTCTATCAGTCAGCTGTTCTAAAATACTCTGCTTTTGGGTCTTTTCATCAGAGAAAGAAGCCACATTACAAAATGTACAGCCTCCTCTTCCAATTGTTCCATCTCGATTAGGGCAGCTAAACCCCCCGTGTAAAGTCAGTTTATGGACCTTTTCACCATAGCGACGCTGCAGATCCTGTCCCAGCGTATTGACTAACTCATGTAACTGCATGTTTATTTAATACCAGCTTGTTGAAAATGAAAATTAATTACATCTATGAAAAATAATGCCAACGAATTATACGAACAGGATCTGAATTTTGTACTATTAAATATCAATAAAAATGCGCAAAAATCGACTGTAGAACAGCTAAAATCGGCTTTTTATGTATTTGTTATTCATAACCTTAATAAAAAAAACCAAATCTATATCAACTTTTCAATGGAATTAAGCTACACAAAATTGTAGGATACCTGAACGTTCGCATATTAAATCCTAAAAAAATGGACAGGCTAAAATGCGAAATAATCTGTGACAATCCGAGCTCACCTATATAAACCACTAGAAAGTGGCCAAGTAACAACGGATTTCACTAAGGATATGTTTTTTTCACATAAGAAATTTCCTGTGAAGAACAGAATGGACTCAAACTCATCACACTTGATGAGTTATGAACGGACAAATATTAAAAAAAAAACAGGAACCAATTGCCCTAGGCATATTGCGCCTGAAATTCAATTGGAAGGATGTATCTATGGTAGATAGAGAGCAGAATGCACAGGGTTTATATACTCCTGAGCTAGAGCATGACGCTTGTGGTATCGGTTTTGTTGCTCACCTTAAAAACCGTAAATCTCACGATGTTGTGACACAGGCATTAGATATGCTGGCACGTATGGAACACCGTGGTGGTCAAGGTTGCGATCCCTGTAGTGGTGACGGTGCCGGTATTCTTTTACAGAAACCACATGAGTTTTTATTAGAAGAGTCAGTAAAGCTCGGTATTAAGTTACCTTCTTTTGACAAATATGGTGTTGGCGTTGTTCTGTTTCCGAAAGATGAACATAAACGACAACAGTGCCGAGATATTCTAGAACGCAATGCACGTCGCCTTGATTTAGAAATAATTGGCTACCGTGTAATGCCTACTGACAACTCCATGATTGGTGTTGATCCACTCAGTACTGAACCTCAGTTTGAGCATGTATTTGTTTCTGGCGGCCCGGGAACAACACCTGAAGAGTTAGAGCGTAAACTTTATGTATTACGAAACTATACTGTTCGTGTTTGTCTGGAAAGTGTTTCTAATATTGGTGATGACTTCTATATTAACTCCATGTCTTACAAGACACTGGTTTATAAAGGTCAGCTAACCACTGAGCAAGTACCTCAGTACTTCCTGGATCTGCAAAATCCGACAATGGTGACAGCACTCGCTCTGGTTCACTCTCGTTTCTCTACCAATACATTCCCAAGATGGCGCTTAGCGCAACCTTTCCGTTATATTGCTCACAACGGTGAAATTAACACCGTTCGTGGTAATCTCAACTGGATGAAAGCCCGTGAAGCGATTCTGCACTCAGAGCTATTCACGCAAGCTGAAATCGATATGCTTCTTCCAATCTGCCAGGAAGGAAGCTCAGATTCATCAAACTTCGATATGGCTTTAGAGCTGTTAGTTCTTGCTGGTCGTAGTTTACCGCACGCACTCATGATGATGATTCCTGAAGCGTGGCAAGAAAACAAAAATATGGACCCAGATCGTCGTGCGTTCTATCAATATCACGCGAATGTGATGGAACCATGGGATGGCCCTGCATCAGTCTGTTTTACTGACGGTGTACAAGTAGGGGCAACGCTAGACCGTAATGGTTTACGTCCATCTCGCTACACAGTAACCAAAGATGACTTCCTCGTCATGGCCTCAGAATCAGGTGTTGTTGAAATTGCGCCTGAAAATGTTGAGTATCATGGTCGTTTGCAACCAGGTCGTATCTTTGTCGCTGATCTTGAAGAAGGCCGCATCATTTCTGATGAAGAAGTGAAAGATGGTATTGCTAGTGCTCAGCCTTATAAGCAATGGGTTAAAAACAACCTGTTAAGCCTGAAAAAACTGCCTGAAGCAGACAATATGCACCATCAGCCTTCTGCAGAGCGTTTATTGCATAATCAGCAAGCTTTCGGTATTTCTTCAGAAGAAGTTAACGAGATTGTGGTTCCAATGGCAAAAGAAGCCAAAGAACCATTAGGTGCAATGGGCGCAGACTGGCCTCTGGCGGTTCTGTCTCATCAGTCTCAGCATCTATCTAACTACTTTAAACAACTTTTTGCTCAGGTAACTAACCCACCGATCGACCCGATCCGTGAGCGTATGGTTATGTCCCTAAACACCTATTTAGGTAAAGACCAGAATTTACTTTCTGAATCGCCAGAGCATTGCCAAAAAGTTGAACTCGATTCTCCAGTGCTTTCTAACTCTGAGTTAGAAAAATTGCGTGCAATCGATAATGAACACCTTCAAGCAAAAACACTGGATATTGTATTCCGCGCCAGTGAAGAAGAAGGCAAATTAGAGCGTGCTATTAAACGTGTTTGTCAATATGCAGAGGACGCCGTTGTCGATGGTTACTCTATTATCCTTTTGACTGACCGTGCCATTAACTCAAACCATGCGGCAATTCCAGCAATGCTTGCTGTGGGGGCTGTTCATCATCACCTAATCCGTAAAGGACTTCGTGCTAAGTGTGACATCGTTATAGAGACAGGTGACGCGCGTGAAACTCATCATTTCGCCACGCTTATTGGTTATGGTGCAAACGCAGTTAACCCATACCTAGTGATGGAAACCATTGTTGATCTTCAAAAGAAGAAAAAGTTAGATCCAGAAACCCCTTCCGAAGAGTTATTCAATAACTATCGTAAAGGCGTTAATGGCGGACTTCTGAAGATATTTTCTAAAATGGGTATTTCCACACTTCAGTCTTACCATGGCGCACAAATCTTTGAAGCTCTGGGTATTAGTAAATCTGTTGTTGATAAATACTTCACGGGTACGGTTACCCGTATTCAAGGCCTAAGCATTGATGACATTGCTAAAGAAGTATTAATTCGCCATCGTGTTGGCTACCCGACACGAGAAATCCCAATTCAGATGCTGGATGTCGGTGGCGTTTACCAGTGGAAACAACGTGGTGAGAAACACCTGTTTAACCCTGAAACAATTTCATTGCTACAGCAATCTACGCGTAATAAAGATTTCTCTCAGTTTAAGCAGTACGCTAATACTGTTGATGCTCAAGGTGATGACGCAGCAACGCTACGTAGCCAGCTTGAGTTTGTGAAAAATCCAGCGGGCTCTATTCCACTCGAAGAAGTAGAATCTGTTGATAGCATCTTGAAACGCTTTGCTACAGGTGCGATGAGCTTCGGTTCTATCTCTTATGAAGCGCACTCAACACTTGCTGTTGCCATGAACCGTATTGGAGCAAAATCTAACTCCGGTGAAGGTGGTGAAGATCCTACTCGCTTCGAGAAGAAAGAAAATGGTGATTGGGAACGCTCTGCAATTAAGCAGGTTGCATCCGGCCGTTTTGGTGTGACTTCTTACTACCTGACCAACTCTGATGAAATTCAGATCAAGATGGCTCAAGGCGCTAAACCAGGTGAAGGCGGACAGCTTCCGGGTGACAAAGTCGATGACTGGATTGGCGCAACTCGTCACTCAACTCCGGGTGTTGGTCTGATATCACCACCACCGCATCACGATATCTATTCTATCGAGGATTTGGCTCAGCTAATCTACGACTTGAAGAATGCAAACCGTAATGGCCGAGTTAACGTTAAGCTGGTTTCCGAAGCTGGTGTTGGTACTATCGCATCAGGTGTTGCCAAAGCTAAAGCGGATGTTGTTCTTATTGCCGGTTTTGACGGCGGTACAGGCGCATCTCCTATTTCGTCTATTCGTCATACTGGCCTTCCTTGGGAGCTTGGTTTGGCAGAGACGCATCAAACACTACTGAAAAACGGCCTGCGTAACCGTATCGTTGTTCAGTCAGATGGTCAGATGAAAACACCTCGTGATTTAGCTGTAGCAACACTGCTTGGCGCAGAGGAATGGGGCGTTGCAACAGCAGCTCTCGTCGTTGAAGGTTGTATTATGATGCGTAAGTGTCATAAAAACACCTGTCCAGTGGGCATCGCTACACAAAACAAAACACTTCGTGAACGCTTTGACGGTCGCGTAGAAGACGTAGTCACGTTCTTCCAATACATGGCAGAAGGTCTGCGTGAAATCATGGCAGAGCTGGGTTACCGCTCAATTCAAGACATGGTTGGTCAATCACACAAGCTTAAAGTTCGTGACGATGTTCAACATTGGAAATACAAAAACCTAGACCTTTCACCAGTGCTATATATAGAACCTGCACGTGAGTCTGACGGCATATACAACCAAATTGAACAAAACCACCAGCTAGAAAACGTCATTGACCGAAAACTAATTAAGATAGCGAAACCTGCTATTGAAAAAGGTGAAGAAGTCTTTGCTGAACTGCCAATTATCAATACTGACCGTTCAACGGGCACCATGCTGTCGAATGAAATTTCGAAAGTATATAAAGATCAAGGCCTGCCAAAAGAGATGAATGTGAAATTCACTGGCTCTGCTGGTCAATCTTTTGGTGCCTTCCTTGCTAAAGGTGTCAAGTTTGAAGTAGAAGGCAATGCAAATGACTACTGGGGTAAAGGGCTTTCCGGCGGAAAACTGGTACTTTATCCAAATACCGCATCTTCGATTGTTGCTGAAAACAACATCGTCGTTGGTAACGTCTGCTTTTACGGTGCAACCTCTGGTGAGTCTTATATTAGAGGCTTGGCAGGAGAAAGGTTCTGTGTACGTAACTCAGGTGCGAAAGTCGTTGTTGAAGGTGTGGGTGACCATGGCTGTGAATACATGACTGGTGGTATTGCCGTAATCCTTGGCTCTACTGGTCGTAACTTTGCTGCGGGTATGAGTGGCGGCACCGCTTATGTTTGGGATAAAGAAGGTGATTTTGAAACCAAACTCAACCCTGAACTGGTCGACTTAGACCCAATCGAGCAAGAAGATAAAACACTGCTTCGTGAAATGCTGCTAAATCATGTGGAATTCACAGGAAGTACAGTAGCTAAAGCTTTCCTTGATGAATTTGAAGCGAGTCTTGAACAGATGGTTAAGGTAATGCCTCGCGACTACAAAGCGGTACTTCAGGCAAATAAAGCGAAAGCACAAGCAGAACACACGGAAGAGTTGGAGGCAGTATAATGGGTAAGCCTACTGGATTTTTAGAACATGGTCGTGAACTGCCAAAGAAGATCGATCCTAGTGTTCGTATACAAGATAATAAAGAATTTGTACTGAACACAGAGTTTGGTAATAAAATTAACGAACAAGCTTCTCGTTGTATGGATTGTGGCGTGCCGTTTTGTCATAGCGGCTGCCCGATTGGCAACATTATTCCTGAGTTTAACGATGCTGTATATCGTGATAGCTGGGAAGAAGCGTGGCATATTCTGAGCAGTACAAATAATTTTCCTGAATTTACGGGGCGGGTTTGTCCTTCCCCTTGTGAAACTTCCTGCGTTCTTGGTATTAACCAAGACCCAATCACTATCTGTAATATCGAGAAAACGATAGTAGAAACAGCTTATCGTGAAGGGTATGCGAAGCCTAAGAAGCCTCGCATCCGTTCTGGAAAGACCATCGCTATTATCGGTTCAGGTCCTGCAGGGCTCGCCGCCGCTGAGCAGTTAAATAGTGCAGGTCACTGCGTTACTGTATACGAGCGAGATGAAAAAGTGGGTGGACTGCTTCGTTTTGGTATCCCCGACTTTAAGCTGGGCATGGATGTCATTGACCGTAAGGTCAATCTGATGAAAGAAGCGGGCATTGTATTTGAAACCAACGCCCATATCGGTGTTGATATTAATGCTTTGCAACTGCGTCAGGAATTTGATGCTGTCCTTCTTACTGGTGGTTCTACTGTTCCGAGAGATCTACCTATTGCAGGCAGAGAGTTGAAAGGCGTTCATTTCGCTATGGAGTTCCTTGGCCAAAATAACCGTCGAGCCAATAACATGGATCTTAAAACAGAAGAGATTCATGCTAAAGGTAAGCATGTAGTGGTTATTGGTGGTGGTGATACTGGCTCTGACTGTGTAGGAACTTCTAACCGTCACGGTGCTGCCAGCATTACTCAGGTTGAGATCATGCCAATTCCACCTGAGAAACGTGGCGCCAATATGCCTTGGCCTCAATACCCTATGATTCTTCGTACTTCTACATCTCATGAAGAAGGCTGTGATCGCCACTGGAATATTCTGACCAAAGAATTCATCAGTGATGATAAAGGTAATGTAACAGGTCTGCGTTTAGCTGATATTGTTTGGCAAGATGCCAAGCCAGGTGAACGTCCTGAGTTTAAAGAAGTAGAAGGCAGTGAACGTATTATTCCTTGTGATCTGGCGTTCTTAGCCATGGGCTTCTTGCACCCAGAGCCAAGTGGCGTGTTAGCTCAACTGGATATCAAACTGGATGATCGCGGAAACGTGGCTACTGAAGGCTTTGCCACTAACCAGAAAGGCATTTTTGCTGCTGGTGATATGCGTACAGGTCAATCACTGGTTGTTCGTTGTATTAACGAAGGCCGTGAATGTGCCCGTACTGTCGATGATTATTTGATGGGTTCCACGCATTTAGAAGCAAAATCAGATTCATTGATGCTTTCTAATGCTTAAGTTCGCTAGCAAATAAAAGTTTATCATTAAAGTTTCCTTCCGAACTTTATTTTGGCCAGCTTAAACGCTGGCCTTTTTTATGGATGTATTCTCTCTTAACGAATATGCTACAATTCCTGCCTATTTATATCTGTGTAATATACGAGAGTATCTATGAAAATCGGCATTATTGGTGCTATGGAACAAGAAGTTACCATCTTAAAAGAATCTATTTCTAACTGCGAAGTGACGAAAAAAGGCGGTTGTTCTTTTTTCTCAGGGACGTTAGATGGTGTTGACGTTGTTTTGCTTCAATCCGGTATAGGTAAAGTTGCTGCATCGGTTGGCACGACTATTCTCATTGATCAATTTAATCCCGACATCATAATAAATACAGGTTCTGCCGGTGGTTTTGATTCCAGCCTGAATTTAGGCGATGTAGTTATCTCCACAGAAGTTCGTTACCACGATGCGGATGTCACGGCATTTGGCTACGAAATAGGTCAGATGGCAAGCCAGCCAGCTGCCTTTATTGCCGATGAGCAGCTTATTCAGGTGGCAGAGAAAGCACTGGCAATGATGAGTGATACTCACGCGGTACGTGGCCTTATCTGCACCGGCGATACTTTCGTTAACTCTGATGCGCACAACCAGTTTATTCTAAAACACTTCCCTTCGGTTATTGCTGTAGAAATGGAAGCTGCTGCTATCGGGCAAACATGCCATCAATTTGGCAAACCGTTTGTTGTTGTTCGAGCTATCTCGGATGTCGCGGATAAAGAATCTCCGATGACGTTTGATGAGTTCCTGCCGTTGGCTGCTAAAAGCTCCTCTGAGATGGTCATTAATATGATAGAACTTCTTAAGTAACCTATATGCAAGCGGCGTTTGAGCACTTTTATAGTAATGGTGCCCTATTAGTTCTATGGGGTGCTCTACTGTTTCACCTGATCTTACCGATCCCAGCTTCCGCTCATCCGGTGGTGCTTTGGCGTGCTTTTGCCAACATTCTAGCTGAAAAGGTCAATACAAATAGCCACCATTCACAATCTTTTATATCTGGTTCTTTAGCTTGGTTGTTAATGTTTATTCCGGCATTAATCGTCCTGATTGCATTAAAACCACTCGTCTGGCAACCTCAATTATTTGATCTAGCCTTACTACTTTTGGCTATCGACTGGAGAAGCAGTGAGAAACTTGCTGGCTCACTAAGCGATGCTTTAGCAAAAGAAGATAAAAAACTGGCCAGAAGTCTGCTAAAAACGATATTAAATCGAGAGACTGACTCTTTATCACTACTAGGGTTAGGTAAAGCAGGAGCCGAGACCATTCTGCTGGGTTATGGCCGAAATGTCGTTTCTGTCCTGTTTTGGTACGGAGCAACGGGTGGAATCGGTGCGCTCATGTATCGACTTGTCCAAGAGTTAGCGAGAGCCTGGTCGCCAAGCAATAAAATATTTCATCCTTTTGGCCTTCCAGCGATTCGTATCCTCGCACTTTTAGATTTTGTGCCCTTACGCCTTTTCAGCATAATGCTCGTGGTGGGTAAAGACGGAACTCGTACCTTTAAGCAGATGCTCACTCAAGGGAAAACATGGCCAACGCCAGGCCCCGCATGGTTACTCACGTCGGCCGGTAATAAACTTCAGCTCTCTTTAGGCGGGCCTGCTATTTATCAAGGCAAAAAGGCCGTTCGTCCTAAAATAGGAGGGAGAGTCGCTCCATCTGCAATCCATCTGGCCCAGTTACAGAAACTGTTAGTCTGGCGACTTTTTGTCTGGATACTATTGCAAAGCATTATTATGTTTGCTGTTTATCAGGGTTTTTAAATTTGAAATCATTCATATTCACCATGTTGTTGCTTCTCTCTCCACAAACGTTCGCAATTGAAAGGATTGTCTCATTGGCACCTTCATCAACCGAACTTGTATTTGCAGCAGGGTTAGGAGATAAACTTATCGCTGTCAGCGAGTTTAGTGATTACCCAGAGCAGGTAAAAAAACTCGAGAAAGTGGCCAGTTTCGACAGTGTTAATATTGAAAGAATTATTGCTTTAAACCCAGACTTGATAGTTGCATGGCGTTCCGGTGGTTTGAAAAAAGCCCTCTCTCAATTAGAAAGTTTAGGTTTCCAGATTTACTACTCTGATACGAACCGATTAACGGACATTGCCCTGCGAATTGAAGAGCTAAGCCAGTATTCTGATGATTCAGCAATAGGCCTATCTAACGCTAAAGAGTTCAAAATTAAGCTCGAAAAGCTATATTCCAAATTCAAAGAGAAGCAATCAATCCGCTACTTTTATCAACTTAGCAGTAAACCACTCTACACTATCGCGCAGGATCACTGGCCAAGTGAAGTATTCTCACTCTGCGGCGGTATCAATATTTTTAAAGAGTCACCAAGCCCTTATCCGCAAGTCGGATTGGAGCAAGTTTTAGTCAGAAAACCAGAGGTCATTTTCACCTCGGCCCATACCATTCAAAATCCAGAGCTATGGACAAAGTGGAAAACACAGCTTCCTGCAGTCAAAAATGATTATGTATGGTCACTGAATGCAGATTGGCTAAACAGACCAACACCTCGTTCTCTCATGGCAATAGAAGAGGTTTGCGACCGATTTGATCAAGTAAGAAAAGCGCCCCACTAATTGATTAGTTTGTGACATTTTTTGAAAAAGGCGTAAAATCTAGCCTTCTTTTTTGGCCCTAAGTGTAAATTAGACCTCATCATGGACTCCACACTACTCTACTTTATTGATCTATTCGGTACTGCAGTATTTGCTGTTTCCGGCGTTTTGCTAGCCGGACGTTTAAAAATGGATCCCTTTGGCGTTATCGTATTGGCCAGTGTTACAGCCATTGGTGGTGGTTCAATACGAGATGTGTTGTTAGGGGCAACTCCCGTTTTTTGGATTAAAGACAACGCGTATATTTGGACAATCGTCGTCACATGCTTACTAACTATGGCTATTGTTCGTCGTCCTAAGCGTCTGCCTTGGTATGTACTTCCCGTTTGCGACGCTATCGGCTTGGCGGCCTTTGTCAGTATTGGTGTTGAAAAGGCATTGAGTCTTCAAACCTCTTACTTGATAGCGGTTATTATGGGCGTTTCTACCGGATGTGGTGGTGGTATTATTCGAGACGTTCTCGCTCGCGAGATACCCATGGTATTACGTAGTGAAGTTTATGCCACCGCATGTATTATCGGTGGAACTTTCCATGTAGCTGCGCTCTATTTCGGCCTAAATAATTCAACCGCATTTTTACTTGGTGCAACATCAACGTTGATAATTCGCCTAGCCGCCATAAAATGGCATTTATCTTTACCAACCTTTGCTTTGCATAGATGAAATGGGGAGTGGGTGATGGGTAAACCGGTTACTGGAGACCTATAGCCCCGTTAATGAATTAAACCCTGTGTCTACTTTACGGGGTCATATCACCTATAACCCATAACCCATAACCCATTACCCATTACCCATTACCCATAACCTATACCCCAAAAATCCAATTACCTCTCTATCATTTCTATCAACGATGTTATTGCGTATCGGCAGGCCTGTTCTCTTACTTCTGCGCGATTACCGGGAAATACCTTCATTTTCTGAATGCTTCGTCCATCCTCTAATTGCCAGCCGAACCAAACCGTGCCGACAGGTTTTTCTTCGCTGCCGCCCCCCGGACCAGCAATACCGCTCACTGAAATAGCAATATGGGCGTGTGAATGCTTCACTGCACCAGACGCCATCTGTTTGACGACCTCTTCACTCACAGCGCCATTACGGTCAAGCGTTTCAGAATCAACGCCAAGCATCTCCTTTTTTGCTTCATTGCTATAAGTAATAAAGGCTCTGTCAAACCAAGAAGAGCTGCCAGCAATGTCGGTTATCGCACTGGCAATACCTCCACCGGTACAAGATTCTGCCGTAGTTAATACCAGATTCTTCTCAAATAACAATTTTCCTAATGTTTTACTTAATTCAGTTAGTTCTACCATGATCCAGAAATCCTCGAATTCATCTTGCCAGCTATTTCTATTCAGTTATCCTAAGCCGCTGGCATAAGAAGTTAAAGTGATAAATAGGTCAAGATGGCAAAGGCGACTCCAACACATACACCCATGATGCAACAATATCTAAGGCTTAAAGCTGAGAACCCAGATATATTGCTACTTTATCGAATGGGTGATTTCTACGAACTTTTTTATGATGATGCTAAAAAAGCTTCGCAGCTACTTGATATTTCTTTAACCAAACGAGGCTCCTCCGCTGGCGAACCTATTCCAATGGCAGGTGTTCCTTTTCATGCTATCGAAGGGTATTTGGCTAAGCTCGTCCAGTTGGGAGAATCGGTAGCCATCTGTGAGCAGATTGGCGATCCGGCCACCAGCAAAGGGCCTGTCGAACGCCAAGTGGTTCGAATTGTCACCCCAGGAACCGTAACTGATGAAGCTTTACTATCAGAGCGTGTTGATAATCTTATTGCTTCAATCTTTTATCGCAATGGCAAGTTTGGCTATGCCACCCTAGATATAACCTCTGGACGCTTTCAACTTTGTGAACCCGAATCTGAAGAGGCAATGCTAGCAGAGCTGCAACGGACTTCGCCGACAGAGTTACTATTCCCAGAAGATTTTGAACCTGTTGAAATAATGACGGGCCGAAATGGTAATAGACGCCGTCCCGTATGGGAGTTTGAGTTAGACACTGCAAAACAGCAACTCAATAAGCAATTTGGCACTAGGGACTTAGTAGGTTTTGGTATTGAACAGGCAGAATTAGGTCTCTGTGCTGCCGGGTGTCTTATCCAGTACGTCAAAGATACCCAACGAACTGCCCTGCCTCATATTCGCTCCTTAACGTTTGATCGCCAAGATCATTCTGTAATTTTGGACGCAGCAACACGCCGAAATTTAGAGATATCTCAAAACTTGTCTGGTGGTTTAGATAACACCCTTGCTGATGTTCTTGATAAAAGTGCTACCGCGATGGGAAGTCGAATGCTTAAACGCTGGCTTCATCAACCGACTCGCTGCAGAGATACATTAAACCAAAGACTGGATGCGATTACTGAATTAAAAGAGCAAGGGCTATTTACCGATCTACAGCCAACTCTAAAACAAATCGGCGATGTTGAACGAATTCTTGCCCGGCTAGCCCTAAGATCAGCTCGCCCGAGAGATCTTGTACGCCTACGTCACGCTATGCAGCAGTTACCTGAACTCGCCGAACATCTACAATCCGTTGATAATGCATACCTAGGAAAACTAGCTCAGTTTTCTGCACCTCTTGATGACATCTGCGAATTATTAGAAAAAGCGATAAAAGAAAACCCACCTGTCGTCATCCGCGACGGAGGAGTTATAGCTCAAGGTTATAGTGATGATCTCGATGAATGGCGTAAATTAGCAGACGGCGCAACAGAATACCTAGAACAGTTAGAGGCAGATGAAAGAGAGCGTCATGGTATAGATACTCTAAAGGTTGGCTACAATAACGTACACGGGTTTTATATCCAGGTCAGTAGAGGTCAAAGCCACTTGGTTCCGCCTCACTATGTTCGAAGACAAACGCTAAAAAATGCGGAACGATATATAATTCCTGAGCTAAAAGAGCACGAAGATAAAGTACTCAACTCTAAATCTAAGGCCTTGGCCATAGAAAAGCAACTGTGGGAACAACTGTTTGATCTGTTGCTACCACACCTGGAAAAAATGCAAAATCTCGCTTCTGCAGTCTCCCAATTAGATGTGCTGCAAAACTTAGCCGAACGTGCTGAAAGCCTAAATTATGCAAGACCAATACTAACCGATGATATTGGCATCCATATTCAAAATGGTCGTCACCCAGTGGTAGAGCAGGTATTAGATGCTCCGTTTATTGCCAATCCCGTGGAACTCAGTCCTGAACGGAAAATGCTAATTATCACCGGGCCTAATATGGGCGGTAAATCCACCTATATGCGTCAAACAGCATTGATCGTGTTGCTATCTCACATTGGGTCCTATGTACCAGCAGAAGCAGCAAGCATTGGTTTGATCGATAGAATATTTACCCGAATCGGTGCATCAGATGACCTTGCTTCTGGCCGCTCTACATTTATGGTAGAGATGACAGAAACCGCAAATATTTTGCACAACGCAACACCTCACAGCTTAGTTTTAATGGATGAAATAGGCCGTGGAACAAGTACTTATGATGGTTTATCTCTCGCTTGGGCCAGTGCCGAATGGCTAGCAAATCAAATAGGTTCCATGACGCTATTTGCAACGCATTATTTCGAGTTAACCGAATTGCCACATAAACTACCTCATCTGGCCAACGTCCATCTGGATGCCGTTGAACATGGAGACACTATCGCATTCATGCATGCGGTTCAGGAAGGAGCTGCGAGTAAATCATATGGGCTGGCTGTTGCAGGACTTGCAGGTGTACCCAAAACGGTAATAAAAAATGCCAGAGGAAAATTAAACCAATTAGAGCAACTCGCTAATCAACCCGGCAACAATAAACCCAATGTTGATATTGCCAATCAACTCAGTTTAATTCCGGAACCTAGCGAAGTAGAAGAAGCGCTGGGGAATATTGATCCTGATGATCTAACCCCTAGGCAAGCACTAGATGAATTATACCGCCTGAAAAAGTTACTTTGATTTCTCTGTAAGACCGAATTAAAAACTAAAAAGGGATCATTAAGATCCCTTTTTCATACGTATACGTATTTTTGCTTTCGCTATTACATCTGCTCGATATTAAATAGAGACTCCATATTCAACCCTTGTTTAAGCAGGATCTCTCTAAGACGACGTAGACCTTCCACTTGAATTTGACGAACTCGTTCTCTCGTCAAGCTGATTTCTCGACCAACTTCTTCTAGGGTAGAAGGTTCATAACCTAGTAAACCAAAACGTCTGGCTAGCACTTCTTTCTGTTTCGGGTTTAACTCGTCTAACCAATCAATGAGTGAGTGCTTAATATCATCATCTTGTGTCGAAACTTCAGGATCAGAGTGATTTACATCCGGAATAATATCAAGAAGTGCTTTCTCCCCATCACCACCAATTGGTGTATCAACAGAGCTGACGCGTTCATTCAAACGAAGCATCTTGCTAACATCGCTAACGGGCTTATCTAGCTTCTCTGCAATTTCTTCTGCTGTTGGTTCGTGATCTAACTTTTGAGAAAGTTCGCGCGCAGTACGCAGATAAATATTAAGCTCTTTAACAACATGAATAGGTAATCGGATGGTACGGGTCTGGTTCATCAACGCACGTTCTATCGTTTGACGGATCCACCATGTCGCATAGGTTGAAAAACGGAACCCTCTTTCAGGATCAAACTTTTCTACGGCTCGGATCAAACCAAGGTTGCCTTCTTCGATAAGATCAAGAAGTGCTAATCCTCGATTACTGTAACGGCGTGAGATTTTAACCACTAACCGAAGGTTACTCTCTATCATACGTTTTCGAGCGGCTTCATCACCTCGTAACGCTCGACGAGCATAGAGAACTTCTTCTTCTGCGGTAAGTAATGGAGAAAAACCAATTTCACCAAGATACAACTGGGTTGCATCTAAGCTTTTTGTAGATACCTCGTAATCGTCTTTGGTTTCTTCTCTTGATTGACTTTCTTGGACGAGATTTTTATTTAAAGCATCCGTTGCTTCATTAATCTCAAACTCTTCGACTTTCGTTGCTGCATTGCTGATACTCATAGCGCCTCCCCTTGGCGAGCTTAGCAAGACATTACTGCCTTTAATGTCGCTGAAATAAACTTAGAGCTAAGGCAAATACCTCTTTGGATTTACTGATTTGCCTTGATAACGAATTTCAAAGTGCAATCGTACGCTACTTGAACCAGAGCTGCCCATCGTAGCTATTTTCTGACCTGATTTTACACTTTGTCCTTCTTTAACTAACAAACGGTCGTTGTGGGCATATGCACTTAAATAGTTATCATTATGTTTCACGATGATTAAATTACCATATCCGCGAAGTGCATTACCGGAGTATACAACTGTACCTCTTGCTGTAGAAACAATTGACTGACCACGCTGCCCTGCTATGTCAATCCCTTTGTTTCCTTGATCTCCAGCTGAAAAACTTTTAATTACCCTCCCTTTTGTAGGCCAAAGCCACTTAGAAATCTTATCGTTATTTGGCTTTTGACTACTTACAGTTTTATTAACATTTTCTTTACTCTTGTTTCCAACATACTCCTTTGACTTGACAGGATCAACCTTATTAGTCACAGTTTTTTTAGCAGATTCCTGATTCTTTGAAGTGGATTTTGCCAAGTTAGCTGAAGCTTTATTAGTGGTATTTTTGGTTGATAATGCAGGTGTATTTAGAGCGGCAGAACTAGTCTTACCAGCCACAGCTACAGATGCTACAGCGGCTCCCGTCGCTCCCACTGCAGGAGCTCCATAAGCAGGAGCTTTATAAGCAGGGTGCCATAAACGGATCTTTTCACCCGGATGGATCGTATAAGGAGAGGAAAGATCGTTGTAACGGATTAAATCTTTTACATTCTTATCTGTGACGTAAGCTATAAAATAGAGCGTATCACCCTTCTGAACTTCATAAAAACTACCTCGATAACTACCTCTTTCGATCGAGCTATAGTCTTTATAGACACTTGAAACTGGTGCGGGGGATGTAGCAGTGCAGCCAATCACTACGGCTGACAAAATACTACTTACAACAGCTTTCAAATATCTCTTCATCGTTTTATGCTAATTCCCCTGCCACTAATGGTACAAACCGCACAGCTGTAATGACTGTCGTCGTAAAAACATCACCTTCCCTAACGACTTTCAATAATTCTTGACAGTCATTGCCTACAGGGATGACCAAGCGACCTTTATCAGCCAATTGCTCAAGAAGAGCATCTGGCACCTTAGAAGCAGCTGCTGTGACGACAATAGCATCATAGGGCCCTTGATTAGCCCACCCCTGCCAGCCATCAGCATGTTTCGTCGCTACATTATAGATATCCAGTTGCTTCAATCTTCGTTTGGCTTCCCACTGCAACGACTTAATTCTTTCAATAGAATAAACCTTATCAACCAACTGCGCTAAAACTGCAGTTTGATACCCTGATCCAGTTCCAATTTCTAATACACGCGTTTCTGGTTTAAGTTCTAATAACTCCGTCATTTTAGCCACGATATACGGTTGAGAAATAGTCTGGCCGTGCGCAATAGGCAGCGCATTATTATCATAAGCCTGATGCATTAAGGCTTCCGATACAAACCTTTCTCTTGGTACTCGTCTCATTGCATCAATAACGTTATCATCTTGGATACCGTTAACAGACAAAAATTCAACAAGCTTTTCTGCGTAAGGGTTATTCATTTTATTGACCCTGTAGCCAGCTTTGCATGCTGCTAAGTGATTCATGAGCAGTTAAATCAACCTGCATAGGGGTAATAGAAACTAGACCATTTTCAATCGCGTAAAAGTCCGTCCCTTCTCCAGCATCCTGTTCTTTTCCTGGAGGTCCTAACCAATAGACTTCGTGTCCACGTGGATCTTTCTGCTTAATCATATTTTCAGCGTGATGTCTTGCACCTAAGCGAGTAACACTCTGACCTTTAACCTGATCAAAAGGTAAGTCGGGAACATTTACATTAATCAAACGTTTGATTGGAATAGGCGATTGAAGGTGTTGTTCAACCATCTGACGGGCAATTTTTGCGGCGGTCTTAAAGTTAGTGTTTCCTACCAACGAAAAGGCGATAGACTGAACATGTAAAAAATGCCCTTCCATGGCTGCGGCTACCGTGCCTGAATAAAGCACATCATCACCTAGGTTCGCACCATGATTAATACCGGATAAAACCAAATCTGGGAGATCGTCTTTCAATAACTCATTTAATGCAAAGTGAACGCAGTCCGTTGGAGTTCCCTGCACGGAAAACACATTTTTTTCTAGTTCAGTTACCCGCAAAGGTGTCTCTAATGTCAATGAGTTAGATGCCGCAGAGCGGTTTCTATCCGGAGCAACTATAATGATTTCAGCAAGATCCGAAAGTTCTTTGGCTAGGGCTCTTATACCTTGAGCATGAACACCATCATCATTGCTAAGCAGAATTTTCATTCTAGGTCCTTATTACGCTTACTTGTTTTTTTAATACACAATTATTTCTAGCTTAGATACTTTAAGCATAAACACGTTCTACTGGAATTTCGTTGACCAATTCTCTTACTATGGAAGTAGCAAAACTGCCTGAAGTAAGTGAGAAAGAGAGGATTACTTCATTTCCTTCTATTGTATATTTCAAGTTCGCTGGCTTTAACACGATTTCTCTTCTTTCATGGCGCATTCTGTTGCCCCGAATCAAGGCCATAAGTTCAGGTTCAGAATCCACGACTTCTTGCTCTATAGTCAAAGCATCAGCTTGCGTTGGAAGTGCGTTGTCTCCCGCTAGAGCAGCAGTAATACTTACTGAATCAAATTTAAGCTCTTGAGTCAATTGAGTAAAATTAGCCTCCTCAATCAGTTGAGTCTTGCCTTCAACATTTACTAGATCACCAAGCAATATTTGATTAAAGCGGTCAGATTCAATTCTGCGGGAAACGATCTGATTAAAAATCCATGACCGTGCGCTGGATAGATACATGCTTCGCTTATTTTGATTTCGGGTTCGAACGTTATCTCTTCCCCAACGTCTCGCTTCTTCTAGGTTGTTACCCTCTTTTCCAAATCGCTGAGCACCAAAGTAGTTCGGTACTCCTGACTCTACGATCTGTTTTAGGCGTTTCTCCACATCATCTACAGCAGAAACATCTGTTAACGTAACAACAAATTCATTACCAGCTAGGTCACCAGGACGCAACTTCTTGTTGTGTCGGCATGTATCTAATATTTTAATGCTTGGATGTTGAACTTCAAACTCAGAAAAGTCTGGGGTGTCCCCCTTAGGAAGATGGATACTTAGCCATTGCTCAGTCACTGCATGTCTATCTTTTAACCCAGCCCAGCCAATGTCCTTAGATTTAACACCGCAAAAACGAGCCAATTCATTCGCGACAAACATGGTGTTTTCACCTGTTTTGCGAATTTTTAGCATGACATGTTCACCTGTTCCGGCAAATTCATACCCAAGATCTTCTTTAACAACAAAGTGTTCTGGTTTCTCTTTCAGCTTTGCATGAGCTGTTGGCTTACCATACAGGTAAGCTAGGTTTTCAAGTATATCTGTCATAAGTTACTTCTTTGTTAGCAGCACAACGGCTTCGCAAGCAATACCTTCTTTTCTTCCCGTAAAGCCTAGCTTTTCGGTAGTGGTCGCTTTTACATTTACATTATTCATCGAGGTATTCAAATCGTTAGCAATCGCCTCTCGCATCGCTTGTATATAAGGCAACATTTTAGGTGCTTGAGCGATTATGGTAACGTCTAGGTTGCCTATTTGGTAACCTCTTTCTTGGACCAAACAGTAAACTTCTTTCATCAGTTCTCTGCTATTTGCACCTTTCCACTTCTCGTCAGTATCAGGGAAGTGACGACCAATATCCCCTTCAGCTATTGCTCCCAATAAGGCGTCTGTTAGTGCATGAAGCGCGACATCTCCATCCGAATGAGCAATTAGCCCCTGCTCATAAGGAATAGAAACACCACCAATAATCACAGGTCCTTCTCCACCAAATTTATGCACATCAAACCCATGGCCAATTCGAATCATAACTGTTCCTTAATTTCTTTACTTAAATAGTACTCGGCTAACGCCAGGTCTTCTGGCTGAGTCACCTTCAAATTATCCATACGACCTGATACTAATTTCGGCAAATATCCACTCCACTCCATAGCAGAAGCTTCATCTGTGATATTTACACCAGCCTGCATTGCTTTAAACAGTGCATCTCTAAGTTGTTCTGCTGGAAACATTTGTGGTGTCAGTGCATGCCACAAATCAGATCGTTCAACCGTTTCTTTAATGCAGTGATGACCGTTACCACGCTTCATTGTATCTCTGACGGGCGCTGCGAGAATACCGCCACGACCACTTTCAAACACTTCAAAGATAAGCCTGTCAATATCTTTTATTGAAACACAGGGGCGAGCTGCATCATGGACGAGTGCCCAACTTTTATCGTTTTCAGAAATCAAATACTCTAACCCTGATAACACTGAGTCTGCTCGTTCATTACCACCATCAACACGAATAACATCAGGATGTTTCGCTATAGAAAGTGTAGAGAAATAGGGATCTGACTGGCTTACTGCAACGATTACTTTATCGATAAGCCGATGAGACAACAGTTTGAGAACGGTATATTCTAATATGGTTTGTCCAGACAACTTAAGGTATTGCTTAGGAAGATCCGCTTTCATTCGGCTACCAACACCAGCAGCGGGAACAATGGCGTAGATGGGCTGTTCTGTTTTTTCTACCATTTATTTTTTTAGCCTATAAAGAATTATCTTCTAAAACGCGATAAAAGGTTTCACCCTCTTTTACCATACCCAGCTCATGGCGAGCTCTCTCTTCGATAGCATCTAATCCTTGCTTTAGATCATCGATTTCAGCAAACATCTCTTCGTTTCGACCTTGCAACTCTTTATTCACCTGCTGCTGCACTTCAATTTCACTGGTAATATTGGCGCGATCAATCAATCCATTTTTACCCCAGATTAAGGTATAGACTAAAATGGACAGCAACAGTGCTAAACCAAAAGTAAATAGACGCACGAAGAGAGATTCTCATCTTAAAAATTAAACGCTATATATAGCATAGACTGGTGCGAGAACCCAAGAAATACAACGGCTTTACTTTTGAACTGGGGATAGAATAAAGAAAGGGCCAGACATTATAAAATGTCTGGCCCTTATAAACTTAATAAGTTTTAAGCTAAGCGATTAATTCTAAAGAATTAAGCTTGACCTTTTACTTCTTTAAGACCGTTGTAAGGAGCACGCTCACCTAGTGCTTCTTCGATACGGATAAGTTGGTTGTACTTAGCAACACGGTCAGAACGGCTCATAGAACCAGTTTTGATTTGACCTGCAGCAGTACCAACAGCTAGATCGGCAATAGTAGCATCTTCTGTTTCGCCAGAACGGTGAGAGATTACAGCTGTGTAACCTGCATCTTTAGCCATCTTGATTGCAGCTAGAGTCTCTGTTAGAGAACCGATTTGGTTGAACTTGATAAGGATAGAGTTAGCAACGCCTTTCTCGATACCTTCAGCAAGAATCTTAGTGTTTGTAACGAATAGATCGTCACCAACTAATTGAAGCTTGTCGCCCATAAGCTCAGTTTGGTGTTTGAAACCAGCCCAATCTGACTCGTCAAGACCGTCTTCGATAGATACGATTGGGTATTGGTTTGCAAGATCTTGAAGGTAGAAGTTAAATTCTTCAGAAGTGAAGATTTTGCCTTCGCCTTTCATGTTGTAGTTGCCAGCTTCTTTGTCATAAAACTCAGATGCAGCACAGTCCATAGCTAGAGTAACGTCTTTACCAAGAACGTAACCAGCCGCTTCTACTGCTTCTTTGATTGCAGCTAGTGCAGCAGCGTTAGACTCAAGGTTAGGAGCAAAACCACCTTCATCACCAACAGCAGTGCTTAGGCCTTTAGCTTTAAGAACTTTAGCTAGGTTGTGGAATACTTCAGCACCGATGCGAAGACCTTCTTTAAGCGTTTTAGCGCCAACAGGTTGGATCATGAACTCTTGGATATCAACGTTGTTATCAGCGTGCTCACCACCATTGATGATGTTCATCATTGGTAGAGGCATAGAGAACTGACCAGCAGTACCGTTTAACTCAGCGATGTGCTCAAAAAGAGGCATGCCTTTAGCAGCTGCAGCCGCTTTAGCATTCGCTAGAGATACTGCTAGGATTGCGTTTGCACCAAATTGTGATTTGTTTTCAGTACCATCTAGGTCAATCATCACTTGGTCAACGTCAGCTTGAGCTTTAGCATCCTTACCCATTAGTGCTTCAGCGATTGGGCCATTTACAGCTTCAATTGCTTTAAGAACACCTTTTCCTAGGAAACGTGCTTTGTCACCGTCACGTAGCTCAAGAGCTTCGCGAGAACCAGTAGATGCGCCAGATGGTGCTGCCGCCATACCTACGAAACCGCCTTCTAGGTGTACTTCAGCTTCTACAGTTGGGTTACCACGTGAATCGATGATTTCACGACCTAGAACTTTAACGATCTTAGACATTGAATGTTTCCTTCTCGTTGAATATATAAATGTCAAATTAAAGGTAGCAGCACAACTTAAGCAACTACCTGTATTCTTTCTTACTTCTCTAATTCATCTCGCTGAAACTCACCAGCGGCCTTCACAAAGCCTGCAAACAATGGGTGACCATCGCGAGGTGTTGATGTGAATTCAGGGTGGAACTGAGCAGCAACGAACCATGGGTGGTTCGGGTTCTCAATAACTTCCACCAATTTCTTATCCGCTGATAAGCCAGATACTTTAAGGCCTGCTTTTTCCAATTGAGGACGAAGGTTGTTGTTTACTTCAAAACGGTGGCGATGACGCTCATGAATTGTCGCACTACCATACATCTCGTAAGCTTTGGTTCCTTTGGCAAGGTGACATAGCTGAGAACCAAGACGCATTGTTCCACCTAAATCAGAAGCCTCAGTTCGCTCTTCCACTTTGCCTTCGCCATCAATCCACTCAGTAATCAAACCAACTACTGGGAATTTTGTTTCTTTACAGAATTCAGAAGAGTGTGCCCCTTCCATATTTGCAACATTACGTGCGTATTCGATAAGGGCAACTTGCATACCAAGACAAATACCTAAATAAGGTACTTTGTTCTCACGTGCATATTGTGCTGCAAGAATTTTACCTTCCACACCACGATCGCCAAAACCACCCGGAACAAGAATAGCATCGAGGCTTTCCAGTATTTCCGTTCCTTTAGACTCAATATCTTGTGAATCTACGTATTTAATGGTTACATTTAGACGATTTTTCAAGCCTGCATGTTTCAATGCTTCGTTGACTGACTTGTAAGCATCCGGCAGTTCAATATACTTACCGACCATACCAATAGTCACTTCACCCGTTGGGTTAGCTTCTTCATAAATTACTTGTTCCCACTCTGATAAGTCAGCTTCTGGGGCATCGATGCCAAAACGTTGACAAACAAGGTCATCAGTACCTTGAGCTTTAATAAGCTGTGGGATTTTGTAGATAGAATCTACATCTTTCATTGAGATAACTGCTTTTTCTTGTACGTTACAGAAAAGTGCAATTTTCTTACGTTCGTTAGCAGGAATAACACGATCACTGCGACAAACTAAAATATCTGGCTGAATACCAATAGAAAGCAATTCTTTTACCGAGTGCTGAGTCGGTTTAGTTTTCACTTCACCAGCCGCGGCCAAATAAGGAACTAAAGTCAGGTGCATAAACATAGCACGCTCACGGCCTACTTCTGCAGCCAACTGACGAATTGCTTCCATAAATGGTAGTGACTCAATGTCACCAACCGTACCACCGACCTCTACAAGTGCAATATCATGGCCTTCAGAGCCCGCGATAACGCGATCTTTAATTGCATTAGTAATATGAGGAATGACTTGAATAGTCGCGCCTAGGTAATCACCACGACGCTCTTTACGAAGTACGTCTGCGTAAACACGTCCTGCAGTGAAGTTGTTACGTTTTGTCATCTTGGTACGAATAAAACGTTCATAGTGACCGAGATCTAAGTCAGTCTCTGCACCATCTTCAGTAACAAAAACTTCACCATGTTGAGTAGGGCTCATTGTACCCGGATCAACGTTGATATAAGGGTCAAGCTTCATCATAGTCACTTTAAGACCACGAGCTTCTAAAATAGCCGCCAATGAGGCTGCTGCAATACCTTTACCTAGTGAGGAAACTACCCCGCCAGTAACAAAAATATAATTTGTCGTCATGTTTAACCTGAAGTTGGTTGAATGAGGGAAATGAGTGCTTTCTGGACGGGATGTAAATATACCAGAAGCCCTTTACCACCACAACGTGAAACTTATCACAGTTTAATTTTTTATTTTTTGCTTCAAATCAAGAGAGGGAATCTTCGGTACTCAGATACGATTATTAAAATTAACCTTAAATTGTACTGCCACGCCAATTACCACCGCCTGTAGCTAAATTTTCCCAAACACTATAATGGGTTATGGGACTTTTTCCACAACCCGTTACCGACCATCACTTCTCTTTCTCTATTTTCTTTACTCTGTCCCAAAACTCATCAAGCTGCTCTAGAGTATAGTCTTGCAACTGCTTTCCATTTTCTCGTACTATCGACTCCACACCATTAAATCGTCTCTCAAACTTATCATTGGCTTTTCTCAGAGCCACCTCAGGGTCTTTCCCTAAGTGCCGAGCCATATTTACCGTTGCAAAAAGCAGATCACCCAGCTCTTCTTCAACAAGGTCCTCGTCCGGAGTCACCTGCAGTGCTTCGTGAAGTACTTCATCCACTTCTTCACGAACTTTATCCGCAACAGGTCCTATTGTGTCCCAATCAAACCCGTACTTAGCACAGCATTTCTGTATTTTGTTGGCTTTAGATAAGGCAGGAATTGATTTTGGTATAGAGTCTAGAATACTTTCTTGAGTTTTTCCTCGCTCTGCTTTCTCTTTGGCTTTTTCTTTTTGCCAGTTTTCATTCAGAGCCTCTTCAGTATCGAAACAAACATCTGAGAATACATGAGGATGCCGGCGAGTCAGTTTCTCATTGACAGTCTCAACTACCTGTTCGAAATTAAAAAGATTCTGCTCTTTCGCAAGTTGGCTATAAAAAATCACTTGAAATAATAAATCGCCAAGCTCTTCTTTCAGATTGTTCCAATCCTTGTTATGGATAGCATCAACCACTTCATAAGTCTCTTCGATCGTATGTGGAACGATACTTTCAAAGCTCTGCTTTAAATCCCAGGGACAACCTTTTTCAGGATCACGTAACTGGCTCATGATCGCTTCAAGATCTTTTATTGGATGGGACATATAACCTCTTATTACAATAAAAAAGGTTACGAGTTGCTATAACCCGTAACCCGTAACCCGTAACCCGTAACCCGTAACCCGTAACCCGTAACCCAGATTATTAGCTCAACCGTTTTACCATTACAACATCTTTAATCTGCTCTATACGCGAGATGATACGACTCAAGAGATCAATGTTTTTAACTTCAATATCAAAGTCCATAACAGAGAGTTGTCGTTTATGATCGTTTCGACTCTTCATACTGGTTACTTTCAGTTTTTCATTCGCCAGCAGAGTCGTAATGTCTTTTAGAAGCCCACTACGTTCTAACGCTTCAACTCTTAGCGTCAAAATATAGATCCCTACAAAATCACGCCCCCAAACCGTATCAATGATACGCTCTGGTGCATGCAGTCGTAACTCCGCTAGCTGTTCACAATCATTGCGATGAACCGAAATACCACGCCCTTGAGTGATATACCCTGCAATGGTATCTCCGGGTATTGGTTGACAACACCTCGCCAAATGCGTCATTAAATTATCGACACCTTCAACAACAACAGCATCTTTGTGAGGCCGGCTTTGAACTGGTGATTTCGCTCCAGACTCTTGAAGTTTTTCTAAGGCTTGCTGGTCTTCCTCTTCAGCGGTAGGCTTATTGACCAAGGCATTAATATGATTGACGATCTGGTTAATTCTTAGATCACCACTACCCACACCAGCATATAGCTCATCAGGCGTATTCACATTAAAGCGTTTAAGAGCATATTCCTCGGCATCTTTTAACTTAGCACCAATTTTTGCCAGTTCTGCTTCTAAAATCTCTTTGCCTGCTTCAAGGTTTTTCTCACGGCTCTGCTTTCTAAACCATGCGTTTATTTTCGCTCGTGCTCGACCAGAATGAACAAAGCCTAAAGTAGGATTTAACCAGTCTCTTGATGGATTAGGCTCTTTTTGAGTAATGATCTCTATCTGATCACCCATCTCAAGTTTATGAGTAAATGGGACTATTCGACCTGCAACTTTAGCGCCTATGCATCGATGCCCGACTTCAGAATGAATATGGTAAGCAAAATCTAACGGTGTTGCGCCCATAGGCAAGTCAACAACATCTCCGCGTGGTGTAAAGGCATAAACTCTATCATCAAATACCTGACTTCTTAATTCATCAAGCATTTCTCCAGAGTCAGACATCTCTTCCTGCCAATCAAGCAGCTTACGCAACCAAGTGATTTTTTCATCGTAACCACTTCTGCCAGAAGAGGCTCCTTCTTTATACTTCCAGTGAGCAGCCACACCTAACTCCGAATCATCATGCATCTGCTTGGTTCGGATCTGAATTTCTATTGTTTTTCCTTCCGGCCCCAAAATAACCGTATGAATTGATTGATATCCATTGGGTTTAGGGTTTGCGACATAATCATCGAATTCGCTTGGAAGATGTTTATATTTGGTATGAACAACACCTAGAGCGGCATAACAATCTTGTATTTGATCAGCAATAATTCGAACAGCCCGAACATCAAACAGCTCATCAAAGTCGAGGCTTTTCTTTTGCATTTTTCGCCAAATACTATAGATATGCTTAGGTCGACCACTCACTTCCGCATTAATGCTAGAAGTTTTCATCTCTGACATTAAATCGGTAACAAAATCATCAATATATTGCTCTCGAACAATTCGACGCTCAGATATTTGTTTAGCTATCTGTTTATAAATATCGGATTGCTGGTAGCGAAAAGCGTAGTCTTCTATCTCCCACTTTAACTGACCTATGCCCAAACGGTTGGCCAGTGGTGCGTAAATATTGGCACATTCTTTAGCTACGGATTGACGAATAGCGTCTGGATGATCTTTCACTTCTCTCAGATTACAAATTCGTTCGGCGAGTTTGATGATGACGCAACGAAAATCATCAACCATCGCAAGCAACATACGGCGGACGTTATCCACCTGTCCGGATGTATCAGAGTCATCTAAAGTAACATTTAGTTGACCAATGGCCGCCATTTCTTCGACACCATCAATCAGCTTTATGATCTCTTTTCCATAGGTCTCTTCCAGTAACTCTCTTTCAAAGAAACCACTAGATACGACTGGAAATAACTGAGCAGAGATGAGGGTAGCCCTGTCCATCGAGAGAGTAATCAATATCTCAATCATCTCTCTACCACGCCAAAGCAGCAGTTCCCCTTGCTCTTTTCCTTCGAGCAACGATTCACATCGACGATAGACTTCAACCAGTTTTTTACTGGTATTTTTGTCTTGTTCAAGGCTAGAAACCCAAGCCTCTAATTCGAATTGATCTTTATTTAAGTGCGCACTACGTACCGCAACCATTGTTATTCCTAGCTTTTTGTTTTTGAAAAGAACAAAATTGTTCTTTTTATTTTTTAAATAACGCCATTGACTCTAAGTGACTGGTATGGGGAAACATATCTAACATACCCAACTTAATTAATTTAAAGCCTTGTTCTAATAAACTCTGACAATCTCTGGCAAGAGTAGCAGGATTACAGGAAACGTAAACTATACTTTCTACTCCTAAATCAGATAATTGTTCCACAATACCACTAGCCCCAGCTCTCGCCGGATCAAGCACTATTTTATCAAACTTTTCTTCCAGCCAAGGTTGGCTCGATAGGTTTTCTTCCAGATTTGCTTGGTAAAACTGTACATTATCAATGCTATTTATTAGCGCATTTTCGGACGCTAAATCCACCATCTCTTGTATGCCTTCGACTCCGACGACACGATGAACTTTTTTAGCAATAGGTAAGCTAAAATTACCTAGCCCACAAAACAGATCCAAAACGTGATCACTCTCTTTG
Source organism: Vibrio sp. UBA2441 (assembly GCA_002342685.1). Taxonomy (GTDB): domain Bacteria; phylum Pseudomonadota; class Gammaproteobacteria; order Enterobacterales; family Vibrionaceae; genus Vibrio. Next base: position 107,349 of record DDQN01000056.1, read on the forward strand.
AGTTGCAGCCACTCTATTGCTTGTTGGACCATTTCTTTATTCACTTTCTGGTTTACCTGAATAAAATTGGTCGGCAAAAATGGTATGTTCACGCCGGTTTCTGTGTAAACAGGTTTCTTACCTGCCAACAATTCCAGCGGTTTTTCATCCGTTTGCAAGTAGATAGATACATTGTTTTTCTTGGCAAAATCCAATAATTTTTGATTATCTTTATCTTTGATAGCAGCTACAACACGAAGCAAAATCACTGGCTTATCATCACCCAATGCCAATTCAATATGCCCCAAATTATACTTATTAGAAAACTGAGAAAGTAACTCCCTTAATTCCGGTAACAACGCTTCTAATTTAGGTTCTAATGCAGCGCAATGTGAAATATTGACGATTTTTTTGCTTTTTTTCTGGCGAAAACCTATGTCCAGAAGTCCGGTTTTCTTGTTCATCATCAAGCTGATTCGAGCTCGTCTTCGATATCCTTTTACATCCCCTGATATAGGATTTTCAAGCTGTTTATCTTCACCAGCAAACTTCTTAACTAGCTGTCCTAAGGATTGTTGCTTATATTTAAGCTGTTCACTGTGTGTTAAATGTTGTAGGTTGCATCCGCCGCATTCGACATAATAGGGACAAAAAGGTTCTACTCTTTCACTGCTCACTGACAAGGTTTTTATCAGTTTAGCTCTAGAGAATTTACTCTTAGTTTCTATTAGTTGAATTAGTGCATTTTCACCGGGTAATGCGCCATCTATAAAGACCGTTTTTTTATTCAGTAACGCAATGCCCGCGCCGTGATGGTCTAACCGCTCTACTCTCACTTGGTGATGTTTCGTATCGAGTTGAGTTTTCTTTTTGGGGTGGTAAAAACGCGCCATGATAATTGCCTAACTAAAAAGGTTTTTCCCTTAGCATCACTTTTCTTACTCAGGGAGATTGTCGAAATGTACAGGTTTGATTACTATTTTCCCATATCCTGACCGTATTGTAATTAGAGAAAAATGACCAGATATGGCTTACGTGCCCGTGTTATAACATTAACTTTAGCGCCAACTTTAATTATTGGCCTATTATTGAGCGCATTCTTTACCTCAAATCGCTATAACGATTTGGAAACACAGCTTATTTCATCTGGTGCTAGCATATTAGAACCACTCGCTATTGCCAGTGAATATGGAATGACTCAGCAAAGCCATGAAGCTGTAAGAAGGATCATCAGCTACGCTCATCGAAAAAACTCTAAAACGGTAAGAAGTATTGCTGTATTTGATACCAGCCATCAGCTTTTTGTTACCTCAAACTTTCACCCAAATTTTGAAGAGCTCACTTTTCCTGGCGACAAGCCCATCCCTCTACTTACTAATATCGAAATATTAGACTCTCGATTAATTTTAAGAGCACCTATTTTAGCAGAAGGTACATTTTCCCAACAGAATGGTAATCAAACAGAACTTAATCAACCACTTGGCTATATTGCGATGGAGCTTGACATGTCTCCGCTTCGCCTACAGCAATATAAGGAGATATTTTCTGCATTAATTGTGTTGATATCGGGACTAGGATTGTCTGGTTTTTTTGCCTACCGATTAATGCACGACGTTACTCAACCCATTACCAATATGCAAAATACCGTTGACAGAATTCGTCGAGGTCACCTCGATTCCCGTATAGAGGGAAAAATGCATGGTGAGCTGGACTCATTAAAAAATGGTATTAACGCCATGGCGATGTCTTTATCTGAATATCATGTGGAGATGCAACATAGTATCGATCAGGCGACTTCCGACTTGCGGGAAACGCTGGAGCAGTTAGAAATTCAAAACGTTGAACTGGATATCGCTAAAAAACGAGCACAGGAAGCGGCCAGAGTAAAATCAGAGTTTTTAGCGAATATGTCTCACGAGTTAAGAACACCTCTGAATGGTGTTATAGGCTTTACACGGCAGATGTTAAAAACGAGTCTTACCTCCAGTCAAACAGATTACCTGCAAACCATCGAACGTTCAGCGAATAACCTATTAAGTATTATTAATGACATTTTGGATTTTTCTAAATTAGAAGCAGGCAAATTGCTTCTGGAAAACATCCCGTTTGAATTTCAAGAAAGCCTAGAGGAAGTGGTGAGTCTGCAAGCTACTTCTGCCCATGAAAAAGGACTGGAAATCACCCTAAAAGTTGATCCAAAAATACCAGCAGGTGTGATTGGCGATCCTTTGAGAATTCAGCAAGTACTGACTAACTTAGTAGGAAATTCAATTAAATTTACCGAGCGCGGTAATATTGATATTAGTGTAGAGCTTCGTTCCAAGAAAGACGATATCGTTGAACTTCAGTTTATGGTCAGAGATACCGGCATTGGCATTTCTGAGAGACAGCAATCCCAGTTATTCCAAGCATTTAGTCAAGCAGATGCCAGTATTTCTCGTCGTTATGGCGGTACTGGACTTGGTTTGGTCATTACCCAAAAACTGGTAGGCCAGATGGGCGGTGAAATTAGCTTAACAAGTCGCCTGCACCAGGGCTCCACATTCTGGTTTACTCTTCAGCTAGCCATAACTGATCTCCCTCAGCTACACCTAATAGAAAGCCAATACCTTCTTAACCAAAAGGTCCTGTTGATTGAGCCCAATATGCAGGCCGCCTCTATAATTCAGCAGCAGCTAGGTCAGGAAGGTCTGAGGGTAACCTATCAAACCAGCGTTCCGGATCAGTTTGAAATGCAAGACTGCGTGCTATTGAACTTATCTCCTAAGAAAATCAATGATTTAGAAGAGGTACAATCTTGGGTTGAAACCGCCCAAAAATACGCTCAGCAAGTTATTGTCGCTACACCAAGTACCGAGCTAGCGTTGGCAGAAAAACTCAATACTACGTATCATATTCAGTGTCTGACTAAACCTATCTCTCGCCGCAAACTACTCGCTGCGCTGGCAAAACATCAACAGAAAGCTGGCGTATTGCCCTCAGAAATCAAACCGCAATCTTCACTGGATGAAAAGCTAGCGCTGACTGTCATGGCTGTAGACGATAACCCTGCGAACCTAAAACTCATTACGGCGCTATTGTCTGAGCGGGTAGAGCATGTCGTTTCCTGTTCCAGTGGCAAAAAATCAGTCGAAGCAGCCAAAAAACAGAAATTTGATATTGTTCTTATGGATATTCAAATGCCGCATATGGATGGGGTTACCGCTGGTAAAAATATCCGACAAACAGTGTTAAACAAAGATACACCTGTCATTGCAGTGACAGCACATGCCATGAGTGGTGAAAGAGACCGCCTACTTAATGCAGGCATGGATGACTACCTAACTAAACCCATTGAAGAGCATATTCTTCAACAAGTTCTTGTGCACTGGAACCCAAATACCAGCGAAGATGAAGTGGATAAAATTGAGCTGCCTATTGAGGTTGAACCATCGGAAACAAGCAGTGAAAATCCAGACGTAATCGTTGATTGGCAAGCCGCTCTAAAACAGGCAGCCAATAAAGAAGATCTCGCAAAAGAGATGTTAGCGATGCTTATTGAGTTTATTGGTGAAGTTAATGATGTTGTAGAAAAAGCATTAGATGATGAAAATTACTCTACCGAAGAGTTAACTCACTTTATCCATAAACTTCATGGAAGTTGTTCTTATAGTGGAGTACCAAAACTAAAGGCTGTTTGTGCTCAGTTAGAAAAATCGCTTCGATCAGGGATGAGTATTGCCGATATTGAACCTGAGCTTTTTGAGCTGCAGGACGAAATGGAAAAAGTGCTCGCCACTGCGGAATTGTATTTGGCTTAATGGGTTATGGGCTATGGGCTATGG
>DDQN01000056.1:111226-111696 GCA_002342685.1 Vibrio sp. UBA2441
GGGCTATGGGCTATGGGCTAGGTTACTTTTCCATCACCACCGTGGCAACGGCATAATGGCGTTCATCAGAAATAGAAAGATGAATGCCACTGACCCCATAACTGTCCGCTATTTCTTTAGCTCTGTTCTCTAGAATCAAGATAGGCTTGCCATTTTGATCATTACTGACAATAAAATCATGGAAGGTAACCCCAAGCGCTATTCCAGTACCTAGCGCTTTTGACGCTGCCTCTTTGGCAGCAAAACGCTTAGCTAAATATCGACCTTTTTGTTTCAGGGATAAAAAGGTCTGAAATTCAGTATCAGCTAAAATTCTCTTAGCAAATGCCTCCCCACTTCGATCAAGCGCTTTTTCTATTCGCTCAATTTCGGCAATATCTGTTCCTAGGCCTAAAATGGGCATAAAGATCCTTAGTGGATTATGGGTAACAGGTTATGGGTAATGGGTAGTAGGTAATAGGTAATAGGTA
>DDQN01000056.1:111766-132192 GCA_002342685.1 Vibrio sp. UBA2441
AGGTAATAGGTAATAGGTAACCGGTTACCTATTACCAATGTCTTACTTATTTCCTAGCTTCTGCCATTACCAATTTCATATCTGCTACAGCTTTGTTCAATCCATCAAATACCGCACGTCCCATAATGGAGTGACCAATATTTAATTCATAAATTTCTGGAAGTGCAGCAATAGGAGCGACGTTATGGTATGTCAAACCATGACCAGCATTAACTGTAATACCTAAATCATCGGCATAACTTGCTGCAGCAGCGATTTTTTTCAATTCATTTTGCTGGTCCAGCTCTGTCGAAGCATCAGCATAATGGCCAGTATGCAATTCGATAAATGGAGCACCACACTCTTTAGCCGCATCAATCTGCTCACGATCAGCATCAATAAACAGTGAAACTTTTATTCCCGCATCTGTTAGCTTTTTGGTTGCTGATTTTACCTTTTCAAGCTGGCCCTTTACATCCAAGCCACCTTCTGTTGTCAGTTCTTCACGTTTCTCAGGAACTAAACAAACAAACTCAGGTTCAGTTTGAATGGCAATGTCAACCATTTCATCTGTCACTGCCATTTCTAAATTCATGCGAGTTTGGATAGTCTCTTTCAGGATCCTTACATCACGATCAAGAATATGACGGCGGTCTTCACGCAAATGAACTGTGATTCCATCAGCACCCGCTCTTTCCGCTATTTCTGCGGCATGTACAGGGTCTGGGTATTTGGTTCCACGTGCGTTACGAAGAGTAGCAATATGGTCGATATTGACCCCTAACAGGATAGAGCTCATTTTTTTAATACTCCGTGCTTTGGGAAGAACGTACCCGAATGGTAAATAGTTCCCTACTTTTTAATGGGTTACCGCCAAGATAAGGCTTTAATGCTATGCGTGTAAAGCGTTTTGCTGCTTTTAACTGCTCTTTAGTGAGGAAGCGCCGCTCTGCTATTGCGATCAGCTCATTTCCATAAAATGTTAGATTATCTTTTCTGACACTCGCAATAAATCCTTTCTGTTCTCTGTAGCGATACGTCATAGAGGGCTCCACTAGCTCCCCGCTACCAGCGCAATGCAAAAAATCGACGCCATAACCTAGAGCAGAAAGCAATGCGAGCTCAAAACGTCGTAAGGCAGGTTCTGGATTGTCTGATTGTGCTAGCTCAGTGAGCGCATGCAAATAATCATGAAAAAGAGCTGGGTACGGTGTTTCACTTTCAATGACCCGGCCAAGCAATTCATTGACGTACATGGCAGAGAAAAGATGAATCCCTGTTAATGGTAAGCCAAGACTGATCGGCTCGGCCTGACGTAGTGTTTTCATTGATCCATTTCCGGACCACTTCATAAGCAAAGGGGTAAAAGGCTGGAGTGCGCCCTTAAGGCTGGAGCGTTTACTACGTGCTCCTTTTGACATTATGGAGACACGCCCATACTCTTCACTAAAAACATCGAGGATTAGGCTGGATTCACTATAAGGGCGGCGATGCAAAACAAAGCAGCGTTGTAAGCTGTTATTCTCCACATCCCACCCCAATTAAATTATAAGTCGTCGATATAACCCAAAGATCTTAATGCACGTTCATCATCTGCCCAACCGGATTTCACTTTAACCCAAGTTTCCAAATAGACTTTACGGCCAAACAACTCTTCCATATCCAAACGGGCTTCTCGGCCAATGGTTTTGATCTTCTCTCCACCCTTACCAATAACCATTTTTTTCTGTCCTGAGCGTTCAACCAAAATCAATGCATTGATATGGAAGCCATCAGTATCTGGATTGTAGTCAAACCGTTCAATTTCTACAGTAACGGAATAGGGTAATTCATCACCAGTAAAACGCATTAGTTTTTCGCGCACGATCTCTGACGCCATAAAACGCTGAGAACGGTCGGTAACATACTCTTCCGGGAAATGATGCTCGGCTTGCGGAAGGTGCTCTCTTACATGCTTGCGAATAACATCGGTATTCTTACCTTGCTTCGCAGAGATAGGAACCACATCTACAAAGTCCATTCTTTTCGATAGTGCTTGCATATGTAGCATAACTTCATTGCGATCTTTTACGTTATCCACTTTGTTAACGCATAAAACTACCGGGAAATTTGCTTTCGCCAGCTTGTTAAGCACCATCTCATCGTCACTAGTCCAATGCGTACCATCGACAAGAAAAAGAACCAGATTTACATCGCTAAGTGAGCTATTCGCAGCTCGATTCATCAGGCGATTTATTGCACGTTTTTCTTCAATATGAAGACCCGGAGTATCCACATAAATTGCTTGATAATCCCCCTCAGTATCCACACCCATAATACGATGTCTTGTGGTCTGCGGTTTACGAGAGGTAATAGAAATTTTCTGACCTAGTATATGGTTCAGCAACGTTGATTTACCGACATTTGGTCGACCTACGATCGCAATAAAACCACAATGCTGATCTTCCACTGAATGGCTCTGTTCACCATGTGACGCAAAGTATGCATCCAAATCAATTTCGTTATTGTCTTCAGCCATTGTTCAAATTCTCCAGAGCTAATTCTGCCGCTGCTTGTTCTGCTTTTCTGCGACTAGTGCCTTTTCCGACCACTGGTTTTTCTACACCAGCAATGTCACACGAAACCGTAAACTCTTGGTTATGTGCTTCACCTTTAATTTTAGTCACTGTATAGACAGGGAGTGGCTTTTTACGCCCCTGTAAAAACTCTTGTAACCGCGTTTTTGGGTCTTTTTGAGAAACACCAGGCTCAATAGAATCAAGACGAGTTTGGTACCAGCTTAATATAATGCCTCGAACTACCTCGGTATCACTATCAAGATAGATAGCACCAATGATTGCTTCTACTGCATCTGCAAGAATTGAATCACGACGAAAACCACCGCTTTTTAATTCACCTGGACCTAATTTTAAGTAATCTCCCAGAGCAAATTCACGACCTAACTCTGCAAGAGTATGCCCACGTACTAACGTTGCCCGCATACGGCTCATATCGCCTTCGTTTACTTTTGGAAAACGGTGATATAACTCATCAGCTACGACAAAACTTAAAATTGAATCGCCCAGAAACTCAAGACGCTCATTGTGTTTACCATTGGCGCTACGGTGTGTAAGCGCCAAGTTAATAAGCTCGCCATCATTGAACTGATAGCCTAGCTTTCTTTCTAATTTAGGAATAGGAGAATTCATGCTCTTTCAATTAATCTATGCCACCGATGCGATTAAATCGAACACCAGTAGGAATCCATGAAGGTAGTACACTGTCTGCGCTACGTTCAAACTCAAAGCTCGTCCAAATACCGACGGCTTTGCCAACTAAATTTGCTTCTGGAACAAAACCCCAGTAGCGACTGTCAGCACTATTATCACGGTTATCTCCCATAACAAAGTACTCACCTTTTGGTACTACCCACTCATTAACACCATTACGAGGCTCATAAGAGGCTACGTTGTCCTGACGAAGTGGGTGGACTAAAATTTGATGACCAACGTCTCCCAGCTTCTCATCTAATTGGATCAGTGGAATACCTTGCTGGATAAATTCACTTTCAACAACATTTGACAACTTCACTGCTTTGCACGTTTTCTCACCTTGAGGCTGAATACAGACTTCTTTTTTACTGTATCGAACCATATCACCAGGCATACCAACAACTCGCTTAATGTAATCGATGCTTGGTTGAGGTGGATATTTAAAGACGACAACATCACCACGCTCTGGTTTGCCCGTTTCTATTAGTTGGCTACGAAATACTGGGTCTTTAATGCCATAAGCATATTTTTCTACCAGGATAAAATCACCAACAAGTAATGTAGGCATCATTGACCCTGATGGAATTTGAAATGGTTCAAAAATAAAGGAACGCAAAACTAAAACAAAGGCAATAACAGGAAAGATAGAAACACTATTTTCTATCCACCACGGTTGAACCGCTACCTTCGACGCTAAATCGTCACTTAACCCATTGGTTTGCGCAACAACATCAGCTACTTTCTGCTCTCTTTTTTTTGCCCAAATGAGCTTTTCTAATGCCCATACAACACCGGTTACCAAAGTAACCATAACTAAAATGAGCGAGAATGTATTAGCCATTGTTCTTCCTTTAATTTTTACTCAATGCACTTCGAATATCTATTTAATACAAACGAGAATATTTTTTCTAAAAAAGAAGAAAGGGCATAAATACCCTTTCTTTTTCATTTCTATTTTCAGATAGGTTTAATCTTTACCTATATGAAGAATTGCTAAGAAGGCTTCTTGAGGCAGCTCGACATTACCAATCTGCTTCATTCGCTTCTTACCTTCTTTCTGTTTCTTCAACAGTTTCTTCTTACGACTGATATCACCACCATAACACTTAGCGATAACGTTTTTTCTAAGCTGCTTAACAGTGGACCGCGCAATAATATGGTTACCAATTGCTGCTTGAATGGCAATATCAAACATCTGGCGAGGTATAAACTCTTTCATTTTCTCTACAAGTAATCGTCCACGTGACTGAGAATGATCTTTATGAGTAATAATCGCCAGTGCATCTACTTTATCACCGTTGAGAAGAACATCGACACGAACCATGTCTGATGGTTCAAAACGCTGGAAATTGTAATCTAGTGACGCATAACCACGAGAGGTTGATTTAAGACGGTCAAAGAAATCCAATACTACTTCTGCCATTGGAATATCATAAGTTACTGCAACTTGATTTCCGTGATAGACCATATCTACCTGAACACCACGTTTCTCAACACAAAGTGTAATAACGTTTCCTAGGTAATCAGAAGGCACTAAAATATTACAGCGAGCAATAGGCTCTCGAATCTCTTCAAGGTCATTAATGGCAGGGAGTTTCGCAGGGCTATCTACATACAATAAATTGCCATCGGTTTTTTTCACTTCATAAACAACTGTTGGTGCGGTTGTAATCAGATCAAGATCATACTCACGTTCTAGTCGCTCTTGAATAATCTCCATATGGAGCATGCCCAAGAAACCACAACGGAAACCAAAACCAAGTGCAGCTGAACTTTCTGGCTCATAGAAAAGTGATGCATCATTGAGGCTTAGTTTACCAAGCGCATCACGAAAGTTTTCGTAATCATCAGAAGATACAGGAAATAATCCCGCATATACCTGTGGTTTAACTTTTTTAAAACCAGGCAGTGCTGTTTCACTTCCATGTTTTGCTGATGTTAATGTATCACCTACTGGCGCGCCAAGGATATCTTTGATTCCACAAACAACCCAGCCCACTTCGCCTGTTTTTAGCTCTGTAGTATCAAGCTGTTTCGGTGTAAATATACCGATACGGTCTACACCCCAAACCTGATCTGTTGTCATAACCTTAATTTTGTCATTTTTCTTCAGTACGCCATTTTTAATACGTACCAATGACACTACACCGAGGTAGTTATCAAACCATGAGTCGATAATTAAAGCTTGCAATGGTGCTTCGGGATCACCTTCAGGAGCAGGAATAGCACTAACAATATTTTCTAGTACCTCATCAACCCCAAGGCCTGTTTTGGCCGAACAGCGTGTCGCTTCCATCGCATCGATGCCAACAATATCTTCAATTTCTTCAGATACACGCTCTGGATCTGCAGCTGGTAAATCAATTTTATTCAAAATTGGTACCACTTCCAAATCCATTTCAATCGCTGTATAGCAGTTTGCCAACGTTTGTGCTTCAACACCTTGACCTGCATCTACCACCAGCAAGGCACCTTCACATGCAGCGAGAGAGCGCGACACTTCATAAGAGAAATCAACATGTCCCGGAGTATCGATAAAGTTTAATTGATAGGTTTCCCCATCTTTTGCTTTATAATCGAGAGTCACACTCTGAGCTTTGATTGTAATTCCGCGTTCACGTTCAATGTCCATGGAATCAAGAACTTGTGAGTCCATCTCACGTTCACTTAATCCTCCGCAAACTTGAATCAAGCGGTCTGATAATGTCGACTTACCGTGGTCGATATGGGCGATAATCGAAAAGTTACGAATGTGCTTCATAGGATGGTATGACTAAACTCTTTGCAAAAATAAATGGAAAAGAAATACGCATCTTTGATGGTATTTCGATCAAGTTGCGCGATTCTACCGAATTTCGGGCCTTGCGGCTATCTTCATTTACATATGATGCTTATTTGGATGCTACTTCGATGGCATCACCCATGATACGCAGTAAAATAACAGACTGTTCCGATTTTAATTGTAGCTTTGTAGCTAACTTACGTGTTATCCACACTCCTAATGCCATAAAAATGGCAGAAACTAATATGATGGGGCCTTCACCTCCCCCTAGCGCAGGAGATATAAATAACTGCCCTACAATTGCACCAAAAAATAGCATAGCTAAAGGAAGCAGATAGACAAGAGAAGCAAACTGGATAAAACTTTTTTCTGGCAATCCAATTTCGACGATCTGTCCAGCATGCACTTTTTTATCCGTTTCAAGTTGCCATTTATGACTTTTATTACCAACTGCTTTTGAGATAATCCCCGTTCCACAACTTTTTTGTGACGCACAGTGATTACAGCTCGTCTGTTGTTCACAACTGAGCTCTACCTCAAATACATTCGCCATTTGAGTGACCGACGTGACCGTTGCTAGTGCAGTCATCATGGTGCTTTGCTCTCCGCCTCTACAGTCTTTGCTGCACTTTTGATACTAAATACAACCGATTTGGCAATTTGCTTAGCTGTTGATGGTGGAATATCACCCACAACAGTAATCTCTTTATTTCCTTTTATTACAGTTTGTAGTGTTCTTCTTCCTTGACGAACCAATTGACCTTTTAAAGATAGATCATCTTTATCAGAAACGTATACAGAGAAATTAAATAGTCCATCACTATACAGCTGGCTTTCGACTACTTTCTGAGTGAGTGCAATAGTATAGCGATTTAGCATATGTGGTTCGAAGCCATCCGGCGTCCAACCGACTTTCCAATAAGAGGAACTTGGTTCTTGCTTAGGCAGTGATAATACGTCCGGCAAACGGATATCACCAAGCCCGCTCAACATTGTTGCAATACGATCGTTTATGGAATAGGAAATAGTTCTGTACTGCTCAAGAACTTCTCCGTCACGATCAACAAGATCGGCTCTCAACGGTAGTTTTGATTTTTCGTCAATCCATAACATATATGAATAGCGCTGTCCGTCTTTAGGAACAATTCTAACCACCTGGGAGGAAGCGCCTGCTTCGCGAGCTCTCCCCATCAATATAAAGTCGTAATATTTACTCAGTTCAGGCACATCGCTTTCAAGCATCGGCATCAATGGAGCAACCATATTTCCAGTTTCAATTGAAAATGGCTCTACACCGGGTTCGATATAGCTTATTTCGCTTCCACGACGAATAACTTCTCGTATTGGCCCACTAAGATACACTAAGTGCGCATAATGCTTTTCTTCAGTATTAGCATGCCGGTATAAGAGAGGTTCTATACTATTTTTCTTTATTAGAATATATGACAATTCATAATTTAAGTGCTGACTTGCATAGTTCATTTGATGCAACAAAGCCTCAGCCGATGTTTCTTCTGCTGAGGCTTGCGTTTGTATCAAACTGAACAGTGCCAGTGCACTGATCAGAAATTTTTTCATTCAACTACCGATTTTGAGTCTAATTCAATGTCTACTGCTTTCTCTGCAGTTAAACGAAGTTGCAATTCGTAATCTTGTAACATTGCAGTAATACGGCGACGTTGCTGCTCTTTTTGAGCTTCATTCAGAGGCTTGGATGAGACAACATTTCGAGTAAGTGAAACAGGCTCAACACTGCCAGAAAATGGGATCGTTTGCAGTACTGGAATTTGATCAGCATTCGCTTGTAACGGATCTCCACTTTCACCATATTGCTGAACGCCAAAAATTACCGCCATTGACACACAGGCGGCAAGCCCTACCTGCCCAAATTGAGTTAACCATGCGGGTAACTTCCGCCTAGCTTGCTCTGGCGTCGGTTGGGATTCAACAAACGGGATTGCTTCACGGCGATGTGCAGGCTCGGCATCTAATGCAGCCGCTACGTTTTCAGCAATGTTCCAATTTACTGATTCAGGAGTCTCACCTCTCATCACATCACCGATAAGATGGTAATTCTGCCAAACCCCCTGACTTTCTAGATCCTGCTCAAGCTCTGCAATGAGGGCTTTATCTGCAGTTTCTCCATCCATGAGAGCTGAAAGTAATTCTTTGTCAGCCATTTATTCCACCATATTGATTTCTGGTATTAGCTTTGTAAAAGCGGTTGAATCTTTTTCTCTACCGCTTCCCTTGCACGGAAAATACGCGAACGTACCGTTCCCACTGGACAATCCATAACCTCAGCAATTTCTTCATAACTCAAACCATCCAGTTCTCGTAAAGTTACTGCGGTTTTTAAATCTTCCGGCAATGCTTCAATTGCACTGAAAACAACTTGTTTCAATTCGTTGGACAACGTTAAGTTCTCAGGGTTCGAAATTTCTTTTAATGCACTGCCTGTTTCATAATATTCAGCCTCATCTGCATCCACATCACTTGCTGGGGGTCTACGACCCTGAGCTACAATGTGGTTCTTAGCGGTATTGACAGCAATCCGATACAACCAAGTATAGAAGGCACTATCACCTCTAAAATTAGGGATAGCACGATATGCCTTTATAAAGGCTTCTTGCGCGACATCTTGAACATCGCCAGAATTACCTATATACCTAGAAATAAGGTTACAAACTTTATTTTGATACTTAATCACCAAAAGATTGAAAGCTTGTTTATCTCCGCTTTGAACTCGCTCAATGAGTACTTGATCGGTCAACTGCTCGTTCATTCGAGCACTTACTCCTATTGTTATCGCCCTTGTCTTCTCAGATATGGACATTAATTATGCAAAATGTAGTGTTGACACCAGAATTTACATGAGCACTATTGTGACTCTGTGATAAATAGAAAGTTCAATACTATCTAACTTTTTTATCATTATAATTTTAAGTGTGATGATTTAGTCTATTTCGACTGGTTTCTTACGAAATATTGGGGACACTTGTAGTGAAAAGCAACTGTTTTCATTAATCAATCTTTTAAAGTGATTTGATGCACTGTCGAATAACAGACATACTTCATACTGTTGGTAAGGTATTTTTTAAGGCGCAAGTTGGATTGCACTATTTTAAATTAGGAATTTGATAGTTTTATGAACACTAACCGAGAACACCAATGTGATGTATTAGTGATAGGAAGCGGTGCCGCTGGTTTATCTCTTGCTTTACGAGTCGCCAAACAAGCAAAAGTCACTGTATTAAGTAAAGGACCTCGTAGCGAAGGGGCAACCTATTACGCTCAAGGGGGAATTGCTGCTGTATTTGATGAGTCAGATAGTATTGAATCGCACGTACAGGATACTCAAATAGCCGGGGCTGGCATCTGCGAAGCGGATACCGTTAAATTTATCGCTCAAAATGGCAAGGAATGTGTTCAGTGGCTAATTGATGGTGGTGTACCTTTTGATCGCGAAGATAATGACTCTGACGACGAACCTCGCTATCACTTAACCCGAGAGGGTGGCCACAGCCATAGACGCATTCTGCATGCAGCCGACGCAACTGGCATGGCAATGCAAACATCGCTACAAGACAATGTACATAATCACCCTAACATTACCGTTCTGGAAAAGCACAATGCTCTAGATTTAATCACCGAAGATAAAGTAGGTGGTGATAAAAACAAGATAGTCGGTGCCTATATTTGGAACAGGACAGATGAACATGTAGAGACAGTTCGAGCAAAATTTGTCGTATTAGCAACTGGTGGTGCCTCCAAGGTTTATCAATACACTTCTAATCCGGATGTTTCTTCCGGAGATGGCATAGCAATGGCGTGGCGTGCGGGATGCAGAGTAGCGAACCTAGAGTTCAATCAATTTCATCCAACTTGTCTTTTTCACCCAGAAGCTCGTAACTTCTTATTAACAGAAGCACTCCGTGGTGAAGGAGCGTATCTTTTACGTCCTGACGGAACTCGCTTTATGCCGGACTTTGATGACAGAAAAGAACTCGCTCCACGTGATGTTGTTGCTCGTGCTATAGACTTTGAGATGAAACGACTCGGTGCCGACTGCATGTATCTAGATATTAGTCATAAACCAAACGAGTTTATCGAAAAACATTTTCCAACTATACATACTCGTCTGAAAAACCTTGGCATAGACATGACCAAGGAACCTATTCCTATAGTGCCTGCAGCTCACTATACCTGCGGCGGAGTCATTGTTAATAAACAAGGTCTCACGGATCTGGACAAACTCTATGCCATTGGAGAAGTCAGCTACACAGGTCTGCATGGTGCTAATCGCATGGCTTCTAATTCTCTATTAGAGTGTGTCGTGTATGCATGGTCTGCTGCAAAAGATATCTTGAAAAAACTAGATGACGCAGAGCTTCCACCCACGCTTCCTGCATGGGATGAAAGTCAGGTCTGTAATTCGGATGAAGAAGTCATTATCCAACATAATTGGCATGAATTACGTCTATTTATGTGGGATTACATGGGAATCGTTCGCACGGACAAACGCCTAGAAAGGGCATTACGTCGTATTCAGATGCTGCAACAAGAAACACATGAGTATTACAGCAATTTCAGAGTTTCCAACAATTTACTTGAAATGCGTAATTTATTGCAGGTAGCCGATCTGATGGTACGCTGTGCAATGCAAAGAAAGGAGAGTCGAGGACTTCACTATACGCTCGATTATCCTGATCTCGCAGAAAATAGCGGGCCAACCATATTAGAACCAGAAAATTACTCCAAAAAAGTCTGAATATAGAGCAGAAAGGAGTGAACTAATCATTTCACTCCTTCTCTTTACGTCAATTTTCTCAGTATAAGAAGTAATTGACGATAATCGGCATCTTCACAACTATCTTTCCAAATATATAAGTGCTCATTCTTAGTCGTAGCCAACATCAGCATCATTGGTTTGAATATAAAGTATGTGTGCTTTATTTGCTGTTTTTTACCTTTAAACTCGACATCCCCTGATTGCTCAATGGTAATTCTTCCTTCACTGCTGTTTTTCACAATAGATTTGTTTTGGCAAAGAAATAAGATTAACCATAAAACAATTACGACAGGCATAGACGAGACTAAAAATACCCACATTATCAACAATAAGAATAGCGCATTGATAATACGGGCTATTTTTGAAGGTATCAGAGTAAAACTAACGGACTTTGCTAAGGTTGTGGGCAACAATTTTGTCTACCATCTTCGCTAAATTGTCATCTTGGCTTCGTCCATGCTGCATAACCCAGGTAAAAAGATCCGGATCATCACATTCCAATAGTGCAACAAAATCATGTTGTTCTTGCTCTGATAGTGAATCAAAACACTCTTCAAAAAAAGGCATAATCACAACGTCCAGCTCAAGCATTCCTCTTCGACACGCCCACTTGATTCTCGCTTTCCCTTCAACTGTATACATGACATTCCCTCTATTTATTGATACTGGAGAGTGTAACAACTCAAAGGAATGCCAACCACTCGATTAATTTCGATAAGCTCACGAAAAATGAATTTATTTTCAATACTATCATCGAGTAGCCTCAATACGCGAAAATCAAAGTAAGTATATATCGCATAGGTTGCTGACAAATCTTAGTCTGACGATTAACATATATACTCAACAATAAGCCAAGGTATTACCATCATGGAATGGCAAAACAACGTTAATACTGTCTCACTCAACGAAGACGATAAATTACCTGCATTACTCATCGCTAACCTATCATCCTGGAAAGCCATAATAGTGACTGGTGATGACAAAAAAAACTATTTGCAGGGCCAAGTGACTTGTGACGTAGTAAAACTTGAATCAAACCAATCCACACTTGGTTCTCAATGTGATGCAAAAGGAAAAGTTTGGAGCATCTTCAGACTATTTAACCACAACGAAGGTTATGCACTTTTTCAACATGGTTCAGCAATAGATACTTCCTTAACTGAAATTAAAAAATATGCGGTTTTCTCGAAAGTAGATATACATATTATTGACAACATCGCATTAGGTGTTTTAGGCCATGAAGCGCAACAGTTTATCGACAAACTTTCCGAACAAACCGGTAATGTAAGAAGTATCAATGGTGGTACTGCCGTCAAAATTGAAGAAAACCGCTGGTTGCTGTTACTCGATAGTCATTCCGCACTCAAACTAGTTGAAAGCCTACCAGAGACACTACTTTCTGATGAGTCTGTTTGGGATAAATGTGATATTGAAGCGGCTGTTCCGCGTATTACTCAAAACAATCAAAATGAATACATTCCACAGGCATTTAATCTTCACTCTCTCGATGCTATCAGTTTTAGCAAAGGCTGCTACACAGGACAAGAGACGGTTGCCAGAGCTAAATATCGTGGAACGAATAAACGCTCAATGTTCATTGTTGAAGGAAAATTAAAGAGTTCTGATGATTCTCTAATTCAACTTGAAAGAAGTGTAGGAGAAAACTGGCGGTCAGCAGGTAGCCTGATGGCTCACTATCAATATGCTGATGGAACCAGCATTGGGCTCATTGTTTTACCAAACAATTTAGATCTTGATACGAAATTAAGGCAGGTAAATGAACCCAACTCAGATTGGCACATTAAACCACTCCCATACTCTATCGATGAATAGCCGACATTGAAAACAGCAATAACACAATATTTGGACGAGCAGCAGGTACCTTATCGCCTGTTGCTCCATACGACTCCGGCAACAACAATAGACGACGCGGCAAAACAGCGAAAAATCTTACCCGGTCAAATGGTCAAGTCTATTTTGCTTCGTGATATGGGTAATAACTACGCGCTGGCCTGCGTTCCGGGACACCTAGCTGCCGATCCAAAAAAAGTAAGAGCATTACTTAAATGCCGTAGAATGACTTGTGTACCGAGCTCTGAAATAGCAGATATCACAGGTTATCAAATAGGAACCGTTACTCCACTTTTGCTTGCTACCGAAATGCCCATATTTATTGATGTGCAACTGCAATACATGCAGGAAGTCACCATAAGCAGTGGCAATACGATGGCGGGTATTGCGCTTAACCCTGCAGATCTGTTTCGTCTTTTCAGACCCATTTTTGCTGATATCGTCAGATCATAAACGGAAAAACAGCCGATAATTTTCTCATTGGCAATTTTTACATCTTGGAAAATTGGTCTATTCTTAACCAGTACGACAGCATCAAGCCATCTACATCATTCATTGGCTAAATATGCATCATAAAGCCCTGTTTTATTCAATTAAGCAAAGTCTAATTTTGAGGTAAAGGTCACGCTTAAATGCATATAGTTCTTCTATTCTGGTGTTTTTAGCACAAAAACCTGAATAAAAGAGCTGCAATACGGTATTTCTCCATTCCAGTCACAATTACGTCATAGAGTATCTCGTATAATTCGTTGTGCTAGGTACACATAAAGGAAAAACTATGCGAATGTTTAAGCGCTATACACCAAGTATGATAGCTAAACACATAAGTAGGCTTTTTAAAGGAAGAATATATATATACGGAATCGGAAAATTTGAATTTGATAATGGTAAGTTGATTCTGCCCGAACGAGCTGAGAAGAGACACTTCAAAGCTGTTAATGAGGTAAATCAGGAAATAATGAGATTGCGTAACTGTTACGCATAGCACCTGATAGAAACTTATTGTTTACACGATTACTAAGTAACAAAAAGGTTGGAAATTATCCAACCTTTTTGTTTTCTATACTTTGTATTTTTAATTAAAACACTCTGAACTCGGTCATTGAGTTTCTCGATTCAAATTGGTTAGTTTGGCCAATTCTGGCAAATTCCCCTTTAAACCTAATGCATGTTTCATAATTTCGTCTTTTGCACCCGGAAGTTGACTGGCCATCTTCATTCCAATCCCCCGAATCAATTTCTTCGCAGGATTTCCACCTTCGAAAAGATCTTTGAATCCTTGCATTGCCGCAATCATTTTTGCCGCTTCCGTTTTTCTCCAGCGTTCATAATTGCGTAAATTATATCGATGGCCGATATCCTCTCCTGCATTCCAGAGCGAGTTTATCTCCTGAGCTAAGCTAGCTGCATCCAGCAATCCAAGATTTACGCCTTGTCCAGCTAAAGGATGAATGGTGTGGGCAGCATCTCCCACCAGAGCAATTCTTTGCAGGACAAAATCACGAGCGTAGCGCATTTTTAACGGGAACACCTGACGCTCTCCCACTAAAGTGCAATGGCCCAAACGCATATCAAATTCGACACTCAAACGTTTATTGAATTCTTTGGCGGGCATTGCCTGAAGTTGCTCAGCTCTATTTGGATCTGTTGACCATACAATCGAGCTCATATTTGGCTCAGACATTGGCAAAAAAGCTAACGGCCCCATAGGGGTGAAGGCTTGCCTAGCCACCTTATCATGAGGCTCTGCACTTTTTACATTCGCAACGATAGCACTATGACCGTAATCCCAATGAGTTAAAGGGATATCAGCCTGCTCTCTTACCCAAGAGTTGGCTCCATCAGCTCCAACGACTAGCTTAGCCGTTAATGACTGACCATTATCGAGTGTCAACCAAGCTTCACTTTCTCCCATCACTAAGCTTTGGCATTTAGCGGGCATATGCAAAGTTACATTTGCTTGTTGTTTAACCAAATCAAGCAATGCCAGCTGAACAACTCTATTTTCAACAATATGACCTAAATTTGCCTGGCCAAGATGGTTCGCATCGAATTCAATTCTGGCAAAACTATCTTGCTCCCATACCTCCATCGCACGGTAAGGAGAAAGCCTTCTATTTTTGATGCCTTGCCACGCACCTATATTTGTCAGAATTCGCTCACTTGCCCTACTCAATGCCGACACTCTTACATCGGGTAATGAGTAGAGTTCATTATCTGGTGTTCGACCTTCAACAATAGCAATACGAAGATCTGAATTCTTTAAGGCACAAGCTAACGTTAGCCCTACCATTCCGCCACCAATAATTACAACATCAACACTTTGCATCATAAGCTATCTTTTAACTAATCCCATTGTCTGTCTCAGTAGTGGCATTTTTACCAATGGCAGATTATCCATTGCCATAAGTGCAGCATTTCGTCCTATACGGAGAGGAACCCAATCGTTCGAAAACAAGTGTACCATTCCTGCGGTTAAATCAATTGTCGTATTTCTATCACGCATTCTACGTCGCTGATAAGCTGATAATGTAACATACTGGCCTACGTCTTCGGCCTGAATAAGCTCATCAACTAAACTTGCCACATCGCGAATACCTAAATTAAATCCTTGCCCAGCAATAGGATGAAGAAGCTGAGCTGCATTACCTACAGTGACAAACCTATGTGTAATCAATTTCGACTTCTGCTTCAGCTTGAGTGGGTAACTTGCTCTTTGACCTGCTTGTGTTAACGCTCCAAGTCTCCAACCAAAGTCTTTCTGTAACTTGTCTAAAAATTCAACATCACTGAGTGCAAGTACTGACTCCACCTCTTTCGCTGATAAACACCAAACTAAAGACATTCGATTATCCGACATCGGCAAAAGAGCTAATGGGCCCGATTTAGTAAAACGTTCAAATGCTCGACCTTGATGGTCTTCTGAAATTTTGATATTTGCTATTACTGCAACCTGACCAAAATCTTGCTCCGTATTATTCACCTTTAAAAGATCACAGCAGGTGGAATCTGCGCCGTCAGCTGCAACCAGCAGTTTACAGCCTATTTGTTCTCCGGATGAAAGCGTTAAAATATTTCGCGACGGCTGTTGTTCTATTGAGACCACGGAGTCCGGACAATGAAGATGAATGGCGTCTATCCGCTCTAGCTTTTCATGATAAATTCGACCAATATCAGCAAGTTCAACCACATAGCCAAGTGCTTCAATTCCATGCTCATGATGAAACATATCAGTCATACCTGCATGACCACGATCAGAAACATGAATTTGTTTTATCGGCGTCGCTACCGGATGAATATCCCGCCAAAGCTGAAAGGAGTCTAAGATTTGTTGAGTACCATAAGATAATGCAATCGAACGAGCATCAAATCCAGGGTGATTAATATTATCCTTTTCAAAGGGTTCAATAACCGCAATAGATAACTTTCCTACACTTTTATCATTCAATGCTAACGCTAGAGTTGTTCCCGTCATTGCGCCACCAGCAATAGCAATATCGTACTCTTTCATTGAAAACCTTTCTTAGTGTAATGTCGGTGCTTTTTCAGTTTTAGGTTTTATTCCATACTCGGCGTGAATTGTCAGTACGCAGGCTTTTACATGTTCAATAACCTGTTGCAAAAGGTCAGCCTGTTCTTCCAAGTCGTCGTCTTCATCAATACCTAACTTACTTATTTCTTCAAGGTCATTTAAGGCCTCTTTGACGTCTTCAGCTGCATCTTTCAAAGAAATACCACCTAAGCCAAGCCCTGAAATAAAATGACTTACCCACTCACTAAGAGCATCTGCTTGTTCTACTAAGCTAACCTTCTCTGCAGGAAGCATCAGTGTAAACGTCATTTCTGAACTCGTCAGTTCTGATACCAGAGCTGAAAAAGACGTTGTCGCAATACGCAAAGCATTATCTGACCAACCCATACCTTCATTGGTGTAATCAAAAATTAAGGACTGCCAACTTTTATCCTCAATAGATACGCCACCGCTTAACATGCCAGCAAGTAGTCCATGCATTTCTGCCGGAGTAACAGATAAACTGGCTTTTTGTAGTTCAGTTGTGACCGACTGATATTCAGGAAGTGTTATTTCACTCATAGTGACTCTGTTTAACAAATTTGGATGACATTAATACTAGCATTTCCAAGCGTTCGCTAAAATAAAGAAACACGATTAAAACTGATTAGCATTTGTCCGAATTGTCGAAATCCTGTGTGATTGCTCCCTCATTTTTACTGCAATGGTGTGAAATGCTTGAATCTTAGTTAGGCTTTTTCTATAGTGCACCCTCGATGACAAAGCAGTCATTCTACGAAGCGCGTATAGAGTTCATTCATTATGAGTAATCAAGCGGTTGAAATTGAAATATTTGGTAAGTTGACTCGAGTTAATTGTCCTGAAGGGCAAGAAGACTCATTGCGTCAAGCCGCCAAAGATCTTGATAATCGATTGAAAGCAATGACAGAGAGAACTAAAGTATCTAATACAGAGAAATTGCTTACCATTGCCGCGTTAAATGCGTGTTATGAGTTACAGCAAGCAAAGTTGTCAGAACATACTGCGCAAGAAAAAGTAGAAAAACGAATTGAACAATTAACAGCATCACTGGATGATGCATTGAATAAAGTAAGCTCAAGCGATTAATTGAGTTTACGGCAAGGATCGCCGAACTAGTTTTACCCTGGGGTGTTTGTCAGCAGGATTTAAGTCCCTGAGCCGATAAGCAATACTTAAGGGTTGGTATTTGATAGCTATTGAGCAAGCTTGGCTCGTACCGAGAAGCCTACGGTTATCATTGCTGATCCGCCTTGAACCAGCTGGTTCAAGGGCCATTAATCCTCAACGGCACTCTGGGGTATCCTCATGAAACATTTGCGTTCAGAACTACGCAAACAAAGTCGAATAAAGCGACAGTCACTTTCATCCTTGGAGCAGACTGTTGCTGCTGAAGACGCCTTATCTCAAATAAAACAACTTCCCCAGCTAAAAAATGTCCAGCATATTGCTATCTATCTTTCTGCGGATGGTGAATTAGATACTCACCCCATCATTGACTACCTTTGGCAACAAGGAAAAAAAGTTTACCTGCCTGTATTACACCCTTTTTCTAAAGGCCATTTACTTTTTCTTCTCTACGACAAACAAACACCAATGACCGAAAACCAGTTTTATATTCAGGAACCAAAGCTAGATGTGACTAAACTCATACCTCTTGATGAACTGGATATTATTTTCACACCATTGGTTGCCTTTGATGAACAAGGACAACGCTTAGGAATGGGCGGTGGTTATTATGATCGTTGTTTAGAAAAATGGTTTGATACTGGCAAAGGAGCTACCCCTATCGGGCTTGCCCATGATTGCCAGCAAGTGACACGTCTACCTGCAGAACAATGGGATATTCCTTTACCAACGATTATTACCCCAAGCAAAATATGGCATTGGGAAATTGCTCGTTAAATCGCTATAATCCCGCCCGCTTAGGAAACCAATTTTACCCTTAATACTCTGGAGATGATCATGACACAAGATGAAATGAAAAAGGAAGCTGGCTGGGCTGCGCTTAAGTATGTTGAAGCAGGCAGTATTGTAGGCGTTGGTACAGGTTCTACAGTAAAACACTTCATCGATGCACTCGGTACAATGAAAGATGAGATCAAAGGTGCCGTGTCTAGCTCTGTTGATTCAACGGAAAAATTGAAAGAACTAGGTATCGAAGTTTTTGACTGTAATGAAGTCGATAAGTTAGATGTCTACGTTGATGGCGCCGATGAAATAAACCCATCACGTGAAATGATAAAAGGCGGTGGCGCTGCATTGACCAGAGAAAAAATCGTTGCCGCTATTTCAGATAAATTTATCTGTATTGTTGATGGTAGCAAGGGTGTTGATGTGTTGGGTGAATTCCCTCTTCCTGTCGAAGTCATTCCAATGGCACGCTCTTACGTAGGGCGCGAATTAGTTAAACTGGGTGGCGATCCTGCATACCGAGAAGGCGTCGTTACCGACAATGGAAATATTATTATCGATGTATACGGCCTGAAAATTACCGATGCTAAAGATCTAGAAAATAAAATCAACGGTATTGCCGGTGTTGTAACCGTAGGACTTTTTGCACACCGTGGTGCAGACGTTGTCATTACCGGCACTCCAGACGGCGCAAAAATCGAAGAATAAGGCCAATTACATAAATAAAAATAACTATTTATGTAACTTGATAACGAACGGCACAGATATGTGCCGTTTTTTTATCTCTTATACCGTAATTTTCTTACCCAACAGCACTTTTTTTTGATAGTTTATTAGACAGAAACGTAAAGTAAGATGAAACGGTCCACAATACTGACAAGGGTTTCGAAGACTTACTAAATTATTTGTACTATTGAAACATTCCATTTTAAGGACGAGAGCAAATGGCCAAAGTATCACTGGAAAAAGATAAAATTAAAATTCTTCTTTTAGAAGGGCTACACCCTTCAACGGTAGAAGTTTTAGAGTCTGCTGGTTACACCAATATTGAATACCATAAAGGCTCCCTCTCCGATGAAGAGTTAATTGAAGCAGTTAAAGATGTTCACTTCATTGGCATTCGCTCTAGAACCAACTTATCTGAAAAAGTGTTCCAAGCAGCTAATAAACTTGCTGCTGTCGGTTGTTTCTGCATTGGAACCAACCAAGTTAATCTGAAGTCCGCAGCGAAACGCGGTATTCCAGTATTTAACGCTCCTTTCTCCAATACACGTAGTGTGGCCGAACTTGTTCTTGGCCAAATCCTATTATTATTACGTGGAATCCCTGAGAAAAACGCTCTAGCTCACCGTGGTATCTGGAAAAAAAGCGCTGAAGCTTCTTATGAAGCACGTGGTAAACGCTTAGGCATTATCGGCTACGGCCACATTGGTACGCAGTTAGGCATCATTGCCGAAAACTTGGGCATGAGAGTTTATTTTTACGATATTGAAAACAAATTATCTCTTGGCAATGCCACACAGGTGCATACCCTTAGTGATCTGCTTAATAAATGTGACGTTATTACGCTGCACGTGCCAGAAACACCAGAAACTAAAAATATGATGGGCAGCCAAGAGTTTGCTTTAATGAAGCCAGGTGCCATATTTATAAACGCCGCTCGCGGAACCGTTGTGGATATTCCGGCACTATGTAACTCCCTTGAGTCTAAGCACCTAGGCGGCGCCGCTGTGGATGTATTCCCGACGGAACCAAAAACCAATGCCGATGCTTTTGAATCTCCATTAATTCAATTTGATAATGTAATTCTAACACCGCACGTTGGAGGCTCGACTCAAGAAGCTCAAGAGAATATTGGTGTAGAAGTCGCAGGCAAACTGGCCAAGTATTCTGATAATGGTTCAACGCTTTCTAGTGTTAACTTCCCTGAAGTATCTTTGCCATCTCATAGTGGCGCATCTCGCTTATTGCATATCCACGAAAACCGTCCAGGTATATTGACTAAAATAAACACTATCTTTGCTGAAGAAGGTATTAACATTGCAGGTCAGTATCTACAAACGAATGCGGAAATGGGTTATGTCGTTATTGATGTTGAAGCAAGTCGCTCAGAAGAAGCACTAGTTAAACTTAAACAAATCGACGGAACAATAAGAGCTCGTATTCTTCATTAAGAATAAGCAATGGCTCCTTAATTGTATTAAGGAGCCATTAACTTTCGGTATCAGAGAATGTCGAAAGAGAAAACCCACTCCTTCTGTTATCCTCCTTGGCCTAAACACATTTATTCCCCCCTCCCCCTCCCCC
>DDQN01000057.1:0-16685 GCA_002342685.1 Vibrio sp. UBA2441
ATTAGTTGACCACTACACTTCAACGTCTTTTCTAATACGTTCAGCTACTAACTTCGCATCGTCTAAATTGGTTTCTGAAAATAACATGGCAAACTCTTCACCGCCAAGCCTGCCTAGTAAATCTTCATGTCTTAAATTTTCTAAGCATATATCAGAAAGTGTGCATATTGATTTATCGCCTACGCCATGTCCATAGGTGTCGTTGATAGCTTTGAAATAGTCGATATCCAACATAAGTACTGACAATGGCCTGTTTTTTCGAATGTGGAAACTGACTTGTTTATCGGCTGAAAAAAAGAAGTGGCGGCGGTTACTTATACCAGTGAGATAGTCGGTATTTGATTCTTTCGTTAATTTATCTTCTATCTCTTTTCTGGGAGATATATCGACTAAAGTCCAGACAACGCCTTTGTCCAAATCAGGGGAGCTGCTTTTATCTAAAGCAATACCCGAGATACTGAGCCATACGGTTTCGCCAGTTATTTTTTTAAATGGGTAGTCAACGACTAATGGTTTGCCTTTTAATAGACTTTTTTCTATATAGAAGTCGAATAACTCTTGGTGAGGTGGATCTAAATGATAAGAGGACAGTGTGTGGTTTTCAACTTGTGTGAACGAATCGTATCCTAGCAATTCACATGATGCTTTGTTTGCCTGGCTTATACGGAATTGTTTGTCAGTAAGTAAGATACCTGCTAAGCACCTTTCATATAAGCTTCTAAAGTCTATTCGATTTTCCATAATCGCCCACAGTATCAAATCACCTTAATCTATAATTATATCACTAACCGGGCGATATGTTGCGATTTGTCACGATTGATGCGTTGATCTGCGCGATAGGTGATTTATGCAACCTGGCATCTTAACGAAGATTCGTCTCTTAACTCGTGTTACTAACGTGACATTATAGATTTGCTCAGATAGTTAATAACAGCAGTTAATATAAGGTTTATATCTTAATGCATGTATATTTGAATTGCCTTTATTAGTAATGGATAATTATTAAGGCTTGCTTATTTATAACCCTAACCTATACATGAACAGAAATCACACTCTATGAAAAAATAGATCTAATGTGTGTACTATGGCTAACAATTGGCCCATAAAGCATTTACTCTATTCGGTCTGTTAGGTTATGACTCAAGCTGATTGTATTAAGGTTATGAAAAAAATTAATGAAGCGAAAGCTCTGGTGATAAGTAGCACCATGAAAGACATCAGTACGGCTTCCATTGCGCTGCAATCTCTAGGGGTGGCCGAACATAATATTCACTCAGTGCATAACTTTAAACTGGCTCTTCGAAGGGTAACTCAGCCTTCGTACGACATTTACATCATGGATTTTGATCAAGCTGATAGCCGTGAAGAGTTCTACCATAAAGCACAGTCAACCAAATTCATTAATGACCTTTCTATTAAGATTTTTCTCACTTCAGAGAAGAAATCTATTTATGGAATTTTAGATCTCGTACCTGACTCTTATTTAATGAGGCCATTTACGGCTGCGAAAATAAAATCAAAACTATCTGTCGCATATAATGAGAAAAGTAAATTAAAAAACATTATTGAGAAGGATGTTAATAATAACAAAACATTGTCTGATTGTAATTTATTAGAGATCTACCACCCGAACTTTTATTATCAGATTATGGAGAAACGAGGAAAGGTTTTTGAAGACATGGGAGAGCAAGAAGTCGTTCTCAATCTTTATGAATCTATGATTAAACGCATTGACAATAAAGCGAGCCATAGCTGGTTATATGCCCGTTATCTTAAGGCGTTAATTCAAGCCAAAAAGGTAAAGAAAGCCGATACGATACGAAAACACATTTTAGCGAATAAAGTTAGAATATCGCCAGAGCTATACGATGTAATGATAGATCTAGATATCTGCTTAGGAAGTATAGAAGAGGCGCAGACGAAATCAGAGTCTATCTGTGCGCTGATCCCATCCAGTTATCAAAGAAAAGAGTTGCTGTCTACCATATACCTTATTCAAGGTGATTATGAAAAGGCAATGAAACTATTTAACTCAAATTATATGGTCAATAAAGATAGCTATAATGACAAGCCATTAAATATGTTGTATTACCTGAGGTCGATTTTATATGTAGCTCAGCAAGATGAAGAGTCAAGACACTTATATCTAAACAAGTTTGAATATCAGATGAAGTCCTTTAAATATAAGCAACTTTCAGATAACGAAAAGTTAAAGTTAAAACTGTTGCAGCTTCATAAGCGCTATCTTGAAGGAAAAATCAGCGAAGTGCATAGTAAAATTGCTGAAATGACAGAAATTATGGGTTCTATGTCCCTGAAAACATTGCATCATTTCATAACGCTATTGGGGCTATTAGGTTTAGAGGCTGAACTGGAGTCCGCCTACGAAATCGCGTTAGCCAAATTTAGAGAGATTGATACCGATGCTCTGAGCAGAGCACAGATTTACTTGATTGACGGAACGTTTCGTTCGTTTAAACAGGCTAGTTAAAGCATGCATCTCCCTTCATTTGCAACAATTGGTTTCATAGGTCAAATTCGCGTTATGTCCTATAACGCGATAATTTCAGGGTAAATAACATATGAGCCATGAACACTTTAAAGGAAAATATGAAGTTGAGCTTAAGTATCGCCTTCCTGATAAACAGGCTTTTCTTGAGGTTTTAAGTTCGCTAGACCATGAAGTAATGCTCGAAAACAACCTTGAATCAGACTGTTATTTTGACTTACCTGATCAATCCCTTAAGCATCAGAATAAAAGTGTCTGTATTAGAGAAATGCAACCTTCGGGTATTCTACTTTGGATCATGAAAGGACCGGAAGCTGACCGATGTGAAGCGGTTAATATTTCTGACGCAGAAAAAGCCAAATCTATCCTGCTTACAATGGGGTACTCAATATTATTTAGAATGGAAAAAACGCGTAGTATTTATTTTGTTGGAGAGTACCACCTAACTTTAGATCACTTAGATGATGTGGGTGATTTTGCTGAATTTGCCATAATGACGGATGATGAATCTAAATTGAAATATTATCGCAGAGAACTGGTTAAATTGGCCGATCAGTTTGGCTTATCTGGGTCACAACTTGAATATCGGTCATATAGAGAATTATGTTCATAAAATAAACGAAACAAGTAGTCTGAATACACATGAAAAAGATCATTTTTAGCTTAATAGTGAGTTTGTTATTGCCTAACCTGGCTTATGCCCATGTCGATGCATCTGATGGAGGTTTTTGGTCTGGTCTGAACCATCCTGTGTTAGGTCTGGACCATTTACTTGCCATGGTGAGTGTGGGAGTGCTGAGTGCTCAAATGGGAGGGCGGGCTATATGGTCGGTGCCTACCACCTTTGTTTTAGTCATGTTGCTCGGTGGTATTTTGGGAATGCAAAATATTCAGCTAATATCTGTTGAGTTGGGTATTGCTTTTTCGGTATTTGTGCTGGGTATCGCTATTGCAGCGGATAAGAAATTTTCTGCGATATGGACTATGTTTTTTGTCGGTATTTTTGCTTTATTTCACGGGCATGCGCATGGTGTGGAAATGCCAAGTTTAGCCAGTCCGGTGCTCTATGCTCTCGGGTTTGTTTCTGGCACCGCTGTTATTCATATTGCCGGGGTAGTAATTGGCTCGTATGCAAATAGCAGTGCTTACGGGGAAAAACTAATGCGGTATTCTGGAGCTGGTATCGCTGGAACAGGGCTCTATTTTATCTTTAGCTAAGTTGAATAAATTAGCGAGGTTACCATGGATGAGATTGGAAATGCGGCGCTCATTGTCGAGGGTGGTGCGATGCGAGGAGTTTTTTCTTGCGGCATTTTGGATCATTTTTTGTCGGTAGGTTTTTCTCCATTTGATAGTTTTTGGGGTGTTTCAGCAGGCGCTTCTAATTTGACTGCGTATCTGGCCAATATGCCAGAAAGAAACCTGAAAATTTATACCGATTATAGCTGTCGTAAAGAATTCATTCGTTTCGACAACATATTACATGGTCAGGATATTATGGATCTAGATTGGCTTTGGGATGTGACGCTTTCAGAGTTGGGATTAGATCTTGCTAAGATAGAGGCGGATGGTCGCCCTTTCTTCATGGGGGTCACCAATAGAGATACCGGAAAGGCGGTTTATTGGCCTGCGACAGAGCAGAGCCTTATTGAGACAATGAAGGCGAGCAGTGCGTTGCCTGTTTTGTATAAGAACGGCGTTAAACTATCAGATGGGAACTATTATTTTGATGGTGGAGTTTCGGACTCTATTCCGGTTGAAGAAGTAATAAGGCGTGGTGCGAAGCGCATCATGATCTTAAGAAGCCAGCAGTATGATTATCGAAAATCGGCGGTTAAATTTCCCTATCTGGTAAAAAAAATGTTGGCTAAGACACCACAGTTAGTGGAGCCTTTGCTTGATCGTGCGGAAAAATATAACGCTTCAATTGATTTGATTCGAAACCCGCCTGTAGGCGTAGAGATCGTTGAAGTCTGCCCTCCAGAGTCTTTTCAACTTAAGCGATTAACTCGAGATCCTAAACCACTTTTTCATGGTTATAACCTAGGGAAATTAGCGGCAATTGAGGTAATTGAAAAATGGGGTCATGTAAATGGGTATTGAAACACCTAGGTTGATATTAAGACAATGGCAAGCCAGTGATCTGGAGCCATTTCATCAATTAAATAGAGATCCGAATGTGATGCGCTATTTTCCTGCTATTTTATCTAAGCAAGAGAGCGATAGTATTGCGGAGCGCTTGACCCTGATAATAGAAAAAACGGGCTGGGGTTTTTGGGCTGTTGAACTAAAAGAAACTAACGAGTTCATAGGTTTTGTTGGGTTACTGAGCCAAGATGAAAGCGGTATTCCGGAAACACCGTTTGTTGAAATTGGCTGGCGACTTTCATATGCGTATTGGGGTAAAGGCTACGCTTCAGAGGCTGCTCATGCTTGCCTTAAATTCGCATTTGAGCAGCTAAATTTAGACGCTGTATATGCATTTACTGCTCTACCGAATAAACCATCGCGTAAGGTAATGGAAAGGCTGGAAATGCACAACATCAAACACGATTTTGACCACCCAAGCCTAGCCAAGGGACATGTTTTAGAACGGCATTGTTTGTATAAAATAACCAGCAACCAATGGTCTTTAATTTCCGCTTTATGAGGAGTTAATCGGTGATTCCAGTAAATACGTCGGTCGTTGCCGGAGTGGCATTATCTCAGTTTGGTGATGAGACCAAGTTACTATTAATGAAACGCACGAGAGAAGAGTATTGGTGTCATATTGCCGGGAAAATTGAGCCGGGAGAATTGGCTTGGCAGGCAATGATTCGTGAGTTCATGGAAGAGACTCAAATAGAGGTAAACTCGCTATATAATGGTGAGTACCTAGAGCAATTTTATGAAGCTAATAGCAATCAACTCCTGATAATTCCTAGCTTTGTGGTGGTATGTCCGCCAGAACAAAAAGTCGTACTGAATTCAGAACATACTGACTATAAATGGTGTTCATTGGAAGAGGCTAAATCTATAGTGCCTTTTCCAAATCAGCGTTTATTATACAATCATGTTTGGCAGCACTTTGTCATCAACCCTCCGTCTGAGTTTTTACGGATAACGTTGTAGATGCAGTACTGAGCGCATTTGGTTACAGGAACACTGTTTGTTATGCAGTTCCACCGCGCTTTGTTAGCGTGATGGATCCGACTATCGATATTGACTTACCATTAACGTGGCGTTCGTATTAGTCAGCACTGTTTTCGAAATGATATGATTCCGGAACAACAACAATACCCTTTTCAGAAATCTGAAATCGCTTACTATCCTCTACCGAGTTAAAACCTATTTTTGTGCCGGCAGGAATAACGACATGTTTATCAATAATACAGTTTCTTAGTTGGCAGCCTTC
Source organism: Vibrio sp. UBA2441 (assembly GCA_002342685.1). GTDB lineage: Bacteria > Pseudomonadota > Gammaproteobacteria > Enterobacterales > Vibrionaceae > Vibrio. Next base: position 5,904 of record DDQN01000057.1, read on the forward strand.
TCCTACCTGAACGTTATCAAACAGTATTGAATCTGCAATGGTGGCACTGTCTTCAATGCGTACTCCCGGAGACAGAACAGAGTTTTGAACTGAGCCACCAGAAATAACAACACCATTGGAAATAATGGAGTTAATGAAAATACCTTCGTTACCAGTCACAGACGAAACGGTTCTGGCGGGAGGGAGTTGGGGTTCGTAGGTTCTAATTGCCCAGTCTTGCTGATAAAGATCCATTGGAGCAATAGGATTAAGCAAATCCATATTGGCTTGATAATAAGAATCTATGCTTCCTACGTCGCGCCAATAAGCATCATTGGTTACCCGACCGCTGTCTCCACCAAACTCATGTGAATACACGCGCTCACCGTCGATGAGTTTAGGGATAATGTCGTTGCCGAAATCGTTACTGGAGTTTAGATTATCGGCATCTTGCTCTAAAGCTTCAATAAGGGCATCAATAGAGAAAATATAAATACCCATAGAAACAAGGCTACGGTCTTGGTTTTTAGGCGTGGCTGCGGGTTGTTTAGGTTTTTCAGAAAAAGCGATGATCTTGTGGCTGTCGTCTACCGACATAACACCAAATGCCGAGGCTTCTTCTATCGGTACTTCCATACATGCTATCGTGAGGTCGGCGTTTGTTTGTTTATGCTTTTGAAGCATGGCATCGTAATCCATACGGTAGATATGATCACCGGAAAGCACCACAACATATTTCGCTTCGCTACGAGATAGCAGCCATAAGTTTTGATAAATAGCATCAGCGGTGCCGCTATACCACTTATCACCCTGACGCATTTGAGGTGGAACCACGGTGATATATTCACCTAGTTCTGGATTGAATACTGACCAGCCATCGCGCAAATGTTTCTGCAGTGAATGCGATTTATATTGCGTGAGTACCAGAATTCGGCGTAAGCCAGAATGAAGACAGTTGGTGAGGGTGAAATCAATAATTCGGTATTTCCCGCCAAATGGCACTGCGGGTTTGGCCCTGTTGTCGGTGAGAGGGGATAAACGCGATCCCATCCCTCCTGCGAGCACAACGGTTAATGTTTCCTGCATCTCTTCACTCCCTGAATATGTGCATATTTTGAATATATTGGATATAGACAATCAAGGATCGGGCCAAAAGTTAACTGATTGAAAATTAATAGGTATTAAATTGGTTTAAACGCTGTTGCACTAAAATAGAATGAGTAAGAAAAATAAATGCACCATAATAACGCACTGCTCTGTAATGTGAGCAATATTGGGTGCAGTTATATGCACAATCATCATTTGTAGATCAAATACAGGTGATTCTGCGTTTGGGGCGTCGAAAGAAAGAGGAGCGTAAGGAGCGGCTCCTCAATAGTGTAGGGGACGTTACTTGTTGCTTGTGTATGTAAGCTTAATATTTTTTATACAGGCTCAACTGTCCTTCTTTGCTAAACGCAACAACATTAAAGTCTTTATAAGGCTGCCCTGGTTTAGCCATGCCAGGAGAGTGCTGAGGCATACCCGGTGCAGCGATGCCTGAAATGTTGTCCGGACGTTCTTCAAGCAGGCGTGAAATATCCGCTTCAGGCACATGGCCTTCAACCATATAACCATCAATCACAGCGGTGTGACATGAGGCTAACTGACCGGGCATACCAAACTTATGTTTAACAGGTGTCCAGTCCTGACGATGGTGCACATTCACTTTATACCCTTTTTCTTCCATAATCATCGCCCACCCTTTGCAGCAGCCACAGGTTGGTGACTTGTACAGCTCTATAGTCGGTTTGGCGAAGGCGGAAAAACTGAAAATTAGTGACGCCGTCGCTAGAAGTTTAATTAATGATTTCATAATGAGTTACCTTAAATAATGTGTATTTATTTGATATGGATCTCAAGTACACTTTGTTTATATTTTAATTGAATAACACCCGGCTCTGGTGTCCACTGAAATGCTTGGGTTTCGTAGGGGCTGATCTGAAGCGAGGTCGAATTTACTGGTGAAATTGACAGGTCAACGGGTTCAAATAACTTGTTTAGAATAACAAGCTGGCTGACCTGACCATTATCTATGGAAACGATTTTTTGGCTGGGTTTATCTTCAATAATCCACTCAACTAAGGGGATTTCGCCCAGTGCTGTTAGGTAATTTCCCAGAAGTTGTCGTTTATGACTATTTAGAACCTCACTCAATAACGTCATCGTAGGTTCATTGTCTAAAACCTTATTAATATCCTCCAGACTTTTACCGCGGATATTGCCACCCACATTACCACCACCTTGCGCGTACATACCGTGGCATGTAGAGCAACCATACCCACCTGCGGTTCTGAAGAGGTGCTCTCCATCTTCAAAATTACTGGGGCTGTCTGCCTGAGAATAAGTGCTGAAGCATAACAAGGCTATGTTCAAGAATATCTTTAGTCGATCTACCATCTTTTATTCCAGTTGTTAGCGTATGCAAATACGTAATGCCTTGTATTAAAATAATTAATACAAGTTACACGACAGCGTCGTGTACAGTGAAGCTAAGCTTATTGCTGGAATTAAGTGATGGGAGGCCGGTAGGGAGAGCCTGAAATAAGGTTGGGCTGTTCTATTGTCTCTCTTGAGACGAGCATTAAACTAAATGGCTGGTGATTGGTTCGGGCTGGCTCTGAAATTACCGTATAACTCGTTGCACAGCTGGTAGAGCAGCATAGAGGGTCAGAGCTTATGTTATCTGAATCACAGCAACCTTGCTCGGTGGTGATTGTTTTTACTGCTACGGAAGGACAGGGTGACTCAGAGGAACTTGCTTCCATTGTGATTGATGTGGACGAAAGCATCTGTAAAGGCATAAGAGACGCACTCGTAGCAATACTAGAGGATAGTAATGCCATTAGTGTAAATAGTGTTAACCAAATTGTGTGCATTTTCTTTTGCATCACAGTCTCTTAAATCCAAACATAACAAACCAACTATCCATCAGGACTTATTTTCTGTCAAGGACTTGTTTTCCCTATCGTTGGTGAGAAAACCGATAAGTTAACTCAATGGATCAGAAATACGCTTGTTGGTTCGCTATTCTCTTCCGGAACTAGTGCTATAGTCCTATAGTGTTATTTTTAATGATATTAGGGTCTTATCATGCGATGGTTGTTTTCTACCCTGTTACTCTTTTTGTCGATGAGCGTTTTTTCATTGTCCGCTTTGGCTGAGAGCGCCTCAGATATTGTCAATAAGTCCGACCAACAGATGCGTGGTGAGTCGAGTTATACCGTGGTAACCATGCGAATTATCAGGCCGGACTGGACACGCAGCATGAGCATGAAAAGCTGGACCAAAGGCAAAGACCTCTCGCTAGTATTAGTGACCGCGCCAGCAAAAGACAAAGGAAGTACTTCACTAAAACGTCAAAGAGAGATGTGGAATTGGATCCCCGCCATTGAAAGGGTGATCAAAATATCACCTTCAATGCTAAGTCAGTCCTGGATGGGTTCCGATTTTACTAATGATGATCTGATTAACCAGTCTTCAATCGTTGTGGACTATACCCACGATATGGTCAAACAGGAACGGTTTGATGGAGATCTTACTTACGTCATTGATGCTATTGCTAAGCCGGACTCTCCGGTGGTATGGAGTAAGGTTCGCTTATGGATATCGACCACTACGTATCTGCAAAGAAAAGTGGAGTTTTATGATGAGTTTGATGAGCTGATCAATCGAATGCAAACATTTGACATTAAAGAGGTTGGAGGTCGAATGTTGGCGACCCGGATGGAAATGATCCCAGTAGATAAGGTTGGTCAAAAAACCGAAATGATCACAGAACAAGCGCAGTTTGATTTTGAGATCGGCGATGACTTTTTCTCTCAGAGCCAGATGAAATCTCTCCGGGATTAAGGTAGGCCTATGTTAATCACTTTAGCATGGCGGAATTTATGGCGGCAGAAGCGGCGAACATTTCTAACCGCTTCTGCTCTGGCACTTGCTCTGTTTCTTTCCCTGCTTGTTCGTAGCCTTCAGGAAGGGACGTACAGTTCCAATATTGACAATGCGGCCCGTTTTTATACCGGACTTATTCAGGTACAGCAGCCTAAATACGCCGATAGCTTAAGCATTGACGATATTCTACCTATGGATGACATGATAACCGCGCCGATGAAACAAAACGCGAATATTAGCGTTATGTTACCGAGAATAGAGTCCTTTGCTTTAGCGGCGGCTGGTGATAAGTCAAAAGGCGTACTGGTTATGGGCATTGACCCTCAAGGAGAAGATCAGTATTCCTCTATCAGCAATAAAATAGTTCAGGGTGAGTTTTTACATAAAGATGAACAAAAACTGGTTATCGGCCAAGGATTAGCGAGTTATTTTTCACTGACGGTGGGTGATGAACTGATACTGTATGGCCAAGGCTATCGTGGTCAGACGGCAGCTGGATTGTATCCCATTAAAGGTATCGTGCGTTTCCCGATCGCCGATCTGGATAATCAGCTGGTCTATATGCCGCTGTCAGTGGCGCAAGCGTTATACAGCACAGGTGAGCAAGTTACCTCCTGGGTTTTGCATACCAAGGAACTTTCTCAATTGCCGTCCACCGTGGACGCATTGAAAGCCGCTTATAAAGACAGAGTTAATGTAAGAGACTGGCAGGATCTCGCTCCGGAACTAGCACAGCAGATCATGATGGATAGGGTTGGTGGTGTGTTTCTTATCTACGTTCTATATGGCGTGGTCGGTTTTGGTCTGTTTGCGACCATATTAATGATGACATTAGAGCGCCAGAGAGAGTTTGGCGTCATGCTCGCCACCGGATTACTAAGGGTCCGATTGCTGCAGCTTATTTTTATTGAGTCTGTATTTATCGCCTGTATTGGTATTGTGCTCGGGCTAGTGTGTAGTGCACCTGTATTAACTTATCTCTATTTTTATCCCATTGAAATCACGGGGGATGCGGCGCAACTGATGTTAGATTCAGGTTTTCTGCCTGTCATGCCTATATTAATTGCTCCTGAATTGTTCATAGATCAGGTTATCGCCATCCTGTTTATTTTGTTGCTTTGTCTGATATACCCAATGTACCGGATATATACACTGGACTTAGTTCGGGCATTAAAAGGAGGTGCACATGCTCATTAAACTGGCGTGGCGCAACCTATGGCGCAATAAACTAAGAACTAGCATTATGCTTGGTGCCATGATATTTGGATTAATGGGGGTTGTCGCTATGATGGGCTTCATGTCTGGTATGGTGGACAACATGATCCATAATGCGATTGCCTGGCAAACCAGCCATATCCAGATACACAATAGAAAGTATATCGAAAATCCGGATATCAACTCGACGATTAAAGGTTCTGAGTTATTGGTCAGTATGCTGGAAAAAAGAACGGAAATTAAAGCGCTATCAACGCGGCTCCTCGCTGATGGAATGATAGGCTCAGCGCGCAGCACTAGGGGCGTCAGGATCAATGGTGTCGATATAAAAGCAGAAGAGAAAATAACGCCAATGGCACAGAATATCATTGATGGGGAATGGTTATCTGAACAAGGGCGAAATCCGGTACTTGTTTCTGGCAAAACGTCGGAACGATTACGCCTAAAGCTGGGTTCAAAAGTCGTTCTTACTTTTACTAATGGTGTGGGAGAGGTGACTGGTGCGGCATTTCGTGTACGGGGTATTTTTAAAACGCCATCAACAAGCTATGACGACAATAACGTGATTGTGCGTAAAGCGGATCTCAAAAAAGTGGCGCGAATAGACGGTGTACATGAGATTGCCATCTTATTGGATGAAACATTTCAGCAGGAGTCGAGAGAGCCTGTTGTCCGGCTTGCTTATGATATCCAGTCTATATCAGCGGTAGGTAATGTCGTTCGTGACTGGACTCAGATACAACCTCTGCTTGCAACAATGATGGCCACTATGGGCATCAGCAATGCCATTATGCTGGGTATTTTTGTCTTAGCTATGGGGTTTGGCATCGTCAACATTTTACTCATGTCAGTGTTTGAGCGGACACAAGAATTTGGGGTATTGATGGCCGTAGGCATGCAAAAGCATAAAGTATTTGCCTTGATCATGTTGGAGAGTACCTGGCTAGGAGTATGCGGGGCAACGCTGGGCGTGCTCGCTTGTATGAGCATGATTCAACTATTACAGATAACCGGGTTGCCTTTAGGGGCAATGGCTGAAGGTCTGGGTGCTTATGGCGTAGATACCGTTTTATATCCAAGAGTGAGTTTATTCGAATATCAGGCTATCTTTTCTACTGTCGTCATTTCAAGCATCATCGCGGCCTTATACCCCGCGCGGCAAATACTGAAACAGCGACCTGCACAAGCTATGTCGGAGAAACATTAATAATGACCATTCAGATCAAGCAATTGTGTAAAACCTATAATCAAGGCTCAGACTTTCCGGTTCATGCGGTTAAAAACTTAGATTTAACCATTGAACAAGGAGAGTTTATTGCGGTTATGGGCCCATCGGGGTCAGGGAAAACCACATTATTGAATATGCTTGGCGGTATTGACGAACCGACATCAGGTGAGGTGCTTATTGATGGCTGTAATATCTGCCAGCTGAAGGAGAGAGACCTCATCGCTTTTCGCCGGGATAATATAGGGTTTATTTTTCAGGACTACAGCCTGCTTCCAGTGTTAACAGCGCTGGAAAACGTAGAGTTTGTGATGCAGTTGCAGGGTCGCAGTAATGCCGAATGTTTAGAACGTTCAAAAGCGCTGCTTAAACAAGTCGGGCTCGAAAAACAGCAGAATAAAGTGCCGAGAAAATTGTCTGGTGGTCAGCAACAGAGAGTCGCGGTGGCTCGTGCACTGGCTCCCCGCCCGCGTTTCGTCATGGCGGATGAACCCACTGCCAATTTAGATGCGAAAAGTACCGCAGAACTTCTGGATATTATGCAACACCTTAATGAAATAGAAGGTACGACCTTCATCTTCTCGACGCATGATCCAAGGGTGATTAAGCGTGCGCGTCGAGTGATTGTTTTTGAAGATGGTCAATTAGAACAAGACCAACGTAATATACCCGAGAAGAATGATTAGATGAAAAACAGCATTTTTTCCTGTTTCGCTCTTTTATCAACATCGGCATTTGCTCAGATACCGGGGTTGGAACCAGTAAAAACCTGGAGTCTTGATGGTTACGTAAAATACATGGCAACATGGGCACTTCCGGACGATGATGACAACACCTTAGACCAACTCGTACATCAACGGTTTAACTACGAATATAGATTCAGTCCGTCGTTACGTTTTAATGCCGGAATGCGAAATCGCTTTATCTGGGGGGAATCAGCAAAGGAGTCGCAATATCTTGATGTTATATCGTCGGATGACGGGTATATGGACTTATCTACCAACTGGCTGGAGCAAGACGGTCGGGTTGGAAATAGTCAGTTTGATCGCCTTTATGTCGACTGGAATCAGCAAGATTGGCAGGGCAGAGCGGGACGATTTCGAATAAATTGGGCTATGACAACCATCTGGAATCCCAACGATGTTTTCAATACTTATTCTACCTATGATTTTGATTACGAAGAGCGGCCCGGTAGTGATGCCATTATGCTGGGAAGACAGCTAGGTTTTGCCAGTGAAGCAGACTTCGTTTTTAGCCCCAATAAAGACCAAGAATTAAATAGCTATGCGTTGAGGTATCTGTTCAATTGGAATACATGGGATGCACAGGTTATAACGGGTAGAACTAAACTTGATCATTTTATTGGCGCCGGATTTGCCGGAGATATTCTAGGAGCTGGTTTCAAAGGTGAGCTCAGTTATTTTACACCAGACAAAAGGCGTTGGAATGGCATAGAGCAGTATTCGGCCGTTATCTCAAGTATCGAGTCAGATTATAGCTTTTCTAGCCAACGGAACTGGATGATTAAATCCGCACTGCTTCATCATTCAAGCCCACAACAGCCAGCTAATGCAAACATCTTTTTTGGTCAGCCTCTCAGTGCCAAGACTCTCAGTTTTACCCATTGGACAGGTTATCTTGAAGTGAGTATGGATATCACACCGTTAAATAAGTTACTACTATCGAGTATCTATTATCAGGATGGATCCGGATTTATCGGTTTAACCAGTAACTATTCACTGGCCGATGATTGGCAGCTATTAGCGGTAGTTCAACGTTTTGACGGCACTAGTAACAGCTTATTTGGAGAAAATCCAAATACTTTGTTATTTACTCAATTGAAGTGGAATTTTTAGTTATGTCATTTGGCTGGCATTGGTTTTTGGGTAAGTGGTATTTGACCTAATAGGATGAAAATCGTTAAAAATTAATCAGCCTATTTATTATTCTGAAATTATCACAAATATATCATGGTTAGTTAATAATGAAAGTTGGCTGTAAATAAGAATATTAATATTTAATAAATTAGATGACGTTTATAATGCTCGCCTGTATGTATCTTGTTGATTTTTATTATTTAAGCTGAAGCGTTGAGAGTGTTTACTCAGTGATTTAGGTTTGCTCCTAGTCATTCACCCACAAAAATGTGGTGAAAAATGCATCTACGCCCCATCTCTCCGCCCGTCTTCATTCACTTAGGGGGGATTGCGAGCAGTTTTTGCAGAATATAATGTACCTATATCTGTTGTGACTAAACATAGGATGGTTTCTCCGTCGATGTCGTCACTGCTAGGGCTTGCTTATATCTAAAGCGTGTTTTCCTCAGCAAGCCGAATTAAACAGGATGAATAAAAGATGAAGAGCAACATAGAAAATCTTACTAAAACGGATGTCATATTACATGCGTTTGACTGGCCTTATGCTGATGTAACAAGCAAGGCAAAAGAGATAAGTAAACTGGGTTACCGCACTGTACTGGTGTCACCACCAATGAAGTCGTATAAACACAGTGAAGGGACGAAATGGTGGCAACGCTATCAGCCTCAAGACTATCGAGTGATAGATAATCAGCTTGGCAATACAGAAACTTTTTTTAGCATGGTTAAGACACTAAAAGCAGAGGGTGTGCAAGTGTATGCCGATGTAGTGTTTAACCATATGGCGAATGAATCTAGTCGCCGTCTAGACCTTAATTATCCCAGTGATAAGGATATGAATAACTATCTGAATCAATGGGGTGAATATCAAGAGCAGCTGTTGTTCGGTGATTTGAGGGAACCTCTTTTCACTAAAAATGACTTTGTTGAAGCGTTTGGTATTGAAGATTGGCAGGATAAGTGGCAGGTACAAAATGGTCGAATAACCGGGGGCCCTGAAGATCCCGGCTTACCAACATTACGCGATAATACTCATGTTGTTGAGCAACAAAAAAATTACCTTAAAGCCTTAAAAAGTATGGGTGTTAAGGGGTTTCGAATTGACGCAGCTAAACACATGTCACTCGAGCATCTGCAAAAAGTATGGACCGATGAGATAACAGATGATGTGCATATCTTTGGTGAAATCATTACCGATGGTGGAGCGACAAAACAAGAATATGAACTCTTTTTACAGCCTTATTTACAGTCAACGCGGCTAGGTGCATACGACTTTCCTTTATTTAATACGGTCTTCAACGCATTCCAGCCAGACGGAGATATGCAGTCTTTAGTTAATCCTTATTGTTTCGGTCAGGCGTTATCTTACCGAAGAGCGATTACGTTCGCGGTAACGCATGATATTCCTAATAATGATGTGTTTCAGAACCTGATCATGGAAGAGGAGAGTGAATGGTTGGCTTATAGCTACATTTTAGGTCGGGATGGTGGTGTGCCGCTGATTTATACCGATTTAGATACCAGTGGTATCCTTGATGAAGCTGGCAAACCTCGCTGGTTTAACTCATGGCAAGATCCGCGTATGGCGAAGATGATTTCTTTCCATAATCAAATGCACGGTGAACCGATGCGAAGAGTGGTGGGCGATGAAGACTATGTGGTTTTCTCTCGTGGCGACAAAGGCTTGCTGGCAATTAACAAATCGGCGCATACGATAGAGATAGCGATAGACTGGCAAACGGATATGCGGGATGTTCTGACTGACAAGCGGTTTGAGTCCGTTCAGGGAGAGTTCGATTTTACTTTGCCTCCTAAATCCAGCCTGATGTTAGTGTCCGAAACCAAGTAAATTGAACCTGAATAGGTGCAAAATGCACCTATTCAGGCTTGAAAGGAAATGCAGACTTAAACAATAAACTTGTTCAAGATATTGCTCTGTTCACGCACATTTTCGGTCTGAACCTGCATTGCCATGTTGGCATCGTTGGCCCCCTCAGAAACTTGCACAGAAAGATCTTTAATCTTCACCGTATTCGAGTTGATCTCTTCAGCGACCAAGCTTTGTTCTTCAGCGGCGGAAGCAATTTGCATGTTCATATCTGAGATACGTTGAATGGCATCTCTAATTCGGTCAAGAGCAAGGTTCGCTTCCTGAGCCTGACTGACGGTATTGCTTGCCGTGTCTTTACTTAGTCCCATAGCCTTAGCAACAGAACTCGCACCTGCTTGAAGCTGTTCAATCATATTACGAATTTCGGTTGTCGACTCTTGTGTCCTCTGCGCAAGAGTACGAACTTCATCTGCAACTACGGCAAATCCTCGACCCTGTTCACCAGCACGAGCCGCTTCAATGGCTGCGTTTAATGCAAGCAAGTTAGTTTGGTCGGCAATATCATTGATAACCTGCAATACGGTTTCAATACTATCGGTGGCGGCTTCCAGTGATTTCACCTCATCAACAGCTTGATCAATACGGTCTGAAAGCTCGTTAATCGACTCTGTCGTATGGCTCACCACTAAAGTACCCTGCTGGGTTGCGTCATCGGCTTCTTG
>DDQN01000057.1:16807-44263 GCA_002342685.1 Vibrio sp. UBA2441
ATGCGCCTTGTGCATTGCCAGCCATATCTGTAGACGTCGTTGCCATTTCATTCATTGCTGTGGCTAACTGCTCTAGCTCCTGCAATTGATCTTGCATGGCTGAAGCGGCGACTTCAGAACCTTGTGCAGTCGTCTCTGCACCACGCATGATCTCGTCTCCAATGGACTTGAGCTGCTTAATCTGACCCTGAAGGTTTTCGGTAAAGGTATTAAATCCGCTGGCCAATTCTGCGAACTCTTGATCTGTATTGGTCGCTAAGCGCTGTGTTAAGTCACCATCACCAGAGGCAACATCTTGAATAGCATTGTTCAAAGAACCAAGTGGCTGCATCAGTTTACCGATTAATACTAATAATAAAGCAATACTGATAGCCAATGCGATAACGGTAAAGATAATGGAGTTAGTTCGCATTTCATAAACTGAAGCGAATGCAATGTCTTGATCCATTGCCATGCCGATATACCAATCCTGGTTCGGCACTTTGATGAAATTGAACACAAACTCTTGGCCGTTTATTTCCGCGTGTTGAACTTGTTGCTTGATCTGAATACCCGATTGATAGGAAGAAAATGGTTGTCCATTTTTATCGGCGTCTGGATGGGCAATGGTGGTACCCTCGCCATCAACAATGAACAGGTAACCAGCGTCAAATAGTTGCACATTATTAACGATATCGGCGAGGCCAGCCAAACTAACATCAAAGAAAAGTGCGCCCTTGAATCGGCCATTTTCTTTAAGCGGGGTCGCGATAGAGATTAGAATTTCTTTAGTGACTGCATCTGCATATGGGGCGGTAATAATGAGTTTATTTTGATTCTTTGCGTCTTGATACCAAGGACGGACACGCGCATCCCATGTTGAACCCGGATCCCAGCCTGGGTCTCCACTGATGGCTTTACCATCTGTTTCTAACCCGCCACCAACCAAGAGAAACGGCTGCTTTAGCCCGGGCTGGTCAATCGCATCCGTTATGGCCTTAGGTGATAAATCGCGCTCTACTACGTTGGTGGTATAACGTGCGAGGTCTTTCCGGCCTTCCATATCGGCAACAACGTTATTCTTAACACTTTGCATGATATCGTTCATGCTTATCTCTATGGTTGCTTCAAGCTCTGACTGAATAGTCATTACTTGTTTTACGGAGAGCAGGCTTACCGTAATTAGCATTAATACGGCTGAAGCTGCGACTATTTTGTGGCTAAATTTCATATCAAGTTCCTTTGAGTACTTCCTTGGGAATTAAGGTGTTAAAGCACAAATTTTTCCATTTTATTACTGACCGATTATTATTTTGATGCCAGCAATTAAATACTAGGTCATAAATCATGATAAAAGCATGTTTAGATGATAAATCTATCGGTAACTATGCAGATTACTTTAGAGTTTAGCATAGTCTAAAATAATGATGTGCCTATAGGAAAACGCCGTATCATCGTGTTTTATTAACAGTTTGTTCTCATAAAATGCTTGTTTGGCTGTGTTTTCCGGTTTTTTATATTGCCTAATTGGCTTGTTTTGAATTTTAACTTCAAATGAAAATAAGATGTTATTTTTGAGGATGCGACACGTTTGTTTCAGCTAACCGTGATATGAGTCAAAAATTAATGGTGAGAACTTAGGTAGATGTTAAACAAAAAGTTACTGATAGGCAGTTAACATTATTAGGTTGCAGAAAGGCTTCCAGCCTAAGTGAAAAAAGGGACACTTTTTCAAGTGTCCCAAAATGTCTACGGGGGTTGAGACAAAGTAATGAACTGTTTAATTAAACCGTTGCTGTTTGTGTTTGCTCGGCTCTGTTTTTCAGGAACGCGTATCCGAAGCCAGTGACTGCTGTACCTGCGGCGATGGCAACAAGGTACATCATGACAAGCTTGATAGCGTTCGGGATAAGAAGAACAAACAGACCACCGTGAGGGGCAAGAAGCTCACAACCAAACAACATTGACAATGCTCCAGCTACGGCACCACCGGCCATAGTACAAGGGATTACGCGCATTGGATCGCGGGCTGCAAATGGAATTGCACCTTCAGAAATAAAGCATAGGCCTAGTACGAAAGACGCTTTACCGGCTTCACGCTCGCTGGCATCAAATTTACTTTTTGCTAGGAAGGTAGCAACACCCATACCTAGCGCCGGAACCATACCCGCGGCCATTACTGCTGCCATTGGCGCGTATGTTTGTGACGCCAACAGACCAACACCGAAGGTATACGCTGCTTTGTTTACAGGACCGCCAAGGTCGAAACACATCATTGAACCAAGAATAATACCCAGAAGAATCGCATTGGCACTGCCCATGTTTTCCAAGAACTCAGTTAATGCAGCCATAACGCTTGCTACCGGGCCACCAACAACATAGATCATGATCAGACCGGTAAATAACGTCGCTATAAACGGGATAATTAAGATAGGCTTCAAAGCTTCCATAGAGCGAGGAAGGCTAACTTTATCAGCAATAAACTTGGCAGAATAACCCGCGATAAAGCCCGCTAAGATACCGCCCAAAAATCCGGAACCGATTGAACTTGCCAGCATACCACCAACTAAACCGGGAGCAAGACCAGGACGATCCGCGATAGAGAAGGCGATAAAGCCAGCCAATACAGGAATCATTAATGCAAAGGCAGAGCCACCGCCAATGGTCATCAGAGCTGCGGCCAGTGTACCTTCTTCTTTAAAGGCTTCGATACCAAATATAAATGATAAAGCAATGATCAAACCACCTGCTACAACGACTGGAAGCATGTGAGATACACCAGTCATCAGGTGCTTATAAACCCCTTTTTTCTCATCAGTGGATGCAGAGGAGGCTGAACCTGTGTGAGTGTAAATGGTTGCTTCGTTGAAGGCTTTATCCATCTCTTGTTCGGTCTTTTTAAGTGCAGGACCAGTATTGGTTTTGTATAGTTTTTTACCGTTAAAACGGCCTAGAGGAACATCAATATCCGCTGCAATAATAACGAGATCAGCGTCTGCAATTTCCTGATCGGTTAGTTGATTTTTAGCACCAACACTGCCACGAGTCTCAACTTTTATTTGGTGACCACGACGTTTGCCTTCCTCTTCTAAGGCTTCAGCAGCCATAAAGGTGTGTGCCACACCAGTAGGACATGCGGTAATGGCGACAATCTTTTTCACCTGGCCAGTAGTTGTAGACGCAGAAGTTGTTGTGCCTTGTGAAAGAGTCGTTGCATTCGAAACAGCTTGTGATAGCCACGCTTTTGCATCTTCAGTTAATTCTGAAATTTCGGATTGATACACTTTCTTGCCAACAAAGCGGTTTGTATCAACCGGTGTATTTGCTGCGATAACCACTACGTCTGCGTTGGCAATATCAGTATCGGTTAGTATTTCACCTTGAATTACGCTAGATTGGCATTCAATTTTTGCTGTCCAGTTTAGCGATTTTGCGGCTTGTTCAAGTAATCCTGCTGCGATGATACTATTGGCAACACCGCTAGGGCAGGCTGTTATAATTGCAATATTCATATTAATCGACCTTTAGTCCGGTTGTCTTGTATGAGTCTTAATTGAGCTCAGTACACTGTACTTGTTGTTGTAGGGAATCGAGCTCCGAGAAGCTCTGTAGGCCAACGCCTACCTGCGATACTGCTAATGCAGAAAGGGCGGTAGCAAAAATAAGTAGTTCTGAATTCTCCATAGTTTGCATATGTCCCCAACAGAGCCCTGCAACTAATGTGTCTCCAGCGCCGACAGTGCTGATTACGTTCATTTTTGGAGGTTTGGCTCTAAGCCATCTGTTGTTGTTTAACCACATCACACCGTCAGCTCCCATGGATACAACGATGTTTTCAATTCCTTTTACTGATAGCTCAGAAGCGGCTTGCTGACATGCTTCAAGGCTTGTGAGTTTTTTACCGACAAAATGAGAGAGCTCTTCGTCATTAGGTTTAATCAACCATGGCGATGCTTCTATACCCGCTTTTAATGCGTCGCGGCTACTATCAAAAAGAACCTTTTTTTCCATGGACTGGAGTTTACTTATCCATTCAGCACAAAGTTCAGCAGAGACCCCTATGGGAAGACTGCCAGCGAGTACGAAGTAGTCATGACTTTCTGCAAGTTCAAAGAGGCATTTTTCAAACTCTTCGATTGCTGCTGGTGTAACTTTTACCCCAGGAAAATTGATATCACTGACTTGTTTGTCAGATTCAACCAGTTTGACATTAATGCGAGTAGCACCATCAACACGGATGAAACGGTCTGTAGCGCCAATTTGTTCAAATAGCTGACAGAACATTTCTTGATTGTCTCGACCTAAGAAACCAGTAACGGTCACATCAGCGCCTAAGTCAGAGAGAACTCGAGCGACGTTTACGCCTTTACCTGCAGCATGAAAAGCGCTGTTATTGACAAGGCTTACGGTACCGACATTAAGTGAATTTAAGCTTCCAGTTAGGTCTAAAGCTGGGTTTAGAGTGACTGTGACCACTTTTTTGGTTGTCATAACGGTATCCTTAACTTTCGCCTAAGCCAGATTCGATAGCGATACCAATCGCTTGTAACGCTTGCGAGGCATCATCTCCATCAGCGACGAACTTCAGTTCATGTCCTTTTTTCACTCCGAGAGCGATAACTTTCATTAAGCTTTTTGCGTTAACGGCTTTGCTATCACTATTGAGGTTCGATACTTTAATCGTTGAAGTAAATTTCTTCGCTTCAGCAACCAGCATTGCGCCAGGACGAGCGTGCAGACCGTGGGCGTTTCTGATAGTGAATGTTGCGCTATTGTCGTCACTATCTTCTGTGCTTACTGTTTCTGCATCTGTACTAAACAGATTTATTAGTTCTTGTTTACTGGCTTGAATAAGGGTGTTTTGACGTTGTTCAAATATCAACTGACTCAAGGTGCTCAATAGACTTTGGTGGGCGGTATTGCATGCAGCAAAACTAATGAGCGCATTGACTGGCTTATTTTCGTAAGAGAATTCAGTTGCGGTAGAAACGAAGGACATTGCCGTTTTATTTACACTGGCACTACCACTGACAAGCCATAATCCGTGACCAAGATGGGTTGGATTTTTAGTGATAAGTTCAGCAACAAAATCGTTTCCTGCCGAACCGGAGTTTTTAATTAGTCCAGCGGCAACCGCTGTTAGCTGCATCATGTCGTTTGCAGGAAATTGTTGCTGAATGAGTGAAGCGTCGAACTCAGCTTCAAATTGTACTTCACCATTAAGCAGCGCAATTATCTGTTCTTTAGTTGTCGCTTGTTTTAGCTTTTCTTCTACGCCATCGGCTGAGAGTACTTTAGTGAGCTGCTTTAATATTCCTAAGTGCTCGTCTGATTTTGCTGCGATACCGATAGCTACATACGCTACATTACCGTCTCCCCAGTTTACGCCCGCAGGAAAGTGATGAACGACGACACCTGTGGTTTTTACTAGGTTGCGGGTATCGGTTGTACCGTGAGGAATCGCGATACCATTACCCAGATAGGTCGAGTTTTGGTTTTCTCGGTCTAGCATTCCAGAGACATAATTTGCTTCTACAAGCCCTTTTGCGGCTAGGTCAGATGCTATGGTTTTAATTGCATCTTGTTTAGCATTTGCACCTTGCTGAAGCTTAATATCTTGAATGGTCAGTGTAAGCATGGTTGCCTCTTTAACTCTTAAATAAAGAATTTGGTTATTCGTTTATCAGTGAACCGAAACGTGTTTTGTTCAGCTGAATCGGTTCAGCATTGGTTTAAAAAAATTCAGCAAATCGAGTAGTACTTCGCTAATTCACCTATTGGCTTTAAAGGTGATTCTTTTCAAAGTTAATCTTTTGCTGAATCCTTTCAGCTGTTATACTGAATCGGTTCAGCATATAATTCAAGCCAGAAAATAAAGTTTTCTGAAAGAATATGATCAAGCGCACAATTAAGGTAATCAAGATGACATTAGATGAGATAGCAAAATTGGCCGGTGTCTCAAAAACGACTGCTAGCTATGTTGTGAATGGAAAGGCAAAACAATATCGCATTAGCGAGAAAACTCAGCAGAAAGTAATGTTGGTTGTGGAAGAGCATAACTATCGTCCGGATCACGCTGCTTCCTCTCTTCGTGCTGGTAACAGCCGTTCTTTTGGGCTGATTATTCCTGATTTAGAAAACTCCAGTTATGCAAAATTAGCCAAATTGCTTGAACAAAATTCTCGCAAAGCGGGTTATCAGATACTCATTGGTTGTAGTGATGATGAGCCTGAAACGGAAGAAAAACTTTCGGATGCTCTTATTAGCCGGCGTATTGATGCGCTATTTGTGGCCAGTTGTTTACCCAAAGCGAGTGATTTTTATCTGAAAGTACAAAAATCTGGAACGCCTGTTATCGCGATTGACCGCCCTTTAGATGATGAACATTTTGGTTGCGTAATTAGTGAAGACTTTACCTCAGCGTTAGACTTGACCAAGTCAGTGATCACCGGTGAGATTGAAACGGTTGGTCTGATTGGGGCTTTGCCCGAACTTAATATATCCAAAGAACGTCAGTTAGGTTTTGAGTCTGCGTTGCGCTCACATAACAAAGAATGGATTGTTGGTTATGGAGACCACTTTAATCGCGAAGAAGGAAAAAAGGTTTTTCAGCAGTGGGTTGATAAAAAGTGTTTGCCGGATGCGGTTATTGCAACATCTTATACTTTGCTCGAAGGCATTCTGGATGTGTTGCTGGATAATCCTGCATTAATGAATCGCATAAAATTGGCGACCTTTGGTGATAATCGCTTACTTGATTTCTTGCCAACAAAGATAAACTCATTACCTCAACAGTTTGAACTTATTGCCGATAGTGCGCTAGCACTTGCATTAAATGCGTCAGCCAAACGTTATCAGGTTGGTGTGGAACTTGTTCCGCGTAAAATTATCAGGCGTTAATGTGTTAGACTGTTGTGATGATACAGAAATAAGTGAATTTAGATGAGTCCAAATCAAACAGACGACTTTGAGCAAGAAGAAGTTGAGATCGAAGCTATTGGCATTGAAGTGTCCAGCCAGCCAATCGAACTGTATAAAGTATTTAAAATTGCCAACTTGGTTAATGGTGGTGGTGAAGCAAAACATATCATTAGTGAAGGTTACGTCGCGGTAAATGGCGAGATAGAAACTCGTAAGCGTCGTAAAATTGTTGATGGCGATCTGATTGAGTTTAATCAGGAATATTATGTTGTTATCTGTGATCTTGCTGAAGGCGAGTTGCCAGAAGTTTATGAAGATGATCTAAATTCCGAAGAGTATTTAGTCAGTGCAGAAGAAGCTGAGGCGATCAATCGTCAATTAGAACAGAAAGGGGACGAACAACAAGGGCATGCCGAAGTTATTGATGATTCGGAAGCTACCACTGATACTGAAGAGTCTGAAGTAGAGAAGAAAAAAGACAATGGCAGAAAGTCGATTCAGTTCTTTTAATTAGCCCCACTTTGAACAAAGTTACATTTTGTAGAGAATTACGTTTTGTAGAGAATAGCATTAGCGCCTGTGGCTCATACCACAGGCGTTTTTCGTTTGAGTATGACTCCAATGTCACATGTCTCCATATTAAGCTTATCTTTTGCGTGACTTAATCGTTTAAGATGGCTATGTTTCTAAAAACCGTATTTTTGAAAAATTGCATTGTGGGTGCTGCATATGATGTCAAATAAAATGGCAGAAAAAGCGTTAAGACAAGTACTGGAGTCAATTGAGTTACCAAAGCTCTCAAAAAAAGATGAGAGAGTTTTTACTAAACGCTTGGAGCAGCACTTTCCTGAACTGGTGAAGAAATTGCACCATCTCTACGGAGATCGATATGATTTCTTCTATCATCTGCAAAAGCTGGTTATTGGTCTGGCCAAATCATTTTCTTCTCGCAAACGCAAGCTCAAAAATCAAGATGAGTTAAGATTAAAGCAGCCAAACTGGTATCGAAGCGAAAAAATGCTTGGTATGGCGTTGTATGTTGACCTTTTTGCTGGAGATTTACAAAAGCTGAAAGATAAACTGCCTTATATACAGGAGCTTGGTGTCAATTACGTGCATCTTATGCCTTTGTATGAATCGCCTGAAGGTGATAGTGATGGCGGATACGCGGTATCTGATTATCGCCGAGTTGATCGGAGACTAGGTACAGAGAAAGATCTCATTGACCTTGCTGCGACGTTTAGTGACGCTGGGATAAGTTTGGTATTGGATTTTGTGTTCAATCATACGTCTAATGAGCATGAATGGGCTAAAAAAGCGCGGGCTGGCGAAGAGGCGTATCAAGACTTCTATTATTTCTTCGACAATGACAAAGAAGTTGATGAGTATAATCAAACCTGCCGGGAGATTTTCCCAGCCGTTCGCCGTGGAAGCTTTACTTATTTAGAGGATGTCGAGCAGTGGGTATGGACCACGTTCAATAGCTTTCAGTGGGATCTGAATTATTCAAACCCTGAAGTATTTAATGCGATAGCAGACGAGATGCTATTTTTGGCCAATATTGGCTGTGAAGGCCTGAGATTGGATGCACTGGCGTTTATCTGGAAAGAAAAATGGACCCAATGCGAGAGTTTGCCGAAAGCTCATACACTGATTCAGGCTTTTAATCTTTGTTTACAGATTGTCGCCCCTTCCGTTCAGTTTAAGTCCGAAGCCATTGTGCATCCAGATGAAGTTGCAGAATATATAGGTAAAGAAGAGTGTCAGCTATCTTATAACCCTCTAATGATGGCGCTCATGTGGGAAAGTTTGGCAACACGGGAAACTAAATTATTGACGGCTTCTTTACAGAAGAGTTTTGCTATTTCTCCCGATTGTAGCTGGGTGAATTATATTCGTTGTCACGATGATATAGGGTGGACATTCGATGACTCTATCGCGGGTCAATTGGGTATCAATGGTTATGATCATAGAACATTTTTGAATCAGTTTTATACCGGACGCTTTAAAGGCTCTTTTGCTCAGGGCGTTGCTTTTCAGGAAAACCCGTTGACCGGAGATTGCAGGGTTTGTGGTTCGCTTGCATCTCTAGCAGGCTTAGAAAAAGCGATCAATTCTCAAAATATCCAGAAACTGGATTTGGCGATAAAACGTATACGTTTGCTTAATAGTATCAGTTTAAGTATTGGTGGTATTCCACTGATTTATCAGGGAGATGAACTCGGTTTATTGAATGATCATAGTTATCTTGCTGATAAGCATAAGCGACAAGATGCACGTTGGGTTAATCGTCCCGAGATCCGTCAAAGTGCGATTGATATTGCAGAAGATAAGACTTCACCGCAAGGTATAGTACATTATGAGTTGCTTAAGATGATTCGGCTTCGTCAGTCTAATCCTGTGTTTGGTGATTCGAAAACAGAAATTCTTCAAACGTATCAACCAAGCTTATTCGCTTATGCCAGGCTTCGCGACAATGGTGAAAAGCTTTTAATTATTTGTAATTTTAGCGAGAATACCCAGAGCGTCCCTTCTTCCATTTGCGATATACTTGGCAGCCATAAAGTTATTGATATTCTCACAAATCAACCAATTCCTGATACGGGAGAAATAGTATTAAATGCTTATGACATTGTTTGGTTGCGTCGGGTCTATTGAGAATAAATATGAAAACAGAAAAAGAAAAAATGTTGGCTGGTGAACCTTATCAGGCGTGGGACGATACGTTATATAGCGAAAGGATACAGTGTCGAAAAACACTTCAGCAGCTCAATAACTCGATACCTGATACCAAAGAATGGAAGTCAGCTATTAAACAGCTAATCCCTAATGCTAGCTCAGAGGTGTATATTGAACCTCCTTTTCGCTGTGACTATGGCAGTAACATTGTCGTAGGCAAAAACTTTTATGCCAATTTTAACTGTGTGCTTTTGGATGTTAACCGAATTGAGATAGGCGACAATGTGTTACTTGCGCCCAATGTCCAGCTCTATACCGCAGGGCACCCATTAGACGTTAAAGGCCGGGTAGAAGAGGGCATAGAGTTTGGTCTGTCTATCAGGATTGGAGATAATGTCTGGATTGGTGGTGGAGCGATTGTTTGCCCTGGTGTAAGCATAGGTAATAATAGTGTTATTGGCGCTGGCTCGGTCGTCACTAAAGATATCCCATCCGATGTGGTAGCGGCGGGAAATCCTTGCCGGGTTATTAAATCTATCGCGGAAAATGAGCAGTGAAAAAGTGTAGAGTTTTTCCAGTGTTAGCCTGTTGCTGTATTAGCTCAACCTTTGATGTTAATGCGGCAGAGATTGTTGCTTCTACAACTTCAGGAAGCTATGTCGCAGAAATTAGTGAGATTATACTTAAACAGGCGTATTCGAAAGCGGGGTATGATTTTCGGGTTCTCTATGTGCCGGGTAAACGTTCATTAAAAATGAGTAATGAAGGCAAAGTGAATGCTGAGTTGATGAGAATTATTGATATTAAAAAGAACTATCATTCTCTGACCCCCGTATATCCTGCCCTTTTTGATATTCGGGGAACGGCATTTAGCCTGAAAAAGGATATTCAGTCTGTAGAGGATTTTGCTAATGACCGGGTTGGGGTTATCAGAGGGGTACACTGGGCAAAAGAGTTAACCAAGAACCTGAGTCCTGTTGTCATGGATGATTCAGAAAAATTGATGAAGATGCTCAAGGCAGGGCGCATTGATATAGCAGTGGCATCGTTCATTACCGGCTCTATTGCGCTAAAGAAATTAGGTATGGAGGGAGTTCATATCTCTAAACCACTGGTTAGATTACCCGTATACCATTGGTTGCATAAGGATAGCCTATATTTGAATAACCCCTTGTCTAAGATACTCACTCGATTTGAAAAAGAACAAAAGGCAGGCGCCATCATAGACGCTTACCTTCAGGGTGATTGAACACCGAAATCAGGAGATGTTTCTTTTGATTTCATCTAACTCGGTTTTGTCTATTTCACCTTTGGCATATCGAGCTTTCGCAATATCTAATGGTGAGTGCTTTGGGGCATCATTGGTTTTTTTTATCACGCTTTTAAACAGCCAAACCAGCAATACAACTACTATGCCCCAAAACAAAATCATGGGTAGCGGCATAAAAAATAGATGCCCTCCAAACCAGTCGTGCATAAACCCGTTGTGCATAGAACCCTCCTGAATTACTCTGATTTGGTAAATCGGCCATGGCAACCATATCTGAATCCATTGTTATCAGCGGCACTGTAATTGTGCATTTGTTCCATCCATTGTTGCCTTGCTTCAGGGTCAGACTGCATCTGATCTCTCCATTGTTGCATCGCTTCAGGGTCACTCATTAGCTGTTGCATTACCTGATGTTGAGGATGGTTTTCATCCATCATGGCATGCATGAACTGGCTGCCACCGAACGAATTATTCATATGAGCGACTGCAAGTGTTGGTACAGCAATAATGCTCGCTATTGCGATGACTTTTATAAATGCTTTCATTACGCTTCCCTCTTGTTTGTTTAGTTGAGTTATTTTCTATTGTTATTACAGCAAATTTTTTCTGGGAAGGTGTGTCTTGGATATATTGTTGTCTAACAAATGGTGGCAATTCAGCAGTTTGACAAACTTTGCCACACTTTTTTCATTGTCTCGTATATATTGATACTTAACAGAAGCGAATGAAGTCAATTCTATGGAACATACTCAACATATCCTCGTTGTAGACGATCACCATGATATCCGTGATTTATTAAAACGGTTTTTGGTCCAACATGGATTTCAGGTAAGCGTTGCAGCAGATGGTGGCGAAATGGACAGCTGCTTGGCGGCAACCCGCATTGATCTTATTGTTCTTGATTTAATGCTGCCCGGAAGAGATGGCATCACCCTATGTCGTGAATTACGTACACGCTCAAATACCCCTGTCATTATGCTTACGGCACTTGGAGAGGAGGTAGATAAAATTATTGGCTTGGAAGTAGGGGCGGATGATTATTTGGTTAAGCCATTCAATCCCAGAGAGCTATTGGCACGTATAAAGTCGGTCTTGCGAAGACATTATGCTATTCCAGGCTTAAACGAAGGGCTGACCAAAAGTGTAAATACTTATCACTTTTCAGGCTGGGTGTTAAAACCTGCCACTCGGGAGTTGTTTAATCTCAGTGGTGTCATGGTATCAATAACCTCATCAGAATTTGAATTATTAATGGCGTTTTTGTCTCACCCTAATGTTGTGTTGTCCAGATCCGATTTATTGAACCTGATTCAAGGAAGGGGAGGTGATGTTTACGATAGAACTATAGATACACTTATCAGCCGCTTAAGGAAAAAAATAGAGCAGGATCCTAAAATACCTGTTTATATAAAAACAATATGGGGGGGCGGTTATCAATTTAGCTGTGAGGTGACTCATGGTTAACTGTTTTCAAAAACAAAAGCTGATTTTACAGATTGGTGTCATCTTATTATTTGGGTTTGGACTGAGCTTATGGTTGTCTGTGCAATTATTGTCTTATGAGCGATCAGATAACCTGAAGCAACTGTCCAGTTTCAGTACGGTCAATCGAATTACCTCTCTTATAGGTATATTGGAACAAGCCCCCGTTCGCCTCCATCAAGAAATCATTAATGCCACCGCCAGTACTGATCTGATGCTCTCTTTAGACAGGTTACCTAAAGTTTCCCGTACCGAGAATGCACCCGATGAAATGCGAGATCTAATTGAGCATATTCAATCAACAAATGTGGCGGAGGTGCGTTTACATTCCAGTAGGAATGAGCGTATTTTCGTCGATATGAGCACCATGCGTCAGGCGATGATGAGTCATCATATGAGGAAGAACGCTCAGCCGGGTGAAATGCGTTATGTCGTAAGCCTGACAGGATCGATTCAGCTGCTATCGGGTCGCTGGCTCAATTTTTCTTCAGCAGTGAATGAAGCGGTTACTCAATGGTCATGGTCGGTACTTGGCGGTTTAATGATAGTGATTATCACAACCTTTGTAGCCTCGATATGGACAATCAACCGGACACTCAGGCCCGTAAGCCGATTAACAGAAGCAGCAAAGCGTATTGGTATTGAGAAAGACTTTTCGCCCATAGAGACTCAGGGGCCCAGCGATTTGATTCCGGCATTTAACGCGTTTAATGATATGCAATCTCAGCTGAGTAGCTATATTGAGGATAGAACCAAACTGATAGCTGCCATTTCTCACGATCTTCGAACACCTCTCACTAGCTTGAGGTTAAGGCTTGAGTTTATGGAGCAAGGAGAAGATAAGCAGCAAGTGCTCAATACGCTCACTATGATGGAAAAAATGCTTAATGCGACTATGGCGTTTGCGCGGCAAAACGCTGAAATAGAAGAGAAGCAACATATCGATTTGGACAGCTTACTTGAATCGATCATCGATGAATATGCAGATAAAGGTATCGAAATCTCGTATTCCGATAAACTGGCAATTCAAGGCTACTTGCCGCCTATCTCTTTGCGACGTATGTTGGAAAACCTGATAAATAACAGCGTCCAATATGCGGGAGAGCAAGCTAAGATTTCTATTTCTGTTCAGCGGGCTGAGCAACAGCTTTTTATTGCTATTTTTGATACTGGGTGCGGTATTGACACTGATAAGTATGCAGAGGTGCTTAAACCCTTTGTTCGACTAGATAGTGCCCGGGACATAGCGACGTCAAACGTTGGGCTTGGGTTGTCGATCACGCAATCATTGATCCAGAATTACGGTGGCAGCTTGGTGCTCAGTGAGAATAAACCAAGCGGTCTGGTTGCGACATTAAACTTCCCTAATTTCAAATCTGAATAAACAGGTCGTGAGGAGCAAGCTAATGCAGGAAATTGTTTACGATTCAGTGCTAACCTGCCCGGTTTGCGGACATAAAAAACAAGAAAAAATGCCGGATAACACCTGCCAGTGGTTTTATGAGTGTGAACATTGCCACACTCTACTTAAGCCAAATAAAGGGGACTGCTGTGTCTTTTGTTCATTCGGCACTCGACCATGCCCACCAATACAGAACGAAGAGAAAGGGAGTTGTTGTACCAAGGAATAATACTAAAACTCGCGGTTCATCTTCTCCAGACAGGTCATCAGAACGTCTCTCTGTTTAGAATTGACATGCCGGGTCAGATCCTGAGTGAGT
This sequence comes from Vibrio sp. UBA2441, assembly GCA_002342685.1. Lineage (GTDB taxonomy): Bacteria > Pseudomonadota > Gammaproteobacteria > Enterobacterales > Vibrionaceae > Vibrio. The sequence continues at coordinate 30,860 of DDQN01000057.1, forward strand.
TTCAGGTGTAGGTCATTATGGTGCTGGTGCAATGACTGACCTTCTTCTGTTAACGCTACTAATATCGAGCGTCGGTCATCTTGATGAGGGCAACGTTTAATAAGACCTGCCTTCACCAACTTTTCAACCTGAACTGTCAATGTTCCCGTGGTTATTGCCAGCTTATCAGCCAACTCTTTCATACGCATAGAACCATGGTTTCCAAGTACTTCAATGGTGTGAACTTGCGCTAAAGAGTATCCGGTTTCTTTGACCACAGATTGTTCCCACGATGACAACTTGTCATAAAACTCAATCAGTAGCTGATTTAACTTGGTTAGTGCTTGCATGCTGCTATTCCTGATTTACTTCAATAGTTAGGTGGCTGATTTTATCAAACTTTTTCAGCAGTTGTTTATAGTTTTCTGTGGCTAGTGGTTGGCTGGACACTATTGAGATAGCGGCGGAGTAATGATCGGCACTAATTTTCCATACATGAAGGTCCGCAACAGTACTTCCGGTTTGTCGAAGCGTTTTTAGAATGTCCTGTTTATAGTCATCGCTGATACTAGCGTCGAGTAGAATTGGGCTAGTTTGGCGCATTAAGCTTATCGCCCACTTAGTAATAACAACAGCGCCGACGATACCCATTATAGGGTCAAGCCAGTCCCACCCCAGATATTTACCAACGACCAGAGCTATAATCGCTAGCAGAGACGTCAACGCATCGGCGAGAACATGCATATAAGCTGCTTTTAAGTTGTGGTCGTTATGATGATGCGCGTGATGCCCATGCCCATTTTCGTGCGAGTGATCGGGTGCATGGTGATGATCATCGTGAAGCAGTAGCATACTTGCAATGTTGACAATTAACCCGATGACGGCAACGGTAATGGCCTCGTTAAATTGAATAGATTGTGGAGAAAAAAGGCGATGCAGTGATTCTCCCATCATGATTAACGCGACTAACCCGAGTGCGATAGCGCTGGTATATCCGCCTAACACGCTGACTTTACCTGTGCCAAACGAGAAACGTTCACTTTGTGCGTGTTTTTGAGAATATCGATAAGCAAACAGAGTGATGCAGAATGCTGCGGCATGCGTCCCCATGTGCCAGCCATCTGCCAGCAGGGCCATTGAGCCGTAAATTGTACCAGCCGCTATTTCGATAATCATTGTGATAACGGTAAGTAAAAGCACATAATAGGTGCGCTTTTCTCCCTTATGATTGTGTTTTGCAAAGTCATGAGAGTGGGGTAAAACAAAGGCGTTAGTACTAGTCATAATTATAATGCTTTGATAGTCAAATTAAACATATTTTAGATAGTTTGGATGTCAAAGTAAAAGTTTTTGCCGTATATATTTGGATATTTGTTGTACTGTTGTCATTAAGCCGTTATCTTGCACCGCTATTTTTATCTATCTACTTATGCAAAAGGAACATCTCTTGAGCAAGATTCCATTTTCCCAACTTTCTCTTTCACCTTCTCTGTTACAGAATCTGGAGTCAATGGGCTACAGTGAGATGACCCCGATCCAGGCTAAATCGCTACCTTTAATGTTAGGTGGAAAAGATGTGATTGGTCAGGGGAAAACGGGATCAGGCAAAACCGCTGCTTTTGGCTTAAGTTTGCTTACCAACCTAAATGTTAAACGTTTTAGAGTTCAGTCACTGGTATTGTGTCCTACCAGAGAGCTCGCTGATCAGGTAGCGAAGGAAATCCGCAAGCTGGCTCGTACCATCCACAATATTAAGGTATTGACGTTATGCGGTGGAATGCCAATGGGGCCTCAAATTGGTTCCTTGGAACACGGTGCTCATATCTTAGTAGGAACTCCGGGTCGAATTCTGGACCATATGGAGAAGAGTCGCATTGACCTTTCTGAGCTGAACACTTTAGTGTTGGATGAAGCGGACAGAATGCTGGATATGGGTTTTCAGGACGCACTGGACGCGATTATCAGTGAAGCACCAAAACAGCGTCAAACTTTACTCTTTAGTGCTACGTTTCCAGAGCAGATTCAATCGATTGCGAACCGAATTATGCTTAAACCAGAACTGGTAAAAGTAGAGGCGACTCATACCAACACAAGTATTCATCAGTCTTTCTATAAAATCACTGATAATGAAGAGCGTTTGCAAGCCGTACAGAAACTACTGCTAAAACATCAGGCAGAGTCGACGGTTGTTTTTTGCAATACCAAGAGAGAAGTGCAAGAAGTGGCTGATGAGCTATATCATGCGGGCTTTGATGTTATTGACTTGCATGGTGATCTGGAGCAGCGAGAAAGAGACCAAGCTTTAGTGCAGTTTGCCAATAAGAGCATCTCTATTCTCATTGCCACTGATGTTGCGGCCAGAGGTCTAGATGTAGACAATCTGGATATGGTCATTAACTATCAGCTATCTCGTGATCCTGAAGTACACGTCCACCGTATAGGTCGTACAGGAAGAGCTGGCAGTAAAGGTATGGCTTGTAGCCTGTTTAGTGACAATGAGATGCATCGTGTAGCGATGATTGATGAGTATATGGACTTACCGATTGAGCCCGTAGCACTGCCAAGTGATGATGTGCTTTCACTTAAACCATTTCAAGCTCAAATGGCGACGATAGAAATCTCTGGTGGTAAAAAGCAAAAAGTGCGCGCTGGAGATATTTTAGGTGCATTGACGGGAGCGAACGGTATTGATGGTAAAAAGGTAGGTAAGATAAACCTTTTTGATATGCGTGCTTATGTTGCTATTGATAAGTCGGTCGCTAAATATGCATTGAGTAAACTAGAAAATGGTAAACTAAAAGGGCGTAAGTTCAGAGCGCGTATTTTGAAGTAAAATCTCCCTAGTTGCATAGAGAAAGATCACAAAAAACCTTCCTTATACGGAAGGTTTTTTATTGTGAATAATTACTTTAATAGTGATGAATCTCTTCTTTTTTTACTTTTACTTCACTTTTCTTTCGACATAAATCACACATCTCTTTTGACGTAGAAGCGCATTATATTTTTAACGCTATTATTTATCGAAACGTTTCGATGTATTTTTTTCTTGGCTCATCGATACGTTTCGATGGTGATTCACAAATAGTAATCATCAGCTATAAACGGCATGAATACGGAACGCTACTATGAAAAAAACAAAGCTCTTGAACTCCGAACTGTCCTATCTTGTGGCCACATTGGGTCATACAGATGAAATCACTATTGGTGATGCCGGTTTGCCTATACCTGAAGAAGTAGAGCGCATAGATTTAGCTTTGACTCACGGTGTGCCGGGATTTATTCAGACAGTTGAAACGCTGTTAAAAGAGTCTCAAATTGAGGGTGTGGTTATTGCCAGCGAAACCAAAGAGGTTAGCCCTGAACTGCATGCCGAATTACTTTCAGTATTAGAGAAAGACAGCGCAGAGACTGGTAAACATATTGAGATTTCTTATGTATCACATGAAGAATTTAAAGTGAGAACGCTTGAAAGCCGAGCGGTGGTCAGAACCGGTGAATGTACCCCATATGCCAACGTTATTTTCCAAACTGGCGTTGTCTTTTAGAGCTAGCGAGAGAGATTGAGGAAAAATCATGACTCAAGCAATTTTAGAGCTAAGTGGGATCGATAAAGCATTTCCAGGAGTGAAAGCGCTTGATAACGCCTGCTTAAATGTTTATCCGGGACGCGTAATGGCGCTATTGGGTGAAAACGGAGCTGGTAAGTCTACACTGATGAAAGTGCTCACCGGCATTTATTCACTAGACGCTGGCACGATTAAATATCAACAACAAGATGCGAAATTTGAAGGGCCTAAACATTCTCAAGAAGCGGGCATTAGTATTATTCATCAGGAGCTCAACTTAATTCCAGAGCTTACTATTGCCGAAAACATCTTTTTGGGCCGGGAAAGAACGTCATCATTAGGCCGCATCTTATGGGCGGATATGTACCGCGAAGCGGACAAGTTACTGGCTCGTCTCAATGTAAAGCACAGCTCAAAGCAACTTTTAGGTGAATTGAGTTTGGGCGAACAACAGATGGTTGAGATTGCCAAAGCGCTGTCATTTGAATCCAAAGTCATCATTATGGATGAACCAACAGATGCTCTGACTGATACAGAAACAGAGTCATTATTTAGGGTAATTGAAGAGCTTCGTCAGGAAGGTTGTGGCATCGTTTATATCTCGCATCGATTGAAAGAAATTTTTCAAATGTGCGATGACATCACTATATTGCGAGACGGCAAGTTTATCGGTCAGTGTGCTGTTGCGGACACCGATGAAGACAGATTGATTGAAATGATGGTTGGTCGCAAGCTTGAAGAACAGTACCCAAGAGTTGACGCAGTACACGGAACTACTTGTTTAGAAGTGAAAAACTTGTCTGGCGAAGGTGTTAACGATGTTAGCTTCAAGTTGGACCGGGGCGAAATCCTAGGCGTGTCAGGATTAATGGGTGCCGGTCGTACTGAACTGATGAAGGTTATATATGGTGCGCTTGAAAGGCAATCTGGTAGCGTTATTTTAGATGGTAAAACCATTAACCCAGTTAGCCCGCACGATGGCCTCGCAAATGGTATTGCTTATATATCAGAAGATCGCAAGGGTGATGGCTTAGTGCTGAGCTTATCGGTTAAAGACAACATGTCTCTAAGTGCTTTAGAGCATTTGACCAACGGTATGCATATCCAACGTAAAGACGAAGCTACTGCTGTTGAGGACTTTATTAAGCTGTTTAATATCAAGACACCTAGCCGTAACCAAATAATCGGAAACTTATCGGGTGGTAATCAGCAAAAAGTAGCGATAGCTAAAGGTCTGATGACCCGTCCTAAAGTATTGATCCTTGATGAACCAACTCGCGGTGTTGATGTTGGTGCAAAAAAAGAGATTTACGAACTGATCAATAAATTTAAAGCCGAAGGTATGAGCATCATACTGGTCTCTTCTGAAATGCCAGAAGTACTAGGTATGAGTGACCGAATTATGGTGATGCATGAAGGTCATATCAGCGGTGAATTTGATGTATTAAACGCAGACCAAGAAAAATTAATGGCTTGTGCTGTAGGAAAATCAATCGATGAGGTAGCAGCATGAGTACCCAAATTACAACCAATAAGACTGAACCTATGTTAGATAAAAAACTTTTTAGTAAAGAGTGGTTAATAGAACAGAAGTCACTGATTGCATTGTTGTTTCTAATAACAGTTGTGTCTTTTTTAAACCCTCACTTCTTTACGGTAGACAACATACTTAACATTTTGAGGCAGACTTCAGTTAATGCCATTATCGCAGTAGGTATGACCTTGGTCATCTTAACCGCAGGCATAGATTTAAGTGTCGGGTCGGTGTTAGCACTGTGTGGTGCTTTTGCAGCGAGTCTTGTTGCAATGGAAGTATCGGTATTTATTGCACTGCCAACTGCACTTGTTGCTGGTGCTGCGCTTGGTGCTATCAGTGGCATCATTATAGCTAAAGGTAAAGTACAGGCGTTTATAGCGACGTTGGTAACCATGACATTGCTGCGCGGTGTGACCATGGTTTATACCGATGGCCGTCCAATTTCAACTGGCTTTACCGATACTGCAGATGCCTTTGCATGGTTTGGTACAGGTTACGCGTTAGGTATTCCGGTACCTGTCTGGATAATGGTGATGGTATTTGCTTCTGCATGGTATGTGTTAAATCACACACGCTTTGGCCGCTATGTTTATGCTTTGGGTGGAAACGAATCGGCGACCCGCCTTTCAGGTATCAATGTGGACCGTGTCAAGATAGGTGTATATGCCGTCTGTGGTCTGTTAGCAGCTCTGGCGGGTATTATCGTTACTTCACGTCTTTCTTCAGCGCAACCAACAGCGGGTATGGCTTATGAGCTAGATGCTATTGCCGCGGTGGTCGTCGGTGGTACCAGTTTGGCTGGTGGACGTGGCCGTATTATGGGCACACTCATTGGTGCCTTAATTATCGGCTTCTTGAACAATGCGCTGAACCTACTCGATGTCTCCTCTTACTATCAGATGATCGCTAAAGCGGTGGTAATACTTCTGGCGGTATTGGTGGATAACAAAAATAAGTAATTAAACAATTTCAGCAGGCTTCAGAATGAGGCTGCTGGATTATAAATAAACGTCAGATAAGAATCTGGCAACCCCTACGTACAAAGGACTATTAACATGAAAAAGATTGCAACTTTTATCTCTACCGCCGTTTTATCTGCTTCTATGAGTACTTCTGCATTCGCTGAAGACACACTTGCTGTAGTGGTATCAACGCTGAATAATCCGTTTTTCGTATCGATGAAAGATGGTGCTGAAGCAAAAGCAAAAGAACTTGGCTATAAGCTGATTGTATTGGACTCTCAGAACGATCCAAGTAAAGAGCTATCTAACGTAGAGGATTTAACCGTACGTGGTGTTAAAGCTATCCTGATTAACCCAACGGATTCGGATGCCGTTTCAAACGCAATTCGTATGGTTAACCGTTCTAATATCCCGGTACTTACGCTGGACCGTGGTGCCTCTCGTGGAGAAGTAGCGAGTCACATTGCATCTGATAACGTTGTTGGTGGTGAGTTGGCGGGTAACTATATCGCTGAAGTTGTTTCTCAGGACGCAAAAGTTATTCAATTAGAAGGTATTGCGGGTACTTCTGCTGCACGTGAGCGTGGTGAAGGCTTCATGAATGCAGTGAAAGGCAGCAAAATGCAACTTCTTGCTACCCAACCTGCTGATTTTGACCGTACTAAAGGTCTAAACGTAATGGAAAACTTGCTTGCTGCTAATCCAGATGTACAAGCGGTATTTGCTCAAAATGACGAAATGGCATTAGGTGCGCTACGTGCAGTTCAGGCTTCTGGTAAGAAAGTCGTTATTGTTGGTTTTGATGGTACTGATGATGGTATTGCTGCAGTTGAACGTGGTCAACTTGCTGCGACCGTTGCTCAACAGCCAGCACTTATTGGTTCACTAGGTATCGAAACGGCAGACAAAATCCTTAAAGGCCAAACTGTCGATAGCTATATCCCAGTACCTCTGACTATTATTGCAAAATAATAACAGAACAACGTTTTAATCCATAAAAGGGGGGGGACTTCCCCCTTGATTTAAACATTAGTGATTTAATTTCTATCTAATAATACGTGATTAAATCAGTGATTTTTGAGCTAACATTCAAGTCGTGAATAGGTTAATTGTATGAGTAAGCTAGTTGTTCTGGGAAGCGTTAATGCTGACCATGTATTGAAAGTGCCTTCATTCCCGCGTCCGGGAGAAACCTTACATGGCAGTGGATACCAGGTAATTCCAGGTGGAAAGGGCGCAAATCAGGTAGTTGCTGCCGTTCGCTTAGGAGCAGACACCGCTTTTATCGCCAGTGTTGGAGACGATGCCTTTGGTCGTGAGATGCAGGAGAGCTTTGTACAACAGGGTATTGACTCTTCAGCGGTAATGACAGAGCAGGAGACACCCACGGGCATAGCAATGATTCAGGTTGCTGACACAGGCGAAAACAGTATCTGTATTTCTGCCGAAGCCAATGACAACTTAGATGCGGCAAGAATTACACCTCACCTAGGCTTAATCGAAAAAGCGGACTATTTGCTTATGCAGCTGGAAACGCCAATTGATGGCGTAGAGCTCGCTGCAAAAATAGCAAATGAGTCAAATACTAAGGTCGTGCTTAATCCAGCGCCTGCACGAGAACTAAGTGATGACTTATTGTCCCGTGTTGATATCATTACCCCCAACGAAACAGAAGCTGAATTGCTCACTGGCGTGACGGTTTTTGATGAACCTTCAGCGCGACTTGCCTCTGATATTCTTCATGCTAAAGGTATTGCTACTGTAATGATTACCTTAGGCTCTAAAGGCGTTTGGTTGAGTCGTAAAAAAGAACAAGGTGAAGTGATTCCAGGCTTCAAAGTTGATGTCACAGATACTACCGCTGCCGGAGATACTTTCAATGGTGCATTGGTGACTGGATTGCTTGAAGAGATGCCTTTGGATGCAGCGATTGTATTTGCTCATGCGGCGGCGGCTATCTCGGTGACACGTTTTGGTGCTCAAACATCAATACCAAACCGTCAGGAAGTAGAAGAGTTCATTAGCCAACAATTAATTCAAAAATAAAGGAAACCTCACATGGCAACAATGAAAGATATTGCAAAACTGGCAGGAGTCTCTACTTCCACAGTTAGCCATGTGATTAACCAATCTCGTTATGTGAGTGAAGAAATCTCTGAACGGGTGAATAAAGCGGCAAAAGATCTAAAATACGCGCCTTCAGCGCTTGCTCGCAGTCTGAAAATGAACCGCACCCGTACCATTGGATTACTGGTAACTACGTCAACAAACCCTTTCTTTGGGGAAGTGGTGAAAGGCGTTGAACGTCGCTGCTACGAACATAATTACAACCTGATTTTGTGTAATACCGAAGGTGACGAAGAGCGGATGAAGTCTTCTATTAACACCTTATTAGAAAAAAGGGTTGATGGGCTGTTGCTACTTTGTTCCACACTGGAAGGTAAATCTCTGGACGTTTTCGATAGATACCCAGACATTCCTACTGTAGTGATGGATTGGGGTGAAACACACTTTACCAGTGATAAAATCAATGATAACTCCGAACATGGCGGGTACCTCGCCGGGAAATACTTAACAGATAATGGCCACAAAGAGATCGGGTGTATTACTGGGCCTCTTCACAGACATCAAGCTCAAATTCGATTTTCGGGATTTAATAACGCGATGCAGGAAGCTGGCGTTCAGGTCAACCCTGAATGGGTAGTGGAATCGAATTTTGAATGTGATGGAGGTTATGATGCCTTTAATCAACTATTTGAGCGAGAGAGCTTACCTACCGCATTGTTTGTTTGTAACGATATGATGGCAATGGGTGTTATAAATGCTGCGAATGAGAAAGGTATCCGAATTCCTCAAGATCTTTCTATCATAGGATACGATGATATACACATCTCCAAATATATGGTTCCCTCTCTGACGACTATCCATCAGCCGAAATTCCGATTAGGAAAAGCGGCTGTGGATAAATTATTGCAGAGAATTGAAGGTGCTGAAAGTGAATCAGAATCCGTCAAACTAGAGCCAACATTGGTTACTCGTGATAGTGTGAAGATGATTTAGCAATAAGATCTTTTATTCTTTGTACTATTAGATTATTGATTTCCGGCTCGCTTAAACTTATTGGCAAAGAATGTTCTTAGCGAAAATCCAGTGACTAACATAGTGCCAGTCACCACAAGAAGTGTTCCAAAGAGTGTGTTCCAACCGACTGTTTCATCTAAAATAAGATGTCCCCAAAAAATACCAAATGCAGGAATTAAGAAAGTAACAGAAAGCGCCGAAGAAGCACCTACATCGGAAATAAGTTTAAAATAAAGTAAATAGGCTACGCCCGTACATAGGACACCTAATGCAACTACAGATGTTGCTATATCAATACTCACTGTTTCTCTTGCAGGGAAAAAAGGCAATAAAGGCAAAACAATCAATGACGCCGCCCACATGTTTCCATGCGCATTATTAAAAGAGGAGATTTGCGGCGCTGTTTTGGTATAGTTACTGGCAATGCCGTAACAAGCCGCAGCCATAATACCAGCTGTGATCGCCAGGCCAGAGTCTTCTCCTAAACTTTCTGCATCCCACCCAACCAAAATTGCAACACCAATAACGCCGAGAACCAGACCTAATGATGCTTTCTTAGTTAATGGTGTTTTTGTCCATATAACGCCAATGGCGGTTCCCCATATGGCTGCCGTAGAGTTAAGTATTGATAGCGTAGATGCGTTCAAAGTTTGTGCTGCATAGGCAAATAATAAAAAAGGTAGGGCAGTATTAAACAAGCCAATAATGAAGAAATGCTTTTTATATTGGAGTAAGTTGAGTTTTCGCTTCATCACGAAAGCAACCGAGAGTAAAAATAACGCAGCTAAGAGAACTCGAGCTTCGATAAGATAAGCGGGCCCTAATGAGGTAACGGAAATGCGCATAAAGAGGAAGGAGCTTCCCCAGATGGCGGCTAGGGCGATAAGTTGTAGTGCACTGGATATTGGCATTGTTATTCTCGGCGCTATTTGAATGGGTATGCCATTCCTTCTGTTGTCTTTCTGAACTGAACTCGTTGATGAAGCTCTGAGTCCCGCATTTTGAGGTCACAAAGTATAGTCTGTCTTGGAATGAAGATAAGAACAAGTCAAATTTAACTGACGCCTGTGAAATAGCCGATTAACGCTATCGTGGGATGGTTCTTGAAATCTGAGTAGACAATAAAAATAGAGTAGGGCCAAAGCAAAGCGTTCCCCTAGCGAGTAAGCTAGGGGAGCTTTTAAATTGACAGTGATTTACTAACATCAATATAGATTTCACGAAGTTTTTGTGTCACAGGCCCAGGCTTACCGTTGCCAATTATTTGTCCATCGATATTTACCACAGGCCAGATAAAGGTGGTTGCAGAGCTAATAAAGGCTTCTTGCGCTTCATATGCTTCCTCTATAGTGAATACGCGCTCTTCAACCTCTAATTCAGATTGAGCAGCGAGCTGGAGCAGGCTGGCTCGAGTAATGCCGTGCAATATATCGTTGCTCAGAGGTCTGGTTATAATTTTTCCCTCTTTGGTCACTATATAGGCGTTGTTAGACCCTCCTTCCGTTACAAAACCGTCTTCAATAAGCCATGCATCATTCGCGCCTGCTAACTTTGCTTGCTGTTTGGCAAGGCAAGCGGCTAGAAGGCTGGTGGTTTTAATGTCGCGACGTTTCCAGCGAATATCATCGACAGATATTATTTTTACTCCGTCGGTTGCCTGAGGACAGTTGATCAGTGCTTTAACTTGAGTAAAAAGGACTAACGTAGGGGGAGTGTCAGTTTGATAAGTAAAATCTCTGTCGCCTTCGTTTCCACGGGTGAGTTGCAGGTAGATAGCGCCTTCTTGCAATTGGTTTAACTCAACCAGTCTTTTTTGTATTTGGGTTAACTTAACCGCGCTAACTGGCATAGGAATATCCAGCTCCTTGCAAGAGCGCTCTAGTCGGGCGATATGTCCAACATTGTCAATTAATTTGCTTTCGAGTACGGAAGTAACCTCATAAACGGCATCGGCGAACAGAAAACCACGGTCGAATATTGATATCTTAGCCTTGGATTCTGGGAGATATTCACCATTTACATAAACTGTGCGTTCCATTTGTACTCCTTAGTTGGTATACCCAAGTAACTTCAAGGTGCTTGTTCAGCGAGAATTTATTGGCGTCTGATCAAGGCACTGATTTGAAGGCATAGTCATTCTACGACAAAAATCAGTAACACAGAACAGGGGCCAATAAAACTCGCCCTTTGGGAGCTCATCAACGCGCCCACTTCTGTGTCAGATAACTTTGAAAGGGAATCATTCCTACAGTTATCTTTCTTGAACTGAACTCGCTGATGAAGCTCTGAATCCTGCATCTTGAGGTCACTTGGGTATAAGCCTTATTCAGGATGATAGTTTAAAAATCCCGTTTAAAACGTTCGTTTTGTTCAGTCACAGAGTTTTGATCCTTTTTACACAAATATGTACTTATGTTAGGTGACCAAGTTCGAAAAACTAGAAATATATTTAATCTTGCATATTCTTAATAATAATAGTGATTCATGCTGAATGAAATAGCTATTGTGTAGCGTTCAAATAAATATGGTCTGATTTTTTGGTGTATTTAATGAATTGTTTTTAAAGCATTTTTATGGAACGGGTTGTGCGTGAGCATTGTTATTTCGATTGTTGTGTGGATTTTATATTAAATTGATTTTTTATAGGCATTTGAAATGTATAGCTAAATTCCTTTGTTCGGACTTTTAATTAAAGGTTGAAGCTAAAACATTAAGTTGATTCACTTCGGAGCTAACGGATTAATAATCAAACGATTTTCTGCAAAAGAACCTCGTTTGGTATTTTAGTGAAATGAAACTGTGCAGTTATAAAGGAGAAAAATAGGATGGACTGGATTACGGGATTTATTGGTGACATAAACGGTATTGTATGGGGCGTACCTATGCTGGTTATGATACTAGGCGTGGGGCTATATCTAACCGTTGGGTTGAAATTTATGCCTATCTTTAATATAGGCCGGGCATTCAAATTGTTGTGGAGTGGTCGTGAATCGAATGAAAACGGTGAGATTCCTCCGTTTCAGGCACTCATGACAGCGATGTCAGCAACGGTTGGTACGGGTAATATCGCTGGGGTTGCAACGGCGGTATTTATTGGTGGACCAGGCGCGTTGTTTTGGATGTGGTTAACTGCTCTGGTGGGCATGGCAACCAAATTCGCCGAGGCGGTATTAGCCGTTAAATACCGAGAAAAAGACGAAAACGGGGCTTACGTCGGTGGCCCAATGTATTACATCAAAAATGGAATGGGTGAGAAGTGGGCCTGGTTGGGAACACTGTTTGCGCTCTTTGGTGCTGTTGCTTGCTTCGGCATTGGTAATGCAGTTCAATCTAATTCTATTGCACAGGTGCTGGAAACTAACTTTTCTTTTTCCCCTTTGGTCGTTGGCATCGTAATTATGATTTTGGCTGGTGCGGTTATTATCGGAGGCCTTAAGCGTATAGGCCGATTTGCCGGCGCAATGGTTCCGATAATGGCTATCGCTTATATTCTGGCTGGTGTCGCTATTTTGCTTATGAACATTGGTGAAATTGGCGGGGCTTTTGCGCTTGTATTTGAACACGCCTTTACACCAGCCTCTGCGGAAGGCGGCTTTGCGGGTGCGACAGTATGGATGGCGATTCGCTTTGGTGTAGCTCGAGGTGTATTCTCGAATGAAGCGGGTTTAGGCTCTGCACCTATTGCTCATGCTAGTGCACAAACGGATGATCCGGTTCGTCAGGGACTTATTGCAATGCTAGGTACATTTTTAGACACCTTAGTGATTTGTAGTATTACCGGATTGGTGATCATCATTTCAGGTGAGTGGACAGGGGGAGAATCGGGAGCGGCATTAACGTCAGCGGCGTTTGGTAAAATACTTCCTGGCTGGGGCAGTTATCTGGTTGCTGTAAGTCTGGCAATATTTGCATTTACCACCATCGTTGGTTGGTCTGTTTATGGCGAGCGGTGTGCAGAGTATTTATTCGGAGCAAAAGCAATACTGCCGTTCAGACTGATATTCGTATTAGCATTGCCTGTGGGTGCGATGGCCGAACTTAACTTTGTCTGGTTACTCGGTGATACCCTGAACGCTATGATGGCTATTCCAAACTTAATTGCGCTTGCCGTGTTAAGCCCGATAGTTTTTGGTTTAACCAAAGCCTATTTTAAAAAAGAGAACTCTATAGGTTCAGCCAAATCTTAATCGCGAAAATGGAGCCACTCTTTGTTAGAACTAATAAAGAGTGGCTTTTACTTGGTTATTTAGAAAACCGGGCATATACCCGTGATCATTGA
>DDQN01000087.1 GCA_002342685.1 Vibrio sp. UBA2441
CAATGATCACGGGTATATTCCTTATTTAATGGATACACCATAAGTTTGGTCGGTAATTAGGAGGGTAGACTTTCATCTCCGCGAAGCGGTTTAGTTCAACGCTTTATAGACGGATTTTTTCCGCTTTTACATTCCACCTATGTTGCTTCCATCCAGTATGAAACTCAACTAGCATCAATCTGTTGTGTGAATCGGAACAGAATTTCGGGGTAGAACAACAGAAAGCTTCCCAAAGTACGGATTAGATTAATTTGGTCTATTGCAGTACTGGCTGGGCGGTCAGTTCGGTGGACTGAGAAGGTTTGGGGCAAAGGCGTGATAGAGCAATCTGTCAGATCTGGTTACAACCTTGTTTTGGCTCTGACAGATTGAGTCCTTACTAATCCACTTCACTATGTTAACACCAAGGGACTTTGTCGTTCCACTTCTTAGCTAATGGATTATTTACTGTTCTTGAGTCCAAATTTAGCCAACCTAGCCCTGTTAATATCGCTTTCGTCACGAATTTCCTGAAGAACTTCATTGATGTTGGTTTGCAGAGCTTCATTTGTTGCCCCCATCATGATAATTAATCGGACATAATCAGTGAGGTCTTCGCCCGTAAAGCTTTTAATCATTTCTTTTAGCTCTTCTTTAGGAATTTTACCTAATACCTCTGCTTCAGAGGAATTATATGAGTTCTGGCCTCTTCTTTTCTCTAAAATTTCGATTGGCACAGGGTCTTTTCTGTATTGTTCGAAAGCCTCTTTAAGCTTGTCAGCAAACCCTTGGTCATCTACTCCAAAAGGGTTGCGATATGGATCTGAAAGATTAAATCTATCATAGTTTTCTTTGTGACAATCTATGTAATTGGCAATCATTTCGTCTGCAAGTTGCTCATCACCTAAATCACGTATAAGTTTTACTCCCTGACCATATTGTGATGAGCTTGTGTGGTGAACAGAAGCTTCCAGCCCTCGCTTCATTGCTTCAACAACCTCTTGTGTATTTTCAGCAAAAGAGCCATGAAACAGATTCCAAGCTTCTTCTAATCCTTTATTTTTGCTTTGGTTGTTAATTTCTTCTTGCTTTGACGAACATAGTAACTTCAATTTTTCTTCGTCTACATACCCTTGTTCGATGCATTCAGCTATTAGCAGATCCAGCTCATCTGTGTGCTGGTAGCCATACTGATTTAGTTTTTGTGACCAGAGCTTTTTTACCTTGTCCTCTTTATCATCAGATAATCCAAAAAATCTTTTTTTGGTAGTTATGAACTCGAATGATGGTATCTTTTCGGGCTCTGAACTGTGGCAATAATAGCACCAACTAATTGCAACTAACGAATAGATAGCTTGTTGTACTATCATTTCGTCATAAGAGGATAGGTGTTTAAGTAGCTCTTGTGTATGTCGTTCAATTTTCTTCAGTACTCTAATGTTCTTTATCTGTAAACTAACGCAACACTTTCGGATTAGGTCATGTTTTTCTTGTTCACCAATTGCCAAGTCAAAGCACTCTGTCGCAGTTGGCTCAAAGGCGATTTGGGTATCTACAACTTTCTCGTGATATTTGAAGTACTCTTCGAGCCTTGCTTTATCCCCATCCTCATTTAACAGTATGACAATTTTGCACCTTTTTTCTTCTTTCAAGTAAGAAGCCATTCCGAGAATATCTCTTACAGACAGTGAATCACTATGACGCTCTAAATCGTCAAAACACACTATTGTTTTTGAAAGCGTCGCATAAAGGATAGAGTCAACCATGCCTCCTAAACCAGCAACACCGAATAACTCAACATCTTTGCCACTATCTAACAGTTTCATTATTGGCTGCTTTACGGTGTTGCCAATTTTATTTAGGTAGTGCTTAAGGTTTTGCTCTTCTTCAACGTTGCTACTCAAGACTATTTTTGTGTTAACTTTACTGAGAGCTATACTTCGCTTAAGTTCATGTAGAGACTCAATACCAAATAGAGAGACATATGAGTAATGCTCTAGTGCAATATGATTTTCTTCCCTGATTTCCTGAAAGAATTTTTTCCAAGTAAATGTTTTGCCTACTCCCCAATCTCCTTTTATGACCAGTACTTCCGGTATTTCAGATAGTAGGAATTTCTCAATTTTCTTTCTGGTATTTGCAACTGACATTTTTACCTTCTAATTCTTAGTTTATTGCTACTTGTAGATAATTGATGTTCTCTCACCCCTTTAGACACATTAGCGACATTAGAAGAAGTAAGTCAAATGACACTTTAGTGGACTGAGAAGTCTTCTCCGCGTAACTTTGAATGGGGCAGATCTGAGCTAGCCACATTAGCTAGCTCGAAGATGGACAATTGTGAGTTACCGATTTTACTAATTTAGTAGATTGCGGATTACCTGATGTAGTATTAAAAGTGAACGACGTTACCTCTCAACTTATATAGCATTGCTAGTCTGACTTAATCACTTTATAAGGTTATTTTGTATTACGTATCCATTTTTTACTATCTTCTAGCGAACGCTTAATCTTTTGGGACTTACAAAGCTCACTAACGGCTTTGGTGAAATCTGACTCAGACAAACCAAGCTTGTTTTGAAGTTCGGGGTCTAAAGAGGTAGGAGACTTTAGGGCTGTATATATTTTGGCTTCAGGTGAGCCAGTCATTGATTTTGTGATTACAGTTTGAGGTTTTGTTTTCTTACGAGCCCATGAAGCTCTTGCATACTTACCTTCACCTTTCGGTAGATCTTTTCGTGCGATTAGCTGCCCTTCAAACGAAAAGTCTGAGGCAATTTTTACTAATAGAAGCTTATTGAAGTTTCCAGCACGTTTCACTCTTACTTCTTCTTTACTTTTTTCAGGAGAAATCGTTTTTATTTCGATGAAATCATTTCCTAGCTTTCCGTCTGAGCCTTTAGTATGTGGTTTATGCCGCGTAATACCATACTTAATTTCAGCATATAACTCTCCTAATTCACCCCAAATCTGTAAATAACGATTTGTAAGCTTGTAGAAAGATTCGGCATTATCTACCAGCCCATCAAAAATGGCCTTTAATTCAGAGTTAACTTCAGATAAATCTGAATTGAAATTGCTATCAACAGCTTCCCATTCTTTAGGAGATAACCCTAAAGCATATAGGTCTAAGCTAATATCATATGGGTTATACCCGCAAGCTGCTGCATCACTTATTTGCTCAGCGCTATAACCTTCATTATGCATATCATGTAAATGATCCCAGTTGCGTATTCCGGCGATTC